>CAVIJO010000001.1:0-210827 GCA_963643445.1 Candidatus Methanomethylophilaceae archaeon
CCGACGGATGCGTGACCTTCGAGACGGACCACTTCTCCGTCTATGCGATTATGTACGCCGAGGACAGCTCCATATCCGAGGAACTGCTCATAGCGGTCTGTATCGCAGTCCTCATAGCGGTCGCCGTCGGATGTATCGTCAGGTGGAGGAACTCGAAGAGGTGAGAAACCCTTTGAAAACGGGTTCCGGCGGACCGGAAACGGCCCGCCGGGTCTCCGTACCTTTTCTTATGCGGAAGGGAGGAATCCGTCTATGTACGGATTCCCTTTTCCGGAGGACGCAATTCTTAAATCGGATACGGGGAGGGTACGGCCGTGATAGACAAGCAGAGACTCGAGGAGTCGCTCAACCACGACGAGTCGAACAACGCATCCGAGAATTATCTCTACATCCCTCTCGGAGCGCTCTTCACGAGACTGTTGGTACACACCCGCGTGACGCCCAATCAGCTGACCATGTTCTGGGGCATCCTGATGTTCGTCAGTGCGTTCGGGTTCCTGTTCGGGAACTATATGCTCAACATCATCTGCGGCATATGCTGGGTCATCGCTTACGCACTCGACTGTGCCGACGGTTCCCTGGCCCGCTATACCAATCTGAAGTCCGGCCGCGGGGATTATCTGGATGGGATCAACCACCGTCTCACGTATCCCCTCCTGATGTTCTGTATCGGCTATTCCGCCTACGCGTGGGGCCGTACAGAGGTCTTCGGCATCCACATCAACCCCGTCATCTATCTCGTGGCCGGTGCCGTCGCCGGCACCTGCATGGTGCTCATCATCGACTGCGGCAACATCTACAACAGGATCATGCCGGAGAAGGAGATCGTGACGAACAGCGGGACCACCGGCATGGAGGGGGAGTCCGTCAGACACAAATCCTTCTTCAAGAAGGCCGTCCCGTTCAGTCCCCTTCCTTTCACCAACATGCTGTTCCTGATCCCGTTCTTTGCCCTCTTCCGTCTTCTGGACGTGTTCATCATATTCTACGGTCTCGTCTATTTCGCCGGTGCGATGTATCGTGCGCACCTCCTGTACAAGCTGATCCCCGGCCCGGACATGAGCGGGCGTTTCCGCTGAGGGGGTGGTACCGTCAAGACCCATGCGGACTGTGCGGCATGTCTTATGAAGAGGGTCCTGTTCCAGGCCCGTCTCGCAGGCACCGGGAGGGAGTTCGGGGCGGTACAGGCCGCGGTGAAGGAGTATGCGAGGCTCATGTCCCCGGACATCTGCTCCGCGGAGATTGCCACGTACGTCCATTCGGCCGCATACGCCGCGATGGGTTCGGACGACCCGTACCTCCCCATGAAGATCGATGCGGACAGGACGGCGGAGAGATACGTCCCCGCCGCGGAGAAGTTCATAGATGATTCGGAGGACCGTTTCGCCGCGGCGGTGAGAGTCTCGATAGTCGGGAACATCATGGATTTCGGGATGGGTCTCGCCATCGACAGTCCGGAGGAGTTCGGAGGAATGTTCGGATCCCTCCTGGACCAGGGCATCGGTTCCGATCAGACGGCGGAGCTGAGAAAACTCGTCGATTCGAGCGGTACGGTTCTCTATGCGTTCGACAACTGCGGGGAGGTGCAGTTTGACAGACTTCTGATAAGGGAGATGAAGGCTATGGGGAAGAGGGTCGTCGGGGTCGTGAGGGGGGCGCCCATCCTCAACGACGTCTCCATGAAGGATGCGCTGCGCATCGGGATGGATGCGGATCTCGACAGGATCGTCTCCACGGGAGGGTTCTGCGTCGGATTCTCGGAGAAACTGATGAAGGACGACCTGAAGGAGGAGATCGGGAGGGCAGACGTCCTGATCGCCAAGGGCATGGCTAACTTCGAGTCCCTGTCCGACATGGACCTGTCTGTCCCCGTGGCGTACCTGCTCCGTGCGAAATGCATCCCCGTCGCATCGTCCCTCGATGTGCCAGTGGGTACGAATGTGGTCAGGATAAAGACCGTCTCCGTTTAATAGAGATAGATTATGCTGCAGAATATGAAGTCCGAAGTGCGGCAGGCCGTGATAATGGTCGGAGGTCTGGGGACCCGGCTTCTGCCGCTCACGCTGACCCGTCCGAAACCTGCCATGCCGGTGCTGGACAGGCCGTTCCTGAAGTACCTCATCAGTTCCATGGCCGAGGCGGGCATAGAGGAGGTCATCCTGGCATGCGGATACAAATCCGATATGCTGGCACATGCCATAGGGGACGGTTCCGACATGGGCGTGCACATTGTCTACTCGGACGAGGACACCCCTCTGGGGACCGGCGGGGCCATCAAGAAACTGGAGGACAGACTCGACCCCGTGTTTCTGGCGGCCAACGGCGATACGCTGACCTCCGTCGACATCGCATCGCAGATTGAGGAGCATTTCGGCACATGTGCCAGCGTCACAGTCTCCCTCTCCGAGGTGGAGGACACCTCGCAGTGCGGGGTCGTCCGTCTCGGTCCCGGCGGGAGGATCCTCGGATTCCAGGAGAAGCCCCGGAAGGAGGAGGCGTATTCCAACCTCGCCAATTCCGGAGTGTACGTGGTGGACAGGTCCGTCCTGGGATACATCCCGAAGGACACGTTCTGCGACTTCTCGAAGGAGTTATTCCCTCTGCTCATCGAAAAGGGGGAGAGACTCCAGGGTCATATGGCCAAGGGGATATGGATCGACATCGGCCGCCCCCACGACCTGATCAGAATGAATCTTCTGATGGCGGCGCGTCTCGATCCGGGGTCCCGCATCCTAGGACAGGTGTCCGATTCGGAACTGGAAGGCACGGTCTATACGGGCGGGGGCAGTATACTGGATTCATCAGAAGTATCCGAATCGGTTATATCCGAAGGGTGCATTGTGAAGGCATCGCGCATCATCTCGTCTTTTGCAATGAGGGGCTGCCGTACGGAAGGGGCGTACGTGGAGAACTCCATCCTGGGCGAGGGATGCATACTCGGAAAAGGATGCAGAGTCACGGATTCCGTCCTGAAGGACGGCACCGTGGTGGAAGAGAACCGCATCATCAGCAGAACGGTGGGATAAGAACGGTCGAGATAATCAGATCCAGAGCGCCTCTCCGCATAGGATTGGCCGGAGGAGGCACGGATGTGGATCCGTACGCCTCCGAGAAAGGCGGGTACGTCTTCAACACCACGATAAACAAGTACGCCTACAGTACGCTCACCCCCAGGAAGGACCACAACATCAACGTCGCGTCCCTTTACTACGGGAGATACAGGGCACCCCTGGACGACGGGCCCCTCCCCCTGGACGGGAACATGGATCTCATCAAGGCCGTCACCAATTACTTCGAGGTGACCGACGGGTTCGACCTGAGCATACGTTCGGACGTTCCTGCGGGCTCCGGTCTCGGCGGCTCCTCCACCATGATTGTCTCCATGATCGGGGCCCTGTCCAACTGGCTGGACGTCGACATGTCGAAGATGGAGATGGCGGGTCTAGCATACCATCTGGAAAGGGAGGTCATAGGACTCAAGGGCGGGAAGCAGGATCAGTACGCCGCCGTCTTCGGAGGGTTCAATTCCCTCAAGATCGACGGGAACGGCGTTGCGATCCTCCCCGCCAGGATCTCTCCGGACGTCGTCAACGAACTTCAGTGCCGTTCCGTCGTATGTTTCACCGGGATGACCCACGATTCCGCCGCCATCATCGGGACCCAGATTAAATCCTACAAGGAAGGGAAGAACGACGAGGCGCTCGATCAGGCTAAGGACATCGCCATCAGGATGCGCACCGCCCTGAGGCACGGCGACATCGACGAGGCCGGTTCCCTCCTGGGCGAGTCATGGGAATCCAAGAAAAGATTCTCCGACAAGATCACCAATCCCAGCATCGACGGCCTGTACAATCTGGCACTCAAGAACGGCGCCATAGGCGGGAAGGTGTCCGGCGCCGGCGGAGGCGGGTTCATGTACTTCATCACCAAGTACGACAAGAAACCCCAGCTCTCCAAGGCCCTTCAGGAGGCGGGCGCCCAGGTCACGGACATACAGTTCGAGCCCGAAGGCATCATCTCCTGGAGAAGCAGACATGAGTGAGGGCCGCGCGGCCGTCCTGACCGACAGGGACGATACCCTCTGTCCGGACGTCCCCCACAACGGGGATCCCGCCAGGATGCATGTTTTCCCGTATGTCCCCGCGGCCGTGAAGCGTCTCAACGACGCGGGTTTCCTGGTCCTGGTGGTCACCAACCAGTCGGGCATCGGCCGCGGTATGTACTCCGTCGGCGATATGAAGGCGGTCAACGCAGAGATGGAGAGGCAGATTGTCTCGGAGGGAGGGAGGATCGACGATGTGTTCTTCTGTCCCCACCGTCCCGACGAGATGTGTTCCTGCCGCAAACCTGCGACAGGCATGGGCCTGCAGGCAGTGGAGAAGTACGGCCTCGACCCGTCGAAGTGTTATGTGGTCGGCGACAAGGACGGGGACATCGAATTTGGAAAGGCCCTCGGGATGAAGACATTCCAGGTATCTGGCACATTCACATTCGCCGATGCCGCGGACTGCATCCTGCGCGATGCCGGGAAGGAATGACGGGCCGAGGACAGTTATAATTATCCCGATGCCTATGGACATCCGTTGAGCGGAATGCCGGATCCGTCCGGATTCCGCGGAGGGAGTCATATATGAAAGCCAAGACCCAGACATCGGAACAGATAAGGGAGGAGCTCTTCCGGAGGTACCCGTGTCTCGCATCCTGTGAGAAGGAATTCGACGAGGCGTACGGACTCATCCTCTCCTGTTACAGGAACGGAGGCAAACTCCTCCTCGCCGGTAACGGCGGGAGCGCCGCCGACAGCGACCACTTCACCGGGGAGATGACGAAATCGTTCAGATTCAGCCGTGCCTTGGATAAGGAGTTCGAGGAGAACCTTGCAGATCTGTACGGCGACGAGGGGAGGAAGCTGGCCGAGAATCTCGAAGGGGGGCTCATGGCCATTCCCCTGACGCAGTTTGCCGCGGCCAACAGCGCGTTCATGAACGACGTCAGTCCGGAATCCGCATTCGCACAGCTCGCCCAGACGTTCGGGAGGAAGGGCGACGTGTTCATAGGCATCACCACCTCCGGGAACTCCGGAAACATCCTGAAGGCCGTCATGGCGGCCAGGGCCCGCGGGGTCGGGACGGTGTGCCTCACCGGTAAGACCGGAGGGAAATGCAGAGATCTCTGCGACATCTGCATCTGCGTTCCCGAGACGGAGACGTTCAAGGTCCAGGAACTGCACCTGCCGGTCTACCACGCCCTGTGCGCCATGACCGAGGCCGCCCTGTTCGAATCCAAGGCCGTCCCGGCCGAGAAGTGATATTCTGGCGGCAAATCTCCGTCCCGGCAGGGGAAAGAGCCTCATTGCCTCCCCGGACGATTACACATGTCTCGATCTGGAGACCACCGGGCTGAGTCCGTCCAGGGACTGGATCATCGAAGTTGCGGCATACAGGGTGCGCAAAGGGAATGTGGTGGACCGTTTCGTCAGTCTTGTCAGACCCGGAGAGATCTCGAAGGTCACGCCTTTCATTACGGAACTTACGGGCATCACACGCGGCATGGTGTCCGATGCGCCGATGCCGGACGTTGTCCTGCCGGAACTCTTCGCCTTCATCGGCGACGATATGGTCGTGGGACACAACGTCTGCTTCGACATGAACTTCCTTTACGACGGCGCTCTGAAGATAGGCATCGAGCCGATAGGCAACGATTTCACGGATACGATGAGGATTTCCAGAAGGACCTACCGCGAACTCCCGAACCACAGACTGGGCACGCTGGCACAGTATCTTTCGGTGGTGCCGAACGGGGCCCACCGCGCCGCTGCGGATGTGGAGACCACCATCGGCTGCTATGAGAAGATGGTGAAGTCCCGCTGCGCCCGTTTTCCGGACTTTCGGGACCGATCAGGGTATCCGGGCGGGGATCTTCGGAAGCAGCTGCAGGGCGGACAGGGGGATCGATACGACCCGTTCGTTCCGGGAGCATGTGTTCGGCGTGCGACGATTCTCTTGCCGGGATGGGATAAAGGTAAACGCCCAGACTCCTGATCCGTTTTTCGGATTTGACATATATTGGAACGAAATCCGAACCGAATGATGCCGGGAAATCCGCTTTCTCACTGTTTCACGACCGTCGGCAGCAGACCCGGTCCCGGCAGATCCCGACGTTTTTGCATAAAGCATCGTTCTCCGCCATCGCGGCACATCTGCAGCATCTCCGTCCGCCGTATCGGCACGGACGGAACAACCGCCAGGCGGCGGCGCCCTGCTCTAATTATAAGTAAGACGATGGCATAGCGGAACCCAGAGTGACACACATGTATGTCATATCCCTTATCGTCAAGAACGAGTTCGGCGTCATGCAGAGAGTCATGGGCGAATTCACCCGTAACAAGATCAACGTCGAGACCATCGTCGTCGGGAAATGCGAGGTCCAGGGGAAATCCAGGATGGTCCTTTCCGTCATCGACAGGGGAGAGGCGGAGCTTGCCATAGGCAGACTTCAGAAGCTTCAGGACGTCTACGGTGCGGAACTCGTTCCCGAGTCGGGACAGTCCGCATATGCGCTTATTTCGACCTCCAACGGCAACGTCGGCGTGGTCGGAGGGTCCGACCAGGTCGAGGAGATCATCGCCCGTTCGGAACCGGATAAGTACGTCAAGGCCCTGAACGCCCTCTGAACAGGTGTGCCAGTATCGGAAGGATCCTTATGGAAAAGTGCGAGAAGATATGGTTTAACGGAAAGCTTGTCGATTGGAACGACGCGAAAGTCCACGTTCTGGCACATGCCCTGAACTACGGGACCGGCGTCTTCGAGGGGATCAGGGTCTACAGCACCCCCAAGGGCCCCGCCATCTTCAGGCTCAGGGACCATGCGAGGAGGCTCGTCGACGGATGCAAGCTCATGGGCATCGACACCGTCTTCGACGGGAAGAAGTACGGACTCGAGGACATTATGGAGGCCATCAGGGCCGCCGTCCGCGCCAACAAGAACGTCGACTATGTCAAACCCTGCATCTTCCTCAGCGGAGAGGAGGTCGGACTCAACCCCGTCGGCGTTCCTGCATCATTCGCCATCACCTGCATCAATATGGGGGCGTACCTCGGGAAGGACGCCAATGCGGGCATAAAGCTCATCACCTCCTCCTGGCAGAGGCCCGACTATCTGTGCGGACCCGCCGGGGCGAAGGTCAACGGTTCCTACGTCGCATCCTGCCTCGCCAAGAGGGAGGCCATCCGCCAGGGGGCCAACGAGGCCGTCATGCTGAACAAGGAGGGCCGTGTCGCCGAGTGCACCGGGGAGAACATCTTCATGTACAAGTTCGGGAAGGTCTATACCCCGTCCGCTGCGGAAGGTATCCTCCAGGGAGTCACCAGGTCCTCCATCATCCAGATTGCCAAGGATCTCGGATACGAGGTCTGCGAGTGCCCCGTCACCAGGTTCCAGCTGACCGCCGCCGACGAGGTATGGCTCACCGGCACCGCCGCAGAGGTCGCACCCGTCACCGAGATTGACGGACGCACCGTCGGCGACGGGAAGCCCGGGGAGATCTCCGCGAAGATCCATCAGAAGTTCTCCGAGATCGCCACCGGCAAGGACCACAGCTACGACGCATGGCTCGACTACGTCGAGTGAAACATTTCAGGGCCTTCGGGCCTTTTTCCTTCCGGGAAACCGAAAAAACCGGTTTTCCGGATCACTTCTTTTTCTTTTCTCCGGGATACATCGAGTAATAATCGACGTGATACACCCTGCAGAAGAATTTCGACAGGAACTTCCCGAATCCCCACAGCTGGTGGAAGGTCATTATCGGGACCTTGGGGTTCAGGTGGGACTCCCCTTCCGCACGGGTGCCGAAATCGTATCTGATGTAGGAGATCTTCACCTTCTTTTCGGAGTACTTCATGAGGTCCATGAGGACTTTCCACCCCTTGTATTCGAAAGTGTCCCAGCAGCCCTCGATGACCGGCCTGAAGGTATCGCACCTCACCGCGAAGAGTCCGCTCATGAAATCCTTCGGAGTCTGTTTCCCGTGGAGTTTGAAGAAGACCTTGCAGAACAGTTCCACGGCTTCGGAGCCGAACGCTCTCTTGAATCCCATGGACATCCTGCTGTTTCTGACGCCGACGCACAGGTCGGCACCCTCCTCCATCTTCGCATAGAGGTCCCCGAGGGCGGAGACCGGATGCTGGAAATCGCAGTCCATGCAGAGGGCGTAATCGGTATCGGCGGTGGCGAACCCCTCCATGACGGAGGCGGCTAATCCCCTTTCCTATTCCCTCACACGGATGGAGGTCAGGGGGTCTCCGAGATTTCTCACGAGTTCCACGGTCCCGTCCGAGGAGCCGTCGTCCATGAAGACTATCCTGAAATCGGGGTAGGCCTCCCTGATCGCCTTCGCCATTTCGACGACGTTGCCTTTTTCGTTGTATGTGGGAATGACCACGGTGAGGGTGCCTGCCATTTTCCTGTCTCCTTGACGGAGGCCGATTATCGGGTGTATCTATTTATACGGAACGCCGGAGAATCCTTCAGGATGAGTTTTTCCCGTCCAGTCCGCGGCGTTTCTTCACCACGAACGACAGGAACATGCTGATGCCGATGACCGCGAAGATCATGATTATCATGAAGATCTCGGCCCTGTCGCTGCTGAAGAATCCCAGCATTGCGTTGCCGAGGAGCATTATGACGCCGTACTTCAGGACGCATCCGACGGCTATGTAGAATGCGGACTTCCTCGTATCCCATCCTGCGATGGCGATGAACGCACCCGCGAAGGGGATCATCGGCGCGACCCTGTTGAGGAGCAGCAGCCTCTCGTCCCCCATGACGAGGAATCCCGTGTAGGTGTCCACCAGTTTTTCGATCTTCTTCGGTATGCGTATGTGTTTCACGACGTAGTACAGGGAGAATATGCCGACCAGTTCCGCCAGGACCGCGGCCGCCAGGAGTTCGCATCCGAACACGACGGGTTCGTTATGTTCCGCACCGGCCATGAACCCGAGTATGAAGAAGAGTTCCGGCAGCGTCGGTATGAGCAGGGCATCCAGGAGGAATATAAGAAAGATGCACAGGAGGATTCCGAGGTCCCCGTTCCCTCCGAACAGGTCGTAGATGGACTGACCGATGTTGATGCCCATGTTGTCTCCGCCGCATGTTATCTGATAATCGTTTATAATTCCGCGTCCGAAGGTTCAGATATTTGTTTATAAGGATGATTCTTTACGAGACGTCGTTTCGGACAGCCTCAGAGCGTCCACGTCCGGGGAATCACATGCCCGATATGGAAATCACCGTTGGAATATGCGCATACAACGAGGCGCAGATTATCGAGAGGTCCGTCCGTTCCGTATATGCCCAGAAACTTTCCGGCATCACTGTCAAAGAGGTCCTTGTCGTCTCCAGCGGGAGCACCGACGGCACCGACGATGTCGTGAAGGGCCTCATGGGGGAGTACCCGAACCTCCGTCTGTTCAGGCAGGAGAAGAGGGAGGGCAAGAACTCCGCCATCAACTGCTATCTCGACAACAAGACGTGCGGCATCGTGGTCATGCTGAATGCGGACAACGCCTTCGGAACGGATGACTCCCTGCAGAAACTCGTGGAACCCCTTTCGGATGAGCATGTGGGGATCACCGGGGGACGCCCGATACCGACCAACGAAAAGGACACGAAGATAGGGTTCGCGGTCCACCTCATGTGGCGCATGCATCATGAGCTGGCACTTATACATCCGAAGGTGGGGGAGCTGATCGCGTTCCGCGACATCGGCACCCGTCTGCCCACGGATATGCAGTCCGACGAGGACATCATACGCATGAGGCTCGAGGAGGCGGGGTACACCTGCGTCTACGCACCCGGCTGTATCGTGCTCAACCGCGGCCCCGAGACGGAGGAGGACTTCATCAAACAGAGGGTCCGCGTCAACGTCGGCGAGTGCACCATGAAGAAGGTGTACGGATACGGTATCCCCACTTGGAACAGGAAGTATCTCTTCAAGGCGCTGCTTGCGAGTATGAAGGACCTGGGGTTCCATCCGCTCAGGATACTCTACACCGCACGGCTCGAGGGGAAGTGCCGCCGCATCGCACGGGAACATGTCGACAGGGGCGGCGACAATATGAGCGTCTGGGACATGGTGGATTCCACCAAGAAACTATGATCCCGGGACAAACCAATTCCAAAGGATCGGAGGCGGCAGACACGGCATCGCTGAACGGACTCATACACGGACTGTTCTACGGCAGACACGGCGAGGCTGTGCGCTATCTCTTCATAGGCGGCCTCAACGTCGTCATCACCTGGGGCATATATGCGGTATTCGTCCTGGCGGGATTCTCTCCCTCGGTCAGCAATGCGGCCTCCTGGGTCATCGGCGTGGCCGTTGCATTCGTCCTGAACAAGATAGTCGTCTTCGGAAGCCAGACCCGCAAGAAGAAGGCCGTCCGCAGGGAGGCGGTGTATTTCGCGGCAGGCCGTGCGTTCACAGGTGTCGTCAACATCGCCGGGTTCTCGATGCTGTACGAAATGGGTCTGAATCAGGAACTCATGGGAGTGGACGGTTTCCTGGCGAAGATCATCATTTCGGTCATCGAAATCGCTCTGAACTATGCGATCAGCAAGTACATCGTCTTCGTGAAGAAGACGGACGACTGATTCGGGACAGATCTGCCTTCCCCGGATGGGGTTGTTGTCGCTACATTATTAATCCCTGCGGGGATATTGCCGGATATGGACTGCAGCCGCAGAACGGTCTTCCTCGTGGCCGTCACCGTCATACTGTTCGCCGGGATACTTGCCGGGGAATGGTACGCGTACGGTGCGGACCACGGCCGTTCCGCGGGTGCGGAGTGGTCTGCGGATTCGGTGTCGTTCACCGTGACATCTCCCGGGTCGGACGAATACAGGGCCGTCCTCACGGACGCCGGCACCTGCACCCCGGTGGAGAAACTCTACATCTATGTCGATCCCGATTACGGTCGCTATTACGGCGTATCGGGGGCATGCATCTCCGTTGACGGTGCGCATTGTGCCGATCAGATTGAGAAGGCTCTGAAGGTCAGGGGATTCGATGCCGTAGAGACCGTGGGGCCCGAGGAACTATCACAGATTATCGGAGGCCCGTCTGCGGGAGTCGGGGTGCTGGCACTTTCGTATTCGCTGCCTTCGGAGGTGTATTCCGGAAACGCCTCCGACCCCCTGTTTGCATGGATCGGTTCGGGAGGATACCTTTACTGGGTCGCCTCGGAGATAGGGAAATTTTACACGGATTCCGACGGACTGCATGCAGTGGAGGACAACCAGGAACTTTTCTTCGGCAGGAGCGGCGTTGTGAATACCGGGGCCGAGTATGACGACTGCTATGCCGGGGACGTCGCCCCCGGAGGGTTCACGGAGGCTCTGGGACTGAGGAACGGGAATACGCTGTTCGGCCTCAGTACCGAAGGGCTTACGGGGATACAGGCGGGAATGGTTATGGACGGGTTCGCATCGGTCTCCATGGTGAAATACGGATCCGGAGCCGTCTGCGTATTCGGAGGAAGCATCGGAATATCCGAGATGGACGATATCGCACAAACCGTCGCATCGGGTCTCACTCCCTGCAGCACAATCGTCTCCGTCGGCCACGGAAAGGTGGTGAGAGGGACAGAATCCGGAGTGCTGGCACATTCATCTGCCAACCCTGTCCTCTACATATACACGGGCGGGATGCTGACCAATTTCGGGGAGAGGTTCCATGAGTGAGTGCCGCGCCGTCTCTGCGGCGCTGTCGAAAGGCCGGGCGGCATTCATGAGGCACCCGCTGACGGCATTCATACTGCTGGGTCTTGCCGTCAGACTGCTTCTGATGTGCACGGCCGGTACCTTTGATGCGGAGTATTGGGGCGTCGTGATCCGCAACATCGAGACGGGAAACGGGCTTTACAATGCCGACGGATATTACTACACCCCCGTGTGGGGATACATGCTGGGTCTCGTGTCTGCGTTCCAGGATGCCGTACTCAGTCTCGGGGATTCGGCCGTGCGCGTCTACGAGCTGATCCCGGCGGAGGGTGCGGTCGTCACGACATCTGTTACTGCCACTTCGGTGTTGTTCAATTTCTGTACCAAGATCCCTCTGACACTCATCGATCTGCTGATGGGCTACCTCGTCTATGTCCTCGTGAGGGATATGGGGGGAAGCAGGGAGAAGGCGGTCTCCGCCTTCGCACTCGCATGGTTGTCCCCCGTCCTCCTGATGTCCACCGGGGTCGTCGGTATGCCGGACACACTCGCAGCCGCCTTTACGGTCCTGTCGGTGGTTCTGGTCCGCAGAGGGCAGTCCTTCTTCGCCGGACTGGCGTTCGGTCTCGGCGTCCTGACCAAATTCTTCCCCCTGTTCCTGATGTTCGTCCTCGTCGCATATCTGGCCTCCAAATACAGGGGGGATGCGAAACGTATCGCGAAGGAGGCGGCCCTCGCACTGTCGGGGGTCATTCTGGCATCCGTTGCGGTGTTCTTCCCTCAGGCGGCGGAAGGAAATCTTCCGCTCGCATTCCAGTTCCTCACCGACCGTCTCGGCCTCGCCGACATCTCGCAGACGAAATTCCTGGTGGTCATCGTTCTCGGCGTGGCGGCGCTGATTATACTGACCGTTTCGGTGGTGCGGCTGTCCGATGCCATCGGGAGGAGGCGTGCGGCCGGGAAGAAGATCGGCCGCAAGACGGTTCTCTCTATCATAGCCGCCGCGGCTGTCGCGGTCATCGCACTGCTGGCATTCGCATTCTCGAAGATACAGTCCTCCGGCAGCACTTCCGCTGCGGATTCCGTCGTGAGCAACACCAGGGTCATCGCATACGCCTTCATTCTGATCCTGAGCATACTGCTCGCCAAACATTTCTGCAGGAGTCCGACGGAGGATCTGGACAGGAATCTGGTCAGGTATTCGTTCCTGACGATGGCCTCGTGCATGCTTTATCCGCCAGTCACGCAGTACCTGTGCGTCGTCGTGCCGTTCCTGGCATATTACATCGCGATGTGCGACGGGAAATGCATGGTCAGCTGGAAGCTGCTGGGTCTGGGTTCCGTCCTGGCCACATGCGCGGCCCTGCCGACGATGCTGCTGCCCCTCGCGGCATGGACGGATGTCATGGAGATCTCCTCTGTATCGCACCTTCTGGATGTATTCCTGGCGGGGCCGAGCGTATTCAACATCTGGTGCATCATGCTTGCGGCGGGCAGCGTAATGCAGTACTTCGGGGTGCTGTCCATCTTCTGGGTGGTTTTCGGGCAGAATCTTATGGGAAGACACCGTGAGAAGCCTGCCGAAGAGCAGGTTCAGTGATCATGTATTCTTCCGATCGAAAACAGAATATTATATCCGGAACAGTGTTGCGGGTTTCGATTCGGATGCACCGGCATCACCGGTCCATTCTGATTTGCAGTCTGCGGGGTGAAGATGATGGTTCAAAGGGTGCAGGCCGTGTTTTGCATGGATTCGATATCCACGGACTATACATAGATCGCATCTGTTTCGATATTCTCGGCCGCTTTGAATTGCTCCGTTCCACTGGACATCCACATCGTCACGGTAAAAGAGAATCGGAACGATATGAGAATTCTTGACGACATCTGCTCCATGGTCGAGCCTCATGATGCCCGGATTATTCTTCATGAGGTTGATGTCTCCGGCGCAGACGTAAGGGAAGACCGCAGAAAACACATAGGCACCCTTCTAAGATTGCTCCTTCCGGAGATTTTGGCAGAAGACAGGGCGATTTATCTGGATTGCGACTTGGTCGTCAATCTGGATCTTGCAGAATTGTGGAATGCGGACATCGGCGGCAGGTCGATTGCAGGAGCAGTGGATGAGGGCATAGGCGATACGTACAGCCGTTCGAAGATGAGGTCAGTGGTGGGCTCGGACGAGGATTATCTCAATGCGGGGGTTCTTGTCATGGATCTGAAAAGAATCCGGGAGGAGCATGAACTCTTCTCCGAATCTATGGATTATCTGGATTCCCGTAAAAATGCGATTATGCTCGATCAGGATGCCCTGAACCATATTTTTATCGGCGACAAAACAGTTCTGGATAGGAAATACAACAGAATCGCATCCTCGGTGTCGGCGGAAGAAGGATTCGGAGACAAGATCATACATTTCACGGGGAAAAAACCGTGGAAGATCATCCGTTCCGAATCGGGATATCAATTCTGGCGCTATTTTCTGATGATGCCGTGGATGTCGGATCCTCAGGAAAGCTGGAGATGGACAAAGGACCTGGTCGACATCAGCACGCTGGCCGAAACATTGGGTGCCAACGGGAAGATCGGGGCCTTGGCAAAGGTCTTTTTTAGGACGTTTAAACTGAAACTTTTCCGTGAGATCGGCCGTGACAGGTGATAGGGTGTCTCCTGAGCAGGAAAATCTTCTTCGGCTTTACAAGGAAGTCAGGCGTGTTTTCGTCAAGAGGGGCATACGTTTCTATGCTCTGTTCGGAACCGCCCTCGGTGCAGTAAGACACAGCGGGATGATACCGTGGGATGATGACATCGACATAGGAGTCTTCGCCGAAGATCTCCCTCGGGTGGAGGAGGCCATGCGGGACGAACTCGACACGGAGAGTTACTATTATCACATTCCCAGTGCGGACACTCATTCGCACGTCGTTATGAAAACCGACCATGCGGAAGAGGATATGAGGAACAAGAAGGCGCCGTTCTTGGACATATTCGTCATAGAGCCCCATCCTGCCGGGAAGATAAGATCCAAGATCTCATGGTTCCTAATCTGGGCGCACACCAGAGCGATGGCGGTAGTATATCGTGTAAATTCCGAATCAGGTCAGAAGATGCTGAGATGGATTCCGAAGGCCATCCACAGGCTGAACGCATTCTTTGTCGAAGGGAAAACGGATATGACAGCCATATGGGAGGACGATTTCAGGAAATCCTTCCATCCGTGTTCCGTTTACGGGACGCCGGTGATGCATAAATTCGAGGATACGGAAATCCCTCTTCCCGAAAAATGGGACGAAGTCCTTACCGAGGAGTATGGGGATTACATGACTCCTCCGCCGGAAGATAAAAGATGCGGTGCAGGAGGGTATCCCCACAGGCTGTACCAGGACTATATGCACGATAAACGGTGAAATCCGTAAAATCTCTGTCCGATAGGGTACGGGTGTCCGTACCGCCTTCATCTGCGGTCTTTCGAGTTCGGATCCTCGTAGTTCGAATCTGGCACGTCAAGTGAATCTATTATATGTACGAGCCAATTCTCCGAATCGGATGAAAGGGGACGGGAAGTTCGCAGAGCGTACGACACTGAATCTTTCAACGGAGATAATGTGCGTCGTGCTCACCACGATTATCGGTTTGGTGATGGTTCCGTACTACATCGACCGCTTAGGGATGGCCGCATACGCAGTGGTGCCGCTGGCCGTTTCCGTATCCTCCTATATGATAATCATCGCGAACTCTTTCAGCAATGCAATCAATCGGTTTTTCGTACAGGCATTGAGAAACGGCGACCGCGATGTAGAGATCAGGACATACAGCACATCCCTTAGGCTGATGTTCCTTATTTCGGCGGTACTCCTGCCGTTTACCGCCGTAATATCGTACTTTACGCCAGATATGTTCAATGTTCCGAGCGGTGAGTATGATTCCGTCCGCATTCTGTTCCTATGCGAATTCTGGTCGTCAATTTTCCTGAATTTCGGTACCTGCTTCAACAATTCCCTCATCGCATACAATAAGACATATGTTATCAACACCATCCGTTCATCGTATCTCGCTCTGCAGATTCTGACGGTTGTTGTGCTGTTCGCAGTGTTCGTACCGAGTTTGGAACAGATAGGTTACGCATACATGGTAGGCATAACGCTGTATGTGGTCGCTTCTTACGCCGTGATGAAACGCGAATTCCCCGAACTCCGTTATAAGGCCGGTGCCGTGGACAGGTCGCACATGAGGGAGATTGGAGCGCTGGCACTTTGGTCCGCAGTGGTAAGGGTGGGAAACCTTCTGTTCCTTCAAGCATCGCTGATTCTGACCAATCTGTTCCTGGGTGCCGAAACGGAGGGAGGATTCTCCCTGGTGGTGTCCATGGTGTCGATGGTGGGGACTGCCTGCAACGCCGTCACCAACATTTTTTATCCGTTCTATCACAAGTTCTACGCGGACAGGGACCGCCAGAGTTTTATCGGCATCGCCGTGCTCGGGATACGTACGATGTCTTTGGCGGTGGCTATGCCGCTGGCATATGTATGCATATTCTCCCCGGAGGTGTTCACATTCTGGGTCGGTGGGGAGTATGTGTATCTGAGAGATACTGTCTGGGTCATGTTCGTTCTGCTGACATTCTATGCTACAGTAGGTGTGATAGAAACCATCCCCACGATCCTTCTGAAGGTCAGAGAGGCGGCGAAGATCACCGTCGCCCTTGGCATACTGAATATAGTTTTGGCGCTGATATTCCTGAATACGACCGATTGGGGGATATTGGGGGTTGCCGCAGCCTATGCGATTTCAATGTTCATCCGCAACGGCATCGTGTTTCCGATGTTCGTATCCCATTGTGTTAACTGCAGTCCGTTCGAATTCATCAAGCCGATGTTCAGAGGGTTTGCCGCATTCCTGCTGGGGCTCGGATACTGTTATGTCTTCTCGCTGTTCTGGGACGTTCAGGGTACGATTCCTTCCGTCCTGCTGTCGTTCGCAGTCATGTTTGCGGTGTTCTTCTATCTGGCCATCCGTTTCGGCCTCACAAAGAAGGAGAAGTTCATGCTGGAGGAGGCGATGCCGCGGAGACTGTCCTCCGTTTTCGGAAAAATCTTCTGTGACTGAATCCGTTTTCGGAATCGGCAGTCCGTATCCGGTTTTCCAGATGTTTTTGACTTTTCCAAAAGAGCCAGATAACGTTTTTTGAAATCTCCGCCGAATGAAACAGCATACTCCCGGGATTTTTCGGAGAGTTCTTTGTATTTCACAGGATCCGTCATGAGTTCATAGGCTTTTTTCGCCATGTCTTCGGGACTGTCGCATCCAACGGACATTTTGGTGACCGCTTCCGGGATCTTTGCTCTGTTCAGATGGAGGACCGGCGTTCCGCAGCGCTGGGACTCCAACGTGACCAGTCCTGTTCCTTCCAGAAGCGATGTGTTGAAAACCACCATGTTCCGATTGTACAGATCAACCATTTCGTCTTCGGATATTCCCGAGACTATCCTTACTCTGTCGGATACGCCTGCTTCTTCGGCCATGCTTTCAAGTTCGGCTCTGTCGGGTCCATCTCCGCAGAATGTCAGGGTGCAGTCTCCCATCCCTTCGTATCCGCTGAGGATGGTGAATGCCCTCATCGCATCCTGCATGTTTTTGCGGGGGGCAAGCTGCCCCATGCAGAAAACACCTTTCTCTTTCGGAACATCTCTCTTTTCGAATTTCGGATCTATGCCGTTGACGATGACATCGATCTTATCCTCCGGACATCCGATGGCAATCAGGTCATGTTTGGTGGTTTCCGATATAGCTATGATTCTGTCTGAATGTCTTATGCCGGTTTTTGTAATGTGCATCCACATGCGGTAGAACAGATCGAACCTTCCTTCTCTGAAACTCACGTGGTGGACGGTCATTATTTTCCTGCCTCTGACGAATGGGAAAATCACGGAACACAGTTCGTCCGCCGCATGGAATACAGTACTGGGAGTATCGATCCTTCTGGCATTTTTTATCGGACGTATAATGCCGTTCAGGATTAGATTCACGATTCCATGGGACGAATTGACATCCGCTTCTACAACATCGTAAGGAACATTTTCCAGGCATGATTCCAGCATGTCCGCATATCTTCCGAGCCCTGTTTTCCCATTGGAATCTTCACGGGGACGGCGGCAGATAACCATCTTGGATCCGTCGTTTTCCTTCTTTTTTTCCGATAGGTAATCGAAGTATACACAGCACGGGTAACCCGTGGCACCCGTTCTTTTATTCTCCGGAGGCAGTTCCATATAGTCGCCATAGTAGTCCCGCAGGATTCTGTCATATTCTTTCGGGAGCGGCGCTTCCGTGTTTTCGAACGGATGCAGTGACGGTTTTCCGAAATACGCAGCCGGGCAGACTTCCCTGTAGAAAGTCGTGGACAGGACGGTAACATCCTTTGTATCTTCGTTGCGCAGGATTTCCGATAGTTTTTTCAGTACCGGAACCGTCCATCTGGCACATTTGTAGAACAGGTGCGAACCGATGCGGTCCATGGCGGTGATCACGGCCTGCATGGACCCAATCGTGAGGAATGACAGGCATTTTCTGAACTTCCTGTCAGGGTATCTGACCAATGGGAATATGTCGATGAAGGGAGCAGCCTTATCTTTCAGATTCTTTTCGAAATCCCCTTCTTTCAGTATGACATGGGGATGGGTGTCCGCCTTTGGTTCGTGATAATAGTATTTTTCGGGATCGAGACTCTCGGCAAACGCCTTTTTTATCGCAGGCAGGTCGTCTTCCCACACAAGCAGGTCGATGTCATTGTCCCACGGGATGAATCCGCTGTGTCTGACAGCACCTAACGCAGATCCGTATCCCATATAGAACCTGATATGATGGGAATTCAGAATCTCGGATATGTCTCCGTACATCGACAGCAGTCTGAGCTGGTTCTCATCCATTTGATCTTGCACGGAATAACTCCTGAAATCTATATAAGGGATTGTTGCGAATCCGTAGCGACAGGCATGTCCGGCGTATATATGCGGCCGGGGTATGCCGATGCAGCGGAGTCATCATATGGTCATTGTATACACCTGTTTCAGTACCGACATCATTCACGACGGACATCTCAACATCCTCAGGGAGGCGAAAAAATACGGCGATGTATGCGTCGGAGTCCTCTCCGATGCGGCTACAATCCGCTACAACAAATTCCCCACAATCTCCTGTGCCGAGCGCGTCAGGATGGTGGAGGCGGTGCCGGGCGTGGACAGGGTCATCGTACAGGATGATGTCATGTATGACGCCGTCGTCGAAAGAATCCATCCCGATTACATAATCCACGGCGACAACTGGTGTACCGGTCCCATGAAGGCCATCAGGGACAATGCGGAAAAACTCCTCTCCGCTTACGGCGGAAAGGTGGTTGATGTCCCGTATACCTTCAACGAAGAAGTCCGCCGCGAGGATGCGAAGGTCAGGGAGAAACTCGCCATGCCGGAGTACAGGCGCAGAAGGCTGAAGCAGCTCATGGTCCTCCGTCCTATCGTGAAGGCGCTGGAGGTCCACAGCGGGCTTACCGGACTCATCGCCGAGAAGACGATCGTCGAACACAACGGTGAATTCGATCAGTTCGACGCCATGTGGCTCAGTTCCCTGTGCGATTCCACCGCCAAAGGAAAGCCGGACATAGAGGTGGTGGATATGACCTCGAGGTTCAGGACCATCGATGATGTCATGGAGGTCACCACGAAACCGATTATCTTCGATGGGGACACCGGAGGTCTTCCCGAGCACTTTGTGTACCTCGTCCGTTCCCTCGAGAGGATGGGTGTGTCCGCAGTAATCATCGAGGACAAGGTGGGACTCAAAAAGAACTCCCTTTTCGGAACCGAGGTCAAGCAGACCCAGGATACGATAGAGCACTTCTGCGAGAAGCTGAGAGCGGGAAAGAGAGTACAGCTCACCGATGACTTCATGATCATTGCGAGAATCGAAAGTCTCATTCTCGAGGCCGGCATGGAGGATGCCCTTGCGAGGGCCCGTGCATATGTGGGCGCTGGTGCGGACGGCATAATGATCCACAGCAGGAAGACCGATCCCGCTGAGATTCTGGAATTCTGCGACAGGTTCAGAGCAGGGGATGAGAAAACACCAATAGTGGTGGTCCCGACATCCTATAATTCGGTCACGGAAGCGGAACTCTCAGCCCACGGAGTGAACATCGTGATTTATGCCAACCAGCTGACCCGCAGTGCGTTCCCCGCGATGGAGCGGACTGCGAAGGACATACTGAAGTACCATCGTGCCAAAGAGGTGGATTCCAGACTCATGCCCATCAAAGAAATTATCTCCCTCATCGACGAGCTGTGAGGCGGTCCAATGAAAGCAGAGGATCTGGCACATATCATCGGTTCGGATTTTTATGCAGGAGTACCAGACTCTCAGTTGAGAGCCCTGTGTGATTATTTGATGGATGAGTACGGCATCGACAGCAGGCATCACATCATAGCTGCCAACGAGGGGAACTGCGTCGGACTCGCTGCAGGATACTATCTGGCCACGGGAAAGATTCCGGCGGTTTATCTGCAGAACAGCGGAGAAGGCAACATAATCAATCCTTTGGCATCCCTGATCAGCAGAGATGTGTATGCGATTCCCTGCGTGTTCATCATCGGTTGGAGAGGGGAGCCTGGTGTCCACGACGAGCCCCAGCACGTGTGTCAGGGAAAGGTCACGAACACCCTTCTCGAGACCATGGGCGTACCCTACATGATTGTCGGGAAAGACACGGATACGGAAGAAGTCCGCAGATGGTTCGCAGAGAACGGGCGGATCCTGGAGCAGGGAGGACAGATTGCTTTCGTCATCCGCAAGGGTGCATTGGAGTACCAGGGCAGTATTAAATACGCCAACGATTCGGTTATGGTCAGAGAGGATGTTCTCCGCCGCATAACGGAGTACGCCGGGACCGATCCGATAGTATCGACCACCGGAAAGACTTCCAGGGAGCTTTTCGAGATAAGGGAATCCAGAGGGGAAAGTCACGGGTTCGATTTCCTTACCGTGGGTTCCATGGGACATAGTTCCTCCATCGCCGCGGGCATAGCCGCAAATGCTGCGGGGCACCGCATATGGTGTATCGACGGAGACGGCGCCGCCCTCATGCATATGGGATCCATGGCAGTCATCGGTTCCATGGGTCTGAAGAATCTTGTTCACGTGGTCCTCAACAACCGTGCCCACGAGTCGGTGGGAGGCATGCCGACGGTCTCCGGCAATATGGATTTCCCCGCGGTCGCAAAGGCGTGCGGATACCGTCACTCTGCGAAGGTCGATACCTTCGAAAAATTGGATCTGGCACTTTTGGGGATAAAGGGTTCTGACGGACCGTATTTCCTGGAAGTTGACGTATCCATCGGTTCCCGTCCCGACCTCGGGAGGCCTACCACGACCCCCGTTCAGAACAGGGATGCGTTCATGGAACACCTGAAGACCCTCTGAGGATTTCAGAGGGTCTCCACATATTCTCCGAGGAGTTCCACGAATCTTCCCATTTCTTCGGGTCTGATGTCTCCGATGTTCGCTATACGGAACGTCGGGAGGGCGCTCATCTTCCCTGGATAGATGGTGAAGCCGTGTCTCCTTGCGAGGTCATGCAGTTCGTCAAAACTGTATTTCGGCGATTTTGGATTCTCTATCGAGACAATCATATGCGACTGTTCCTCTTCCGGAACAACGTTTCTGAGTCCCATCTTCTTCAGCCCCTCGGAGAGGATCTTCCAGCATTCGGTGTAGCGGGAATATCTGCCTTCGATTGTTTCCATTTTTGTCTCCAGTATCGCCTGTCTGAGGGCGTAGAAGGTCTGTACTGGGGGAGTGAATCTCGTCTGGTGTTTGTCCTTGAAGTATCTGTACTGCGCCCAGATGTTGAGATAGAAACTGCGCATAGGATAATCTTTGATCTTCTCCAGTGATTCTTTCCTGCAGAACACGAACGCCAGCCCTGCCATTCCCTGGATATTCTTGTTGGAAGTGGATGCCATGAAGTCGATACAGTCTCTGTCCATATCGATGGGGACTCCGCAGAACGCACTGACGGCGTCGATGATGGTGACGATGCCGTGATCGTGGCAGAATCTGCACAGTTCCGGCACAGGGTTGAGAATCCCGGTGGTGGTTTCATGGTATACTGCGGCCATATGGGTGAATTTTCCGGAAATCAGGATGTCTCCGATCTCCTTCAGATTGAGTCTCGATACGCCGTCGCTGCGGTAGATTTCGTAATCGAGACCGTAGACATCGGCCATCTGGGACATTCTCTTCCCATAGGCTCCGTTGTCGATTATGAGCAGTTTTCCGCCATCCGGTATACAGGACGATATCATCGCCTCGTCTCCGGCGGTTCCCGATCCTCCGAACAGCACGGCTTCGATGCGGCCGGGCTTTCCGACCATATGTGCCAGCTCATCGGATACCCATTCCATGACGTCTCCGAACTCGTTCTCGCGCGGGCATATGTCGGCCTGCACCTGCGCATACTTCACACTGTCCGTCGTGGTGGCGGGTCCGGGATTTAGGAGGACTTCCCTGCGTACGGACATGAGTTCTTCGTTCTCCTTCACGCGGGGGTAGATTTTCTCTGATGCGCGCTTCAGGTGGTTTTCGCAGTCAATCTCGCACCATGTGTAGTACTCTACCTTGCGGACGAAAATCCCATGCCCGGAGGAGGATACATGAGACATCGCCGTCTCATACTCCATCTTCGGCTGGGCCTCCTTTTCGGAACGCATGTACTCCGTCATCAGGGACAGGGTCTCCTTCGTCAGTTTGGTGATGCCGACGAGTTCTCCGGCGACGGCCCCGATTTCTCCGCGGTTCTTCGAGTGTTTCAGGAGGTATCCGTCTCCGTCGGTTTCGAGATACACCTCATCTCCGGATCCGGTCTTCCCTGAGGCCAATATGGTGTCGCTGTGTGGGTCGTTAATCAGCACCGACAGGCCGATGCGGTCGTAGACAAGGTCGGATTCCAGGAGCAGGAAATCTCCTTTTACCATGTCTGCGCAGCATGCGAGGGTACCCATGCTGCCCGTATCCGCATAGTTTTCATTGTGCGCAAGCCTGATGCAAGGGTATTTTTCGGCCAGTTTCTCGTAGTATTCCCTGCAGTGGCCTGTTCCGATTACAATCTCCTCGACACCCGACCATATGAGTTTTCTCACGGAATTCTCCACGATGGCTGTTCCGTCGATCTCCAGGAATCCTTTGGGCATACTTTTGGTACGGTTCCCGAGACGGGAGCCTAATCCTCCGGCCATGATGACTGCTTGTCTGATCATAACTGTGCACTCTGCGTTCGTATGTCTTTTTCCATATATCTATTGCACATTCCGGCCCGGTATCGGATCTTCGGGCTGCCGCGATGCGGAGGGTGCCGGACCTTGGTTTTCCAGCATCAAATTAGATATATCCGTCACGTGGTCCGAATCCCATGGAAAGGGCGGACAGACAGTCGAATTTCGAACTGCTGAGGATACTTTCTATACTGTTCATAATCCTCCATCATATCGCCGTCCACGGCAATTGGGGGAACGGCGGCGTGTTCTTCCCGGAGGAGATCACTTTCAATGCGATGTTCCTCCAGTGCATCCTTCCGCTCGGGAAGATCGGAGTGGATGTGTTTGTTCTCATCTCCGGATATTTCCTAATCTCATCCTCCAGATGTACGTGGCCGAAGATTTTCATGCTCTGGGCCGAGATGCTGTTCTATTCCGTTCTCATCTCGGGATTGTTTGTCCTATACGGCGGGACGGAACTCTCGCCCCGTCAGATTCTGAACGTCTTCCTGCCGTTCTTGTCGTATACATGGTGGTTCGCATCGTCATATCTGATCATGCTGGCACTTTCGCCGTTCCTCAACAAGATGATATGCGCCTGCGACGAGAAGGCTCACATTCGGCTGATAATCGGGATGCTGGCACTTTGGACCGCCGTGCCTGCGGTCACGGGAATAAGCCTCCAGTACAACGAGGTGATATGGTTCATGGTGCTCTACACCGCAGCCGCCTACATCAGACTGTATCCGGACCGTTTCCGCAGGAGGGCCCGGACATACCTGTCCGCCGCGGCGGTGGTGTACGGCGTACTGATGGCCATTGCATACTGCATCGATGTCACCGGGTACACGTCGGAGTTCTGGGGGATTCACAACTTCGTCGACCACAACAACATGATGAACAGTCCTTTCGCATTCGTCATATCTGTCTGTCTCCTGCTGGCGTTCAGCAGGATCGACATCGGCAGGATAAGGGCGGTGAATGCCGTGTCGGCAACGGTCTTCGGGATATATCTGATACACGACCACCCTCTTGTGAGGCAGTGGCTGTACTCCGACTTCTTCGACTGTCTGGGACATACGTATTCCGGAACGATGTTCCTGTACGTTCTGTTCATGGCCGGGACGGTATTCGCCGTTTGTTCGATAATCGAGGCGGTCAGATCCGCGGCGATGGACCGTCTTATCCGCCGCGCCGCAGACCGTCTCCCCCGGCTCAGCGGAAGGCTGGACGCCTGTCTCGAACGCATCTTGGGCGAAAAGCGACGCGGCCGATTCCCGGGCGGACATTGGATTAGATAGATATAGTGAAGATAACATGTTTTCCGATAATGAAAGGGATAATCCGTCAGCTCGCATGGAGACTGGAGATATTCGGCGAATACAAGCGCATAAGGGCCAATATGATGGGTGTAACAGGCAACGGAGTGGTCATTTCCTGCTGAATCGGCGGGGTTCGGGGCCTCTTGCGCCGTTGTGCCGTTCAGGAATTATCGAACACAGTACGCATTCTGCCAATCCTTTTATACAACCACCCGATAGTCCTCTTCCGCTCTTTTGGAGCCGATGAATAATGATGGTGCTGAGCACCTGAAAGAGGTAATTGAAATGGCAGTATTCGTGAAATTCGAGACCCCCAAGGAACTTTCTGACAAAGCATACGCCCTCGCCGAGGTTGCAAGGGACAGCGGAAAGGTCAAGAAAGGAACCAACGAGGTCACCAAGATTGTCGAGCGCGGAGAGGCGGCCATCGTCATCATGGCAACCGATGTCGAGCCCCCCGAGATCCTCGCCCACATGCCCGCCCTCTGCGACGAGAAGAACGTCCCCTACGTGTACGTTCCCTCCAAGGAGGAGCTCGGAAAGGCAATCGGACTCGAGAAGCCCACCGCGTCCGTCGCCATCGTCGATGTCGGAAACGGAAAAGCCCAGCTCGATGAGATCGCCGCAGCCGTCAAGGACCTGAAGAACTGAGGGATGTGAATGGTCGACACCGACAGCATCCCCTCCGAGGTGGTCGAGATCATCGGCCGCACCGGAATGACCGGAGAGGCAACCCAGGTCAAGGTCCGCGTTCTCGACGGCCGCGACAAGGGGAGGATCATCACCAGGAACATCATGGGGCCCGTCAGAATGGGCGACATCCTGATGCTCAGGGAGACCTCCAGAGAAGCCAGAAAACTCGGAATGGGAAGGTGATTTGAATGGTAGAGGAGAGGAAATGCTCGTTCTGCGGTAAGGTCATCGTGCCCGGAACCGGCAAGATGTTCGTCAAGAAGGACGGATCCGTCCTGTTCTTCGACGCCAACAAGTGCTACAAGAACATGATCGAGCTGAAGAGGGTCCCCAGGACCACCCTTTGGACCGAGAAGGCGCACTCCGAGAAGACCGCGCGCCAGGCCAACGCCGCCGCCAAACAGAACAAGGAGTGAATCCCATGGCAATGGAGAGAACCTACCTGATGGTGAAGCCCGACGGAGTCCAGCGCGGACTCGTCGGAGAGATCATGTCCCGCTTCGAGAAGAAGGGACTGAAGCTCGTCGCGGCCAAGCTCATGGTCATCCCCAAGGAGACGGCCGAGAAGCACTATGCCGAGCACAAGGACAAGAAGTTCTTCCCGTCCCTGATCTCCTACATAACCTCCGGACCCGTCTTCGCGATGGTCTGGGAAGGCGAGAACGCCGTCCAGGTATGCAGGAACATCATGGGAAAGACCAACCCCCAGGAGTCCGCCCCCGGAACCATCCGCGGCGACTACTGCATGGTCACCGGTGTAAACATCATCCACGGAAGCGACTCTCCCGAGTCGGCGGCCAGGGAGATCGGTATCTTCTTCAGGCCCGAGGATCTCGTCGATTACAAGAGAGATTCCGACAAGTGGATCTACGAGTAAACCCGGAGGGGGCCCCCGGGCCCCTTCCATTCTTTTTCATATTCAGTGAGATGGTTTAATGGCGATAAGGCAGCCCGTAGTCAGTGTTCTCGGCCATGTCGATCACGGCAAGACCAAACTGCTCGACAGGATCAGAGGAACGGCCGTCGGAGACAGGGAGGCCGGCGCCATCACCCAGCATATCGGTGCGACGGAGGTCCCGATAGACCGCATCTACGAGATGTGCGGCCCCATCATCGGCGGCAAGAAATTCACCGTCCCCGGGTTGCTCTTCATCGACACCCCCGGACATCAGGCGTTCACCTCGCTCCGCGCGAGGGGAGGATCCCTGGCGGATCTCGCCGTCCTTGTCATCGACATAAGGGAAGGGCTGATGCCCCAGACCATCGAATCCATCCATATTCTCAGACAGTACAAGACTCCCTTCGTCATAGCCCTCAACAAGGTCGACACCGTCGAAGGGTGGAATTCCTCGGACGACCGCGCCTTCGTCCTCTCTGAGAGGGAGCAGCAGGACCATACAAGACAGGTATTCGAGCAGCATATGTATGAGATCATTTCGCAGCTCTCGAGCAACGGCGTCTTCGCCGACAGGTACGACAGGATCGACGATTTCACCAAGGCCGTCGCCCTCATCCCCATCTCCGCGAAGACCGGGGAGGGTGTGCCCGACCTCATGCTCATGCTCATCGGTCTCGCGCAGCGTTTCCTGGAGACGAGACTCACCAAGGAGGAGGGCCCCGGAAAGGGGACCGTCCTCGAGGTTAAGGAGGTCAAGGGACTGGGACAGACCCTCGACATGATCCTCTACTCCGGCACCCTCAAGACCGGAGCCACCGTGGCCATCGGTACGAGGGGCGCACCCATCGTCACCCGCATCAAGGCCATCCTCAAACCGAAGCCCCTGGACGAGATCCGTGACCCGAGGGACAGGTTCGACAGCGTCAAGGAACTCCACGCCGCCGCAGGTGTGAAGATCGCCGTACAGGACGCCACGGGTGTCATCGCGGGAGCGCCCATCCGCGTGGTCAAGAATGCGAAGGATCCCGCCGTCGGGGAGATCTCCGAGGAGACGTCCATCAAGATCGAGACCGAGGACAAGGGCATCACGATCAAGGCCGACGCCATCGGTTCCCTGGAAGCCCTCGCCTACGAGGCCAAGGCCGCAGGCATACCGATCAGGAAGTACGGCATCGGGGAGATCACCCGCAGGGACATACTGGAATCTTCCTACGGCAACGATACCCACCACGTCATCCTGGGATTCAATGTCGCCGTGTCCAAGGATGCGGAGGCGGAGATCGCCACCCACAGCATCAGGGTCATGACGAACAACATCGTCTACGCCCTCATCGACGATTACAAACTCTGGCTTGAGGAATCCACGAGGCAGAACGAGTCCGACAAGAGGCTCGAGTTCGCATTCCCCGCCAAGATCACCATCCTTCCGGACCACATCTTCAGGGTCAACAAGCCCGCCGTGGTCGGGGTCAGGGTACTGGCGGGAAGGATCCGTGTCGGGGAGAATCTCATCGACAGGGAAGGCAAGGACTGCGGGACCATCAAATCGGTCCGCGACGACGACGGCACCGTCCTGAAGGAAGGTGTCCAGGGAGAGGAGGTCTCCGTGGCCATCGACGGCGTCACCGTCGGCAGGCAGATCAACGAGAACGACGTCCTTTACGTCGATATGATCGAGTCCGGCTACAAGGAAGTGCAGAAGGTCGACCTGACGGACGACGAGAGGCTGGCGCTTTCCGATACGGTCGCCATCAAGAGACGTTCCGAACCCTTCTGGGGAATGTGATCCGTTTTCCGTCATCTGGCACATATGTTTTCACGGAAAGATGCCGCCGTGCCGGAGGCATGCGGGGCCCGATATCCGGGGCCGTGCATTTCCGGATATCTGGCACATGCGGCCTTCCGTCTTCTAGGACATACGCAGATCCGTGTCCTGGGGAGCCCCTTCCTTTTACGATAAATATATAAGGGGACCTCCGATAGGGAGCCATCACAGGTGTTCAAATGGCAGACATAGTCTACAAAGCTATTGTTAACGATGTGAAGACCGGCAAATCCTACAACGTTGCCGTGTCCGGTGACTACGCGAACTCCCTGAATGGCAAGAACATCGGGGAGACTATCGACGGAATTTTCTTCGGACTCCCCGGCTACAAAGTCAAGATTACCGGCGGAAGCGATAAGACCGGAACCCCCATGAGGGCCGACCTTCCCGGAAAGAAGAGGGTGAAACTCCTCCTCTCCGACGGACTCGGATTCCATGAGAAGTACCCCGGAGAGAGGAAGAGAGTCGCAGCCCGCGGTTCCACCATTTCCCCCGAGATCGTCCAGATTAACATCGCAGTCGTCGAGTACGGCCCCAAGCCCATCGAGGACCTCCTGGCCGGCGGCGACGGGGAGAAGAAGGAATGAAGGTACAGAAGCAGCCCGAGATCAACATCGGGATGATCGGGCACGTCGACCACGGGAAAACGACCCTTACCAAGGCCCTTTCCGGCGAGTGGACCGACCGTCACTCCGAGGAGATCAAGAGAGGGATCTCCATCAGGCTCGGGTACGCAGACGTAGCCTTCTACAAGTGTCCCAGCTGCGAAGGGTCCGCCGCCTACTGCACTTCCAAGAAGTGCCCCGTATGCGGTTCCGAGACGGAGTTTCTGAGGGCGGTGTCGTTCGTCGACGCCCCCGGGCACGAGACCCTTATGGCCACGATGCTGTCGGGAGCCGCCCTCATGGACGGAGCCCTCCTCCTCGTGGCCGCCAACGAGCGCTGTCCCCAGCCGCAGACCAAAGAGCATCTGATGGCACTGTCGATCATCGGCATCGACAAGATCGTCATCGTGCAGAACAAGATCGACATCGTCACCCGCGAGCAGGCGATGCAGAACTACAGGGAGATCAAGGAGTTCGTGAAAGGCACCGTTGCCGAGAACGCCCCCATCATCCCCGTGTCCGCCAACCGCGGCGTCAACATCGACCTTCTGATCGAGGCCATCGAGAAACACATCGTGGCCAACGTCAAGAAGGACACGAGCGTGGAGCCCATTATGCATGTGGCCCGTTCCTTCGACATCAACTCGCCCGGAACCACTCCCGACAAACTCCGCGGAGGAGTCATCGGCGGTTCCCTGATGCAGGGGAAGCTGAAGGTCGGCGACGAGATCGAGGTCGTTCCCGGAAGACGCGTGGAGGTCGCCGGAAAGGCGACCTACGAGAGGATCACCGCCAAGGTCGTCTCCCTCGAGGCGGGGGAGAAGAGTGTCAAGGAGGTCCTTCCCGGCGGGCTCATCGCCATCGGTACCGAGCTCGACCCGTCCATCACGAAATCGGACGGTCTTACCGGAAGGGTCGTCGGGATCCCCGGCAAGCTGCCTCCCGTGGTGAGTTCGTTCAAGATGAAGACGGTCCTTCTGGACCGTGTCGTCGGTTCCGCTGCGGATCTCGTGGTGGACGACATCAAGAGCAACGAGCCCCTCATGCTCAGTGTCGGTACCGCCACCACAGTGGGTATCGTCAAGAGCGCCCACGAGGGCTACGCCGACGTCGTTCTGAAGCTCCCGGTGTGCATCCTGCCCAATCAGAGGGTCGCAATCTCGAGAAGGATCTCCAACAAGTGGAGACTCATCGGATACGGTATCATCGGTCAGTGACGGTATGCAGACCGTTGTCTTGGACACAAACGCCTTACTCATGCCTTTTGAGGTCGGACTCAACATCGACATCGAAGTCCGCAATCTTCTCGGGGACGTACGTTTCGTCGTCCCCGGCCCCCTGGTGGGCGAACTCAAACATCTCGACAGCAAGTGGGCGAAGGCCGCCCTTTCCCTGGCGAGGACCAGGGAGATCGTGCAGACGGAATCCCACGGCGATGATTCGGTTTTAGAGGCTGCCGAGCGCGAGCACGGTTACATTCTGACCAATGATAAAGAACTCAGGCGCAGAGCGAGGAAGGCAGGGATACCTCTGATCTACCTGCGCTCCGGCACCCATCTCGTTCTCGAAACGTATTGATTTTCAGGATGAAAGAAGGGGACGGGGCTCGTCCAGAGGCTCGCCCGCATAAGGTTTCCTTCCGATGGATGTCAGTTTGTCGACGACCATCTTCTTCCCGATGTCCGTGACGCCGTAAATCTGAACTTTGTTCCCTGCGACGACGACGTCCCTCTTCGCCGCCTCCTCCCTCAGAGGTGCGCTGGCACATGCGGTTATCATGTCGCAGCGGTCGAAGTAGGTCTTCGCACCTTCGCTGTTTATGCAGCTTGTGTGGACGGCTACGATGATGATCCTGTCCCCGTATCTTCTGCGGAGTTCCTCCGCATCCCTAGGTCTTGCGACGGTGACGGCGAACTTTCCGAAGCCCTTCCCATCGGCCATCTCGGCGCCTTTGATCTGGTCGATAGGGGTTTCCGCCGGATCGACGACATTGTCCCTTCCGACGGCATTCAGAACAGTCTGCAGAGGACTCGTTTCCACGAGCCCGGATATTCTTCCGCAGAGTCCCTGCAGGAGGTCGGGTTCGGTAATCACGGCGGTTCCGCATCCGTCGGCCGCGACAACGGCGGCATCTATCGCACCGTTTCCGAGGGCGGTGCTGAGGATCTCCGAGATACCGAAAGTGACATAATCTCCTGCGCGAACCTTTCTGTTCTCGGTGCACAGGCCGAACTCCCTGATGCGGAATTCCATATTCTCCCTGATCGCCTCGGGAGTGATCTCATCCATTCCTCTGAATTTCTTATACAGGGGACAGTAACCGAGCCGGGGCTGCCCGACCTCCGTCACCTTGCCGTCTTCAATGACGACTTTTGCGAAGCCGATCGCCTCGAAAACATGGCGGTCTTTTCTGGCAGTCCCGGCCATAGGGTTCACTCCTCGACGACTTCCGCCTTCTCGATAGTGACGTCCTCGAGGGGCCTGTCGTTCATATCGGTCGGAACCTTCTGAATCCTCTCGACGACATCCATTCCGCTGACGACCTGTCCGAAGACGGGGTGGGCGTAGGGAGTGCGGGGGTTCTCCTTGTCCAGGTAGCCGTTGTCGACGGTGTTGATGAAGAACTGGCTTCCTCCGGTGTGGGGGCGTCCGGTGTTGGCCATGGATACGAATCCGGGTTTGTTCGAGTGGCCGTGTCCGAACTCGTCGTCGATGGTGTATCCGGGTCCGCCCATGCCGGTTCCCGTGGGGTCTCCTCCCTGGATCATGAAGTTGTCGATGACCCTGTGGAAGATGGTACCGTCGTAGAATCCTTCCTTCGCCAGTTTCACGAAGTTGCCGGTGGTGATAGGCATGTCCTCGTGCATTCTGATCTTGATGTCTCCCATGTTGGTGTGGAGTATGACGTATGTTGCCATAGTCCGCATTATGGATTGTTCCATATATAGGAAGTGGCACGGGACGGACCCTGTTTTCATAATCTGGCACATATGCTCTCCCGATGCGGGGGGAGATATCCGTTCTGCGAATCCGGAAACGCGGCCCGGGAGTATCTGGCCGCCCCGCCGGGTCGGGTGAGTCTTTTATAGTCCCGTTGTACTGTCGGTATAGTAATGCCCGTTGCGGCAGGTGTTTGAAATGGAAGCCAAAAAGAAAATCGCCATCACGCCCGGAATGAAGCTTGCAGCCGTTATGGCGGCCGCCGTTTTCTGCGTGATGCTCGTCTCCTTCCTGTGGGGCCCCGCCTCCCAGTGATTCCGGGAAAAGGTCCCGCATCGGCGGACGTTTCCGTCCGCCTGAGTCTTTAATTTAAAAGGTTTACACGCAGTGTTGTTTTTAGAGGATTTATCATGTCGGTGAGCGATGTCGTAGAGGCCGTGATCCGTGCGGACCCCGGAAGTGTTATGGATGCCGTGAAGAAGACCCTGTCCGAAGGTGTGTCCCTGCAGGAGATTGATTCCGAGGGCATCGACCGCGGTATCGTGGAGGCCGGGAAGAAATACGAGTCCGGCAGACTCATGTTCCCCCAGTTCATGAACACCGTGAGGTCGGCGTACATGGCGAGGGAGGAGAATGACATCCCGAGGCCCGATCTCGGGAAGGCGGTCGTGGCCGCTCTGGATATCCATGTCGAGGGGAGGAACCTCATGGCCACCCTCCTGGGCATAATGGGCTTCGAGACCCAGATCGTCGAGATGGGCATGATGGAGGACGATATCGTCGGATTCTGCAAAGCCCCCGACGTCACCGTCTGCTGTGTGTCCGGCGAATTCGCATCCGTCGCATCGAAGATTCGGAAGATCGGGGAGATGCTCGTTTCCGCCGGGATAAAGGACAGGATCGTGTTCAACGCCGGAGGGGCGACCGTGTCCGAGGAGGCCGCACTGAAAGGCGGTGCGGACGTTTTCTCCACGAGCGGTTCCGAAGCGGCGTTCCTGATAAAGAAGAAGGTTATGGAGAAGAAGAGGACCTGAACGGCCCCTCCCCTCCGATGTGCCGATCAGGCGATATATGCTTTTTCGATCTCGCCGACGTAAACGACGGAGCGGTTTCCTCCGGGGTTCACCTCGTCGTCCAGAGCGGGATCCGTGAACTTTTCCCTCTCGACGGGGTCCCTGTAGATCACCTTGCAGGAGATCATGAGACGTCCTTCCTTGAAAGTCGGCTGTCCGTCCACGTGAGTGGGCGTGAGCCCCGCTTTCTCGGCCTTGTCCGGAACGTCCCTTCCGGAAGTCTTCCCGAGGTAGGAGAGGGCATCCCTGTGTCCGTCGAAGAAGGTCAGGGTGAATCTTCCGCTGGCCTCTATGAAGTCGTAAGTGTACCTGCTGGGTCTTATGAAGATGAAGGCCACTTTCCTCCTCCAGAGGCTTCCGAGTCCTCCCCACGATGCGGTGAGGGTGTTCATTTTTCCGCCGTTCTCCGCGGTCACGAGCATCCAGTTGTTCTGGATGTCGTTTACCGCGTCCACGTATTCTCCCAGGCGGGAGAGGTCTGCTTCCTGCATGTCCGTCCCCTATGCCGCGCGATGATTAATCCGTATCGCCCGGTTCAGTCGGCGGAGGCCTGATATCCGTGTGACGTGAGGATTCCCATCACCTTTTCCACATCGTTTCTGTCGTGGAGTTCTATCCTGAGGGACCCCGTCTCGAATTCGCGGTTGTGGACTATGCCGACGTTCTTCACGCTGATGCCGCGGGCGGCTATCTGGGTTATTGCGACTGCGAGGGCTCCCGGCTCGTCGGGAATCTCCACGTGGACGGAGTTATCCGTCTTTATGGGCCCGGAGGAGGTCTCCGCAAAGGTGTCGCGGTATCTTCTGGCGGAGCCGAAGAACGACATCAGTCTCTCCCCGTCGCCCGACTCGACCGCCTTTTTGATTTCCTCAAGGGATCCGATGTAGTCATCCAGCAGGGCGGATACGTTCTCTGCGTTGGTGAGACAGATGTCCCTCCACATTTCCGGCGAGGACGAAGAAATCCTGGTAATGTCCCTGAATCCACCTGCGGCGATCATCCTCATCTCACCTGCGGGAGAATCGCTGTCCTCCACCAGGTTGACGAGGGATGCCGATATGACGTGGGGGACGTGGCTGACGGCTGCGGTGACACGGTCGTGGAGTTCGCAGGACATCGTCAGAGGGATGGCACCCATAGACTCCACGAGGGTGCGGTATTCATCCAATTTGGACTGCTGGGTCTTTTCTCCCGAAGTGATGACATAGTACGCATTCTCCAGAAGTTTCGTCTTGGAGTTGGCGTAGCCGGTCCTCTCGCTGCCGGCCATGGGGTGGCCGCCGATGAAGACATCCCCGAGTCCCAGTTCCTCCATCTTCCTGTGCATCTCCGTCTTGACGCTGCCGACATCCGTGAGGACCGTATCCGGGGAGAGGAACGGTTTTACCTTCTCCGCATTCGCCATATTGGCCCTCACGGGGGCGCACAGGAATATGAAATCGCAGTCCGAGAAGGCGGGTCCGATCTCCGAAAGGATGATATCGGCGGTGCCGTCTCCGTACGCCTGGGTCATTGCGTTCCTGTCGGTGTCGTATGCGATGATGCGGATATCCTTACCGGAATCCTTCAGAGCGCGCGCGATGGATCCGCCTATGAGGCCGAATCCTATGAAACCGCAGGTAATTGCCATGCGTGACAATCTTTGTCATGGTATGTAAAAACATCGTCCGGGGGCAGAGGTCAAAATACGGAGGGGCGGCACCCTCTGCACAGAATGCCGCCTCGGATTACCATTGGAAGTTCTGATGGAGCCCTGTTCTTTTCTCATGCGCCTCCTGCCGCTTTTTCCTCTGTGTCCGATGTCACTTCGCACACTGTATTTAGGATAGTCTAAATTGTTTATATAATTTTGGTATGCCTAAAGTTCTCATGTGCGCACCATGTACCCGTAACGGGGTCCGAAACGGATTATGCAGGCCGCGGATATGGCCGCGGTGACGGCTTCGGTCAGGGGGACGGCATACCAGATTCCGTCTCCCCCCATGATCATGGGCAGGACGATTATCATGGGGGCCAGGAGACACAGGCTCCGGATGAACGAGATCGCCGCCGATACGAGTCCGTTGGAAAGGGACGTGAACAGGGACGACGCATACCCGTTGAACTCCATCAGGAGGAACGCAAACGCATAGACCGTGGCACCGGCGGCCGCGAGTTCCGTGACATGCGGGGAACTTCCGGCGAACAGGCCGACGAGGGGTTCCGCAAACAGTTCCATCATCACGAACACCGCGACGGACAGCAAGGCTATGAATCTGAGACTGACGGAGAACAGGCCTTTCATGCCCTCCCTGTCTCCTGCGCCGTAGCTGTACGACATCACCGGGGCGACACCCATGGAATACCCGAGCGTCACGGCTATCGCCAGGAACTGGACGTACATCAGGATGGTTATGGCCGATACCCCGTCCGGTCCGAAGTATTTCATCATGACGAGGTTGAACAGCAGTGTCGTGATGGATCCGGACAGTTCCGTCACCATCTCCGACGCACCGTTGAAACAGGTTTTTGCGAGCATCCTTCTTTTGAAACTCGGGCGTACGAACCTAACGGGCGAGGTTTTCCCGAATACGAAGTATGCGGCACCCACTGCGAACGGGACGGCGGAACCGATCCCGGAGGCGATCGCCGCACCTCTCAGTCCCATGTCCAGAGGGCCCATCAGGATGATGTCCAGAATGATGTTCGTCACGCCCCCTCCCAGGGATCCCGCCAGGGAGAGGCCCGGTCTTCCCGCCACGATGAGGAACTGCGTGGCGAGGAACTGGATGATCAGCAGCGGTGCGAACAGCATGTACGCTTCGAGGTACTCGAGAGAGTATCCGCGGATAGTGTCATCCGCACCCATCAGATCCACAAGAGGGGATACGAAGAGGAGGATGGCCGCGGCCGTTACGACAGACGCCGCAACGGCCGTCAGGATTATTCCGGAGAAGGATCTGTTTGCGGTTTCATAGTCTCCCTCCCCCATTTTCGTAGCCACATAGGCGGAGCCTCCCGTGGAGAACATGAATCCGAAGGCGGTGAGGAGGCCGCACACGGGCATAATGATGTTCAGACCCGCCAGCGCATCGGTGCCGATCATGTTGGAAATCAGCGCACCGTCCACGACGGAATAGGTGGATATGCTGACCATTACGATTATGGTCGGAATCGCGAAACGCAGAATCTGTCTCGGAGTCCTTATCTCTCCGAGATTGTCCGTTGCCATATTTTGATTACATTTTTAGAATTATATATAGATTTTTGTTTATATTTTTAGAACCATTTACGGGAATTGATTTTAAGAATCGAATCATTATGAGGGTTTATGAAAATCAGAGGACCGATCGAGAGGCTGTTCCAGGCCTATATCCTGAGCGATCTGCGCTATTCGAACCAGATTGATTCCACGCTGTCCTACACCGATGTCCTCTACATCTGCATGATCGGAGGGAATCCCCGCTGCACCGCATCGTGGATAGCTGATACCCTCGGGATAGCGAGGTCGGCGGTCACCGTCCGTCTCAACCGTCTGGAAGAGAAAGGCATCCTCGTCCGCAGGAAGAATCCGGACGACGGCCGCGTCCAGTTCCTGGACATTTCCGATAAGTACAGACAGGATATGGATGAGATGTATTCCGAATTCGGAGGCATCGAAGAGGGTCTCCGCAGCAGATTTTCCGAAGACGAGGTTGCGGCGTTCGAGAAGATCATCGACTACATCGTCGATGTCGTGGACAAGACGTAACGGTTTTCAGAAAAGCGTTAGTATATTACAGAGTCTTCTTTACGGCTGTTAAAGGAGACAGTCGCATGGTATCTGCGAAAACTGTTATTGCTGCAGCTGTTGCACTGATTGCCTGTGCCGGGTTTTTGGCCGCGGATTCCGACGGGGTCCGTGCCGAGGACGGGACGACAGGGGACTGTACATGGAGTATTTCCGGTACGGATCTGACCGTATCGGCAGGGTCCGGGGCCGGAAATATGAAGGACTATGATTCCTCTGATCCCGCCCCGTGGGGAACGGCGGGGATCACCAAGGTGATCTTCCTGGACGGTGTGAAACACGTCGGAACCTATGCGTTCAGCGGATGCACCTCTGTCGAGGAGGTCGAATTCCGCGGGGAGGCCGACACGGTCGGGGAGGGTGCGTTCAGCGGATGCAGTTCCCTGAAACACATCACTATCAAAGGGAACCCGTCCCTCGGGGACGGATGTCTCAGCCTCACCGATACCGGGTCGCAGACCCTGGTGGCCCTGGTGCCCGACGGGTACAGTATACCGGACAGCGCGACCGGGAGCTGCGTGAGTGTGAGATACGACGTGGATTTCTACAGATCTTCCGTTGCGTTCAATGCGGGGGAGGAGGACTGCGGCTACACCGGCAGTCCGATCACCGTATCCGGCAGTGACATCTACGGGTTCGATGCCGATTGTATGGAGATCTCCGGCAACGTCGGAACGGAGCCGGGTGCCTATACGGTCGCCGTCTCTCTCAAGGACGGTTATGCATGGTCCGAGGGCACATGGGATCCCGCGTACCTCACGTGGCACATATTCAACACGGTCGAGGGGTACGAATTCATGTGGATCCTGGACGGCACCGAACTCATCGTCTCCGGAGAAGATGCCGACGGCGACGGCATTGTGGATATGAAGGACTACAGCGACACCGATAAGGCGCCGTGGTACGGAGAAACGGTTACCGGACTGACGGTGAGGGAGATCGTCACCCATGTCGGGGATTACGCATTCAGGGACTGTACGGGTCTCACCGAAGTGAGACTCTCGGCGCATGTGTCATCGGTCGGAAGCTATGCATTCGCCGGATGCACGAATCTGGCCGACGTGTCCGTGATGGGCAGCATCGGGGAGTATGCGTTCCTCGGCTGCTGCAGCCTCAGGGACATCCACATCATGTCCGGCGGTTCATCAACGGTAGGGAGTTACGCCTTCAGGGACTGTATCGGGCTCAATGTCGTGACATTCAAGGGAGTTCCGACGCTGGAGGACAACAGTTTCAATATCAGCGATACCGTGGAGCACTCCTTCTCCACGAATGCGGATCCCGAGGAGATCCCTGCGTCCAGTCTCGGACCCAAGACCACGGTCAAACAGATCAAATACGACAAGCCTTCGATTTCGGTTCCCGGGAAGTACTACTACACCGGACTGCCCATCACGGTCCCGGACAGCGGTATCCAGGGGTTCATCGGCGAATATATGGCCGTCTCCGGCAACACCGCCGCGGACGTCGGGACGTACACCCTTTCCGTCTCGCCGAAGGACGGCGTGTGGTCCGACGGTACCACGGATGCGGTCACCGCAGAGTGGGAGATACTGGATAACACTGCCGGAGCCTGCACGTGGATTCTGAACGGCACCGAGCTCACCATCTCCGGGGCCGGGAACATGAAGGACTACTCGGCATCGGATCCTGCTCCATGGGGGAATGCGATTACTAAGGTGACGGTCGCTTCGGGAGTGGCCAACATCGGGGTCCGCGCATTTGCGGGATGCACATCCCTGACCTCCGCCGTCCTTCCGGCGAGTCTGCAGTCGATCGGATCGGAGGCGTTCAGCGGATGCGTCTCCCTGGAATCCCTGGACATCCCGTCCGGCGTGACGTATGTCGATTCGAAGGCGTTCTACGGCTGCACCGGATTGAAGACGGTGAATATTGCCGGCAGTCTCGCGGCCGTGAAAGATCAGGCATTCGCCGGCTGTGCATCCCTGGAGAGCATAATACTCCTCGGAACCGTGGCGGACCTCGGCACAGGCGTGTTCTCCGGCTGCATCTCCCTGCAGACCGCGGACATCCGGTGTGCGGTTGCATCCGTCCCGGAGAGGACGTTCTCCGGCTGCATCTCCCTGCAGAGCGTGACCCTCCCGTCCGGCGCGGAGACGGTGGACTGCTATGCGTTCTCCGGTTGCACCGCTCTCCGGAGCATCGCCCTTTCCGGTGTGAAGACCGTGAAAGATTACGCATTCTCCGGCTGCACCTCCCTGGAAAGTGCGGCGGTGTCCGATGCCATTACGGCAATAGGGAAGTACGCATTCTCCGGCTGCAAATCCCTTGCAAGCATGACGATCCCGGAATCCGTGACGTCCCTCGGCACGGGTGCGTTCTCCGGCTGTTCGGGCATGAAGGTGCTGACTGTTCCGATAAGCTTCGATGCGGCCTCCGATTCGGCATTTCCCGGCTGCACCGGTATAGAGAAGGTTGTCTTCACCAAAGGAGACGGTATCGGGTGCGGCTACACTTCCACGGAGACTTTCGCAAAGTATTACGGGAACACCCCGTGGTACCTCAGCAGAGCGGTGCTGAAGGAGATCGAGTTCTGCGACGGGATCCAGGAGATCGGCACTTATGCATTTTGCGGATGTTCCTCACTGACCGCCCTCGTGTTCCCCGACAGTCTCGACACCCTCGGGAACTATGCCTTCTCCGGCTGCTCCTCCGTGGCATCCGCCACCTTCGGGAGCATCCCTTCGGCTTCTCTTGGGATGAACAGTCTGAAACTCTCCGAGTCGTCCTTTACGCTGGTCGTATATGCTCCGTCCGTCTTTGAGATAGGTGTCAATGCGACCGGTTCCTCAGGGCACATCCGTTTCGCCGTGGAGAAACCGACCGTGCTGCCGTCCAAGGCGTGTGTGTACACTTCGGGGGAGATTTCCGTGGATATCGAAGACCTCTTCGGCGGGTATGACGGCAGCATCATGGATTCCGCCGGGACTTTCATAGGGACTGCCGAGGGCAGGTACATCGCAGGTCTGATCCCCAAGGACGGATACGCATGGTCCGACGGCACGTGGGGTGCGGTGGAAACCTCCTGGTACATCGCCAAGGACACGACCGGGAACTGCTACTGGTACATGGACGGCACCGAATTGGTCATCGCAGGTTCCGGTGCGATGGCCAATTATAAATGGGGCACGAATCCGTCGGAATGGCGCAGCGCCACGAAGGTTACAGTCGAACCAGGGGTGACGCGCATCGGAGACTATGCATTCTGTAACTGTTACAGTCTCGCATCCGTATCCTTCGGCACCGCAGAGACGATAGGCAGAGGCGCCTTCGCATACTGCGCACTGACGGAGGTCACCATTCCGGGCACCGTCCGCACCGTGGGGGACAGCTCGTTCTGTTACGTCTCCTCGCTGAGGTCGGTCATCCTGCAGGATGGGATCGAGATAGTCGAAGGGGGTGCTTTCTACGGGTGCACCTCCTTGGAAAGCATAGTCCTCCCCGGCACCGTGAAGACGCTGGGAGGTCAGGCGTTTATGAAATGTTCCTCGCTGAGGTCCGCCGAATTGGACTGTACCGTCACCGTTCTGGATAGAGAGATCTTCAGGGACTGTACCTCGCTGAGGTCCGTAGTCCTGCCGTCGGGGCTCGGAACGCTCGGTAATTTCGCCTTCGGCGGATGCACTTCTCTGAAATCCGTGGTTCTTCCCTCCGGACTCACGACCGTCGATATGGGTGCCTTTGACGGATGCACCTCCCTGGAATCCGTAGACCTCCCCGCCGGCGTCACGTCAATCGGTGGTAGCGCGTTCAAGGGGTGCACCTCCCTGGAATCCGTAGACCTCCCCGCCGGCGTCACGTCAATCGAAAATAGCGCGTTCAAGGGGTGCACCTCTCTGAAATCTGTGCTTCTTCCCTCCGGACTCACGATGATGGATGACTCCGCATTCAGCGGATGCACATCCCTGGAATCCATAGATATCCCCGCCGGCGTTACAGAAATCCAGAAAATGGTTTTCGAAGGATGCACCTCCCTGGAATCCGTAGACCTCCCCGCCGGTGTCACGTCGGTCGGAAATAATGCGTTCAAGGGGTGCAAATCCATTACGTTCGTAAAATTCAGGGGGGAACCGCAGCACCTTGGAGACGGAAGTTTCGAACTCGGTTCCGGCACCCTTGCGGTGTATGCCCCCTCCGACGTCATAGATGAGGTATACGAGGAGTTCAGCGACAGCGTAGTCGGACAGGGCCTGAAGGTCCTGAAGGCGGTTCCCGCAAAACCGACCCTCTCCTCCGACGAATTCCCGTATACCGGGTCCGAGATCTCGGCAGAGGGCAGCATCTCCGGTTTCGACGCCGAATACATGAGGGTCGAGTCGGGTTCGTCAGCGACCGATGCGGGGATCTACACGCTCACTGTCTCCCTTAAGGACGGTTACGCATGGTCGGACGGGACCTGGGCTCCGGTCGGACTCGGATGGTCCATCGTCCGGACGACGGGGGACTGCACATGGGTCCTGAACGGTACCGAACTCATCATCTCCGGGAACGGATCCATGGCCGATTACACGGACACCGGTCCCTGGGGAACGGGAATTACGGAGATAACGATCGGGGAAGGCGTGACGTCCATAGGGGAATATGCATTCAAAGGATGCACCGGGGTCGTTTCCGTCAGGATACCTGCATCGGTCGCATCCGTCGGCGGATGCGCCTTCAGCGGATGTTCCGGTCTCGTATCCGTCACGCTCGGCGGGAATCCGTCCTTCGGGAAGGACTGTTTCGCACTCGGAGACGGATGCATCCTCACTATCTACCCTTCGCCGTCGGGGGGACCGATTCCCTCCGATGCATCAGGGAACACCGCGGTAAGATACGCCGTATTGGACGCATCCGCCCTCGGCATCTCGAAGGAGTATGACTGCACCGGGTCCGATATCACCGTGTCCGAAAGCGACATCAACGGTTTCGACAGCAGATATATGGCGCTTTCCGGGGCGACGGCCGCCGATGCGGGCGTCCACGAGCTCACTGTGGTCCTGAAGACGAAGGATTACATATGGTCCGACGGGACCGACGGTGCCGTGACGCTGCAGTGGTCTATCGTCCGGGAGACCGGGGACTGCTCCTGGGCCGTCAGCGGCACCGAGCTCATCATCTCCGGGAACGGATCCACGGCCGACTACACGGACACCGGCCCGTGGGGGACGGGAATCACCAAGGTGACCGTCGGGAGCGGGGTGGTGTACATCGGGAAGAACGCGTTCCGCGGATGCTCCTCTCTCGAATCGGTCACGTTCCTCGGCCCGATCTCCGGATTCGGCGACGGCAGTTTCGAGATCAGCAGTACGGACGACCTCACATTCGTGGTGTTCCCGTTCGGAAAGGCCGCGATCCCGGAGTCCGCCCTCGGAAGCCATGTGACGGCTGCATACGCAACGGTCGCAAAACCTGTCATCTCCGTTGCCGGGTCATATCATGCGACCGGTTCCCCGATAACCGTCCCGGCCGGAGACATCTCCGGTTTCGACAGCGCATATATGGCCGTCTCCGGGAATACGGAGACGGCTGCGGGATCCCATCTGCTCTCCGTGGTGCCGAAGACGGGATACACATGGACCGACGGGACGTCCGATGCCGTCACTGCATCATGGACCATCGGGAAACACGCCCTCGGATCCGTGGACAAGGTGCCGGACGGCTGCATCAGCGACGGTGTCGATTCCCATTACATCTGCAGCATATGCAGGATGATGTTCAGGGATGCGGACGGGAACGAACCGTGCAGTTATGCGGATCTGATTCTGCCCCATCATGCGCTGACCGCGGTGTCGGAGAAACCCGCATCCTGTTCCGGCGAAGGGACGGTAGCCCATACGTACTGTAAGAAATGCGACAGATATTTCGTCGAGGAGGGGGGAGCGCTCGTCGAGAAGACGAAGGACGATGTGACAATTCCCGCACTCGAACATACCTTCACCACAATCATCCCCGCATGCGTTGCCACCTGCACCGAATCAGGCACCCATGGATACGAGGTCTGTTCCGTGTGCAGAGGCGTGTTCAAGCTGGACGGCGTCACCCCGACCTCCGCAGAGGCCGAGGCAATCAAGCCTCTGGGACACCACTATGCCGCGGCCGGGTACGCCTGGGCGGATAACAATCTCTCCTGCACCGCCAGGAAGGACTGCGACCGCGAAGGATGTACAGGTTCTATCGAGGAGACTGCGGCCGCAGCCCGTGCGGTGATCGCCGCACCCACCTGCACCGAGCCCGGTACCGACAGGTACACTACCGCGGCTTTTGCCGATGCCGATTTCAAGGTGCAGACCAAGGACGTAACGGTTCCTGCGGCCGGCCATTCCGCAGAATTCGTAGACGAGGTTCCGGCTACTGCGTCCGCAGACGGCGTGAAGGCGCACTACCGCTGTTCCGCATGCGGAAAGAACTTCAGCGACGCCGACGGGAAAACGGAGGTGTCCGATGAAGATCTGAGGATACCTGCCGACGGCGGCTCGTCCGGCAGCATCGCCGTATATGCGGCGGTGGGCGCCGTGGCAATCCTGGGACTCGCAGGTGCGGCATTCATTTTCCTGCGCAGGAGATGAAATCTCAGGGGCGGGCCTGTGCCCGCCCCGATAAACATATTCGATCGGATGAGAGGATCATTTCCGTTTTAGGATGCATCGCAATGTGCCAGCATCGGAATGCCGAGCAAATCGGACACATACAGGGACCGAGCATTTAAAGTTGGAAGACAAGTGGCGGGCCTGAGGGGATTCGAACCCTTGGCCGTCCGATTAAGAGTCGGACGCTCTACCTAGCTGAGCTACAGGCCCGTACAACCCACTCGATATGTTCCTCATTAATAAACCTTGTTGTACAGTCTGCGGTCGGACGCATTTTGCCGTTCCGATGACGGCAACTATTTTATCGGTCGCAGACTATAGGTGTAACCGATGGTCCAGCTAAGGGTTAGGGATTTGATGACCACGCAGGTCATAACGGTCAAGCCGACCGATACAGTGAGGCAGGCGGTTATCAAAATGGCGTTGGATAACGTCACCGGAGCACCTGTCGTAGACAACAGGAGCCACGTCCTCGGAGTGATATCCCAGACGGACATACTCCGCCTTATTCTGAAATATCAGGATAAGCTCGACGAGGAGATCCATTCCGAGCACCTTCTGAGCCAGCCTATGGATACCGACAGTCAGAGCGCCGACATGAACAACATCAACAGGGAGTTCTCCAGTATGAAGGTCGAGGACATCATGGTCCGCAGCATCCTCTACACCACCCCCGATGCAGAGGTTGTCGAGGCCCTCAGGATGATGATGGAGATGGACGTCAACCGTCTTCCCGTCCTCGAACAGGGTATCCTCGTCGGCACCATATCCCGTTCCGACATAATTTTCGCGATCTACAAGAAAAAGGTCTGAAGGTCGGGCATGCTGGAAGTCCATGTTCTCGCCAGCGGCAGCGACGGAAACTGCACCGTCATACAGCTGGATGACGAGGCCGTCATGATAGATGCGGGTCTCAGTTACAAGTATACCCATAAACTGATGGAGATGGAGGGAATCGACGAGAGTTCCGTCAAAGCCCTTCTGATCACCCACGAGCACAGCGACCACGTTGCCGGCGCCGGGGTGATGGCCAGAAAACTCAAGGTCCCCATGTACTGCAACGCCAATACTTTCATGGCTTTCGATCCCGGGAAGGTGGATTGGCACGAGATCAGGATGATGGACAGTTTCAATCTCTGCGGTATGAATATCGTCCCCCTTCCGACGTTCCACGATGCCGCCGAACCGTGTGCGTTCATGCTCCGTTCGGATCAGGGAAACGTCCTTTTGGCCACGGATACGGGAAAACTCTCGTTCCAGTGCGAGAAAGCACTGGAGGAGGCGGATCTCGCCATAATTGAGGCGAATTACGACAGAGAGATGCTCCGCGACGGACCTTATCCGGAGTCCCTCAAGAGGAGGATAGCCTCCGAGCACGGCCATCTGTGCAACACCGCCACGGCGGACGCCATCCGCCGCACTGACAGGGACGGCAGGAAGATCTTCCTGGCACATCTCAGCAAGAACAACAATACCCCCGACATCGCCCGGCAGACCGTTTCGGATATAACCGGCATCAAAAGGTTCAAGATCGACTGCCTCGAGAGACTCGGGGACACGCGTACACTGACCGTTTCAAGGTGAAGGGTGCATTTCGGCGGCCATCCCGTTGCCGACGAGCATCTGTGCCAGCATCGCCGGCATCCTCACGATGTTCTCCTTCCTCAGCTCGTACTGTCTGCCGTTGGGTCCGGCTATGGGCATAGGGATGTCGGACAGTATGCGCAGGAGTACGGTGCCGTCGTCGGGCGTCTCCGGCGCGGATTCGGTCTTCGCCGGTGCGGCAGGTGCCGCCCTCACGGGCATGTCGTCTGCCAGCATTCTGTCGAGTTCGTCGTCGGGCATATCCCCTTCGTAATCCTCGTCAGCCGAAGGGTCGTCTATCGGGGGGACGAAGGGTTTCTCTTCGCGGACGGGTGTTTTGGGCATGCTCTGTATGATCTCATCGAGAGGTTCCTGAGGAACGGCATCCTCCGGCTCCCCCCAGTCGTCGGGGATCGCATCGGGGGCGGTTTTCGGTACGGACACCGGGACCCTGACGGAATCGTCTGTCTCCGGGACGTGGAACGCCGGCGGGAGTTCCTCCGCATTCTCTGTCTCAGGTACGATCTCCGTGTTCCTGTAGCGTATGTTGCCGCTGAGGCGGTCCACGATTTTGCGGTGGGAGACCGAATGTCTGAGGACGGTCTCATAGTACTCCTTCTCCTCCGGTGGCAGTCTGTCCACCGAGTTGACGGATCCCATGGCCCCGCGGAGGGCCATCTTGCAGATCTTCTCCATGCGCATGTCCACGATCGCCTTGGCCCTCTGGGTGCCGAGGATCCTCTCCTGGTTCGCACGGTCGGTCTTGGGATTCTCGGGGTCCGCGGAAAGCTGCTGCTCGTACCGCTTCTTGAGGTATCTCAGGAGCTCCGCCATATTGCGGTAGAGGTCGCCTCCGACCTCCGTGAGCACCTTCGATTTGTGTTCCATGCGGAAGAGCTCGCCGAGCTCGTTGAACGACATGGCCGGTTCCCTGAGAGATTCCATAACGTGCGGGGATAGGGCACCCCGATTTTAATTGTTACCTACCCTCCCGTTCCGGGCGGTGAATTCATTAAATCTGCGTACGCGTATGTGCCAGCATGCAGCTGTCCGATGTGAGCCGCAGAGTGAAGGGCGGCATAGAGGTGGATCTCCTGGTGTCCCCCAGGGCATCCCGCACGGGCATCGAGGGATTCGACGAATGGAGGAAGCGCCTCATCGTGAAGGTCAGGGCCCCTCCCCTGGACGGGAGGGCCAACGAGGAGGTGGCGGAGGTCATGTCCGAGGCGTCCGGCCACAGGGCGACGGTATCCGCCGGACACACGTCGAGGCAGAAGACGGTCTTCATCGAAGGGGACGCGGACGAGATATGCGCAAATCTGACGAAGACGTGATGGACGATGCGGTCCGTCTCGAGGAGATCCTGAAGGTCCTCGAGAGGCTGAGGGAACTCTCCGCGGACCATGTCATCCTGGTGGAAGGGAGGAAGGACAGGGACTCCCTGGCACATCTGGGTGTTTCGGGCGACATCTTCCAGGTGCAGTCCTCCGGGGGACCTTCCGCCGCGGCGGAATATGTCGAATCGAAAGGCGGGAAGGCGGTCATTCTCACCGATTGGGACAGGCGCGGCGGAAATCTCGCCGCATCCCTGCGTGCGATCCTCGGGAAGGACAACAGGAATGTCGACGATACGGTCCGTACGGATCTGGCGAGACTCTCCAGACACTACGTGAAGGACGTGGAGGCGCTGGATTCCCTCGTGGAGAGACTTTCGGCCGACCCAAGGTTATTGTAAGTCCAAACACATCGGGTGGGCGATGAAGGGCAGGTTCATTGTTCTCGAGGGGGTGGACGGTACCGGCAAGACGACGCTGGCCGCGAGACTCGCGGAACTCGTGGGGAATGCCGCCGTCACCTCGGAACCCACTTCCGGGAGGATCGGGGCCGCACTCCGTTCGGGGGAGCTGGGGGACATACCTCCCACCGCCGAAGCACTTCTTTTCGCTGCCGACCGTGCCATACACACTGCGGAGATCGAGAAGATCCTGGAGACCGGGAAGTGGGTGATCTGCGACCGTTACATGGCCTCCACAGTGGCCTACCAATCGGCGTCCCAGGGCGGGAAGGCCGATACCGAATGGCTCATCCAGATGCAGAAGAGGGCCGTCATAGAGCCCGATGCGGTGTTCCTTCTGGATATGGATCCGGAGGAGAGTCTCCGCAGGGTCGATTCCAGAGGGGAGGAGAAGAGCCGCTTCGAGAAACTGGGCTTCCTGAAGGAGGTCCGCGCCGAATATCTGCGTCTGGCCGGGAGGTTCGGGTACAGCGTCATAGACGCGTCGAAGGACCGGGACGCCGTCTTCGAGGACGTGCTCGGGATATTGAAACAGAAGGGATTGTATGCATCCGAGTGAGGAGATTTACTGCGACAAGAGCAACAGACTTTCCGGGAAGACCATAGTTCTCGGGATAACCGGCAGCATAGCTGCGGTCGAATGCTTCCATTTAATCAGGGAGCTCATAAGGAACGGAGCGAAGGTCATCCCCGTCATGACCCCATCTGCGGTGAAACTTGTGGCGCCGGATGCGATGGAATTCGCCTCCGGGGAGAAACCCGTCACGGAGATCACCGGACAGACGGAGCACATCAAATATCTGGGCGACCCGTCGGATGCGGACCTGTTCCTGGTGTACCCCGCCACCGCCAACACCATCTCCAAGATGGCCAACGGTATAGACGACACCCCCGTGACCACGATGGCCACCGTCGCCCTCGGCAGCGGGATCCCCGTGGCGGTCGCCCCCGCCATGCACGGATATATGCTCGACAACCCCGCCGTGGGAAAGAACCTGGAGATCCTGAGGTCGTGGGGAGTGAACATCATCGGCCCCCACACCGACGACAGCAGGGCCAGGGTCGCATCCGTCGGAGAGGTTGTTTCCTGGGCCATCAAACTCCTGTCCCACGACGACCTGAGCGGGAAGAGGATCCTCGTCATCGGAGGCAGGAGCGAGGAGCCCCTCGATTCCATGCGCCTCATCACCAACCGTTCCTCGGGACTCATGGCGGTCACGCTGGCACAGCGCGCCTTCGAGCGCGGTGCGGACGTGGAGCTGTGGATGGGAGGCAGCAGCGTACCCGTCCCCGATTTCATTCCGGTCAGGAGATACGAAACCGTCGGAGATCTCATCGGGATGATGGACCTCATCGACCGCGACCTCGTCATCGTGCCCGCCGCCCTGGCGGATTTCACCCCCGAGAAGAAGGTCGAGGGCAAGATACCCAGCGGTGCGGGATTCACCCTGAATCTCAAGCCCGTCCCCAAGGTTCTCCCGCTCATCCGTGAGAAATGCGACAAGGTCATAGGATACAAGGCGGAATCGGGCCTGTCCCGCTCCGGTCTCGTCGGAAAGGCCAGAGAGAGGCTCGAGGAGTACGACCTCACCGCATGCATCGCCAACGACATCGATGTCGCAGGGAAGACCTCCGCATCGATGATCCTGGTGACGAAGGACGGCGCGACGGATCTCGCCGGCACCAAGGCGGCCATCTCGGATCTGATCCTCAACTTCGTGGCACAGAGTCTCTGAGACGATGTCCCAGGCGTTCTGTCCCGGACACATAACCTGTTTCTTCCGGCCCTCCCCGGCAGGGGGAGACATCCTCTCCAGGGGATCCGCCGGGGCCGGGATAAGGATATCCCTCGGATCCGAGGTCACTTTGGAGGAACGTACCGACGGGAGGATACGTGTGACGGTCGACGGGACCGAAGGCCCTGCGCCGGTCACGGAACACGTACTCTCGCAGATGCTTCCCGGGAGGGGTTTCGACGTCACCGTCAGCAACGGGGTCCCCTGCGGGGAGGGATTCGGGATGAGCGCATCCGGCGCGATTGCCGCCGCCATGTGCGCCGCCGATATCCTCGCGGAGGGGATGCCGAAGGTCTACCGTGCTGCGCATGCCGCCGACATAGCGGGAGGCGGAGGTCTCGGGGATGTGTCTGCGATCTCATGTCTGGCACATCAGCCCGTGAGGGTCTCGCCGGGGCTTCCGCCGAGAGGCCGCGTCATAGGTACCGGGATAGTTTTCGGAGAACTCACGCTGGCCGTCCTCGGTCCGAAGATGCATACGGGAAAGGTCCTCGGAGACAGGGAAACGTTCGATTCGATAGCGTCCGCAGGAGAGAAGGCGATGACGGAATTCCTGAGAGATCCGTCGGAGGATGCGCTTTTCAGGATATCCAACGCATTCTCCGCGGAGGCCGGCGTCGAGAGTCCCGATGTTTCCGCGGCCGTATCGGAACTGCGCCGGAAAGGCATCCGCTCCGCCATGTGCATGCTGGGGAACAGCATATTCGCCGACGCCCCTGCGGATGCGGTGGAGGATGCCCTCGGGGATGCGGAGGTGTACTCCTGCAGATCCACGGACGAACCGCCGAGGATCATTCGTAGAGAGTGAACAGCTGGTCGTCTCCGCCTACGTCGAACAGTCCGATCCTTGCGCCGCAGTCGATCCACCCGTGCGCATAGTTCACCGCGGCGAAGGCGGTGACGATGTCCCCCGTCTCGCGGAAATGTTTCGCATCGTTGTAATAGGAGACGGCCATCTCCAGGAAGCTGTCCGCCAGTCTCCTGTTGAAGGATCTCTCGGGTGCGGCGATTTTGATCTTGTCCAGAGCCCGCTTGGTGATGCCCAGGTATCTGTCGATCCTCTCGTCGGTGACCACGTTCTTCACTTCTTCTGCCATGCCGGGAGCATCTTCCGCCGCAGTTATAAAACCGCCCCGTCCCCGCAGCAGGGTGCGCGTGCGTCCGCGAACATATAAAATATGGGAACGGATAGGCTCTATCCATGATAGTGATAGGCGGGTCCGCATCGATGGATCTGGCAAAAGAACTTGCCAATGCTTTGGAGTGCGACTACATTCAGGCGGCGACTACGACGTTCCCCGACGGGGAGTGCTACACCCGTATCGATACCGAGAAACTCGATGACGACGTGATCATCGTGCAGACTACGTCCCCCGACAGCAAGTTCATCGAACTTCTCCTTCTGCAGGATGCGGTGAGGAGGCTCGGGGCCAAGACCATCACCCTCGTCATCCCCTACTTCGGATATGCGAGGCAGGACAGGGTCTTCAAGCCCGGAGAGCCCGAGTCTGCCAAGGTGATGTGTCAGCATCTCGACATGAACTGCGACCGCGTCATCACCGTGGACATACACAAGGAGTCCGTCCTGAACTACTTCAACCACCCCCACAAGGATCTCAAGGCCGCCCCCGTCATCGCCGAGTACTTCAAAGGCAAGGGCATCGACATGGTCCTCTCCCCCGACATCGGTGCCGCAGGACGCGCCAAGATGGTAGGAGAGGTCATGGGTGTCCCCTACGACCACCTGGAGAAGACCCGCATCTCCGGTACGGACGTCCGCATCGCACCCGCCAAGGCCGACGTCAGGGGCAAGAAGATCCTCATCGTGGACGACATGATCTCCACCGGAGGCACCATCATCGCCGCCGCATACGCCCTCAGGGAGGCCGGCGCCGCCGGGATCTCCGTCGCATGCACCCACGGGGTGTTCGTGAACAACGCCATCGAGAGATTCACCGGCAGTTCCCTCGACGCCCTCCTCAGCTGCAACACCCTGAACAACCCCGTGTCCCACATCTCCGTCGCGAACCTCATCGCCGAGGCCGTGAAGGATGCCCAGAAAGGGAAGTGGTGAAGGATGCCCACGAAAGAGGAGGATTTCGGGGAATGGTACAATGAGACCGTCGACAAGGCGAATCTCTGCGACAAGAGATACCCCATCAAGGGGATGAACGTATGGACCCCCTACGGCTGGAAGATAATGTCCCAGATCGACTCATTCATCCGCAGGGGCATGGAGAAGACGGACCATGGCGAGGTCTGCTTCCCCCTGCTGATCCCGGAGACCGAGTTCAAGAAGGAGAAGGACCATATCAAAGGATTCGACGAGGAGGTCTACTGGGTCACCCATGCGGGACTCAACCCCCTGGACGTCAGGCTCGTCGTGAGGCCCACCTCCGAGACCGCCATGTATCCCATGTTCTCCCTCTGGGTCAGGTCCCATCAGGACCTCCCGCTGAAGGTGTTCCAGATTGTCAACACTTTCAGGTACGAGACGAAACAGACCCGCGCATTCATGCGCGTCAGGGAGATCCACTTCTTCGAATCCCACACATGCCACGTGGACAAGGAGGATGCGGAGAAACAGGTCGCACAGGATGTGGAGATCGTTGACGAACTCTGCCGCAATCTCTGTCTGCCCTATTCCCTCCTGATCCGTACCGATTGGGACAAGTTCCCCGGAGCGGTCTACACCGTCGGTATCGACACGGTCATGCCCAACGGCAGGACCCTGCAGATCGGTTCCGCCCATTACTACGGTACTAATTTCTCCAAGCCCTACAGCATCACATACGAGAAGGAGGGCGGAGAGCACGAGCACGTCCACCAGACCACGCTCGGCATGTCCGAGCGTCTCCTCGGCGCCGTCATCGGCGTGCACGCGGACGATCTGGGACTCATACTCCCGCCCGCTATCGCACCCCTCGAGACGGTCATCGTCCCCATCTTCAAGAAGGACAACATGGAGCAGGTACTGGGTGTCTGCCGCAAACTCGAGGCGGAACTCAAGGCCGCCGGCATAAGGACCAAGCTCGACGACAGCGACGGGAGGCCCGGCGCGAAGTTCTTCGAGTGGGAGGTCAAGGGTGTCCCCCTCCGTCTCGAGATCGGAGGGAAGGACATCGAGAACGGCGTCGCCACCTTCGTGAGGAGGGACAGCGGCGAGAAGGGAACCGTGGCCCTCGATTCCATCGTCCCCGGCATCAGGATGATCTTCGATGCGATCTCCGCCAACATGCTGGAGAAGGCCAGGGCGAAGAGGGAGACGTTTATCACGGACTGTCCCGACATGAGCGCCGACAGTATCCCCGAGGGAAAGATCGTCAGGATCGGATGGTGCGGCAGCCCCGAGTGCGGACACGCGTTCGAGGACAAGTACGACATCAAGATCCTCGGATCCCCCTATCATCCGACCGAGTGGTCCGGGAAGTGCGTGTGCTGCGGCAAGGAAGGCTGCAGGCCTGCATACGCCGCACGTACTCTCTGAGATGGATGCCCGGGAGTCCCTCCGGGGCCCCCGGGATACCTTTCCCTAACAGAAATTTTACATCTGGCACATGCGCAGGATCCCGGAACGGAGGTTCGTATCATGAAGGATGTCAAGATCACCGTGATGAGGAAATGCTGTCACAGGGATCTGATGGATCTCTATGAGAATCCCATTGAACACGCCTGTGATCTGGAGGTCGGGCAGTCCTTCATATCGACGGATGCGCAGAGACCCGAAGGCCTGTGCGCCGAAGCCTGGTGTTCGATGGAGAAATTCGTTCTCGCCCTCGCCGCAGGCGGCGGGGATTTCTTCGACGGATGGATGAAGGACCCCAAGACCGCCATGATCAGCTGCAACGACGGTTTCAGGCCCGTGTCCTTCCTTCTGGAGACCGTCGGATAATCCCGCCCGTCCGTATCTGGCACATGTGATGGTGCGGTCCCGTTCCCTGTCGGCAAGAATTTAACCGATGCGGTGTATGGAACATCATGGTGTTCGCGGAGGGCGAGTTCCTCTACCTTCAGGGAGAGGACGGCAGGAGATTCTGGTTCAGGCTTCAGTTCGGAATGATCAAGCTCGGGGGGTTGGGCGTCATCGACGGCAAGCGCTTCGAGGGCCTGGATGACGGGGATTCCGTGGAGATCGTCGGGAAGAAGTTCAACGTCTTCCGCCCCGGCGTCGTGGAACTGATCGAATCCCTGGACAGAGGAGCCCAGATAATCACCCCCAAGGACGCATGCGCCATCCTCATGGAGTGCGACGTCAAATCCGGCGACCGTGTCCTGGAGGTCGGAGCCGGTTCCGGCGGACTCACCACCGCACTTCTGCACGCCGTCGCACCGACAGGGCACGTCCACACGGTGGAATTCAGGGAACAGAACGTCGAGAAGGCGCTCAAGAACGTGAAACGCACGGGTCTCGACAGATACTGGTCGTATCAGATCGGCGATGCACGCACGGCGGACATCGATTTCGACGGCGCCGATGTCATCACCACGGACATGCCGGATGTGGAGAACGCCCTCGACAATCTCGCCCCCCACCTCAGGAACGGAGGAAGGATCTGCACCTACGTGCCCAATGCGAACCAGCTCGAACTGGCGGTCAACGCCCTGAGGGACAGAGGATTCACGGACGTCCGCTCCATGGAGATTATGAGACGCGGGATGGAGGTCCACAACGGCGGGACACGTCCCAGTTTCGAGATGCTGGGACATACGGGATATCTGACGTTCGCCCGCAAGCGTTCGGTCTGATTCCGCCCTCAGCCGGTCTGATGCGGAGTATGCGGATGCTCCTTGTCGGAACTGCCCGCCTAGGCGAAGTTCGTTTAGGTGTAAGTCGGGGATTTTCAGTGATCGTGTGCAGATATGCCAGATGTTTTCGGGATTCGCCGGCATTCCCGGCAGAAGATTCCGACACCGGCGGAATTCGGATTTCCGGGATAATTCCCCCTCTGCGATTTTTTATTATACGCGTGCGCGATATGATTCGCAATGACAGTGATCGACATCAGGATAGAGCTCAAGAAAGGGGTGGCGGACCCCGAGGGTTCCAACACAAAGAAGACACTTGAATCCCTTGGTTTCAAGGGCATCAACTCCGTGAAATCCGTGAAATGTTTCGTTTTCGATCTGGACATGCCGGCCGAGGAGGCCAGGAAGGCAGGGGAGGAGTACTGCAGGAAACTTCTGGCCAACCCCGTCGTCCAGGGATACACGGTCACCGTGAGATGATCCGATGCCGGAGCTCATGGTGAAAAGGGACGCCTCCTACGACCTGTGCGACATCGCCATCCGGGAAGCCTCCGATGCGGATCTGGAGAAGATTTCCGCCGATATGGCCCTCGGCCTCTCCCTCGATGAGATGAAGGCGGTCAGGGATTACTACGTCTCCGAGAAGAGGGACGCCACCGATGCGGAACTCCAGTCCCTCGGACAGGCGTGGAGCGAGCACTGCTGCTACAAGAGTTCCAAATCGGCGCTGAAGGAGTTCGTCTTCGGACTCGACCGCGACGACATCCTCTCCAGAGGCGATGCGGGCGTCATGGTATTCGATGACGATTACGGGTACGCACTCCGCGTGGAGAGTCACAACCACCCCTCCGCCATAGAGCCCTACGGAGGGGCCGCCACCGGTATCGGCGGTATCGTCAGGGACGTCATCTGCATGGGTGCGCAGCCCATAGGCCTCGTGGATCCCCTCTGTTTCGGGCCCATCGACCGCGAGGTGAAGGTCCCCAAGGGCATCAAGGACCCCAAATATCTTGTCAAAGGCGTCGTCTCCGGTATCAGGGACTACGGCAACAGGATAGGCATCCCGACGGTCTCCGGTGCGTTCTTCTTCGACGACAAGTACACCGGAAACTGCCTCGTGAACGTCTGCTGTCTCGGTATCGTCAAACGCGACGATCTCCTGAAGAACTACGCTTCCGCTCCCGGGGAGGTCATGATCCTCTTCGGAGGGAAGACCGGCAGGGACGGTATCCACGGCGTCAACTTCGCCTCCAAGGACATCTCTTCCGAGTCGGAAGAGGATTCCAGGGGAGCGGTCCAGCTGGGAGACCCCATCACCAAGGAGCCTGTCATCCATGCATGCCTCGAACTCGCAGAGAGGCACCTCGTCACCGGGATGAAGGATCTGGGAGGCGGAGGGCTCAGCTGCGTCGTCGGTGAGATGGCCATAGAGAAAGGCTGCGGAGCGGACGTGGACCTCGAGAAGGTCCCCCTGAAGGAGTCCGGCCTCGCACCCTGGGAGATATGGGTGTCGGAGTCCCAGGAGCGCATGATGTGCACCTGCAGGCCCGAGAACGTCGACGAGATCATGGCGATATTCGACCTCTGGGACATAACCGCCGTCCCGGTGGCGAAGACCACCGACACGGGTCGCACCCGCCTGTTCTGGAACGGGGAGAAAATCTTCGACATGGACATACAGTTCCTCACCGGAGGTCCCGTCTACGACAGGCCCTACAACATGCCGGTCCCCTCCTCCAAGAAGGACGAATCGTTCCCGGAGATAACCGATCTGAAGAAGACAGTTCTCTCGATGCTGTCCGACCCCAATGTGGCTTCCAAGGAGTGGGCCATAAGGCAGTACGACCACGAGGTCCGTGCCTCCACCGTCGTCCACCCCATGGTCGGGAAGATGAACGCCGCCGGTCCCGGCGACGCATCCGTCATAAAGCCCGTGGAAGACCGCTGGAAGGGACTCGCCGTGGCCGTCGGGTGCAACCCGTGGTTCACGGAGGCGGATCCCTACCGCGGAGGGATGGCATCCATCGACGAGGCCTACAGGAACATCGTCGCCGTCGGCGCAGTGCCCAACGCCTTCACCGACTGCCTCAACTTCGGCAACCCCGAGAACCCCGACAGGCTCGGCGAGTTCAGGGAGGCCGTCCACGGCATCGGCGATATCGCAAGGGAACTCAACATCCCGATCCCGTCCGGAAACGTCAGCATGTACAATCAGGCTCCCGGAGGGGAGCACATCCTGCCCACGCCCATGATCGTGGGATGCGGTCTCATCGGCGACTGCAGGAAGGCGGTCACCGCCGATATGAAGAAGGAGGGATCCTGCCTGTTCGCCGTCGGGGACACCAAGGATGAGATGGGCGCATCCCTGCTCTTCAGGAAATTCGGAGGGAAGGGAGGAGACGTGCCGGCCACCGTCCCCGCGAGGCTGAAGGAGGTCTCCTCGAGACTGTTGGACGCAATGTCCCGGGGACTCGTCCTCAGCTGCCACGACTGCTCCGACGGAGGCATCGCAATCGCGGTTGCCGAGATGTGCATATCCGGTCAGATCGGGGCGGAACTCGACCTTTCCGCCGTTTCCGGACCCAATGACAATGTAAAACTGTTCTCCGAGTCCACCTCCAGGTGGATCGCGGAGGTGGATCCCGCATCCGCCGACAGGTTCGCGGAGATCATGGGCGATGCGGCGGCACCCCTCGGGAAGACCGGAGGGGACGCACTTGCCGTATGCGGATGCAGAATTTCCGTTGCGGAGATGAGGTCCGCGTGGAACGACCCCATCTGGAACATCATGGGAGGTGCGGCACAATGAAGGCAGAAGACGTGAGGGTCTGCGTCCTCCGTATCGAAGGTACGAACTGCGAGGACGAGATGGCATCGGCGTTCCGTACCGTGGGCGCCCAGGCCGAAAAGGTGCATCTGAAACAGCTGCTGGGACAGTGCGCCCCGGGACTCAGGAGGAGTCTCGAGGACTATGACATCCTGGCGTTCCCCGGAGGGTTCTCCGCAGGAGACTATGTCCGCGCTGGCGCGATATTCGCAGCGAGAATCAAGGCCGGGATAGGCAATGACCTCAGGAAGTTCGTCGAAGAAGGCAAACCCGTCCTCGGGGTCTGCAACGGATTCCAGATCCTTGTGGAGCTGGGTCTCCTGCCTGCGACGGACGGGACTATGTCCGATGTTCCGGACGCGGCCCTCTACAACAACGATTCCGGAAGGTTCGAATGCCGCCCCACCGTCCTCAGGAATGACAACAGGGGGAAGTGCGTCTGGACCTCCGACATCCCTCAGAAGGCGCTCATAGCCACCCCTTCCGCCCATGGCGAAGGGAAACTCATGAGCAGCATCCCGAACTTCACGGAGAAGCTGGAAGAGAACGACCAGGTGGTCTTCAGATACGTCGCGCCCGACGGAGGGAAGGCATATTATCCATGGAATCCCAACGGCTCACCCTCCGACATCGCAGGGATCTGCAATCCCGCAGGCAACGTCATGGGCATGATGCCCCATCCCGAGCGTGCGATGACAGCATACACCGCTGCGGATTGGTCCAGAGGACACAGATCCGAGGACGGTGACGGAAAAGCGATCTTCACCTCGGTCATGAAATATCTTTCGAAGAAGTGAGTCTCAGAGACTGATTCTGACATCGATGCGGTCGCCCGTGTCGATGCTCAGGGTCCTTCTGAGATGATACTGACACACTATTTCGATGACGTCCACGTAATGGGATCTCTCGGGTACGACTACGGCGCAGTCCAGATTCTTTATTTTCGCTTTATATGCGATGACGGCGCCGAAACTCCTTCCCCCGTCCGAGAATCCGCTGATGTAGATCCCGGATGTGGCCCTTATGACATCCAGTTTCCCGATGTCCTCCTTGTCGACACAGACGTTCAGGGTTCCGCTGTAAGGTTTGAACCCCAGCTTTTCCACGAATTGGTCGACGTAGCCCTGCTGGCCTATATAGTATCCTCCTTCGCCCATCCCGTCCTTGACGGACCCGTGGAGGGTGATGTGGTCGGTGAGTTCGAAGATCCTGCGGTATTCGTTATATTCCATCTTCAGAGCATCCACTCCGTCGGCGGTGAGTTTTATCCTCTGCTTCCTCGCGCCCAGGTCGCGGACGATGAGTCCCTGGTCGAGAAGTTCCAGTATTTTTTTGGATGCAGACTGCTGGCTCATCCCCAGGGTCTCCCCCAGGTCCTTCGATGACACGGCGACGTAGTCGTCCATTCCTCCGAGGAGGGCCAGTTTTCTCAGGGCAAAAGTGTACTTTTCGTCCACGGCGGACAATCCTGTTCCGCCGATATAACACTTACCACTATTTTGGTAATTGGATGTAATCGGGGTAAGAATTGGAAGGGCTCCCTTCTGGGAGCCCGGTGATTGGGGTTTTTCAGGCTGCGCGGGGTGCGGAGAACCACATCTTGGCAGGTCCGGAGGTGCCGATCACGAGGATCAGGATACCGATGGCTGCTTCGATGGCGGCCCATGCGGCGTTGTAGTAATCCGCGATTGCTCCGCCGATGATGACGCCGAGGGTCAGGAAGTTCATGAACATGAGGAATTTCCAGGACCACTGGCTCGTTGCAGAGTATGCTCCTGCGAGTGCGAAGAACATGACGGCTGCGAGCATGTAGACGCCCATGGTGGTGATCGCGTAGGTCTCTTCCTTCAGGAAGAAGATGAGCCCGATCATTGCGATTATTCCGCCGACGAGTCCGAGGACACATCCGGTTTTGACGGTGTTGGACATTTCCATTCGATTCACTCCTTCACATTGTGTGCGATCGTGCTGCCGGCACAGAGGGCGAACCATATGAGCGCCATGATTGCGGCTATCGCTTCGTATTTCTCGAACTGGTATGCGAACATGCATGCTGCGACGATGCAGAACAGGATGACGGGGATACCCGCTTCGATCTCGTATCCGCATTTCCAGGACTGGATGGCCCAGGAGATTGCCGCCGCCGCGATGAACACTGTGGTGAGGATCGCGAAGAAGTGGTGGATGTTTCCGCCATTGTAGCCGAGGTCGATGAATCCGACGAAGACGAGGCAGATTCCTGTCAGAACGGCCATGATGCCGCTGAAAATGTATCCGAACTGTTTTCTGTTGATGACTTCGCCGACGCCGAATACTGCGAGGAGGATTCCGCTGACGGCGCATCCGTATTTGAAGAACGACGCTGCATCGGTCTCGGACAGCCCGAAGTCGGAGATGGAGTCCTTCCCCCACGTCCAGGCGGTGTCGACGGAGTAGCAGGCGAGCCACGTGATCGCGAAGGCCACGACTGCAAGTACTCCGAACCATCCGAAGGCGATGGCGTGCATCTTTGCATCCGCATTCATGGTGATGCGTAAGACGGTCCCCTCTTAATAAGGTTTGTTAAAGTTTTATTTAAGATAGGAACGTCTGGACGGCGTTCCGCACCCGGGGAGAACCAAAACGATATATCGTAACAAGCAGGTGATGCGGGGGACAGCCATGAGTAATATCTATTTCGTCGGCACCGCCGGGAGCGGAAAGAGCACAATGGTCGGGGCATTCAAGAGATGGCTCGACGACAACGAGATCGATTCTGTGACGGTGAATCTTGATCCCGGGGCGGAGAAACTTCCGTATGTGCCAGATGTCGATATCAGGGAGTGGATAAATCTGGACGAGGTCATGTCCGAGTACGGCCTCGGACCCAACGGGGCGCAGATCGTCGCCGCGGATCTCATGGCCGTGAACATAAAGAAGGTCTCGGACGTTCTCGACAAGATAAACACGGATTACGTCCTCATCGACACCCCCGGACAGCTGGAACTCTTCGCCTTCAGGGAGTCGTCGAACGTGGTGATCAACGCCCTCGGCAAGCAGAAATCGATCATCGCATACCTGTCGGACCCGACCCTCTACAGGAGCGCCAACGGATTCGTCTCCGCCATGACACTCGCCTCGCTGGTACAATTCAGACTCAATATGCCGATCATCAACCTCCTCTCGAAATCCGATGTACTGAAGGAGGAGGAGATTACGAGGATCATCGACTGGTACTCCAACCCCGACACCCTCTACGGCGATCTCCTGGACGAAGACCGCAACCCCGAGTCCGTCATAGGGATGGAACTTTTCAGGGCCATGGAGGATACGGGGGTCTTCGGGGAGATGCGTGCGGTATCCGCTTCCAAGGAGATCGGTCTCGGGGAGATCTACGCTGCAGTGCAGATGCAGTTCCACGGCGGCGAGGATGCGGACAAGGACGACTGATCAGACCGAGCCTGTCTGTCTCAGATATGCCAGCGTGAGGTCCGCGGTACCCCCGTCGGTTTTCAGGATGTGTCTGAAACCGTTGTTGAACAGCCTGCGCCGGGCGGCATAAAGCTGTTCCTTCCCGTTCTGGGAGTCGTATTTCAGGAACGATACGTTATGTCCCTGGACGAACGTTCCGCGGAACGGTTCGTTTATCGGGAAGTCGTAACGGGACGTCGCCAATGTGAACACCGCTCTGATCTGGGACATGCGGGTGGGGCTCATCCTCCCGACGGAATTGAACTTCGTGCCGGGCACGGGTTCACGGGAGTAGATCTCGGATCCGCAGCACCTTCTGTCGGCCGTTTTGAAGAATGCCTCGACGATCTCCTTCGGAGTATGTTCCGGCCCTATCGGTCCGGTGCCCCCGACAACCGCAAGTCCGGCGGAGACAAGTCCGTCGACGGTTGCGAGGCGGTCCTCTTCCTTGATCTCCGTATCGGTCCCCTCTCCTATCCTGAAGGAGTGGTAGGCGCCGAATGCCCCCGCCTTCTTCACCGCACGGCATTCGTCGGCGGTCATATCTCTCGTGTTGACGTAAATCCTCGTACCGCTCTTGGCGGCATCCTTCGCGATACCGATCCTCCTGACGAGTTCGTCGATGTCCGCATCGCCCATGGTCATGAGGCTTATCCTCCTGACATCGGAGAATGTCCCCAGCTCCTGCACGTATCTCGTCAGGACACCGTCCTCGATCTCGAAGAATCTGGAAGATGTGGTGCCCTCGGCGTAGGCGCAGAATCTGCAGTTGCGGGGGCAGGGGCCGGTGGATACGTCGATTTCGGCGCAGATCTGTCCCACATCGCTGCATTCGGTATGCATGAGCCTGTCCGCAAGGGCCACCGCGAGGTTGGCCACGGGGGACCTGTCCCTGAAGGTCAGGAGGTATTCGCATTCCTCCGGTTCCAGGCGTTCTTTGTAGAATCCTCTGGAAAGCATGTCGGCGGCTCTGCTGTCGATGGACATGTCCACGGCGAATACGGACGGACGTATAACGGTGACGCCTGCTCACAGGTCGGAGGCGGCGCAATGTGCCAGTGTACTGGAATCGGTTCGGGACGGCGACCTCCGAAGTTCAGGCGGATCTCCTCTTCCGCAGGAACAGGTATCCGCCCGCCGCCATGGCCGCGATCGCAGCTGCCGCCGCGGCGAACAGCACGACGGGGGAGACCCCGGAACCATCCTCTTCATAGACTATCACATAGTCGGAGAAGTGGTTGGTCGTGAAGGAGAGGGTGCTGTCCGAATAACTGAAGTTTATTTTCTTGTAATCGGAGCCGATGTAGTAGAGCGACACGTTCCCGATGTCCCATCCGTCTTTCAGGATGAAGGGGATGTTCACCGAGACCCTGCCGTTCTCACCGAAGTACGTGTTGTTCCCGAATGTGATCCTGTAGTACGAGGGGTCGGAGCCCGGGAGATCGTTATCGATTTTCGTCGCATCGTCGCCGGAGATGTTTCCGATGTACAGGGTGGCGGCTCCGTCGGCGAGATTCTTCAGAGCCTCGCTGTTGAAGATTATCCTGTATTCGCCGACGGTCGCGTTCAGGATCGTGTTGGAGTACACTGCATCGTTTTTGATGCTCAGGATCTGTCTGTCGGTGAACGATGCCCCATCGGAATCGGATGAGGGGTTGTAACTGTTGTCCTCGGTGTTCTTCTTCAGGAGGATGACCTTGTCGAACAGGGCCCTGAAGACCATATCCTCGTCGATCATGACGGTGTTTATGCCGAGATTGTCCCATTTGTCCGAGAAGACGAACTCATACCGTTCGTTTTGAGTCTTGTCGGGGGTCTTGGCGGTCGGTTCGATGATGTCGCCGTATCTGTACTGGACTCTGTCGATCTCGCTGCCGTCTCCGTCGATGAAGACAGCGTAATGTTTATGGGCGGTTGCGGCCGCGGAGAATGTCACGTCCTTCGCAGGCATGATGAATTTCCCATCCTCTACGGCGGCGTCATCGGTTGTCCATCCGCTCACATCGTAACCTTTCCTGTCGTAGACGCCGCGGACGTCCGCCTCGGTCTTGTAAGTCCCGATGTCGGTGAAGACTGTCTCTCCGTCCACCTTGTAGATGACGTTATACTTCTTTGCGGCGTAGTAGAGCAGGACCGTGCTGCTCTCCCTGATCATGTCGGAAGTGATTTTCATTTCGGTTTTCTCGGGGCTGTAGCCTTCCACTTCCGGTGCATCTATGGTGACGGAGACCCCCGTGCTCAGTTTTCCGCTCGAGGGGGCTGAGAGGTTATTCTCGTCCCAGTCGACGAACCTGACGACATATTCGTGCTGGACGGCGACGGCCCTGAACGACGGGGTGAATTCCATGTCCTCATCGCCCATGGCCGTGTCCGCAGAGAGTTCTTTCCAGCCTGTGAATTCATAGTCATAGTCGCCGTCCGATTCTCTGGTCGGGTTTTCCGCAGGGGCGGTGACGGGTTCTCCGAATCTGCAGTGTATCGTGGCGAAATCTGACCCATCATAGTTGAGGAATACGGCATCGTGGATGCGGGGAGTCCCGGCCGCAGTCAGGGTCACGTTTCCCGCAGGCATCGTGAACTTCCCGTTTTCGATGGTTACGTCATCGGATGCCCACTCGCTCACGTCATATCCTGTTTTGATGCCGGTTCCGCGGACGGTTACATCGTCACCCGCACTGTGGGTCTCCATCTCTCCGTCCTGCTCCCCGTCGAGGACATAGGTCACGGTGTAGGTCGGGACCTCACCCGTATTTGCGGATGCGGTGCCGGCTACTGCAAGCGTTGCGGCCAATACGGCCGTCAGGATAAGTATCGTGATTGTTCTCATCCGAGTCGTCCCCTTATGTGAACAGAAATGCATAGCAGGCGGACTATTAATGATATCTGCGTTTTCGGAGCAAGATTAAAATTATTTTAATGGCAGGTTTCCGCGAATGTGATCAGCTGGATTCGGTGCGCCGTACTTCGAAAAGACCGTCAATCCGCATCTGATGACCATCTCCGTATCGGGTCGACGGAGAACTCACAGCGGCTGCGGAGGGACCGAACCTCGTTCTCACAGAACCCGTCGAACTGTTCGGCAGGAGTTCCGTCCTGTCTGCGGATCGAGATGTTACGAACGGAAAATAAGAATGTGCCAGATGCGGAAAGGAAGTGTTTGGTGCCCCGGGATCCGTGCGGATCCCGGGGAATGATTTTCAGCCGTAGAGGTAGGTCGGCGGAGCTTTCGTCTTGTTCCTGTCGGTCTCGAGGACCTTCTCGCGTGCGGCGTCGAAGTCTTCGGGGAGGACGGTGTCCCTGTCCGCCCTGATGGCGAGCATTCCCGCCTCGGTGCAGATGCTCTTGATCTCCGCACCGGATGCGCCTTCGGTGGCCTCCGCCAGTTTCTTGGCGTCGATCTTCTTGGAGACGTTCATGCGGGCCAGGTGGATCTTGAAGATCTGGCGCCTTCCGTCGACATCAGGCAGTCCGACCTCGATGATCCTGTCGAATCTTCCGGGTCTCAGAAGTGCGTCGTCGAGGATGTCGGGCCTGTTGGTCGCTCCGATGATCTTCACGTCGCCGGTGGGGGTGAATCCGTCCAGTTCCGCAAGGAGCTGCATGAGGGTCCTCTGGACCTCCCTGTCGCCGGACGTGGCCACATCTGCCCTTTTCGCACCGACGGAGTCGATCTCGTCGATGAAGACGATGCTGGGTGCCTTTTCCTTGGCGAGTTCGAACAGCTCGCGGACGAGTCTCGCACCCTCTCCGATGTATTTCTGGACGAGTTCGGAGCCCACGAGTCTGATGAATGTGGCCTTGGTGGCGTTGGCCACGGCCTTGGCCATCAGAGTCTTCCCGGTTCCCGGGGGACCCACGAGGAGGACTCCCTTCGGGGGTTCGATACCGACCTTCTTGTAGAGGCCGGGCCTGTTCAGCGGGTCCTCGACGGCCTCGCGGAGTTCCAGCATCTGTTTGGAAAGTCCGCCGATGTCCTTGTAGGTGATGGTCGGTTTCTCGATGATCTCGGCGCCCGTGACGACGGGGTCCAGCGGTGCGGGGAGGACCTCCATGACCGCGAGGGACTGCTTGTTCAGGGTGACCCTCGCCCCGGGGATGAGACTCGCCTCGTCGACGTACTGGGACACGGACACGACGAAGTCGGGTCCGGACGTGCTCTTGACGACGACCTTGTTGTCGGGAAGGACGTCCCTGATCGAACCGATGACCAGGGGCGGGCTCTTGAGCCTTTCCAGCTCCCCTCTGATCCTCGCCACGTCCTTCTGGAGTCTGAAAAGTTCGCTCTCCGAGTAACGTTTCTCGTTCTCGGCGTTCTGAAGGTCCTGCATCAGATGTACGTTCCTGTCTTCCAGGGTGACGATCTTCGCCTTCAGTTCCTCTATCTCGGAGTTCTCGGGCATATTCAACAGAACCTCTATCGTCTCCATTTAAAAATAGGTTATCCTATCATTTTGGATAGTTGGTCCCGTCCGTCTTAACATCGGTCCGGCGTCGTCCTCACGGGTCCCGTCCCCGTCCGATGCGGTGCATCGGCATATGTGCCAGATGCGGTAATTCCATGTTCCGGGCCGTCTGCCGGAGGGGCCGTTCCGGCGGAGCCGCCGGATGGTGCCGCTGCATACGGGAAACCCGTCGTTCAGTTAGGTTTAATAATCGCAGCATCTATCGGAAAAGCATGATTTGCGAGATGTGCGGCAGGGAGGTCGAGACGACCCGCCCCATGATCGTCGAGGGGACGAAGCTCAATCTCTGTTTCGGATGTATGAAGTTCGGGGACGACTACAAGGCCCCGAGGGACGACAACGGTTCCACCATAACCGGCAATGCGGTCATCCAGCAGAGACTGGAGAAGCGCGAGAGGCGCATGCAGACCAAGGACATCTACGCCGGCACCGCCTCCGTGGAGATCGTCGAGAACTACGGTGAGGTCATCCGCAACGCCCGTATGAGGAAAGGCATGGACATGGATGCGTTCGCCAAGTCCATCAGCGAGAAGAAGGGGACCCTCGTCAAGATCGAGGCCCAGAACCTCATCCCCGACGACAAACTCCTCGCCAAGCTGGAGAAGGCCCTCAACATCAAGCTGAAGGAGACCGTCCAGTCCGGCGGACAGGTCAGCGGCGGAGGATCGTCCCAGGGGATGACCCTCGGCAATTTCATCAAGGTCGAGAAGAAGTAAACCCTTTCAGTTCTTCCCGGCGGAATCGGCGTACACTCTTTTCGCCAGTTCCGCCGTGTCCGCCCCGGAATCCCTCAGGATGAGCAGGGCCGCGACGGACGTATCCACACCCAGTTTCTTGCGGACGGCGTTGCATTCGGCGATGAACTTCCCCCTGTTGTCCCAGCCGTATTGGGACGACATTGCCGCAAGCTCCGGGAATATGTCGGCGGAGGGTGCCTTCGGCTTCTCCTGCTTCGTCCCCTTTTTGGCGGCCTCGGCGGCCATCCTCCTCAGGGAATCACCGGGACGGTAGGCCACGGGGACCTGTATCTGGGACATGTCTCTTCCTGGTTTGAGGTACCCGTTGGATCTGACCACGGCGCCGTCCTCCACGAGGAGGTTTACGAGTGCGGCGGCCTCCGCCGAGGACATCCACTTGACGTCCAGGGTGACGTACATCGTGAATTCCTTGACCGTCACGACGTCTTTCCCTATGCTGCGGAAGAACGCAGCCGCACATTCGTTCAGTTCATCGGTCATTGTCTACTTGCATTCCGAACGGCCTTATTTTACTTGCCCCTCGCGCGTACGCGCGTTATTAGTAGTTTTAACTAACATTAAAGGAAAGTTTTATAATCGACATCCGTGTACGCCGTTCTATTCAGTATGGTGGACCTTATGAAATACACTAGGTTTGAAAAAGCTAGGATCATCGGCTCCCGCGCGTTGCAGATCTCCTATGGCGCACCTGTCCTGGTCGACTATCCCAGAGATATGCTCGACCCCATCGACATCGCCATGCTGGAATTCGACAAGGACGTGATCCCGATCACGGTTGTCAAGAACTGAAAGAGGAATCCAAATGAGCGACAACGAAGACGTTCAGGTTATCGAAGGCGAACTCCTCGTCCCCGAGGATGTCTATCTCACCTCCGGTGTCCACATCGGAACCCAGTACAAGAGCGCAGACATGAAGGACTTCATCTACAAGGTCAGGCAGGACGGACTCTATGTCCTGAATGTCAAGAAGACCGACGAGAGGATCAGGGCCGCCGCCCACTTCCTCGCCGGATTCGACCCCAAGAGGATCCTCGTGGCCTCCGCCAGGCAGTACGGACAGCGCCCGGCAAGGGAGTTCTCCAAAGCAATCGGAGCACCCGCATTCGCCGGCCGTTTCGTCCCCGGAACCCTCACCAACCCTATCAACCCCAGCTTCATGGAGCCCGACGTACTCGTGGTCACCGACCCCGCCGCCGACAAGCAGGCGCTCGCCGAGGCCATGAACCTCGGCATCCCAATCATCGCCATGTGCGACGCCAACAACGAGACCCGCAACGTCGATCTCGTCGTCCCCACCAACAACAAGGGAAGGCGCTCCCTGGCCTGTGTCTACTGGCTCCTCACCCGCGAGGTCCTCCTGGCCCGCGGAGACATCAAGAGCCCCGCAGACTTCAAGATGGAGATCGAGGACTTCGAGGCAAAGTACTGAGGATTACGGCCCCTCCGGGGGCCCCCTCGGTGCCGCCGGCAAGTATTATTGCCGGCGGAACCCATTTCCGTCCCATGCGTACGCCTTATGTCGCAGGGACGTTCTATCCGTCCGACCCGTCCGCCCTGAGGCGGCAGATCGGACAGTGTTTCGCAGACGGTCCCGGTATGCCCGGGGACTGCACCGGCCGCAGGGAGATAGCCGCCGTATTGGCCCCCCACGCGGGTTATGCGTGTTCCGGAGCGTGTGCGGCGTATTCTTTCAAGGCCATCGCCGAAGACGGCCTTCCGGAGGTCTATGTCATCGTCGGCCCCGACCATTACGGGGTGCCGTACGGCGCCGTCATGTGCGGGGAGGATTACGCCACCCCTCTGGGACCCTGCAGGATCCACAGCGGGATCGCAGACAGGCTCAGGGAGTACATCCCCGACGATCCGCGCGCCCATCTCCGGGAACATTCGATAGAGGTCGAGGTGCCTTTCATCCAGTATATCGACCCCGATGCGGAGATCGTGCCGGTGATAATGGGAAGGCAGGATATGCGCTCCGCCGAACATCTGGCACATTGCATAAAGACGGCCTGCGAGGGGTACGATGCAGTCGTAATCGCATCGAGCGACCTCGTCCATTACGTTCCCAAACCGTATGCCGACGCCGCGGACGCACGGTTCCTCGAAGCGGTCGCCTCGGGCGACGTATCGGCCGTCTACGGCACCGTGGAGAGGGAGAATCTGTCCGTGTGCGGGTACGGCCCGACGGCGGTCGCCATGATGCTCTCGGGAGGGCGGAAGGAGATCCTCTGTCAGACGGATTCCTTCGAATCGCTGGGATACGGCGGCGGTTCGGTCGTAGGATACGGCTCCGCCGCGATGTACAGGGTTTGAAAAAGGCCGGAGGGCCGCCCCGGAGGGCGGCCCGGTCCCCGGTCAGATGAGTTTCAGGTACCTGAGGTTGGGTTCGTAGACGAGACCCTTGTCCATCAGGGAGTTGGTGATCTCCTCGAGCTCCATGCTGGAGACGCCCTCCTGTTCGGCCCTCCTCTCGAGGTCGTCGCGGGGTGCGCCCTTTCCCTCGGTGTCGAGTTCCTTCAGGAGGCCGAGCACGATCTGCTCCTTATCCTCGGATTCGTCGTCGGGTTCGGAACCGGATTCGAGGTCGATCTCCTCGGGGTTCTCCGACAGATCCTCGGGAAGACCCAGATCGATGTTTTTGTCGGGGAGCAGTTCCCTCAGCGCCGCCTGCACGGACTTCAGGAACGGGGTGGAATCGGGGGTGCCGTATACTTCGAGCGCCTTGCTTATGCCCTTTGCGGACAGATCGGAGAATCCTTCCTTCCTGAGCCCGTCCTCGGTCTTATCGAGGACGCCGGTGGCCTTCTTTATGTCGGTGAGTCTCTTCCATGTGGACTTGGCGGTGTCGAGCAGCCACTCCTTCTGGATGTTCTCGTCGATGGTGATGATCCTCTCGGGGCGGACGGATACGTAGGTCCTCATGTCTTCGGTGGTGTAGGATTTCACCTTTCCGACGACCGCCACGAGGCAGGGTGTGTCGATGTCGACCATGGCCGCCGCCGCCTCCGGCTGATACCTGCCGATGTTTATGTAGACGGTTCCGCTGGCCACGTCCTGTATGCGCCCTCTCCACATGGGTTCGTCGGGCGTTCCGACGTTCTCCTTCTCGGTGAGGACTCCGGCAATGAGGACCCTGTTGACCATGGCGCCGAGCCTGCTGACCTGGTAGGACGGCATCTTCTCCGCTTCGGGTTTTATTTCGAAGGAGGCGGTGTTGAGTTCGGCGGAGAACATCCTCCATGCGGTCTCTCTGGTTCCTCCGCTCACATCGATCCCTCCACTTCGTTGTAGAGTTTCTCAGCCTCGGCCTGTATGTCCGTATCGGATATCTCCGCCGAGTGCACTATCATCTGGGGTCCGAAATCGTCCGTCATGACGTTTCCCTTCACGGTGATCTTCTTGAGGATGAGGGCTCCGGCCATCCTGTTGAACACGGCCGACATGTCCCCTTTCTCCTTCGCCATCTCCTCGGCCTGCGCAAGGGTTATCCCGGTGATCTTCTCGGTTTCGGCCCTGCCTATGACCGCACTTATGGCCCCGGTGCCGTCGTCGACGGTCGCCTTCAGCCTGAGGTCCATCACGGGTTCGATGTGTCCGTGTACGGTGCATTCCTCGGATATCACGGAACGGTTGCACTGGGGGCACCTCTTTATGAGGCCGCTCCCTCCTCTGAGGTCGACGACGGTCCCGGTGACCGCTATGTCGAGTCCTCCTCCGACCTTGACGATCTCGCCGATGGTCCTGAAGACGGTCCCGTCGGTAACTTCGCCGATGTCCCTCTCCGAGCGTTCCACCTCGGCCCCGTCGCCGAAATTCAGCTGGGGTATTCCCTTCCAGGAGCGGATGTATGCGTTGCTGACGTGTATCGTCTCGCCGTCTTTGAGTTCGAAGTCCTTCCATGCGGTGAACTGTATCTTCCCGGTGGAGTCGGCCATCATGCCGCCCCATATGGTCTTCTCCTCGCCTCTGGAGTTGACGATCCTGGAGGAGACGTCGGATATCTTTCCGGTGACGGTGCAGTTCCTGGTGCTTTCAGTGATGTCGCCGATGTTCATCTCCTCTGCGGGGGATCCGGCCCCGCGGGACACGCTGTCGAAGACGACTTCGCTGTTGGGTTCCACCTTCCCGCGGCTTCCCACGTTGAGCTGGACCTGGTCGCGCCATTTCTTGGTGTATGCGTTGCGGAACGTGTAGACGGCGCCCTTCTCGTATTCCCCGGATGCGCTCCAGATGGTGAACGGGACGGTACCGCTGTCGTCTCCGGCGATACCAGAGACGATCTCCTTGGAGACTCCCTTGGTGGTGATGGTCTTCTTCTCGACGAACACCATCTTGGCTATCACGGATACGTTCATCTCGGTGCCCTCGAGATCCGCGATCTTCTTGGTGACGCCGAGCCCTGCAGCGGCCGTGCCGGATGCGGTCTTGTTCCCGTATTTCTTTATAATCCCGCTTTTGGCGGTTTCCGCATCTACGTGGTACTGTTTGGTATACTTCTCCACTTCCCCGCGGATGACGTTCTCGTCGGCTTCCGCACCGAGTGCGTCGAGGATCTCCCTGACGACCTGTTCGGTGTCCACACTCTGTTCTTCGCTCATACTCAGGCCTCTTTTTTCGGTATTTTCTGTGAGGCAGTCATGCCTTCGCGCCTGCATTCCGCAGGCTGTGTTTCGCCATCGTCTGTGAGTATTTGATTCCTTGTGCTACTTGCAGCATCCGTTCGGACGATGTACGGAAAAACAGTCTCCGTCAGAACAGGGACATACCGTCGTCGGAGATGAACAGGTTCCTCACGGAGGGTGTTCCCGCAGTGGGCGACGCACATATGCTGGCACAGTATCCTTTGGGGGCGTCCAGTTCGTAGATGGCCCATCCGGGGCGTTCCAGTATGAATCCCGTGCGGCCGGCTTTCGCCACGGCGAACGAACCTCTGTCCGTGATGACCTTCCCGCCGAGTGCGCTGATGTAGCTTTCCTTGCCGGTCCACATGCGGCACGCCGCGATCCTCTTCCACCTTCCGCTGCCGCTTATAATCGCGAGTTCGCCGTCCGTGAACATGAACGGGAACGACAGGACGTCGAGGCCCGAGGCCCTTCTGATGTCCGCTCCCACGGGTTCGTCGGACACGGCTATGATGCAGTACGACCCGGAATTGGAGAGGCATATCCGGGGGCCTTCGCGGAAGTATCTCCTCCCGCCACGGTCGGTCTTCACCTTTCCCTCGACGCCGTATTCGGCGCGGACGTATTCCGTCAGCAGACCTTCCCCTGCGGCACGGGCCCTGTCTCCCGGGTCGCCGAGGGACAGCACTTCCATCGCCCAGCTCTTCTGGAGCACGCTGAGGGAGTTCACCAGGATCCCCCCGTTGAGCAGAGGGGATATGTCGAGGAAGTAGCAGTCCAACACGCGTTACGGTACTCTTTTTACGATATTATCGTTTCGCCGACCATTATATTTAAAAAGGGGAAACCAATAAGCGGATATGGTTCCAAGGAAGAAGATTGAGGACATTCTGGACGGTTACGATCCGAGCAAAATTGCCATCGCGACCCTCTGCTCACATTCATCCTTGCAGATTTTTCACGGTGCGCGCAAGATGGGGTTCAGGACCATCGGTCTCGTCACCAAGAACAATCAGAAGATCTACGACGCATTTCCGCTGGCCAAACCCGACAGGTTCATCAGCTATTCCGATTACGACGATATGGAGGAGCGTGCGGGCGAACTCATCGACGAGAACGTCGTCCTCATCCCCCACGGTTCCTTCGTGGAGTACATGGGCGCCAAGAAGTTCGAGGATTTCGCAGTGCCCTCGTACGGGAACCGTGCGGTGCTGAACTGGGAGTCGGACAGGGACAAGCAGAGGTCGTGGATCACGTCGGCCGGGGCGCCGATGCCCCGTCTCATAACCGACGCCCGCGAGATCAAGGACCCTGTCATGGTGAAATACCACGGCGCGAAAGGAGGCCGCGGGTTCTTCATCGCGAAGGACTACCCGGATTTCAAGATGGGCATCGACAACAGCCAGCCCTACACCATCCAGGAGTACTGTCTCGGAACCAGGTACTACCTCCACTTCTTCTACGACCCGCTCAAGTCCGATGGATACAGGATCAAACAGGGCGGATCCCTGGAACTCCTGTCCATCGACAGACGCGACGAGTCCAACATCGACGAGATGTACAAGCTCGGCAGCATCGAGGACGCCAAGAGGCACGGTCTCTACCCGTCCTTCGTCGTCACCGGGAACACCCCCGTCGTGATCAGGGAATCCCTGCTCCCGAAGGCCTTCGAGATGGCGGAGAACATCGTCAACCGCTCCTACGAGCTCTTCGGAGGGATGTGGGGACCGTTCTGCCTCGAGACCGTCGTAAACGACAAGCTGGAATTCAGGATCTTCGAGATTTCCACCAGGATCGTGGCCGGTACCAACCCGTTCATCAACGGTTCGCCCTATGCCGAGATGATCTACCCCGGCATGAGCACCGGCGCAAGGATGGCCATGGAGATCCGCGACGCCAACCGCGACGGGAAACTGAAGGAACTCATTTCCTGAGTGCACCCGCGCAATGCACGGATTCGGGTCCTCCGAATAGACGATTGTACAGAAGTACCCCGTTCAGGGCACCTTTTCAGGTACATTTGTCCGTTCGGACGGCCGCCGTTTCGTAATCTATATAATGTGCATCCCAGTTCTCTTGGGAGAAGGGGCCAACATGGTACGCTTTTCGCAGAGAATCCAGCAGATCCCGGCATCCGGGACGATTGCCATATCCAATCTTGTCAGTGAACTCAAGGCAGAGGGAGCGGATATCGTCTCGTTTTCCATGGGAGAGCCGGATTTCGTCACCCCCGCCAATGTCGTCGGTGCCGCCAAGGCATCCCTTGACGCCGGGTTCACCCATTATACCCCCAGTACCGGCATCCCCGCACTCAGGGAGGCCATCGCCGAGACCGTGAGGAGGGATAACGGCATAGACGCCGCCCCCGCCAACGTGCTCGTGACCCCTACGAAACAGGCCATTTTCATGACCGCTCTGGCATATCTCGATCCCGGGGATGAAGTCATCCTTCCCGACCCCGGATGGGTAACCTACGAAGCAGTCATCAAGCTGTGCGGTGCGAAGCCCGTATTCGTCCCCCTTTCCTATGATGAAGGGTTCATCCTGAGCCCCGAGAAGGTCGAGGCCGCGGTCACCCCGAAGACCAGGATGATCATCCTCAACACCCCTGCGAACCCCACCGGATGCGTCCTTCCCGAGGACACGGTCCGCGCCATCGCGGAGATCGCGGTGAAGCACGATCTGCTCGTCCTCGCCGACGAGATCTACGAGCACGTGATCTACTCCGGGAAGCACTTCTCCATGGCATCCATACCCGGCATGATGGACAGGACCATCACGGTGTCCGGTCTCTCCAAGACCTACGCCATGACCGGGTGGAGGGTCGGATGGGCCGTCTCGTCCGCGGAGAACATCAGGAACATCAACAAGCTGCAGACCCACTCCATCTCCTGCTGCGTATCCTTCGCACAGGAAGGCGCGGTCGAGGCCCTCAGGGGCGACCAGCAGTCCATGCACGACATGGTGGCACAGTTCAGGAAGAGGCGCGACCTCGCCTGCGACCTCCTTTCGGAGATCAAAGGGCTGGAGTGCCAGAAGCCCGAGGGCGCATTCTACCTCTTCCCGAAGTTCGATGCGAAGATGTCCTCCGAGGAACTTGCGAAGAAGATGCTGACGGAGGCCCACGTGGCCGTCACTCCCGGTTCGGCGTTCGGGCCGCACGGGGAGGGATTCTTCAGGATCTCCTACGCCACCGGCGAAGACCAGATCCGCGAGGGATTCGACAGGATGAAGAAGTTCATGTCCGCCCTCTGATGCGGTCCGGAAGGCGTCCCCCCTATATGCGCATCCACGCGCACGCGTTTGTACCCGCAAAGATAAAAATAAAGGTTGGAAGATAGCCGTTGCATTACGTCCAACTGAGGACTCAAAGGGATTCCAAATGAGCAGGAAATTATTCACAGTAGGCCCTGTGAACGTCTCGGACGACACTCTCAAGGCCATGGACAGGCCGATGATCACGCACAGGTCGAAGGAGTACAAGCAGCTCCACGCCGACATCGAGGAGAAACTCCACAAGGTCCTCGGCACCGACAACGATATTTTCATGGTGGCCGGATCCGCCACCGTTCTCCTGGAAGGCTCGGCCAGGAACGCCATTGCGAAACACTCCCTCGGACTCACGTCCGGTTCCTTCGGCGAGAGGTCCATCGAGGTCGCCGCCTCCAACGGGAAGCAGGTCGACGTCGTGAAGGTCCCCATGGGGAAGGCCGTCAAACCTGCCGACATCGAGGGGAAGGTCACGAAGGACATCGAGGCCGTCCACTGGGTCAGCAACGAGTCCTCCACCGGGGTCTACTGCGACTCCGCCGCCCTCGCGAAGGAGGTCAGGGACCAGAATCCCGACGCCCTCGTCATGATCGACGCCGTCACCTCCATGTTCGCCATGGATCTGAAATTCAGGGATGTGCAGCCCGATTCCGTCGTCTTCGGCACCCAGAAGGCTCTCGCCCTCCCTCCCGGACTCGCATTCGTCGTCGTGTCCCCCGAGCTCATGAAGAAGTCGGAGAAGATGGAGAACAAGGGATTCTACACCGACTACGTCAAGCTCAAGGAGAAGAACGACGAGAACTACGCTCTCACCACCCCTCCTGTATCCCTCATGTACGGGGTGGACTACCAGCTTGACAAGATGCTGAAGGAGGGCATGGCCACCCGTTACAGAAGGCACCACGAGATGGCCGACATGGTCCGCAGGTGGGCGGACGAGAAGATGCAGGGCGTCTTCCCCGAGGAAGGCTACCGCTCCGACACCATCGGCGTCATAAAGAGGGGCGACCTGGACTTCGACAGATTCCATTCCATCATCAAGTCCAAGGGGATGGAGATCTCCAACGGATACGGTGACATCAAGAAGAGCACCTTCAGGATCGGCCACATGGGCGATCTCACGAAGGACGACATCGCGCAGCTCCTGTCTGTCATGGACGGGGCCCTCGAGGAGATGAAGCAGTAAATGGCAAAGATTCTTGTTTCCGACAAACTCAGCAAAGACGGTCTAGATATCCTCGAGGCGTCCGGCATCCCCGTGGTCATGAAGCCCGGGATGACAGAGGATGAGCTCTGCAAGGAGATCGCGGATTACGATGCTCTCATCATCAGATCCGGCACCAAGGTGACCAAAAAAGTCATCGATGCGGCCAAGAAACTCCGTGTCATCGGACGTGCCGGGGTCGGTGTCGACAACGTCGACATCCCCTATGCGACCGAGAAGGGTATCCTCATCATGAACACCCCCACCGCGAACATCCTGTCCGCTGCGGAGCACACCTGCGCCATGATCCTTTCGATGGCCAGGAACATCCCCTTCGCCCACTCGTCCATGCACGAGGGCAAATGGGACAGGTCCAAATTCACCGGTGTCGAGCTCAACGGCAAGGTCCTCGGTATCATCGGCGTCGGCCGTGTCGGAGGAGAGGTGGCCAAGAGGCTCAAGCCCTTCAACATGACCATGATCGGATACGACCCCTTCCTTCCGAAGGAGGTCGCCGACGAGATCGGAGTCAGACTCACCACCCTCGAAGAGGTCATCTCCGTCGCCGACTTCATGACCATTCACACCCCGCTTCTGCCGTCCACCCGCAACATGATTTCGCTGGAGCAGTTCAAGATGATGAAGCCCACCGCGAGGCTCGCCAACGTGGCCCGCGGAGGCATCGTGAACGAGGAGGACCTTTACACCGCCCTTCACGACCATATCATCGCCGGCGCGGCGTTCGACGTATGGTGCAACGAACCCCTCACCGACGAGGAGAAGAAACTCCTGGAGCTCGACAACCTCGTCACCACCCCCCACCTCGGCGCAAGCACCGTGGAGGCTCAGGAGAGGGTCGCCGTCGACATCGCGCACTCCGCCGTCAAATACCTGAAGGACGGCATCATCACCAACGCCATCAACGCACCCCGCGGGAAACTCACCCCCGAGACCGCACCCTATGTGCCTCTCGCCGAGTCCATGGGTGCATTCGTCCACCAGATCAACGGCAGCCGCCCCCTCGCCGAGATGGAGGTCATCTACTACGGCGGACTCGCCGCAATGGACAGTAAGATCCTCACCGTTTCCGCCGTGAAGGGTCTCATCAAGGGCATCGTGGGTGTCGACGGAGCCAACATCATCAACGCCCTCCCCGTGGCGAAGTCCAAGGGCATCGATGTGAAGGAGTCCAAGACCGACAAGGCCACCAACTACGCCAACATGATCGAGGTCAGGATCAAGGCCGAGGGAACGGAGTCCGCCATCCGCGGAACCGTCTTCGGAGAGGAGCCCAGGATCGTCAACTACGACGGATATGCGTTCAACGTCCCCCTGGCAGGCAAGATGCTCTTCATCACCTACAAGGACGAGACGGGAATCGTCGGCAAGGTCGGAGGTGTGCTCGGAGCCGAGAACATCGACATCCAGCAGATGGCCGTCTCCGTCAAGAAGGATTCCGACAGGGCGATGATGGTCCTCATCGTCGGCAAGACCATCGGTGCGGATCTCGTAAGCAAGATCTCCGCCGCCGTCGGCGGCGAAGCGAAGTTCGTGGAACTTCCGGGCAACTGACGGGTGTACGCATGATCACCGTAGACAACCTGACACTCGCCATCGAGAACAGCATCGATGACGGCAACGGTCTGTCCAGGGAGGAGGCGTACGACCTCGCCCAGCATGTCCTGAATTTCTTCGGCTACTCCGACAGGATCATTGACAATGTCCTCGAGCCAGAGGACCGCGACGCCTTCTATATGATGGAGGACGCCGGCATCCTCTTCACCGAGAGGGAGGAAATCACCCTTTACGACGGCCGCGAGTGGAGGATCCATTACTGGCTGTTCAACAGGGACAGGATCAGCACCCTCATGGACCAGAAGCCGAAGGTCAGAAGACACGTCGACGAGACCGAGTCCGTCTACAGGACCGAGGTCACCGACGATATGTGGGCCTGCAGGAAAAAGACAGATGAGTGATCTCTTCCCGTATCCCCGCAGACCCGGCCAGGACAGCATGGTCCGCCTCATCAGGGATTCCGTCAGAGGCGGGCGCTGCGCAGTCCTCGAATCAGGTACGGGGACGGGGAAGACCTCGGTCTCCTTGGCCGGCGCCCTCGAGGGCGTCGCCGGCACCTCACGTAAGATTATTTTTCTCACGCGCACGAAGTCCCAGCAGAGACAGGTGTCCGCCGAGGCGAGGGCCATAGGTGCCCTCACCGACGTCATATGCGTGTCCGTCCAGGGACGCGGCCCATCGACCTGCCCCATGATGCTGTCCGACCGCGATCTCTCGGACGGCACTCCCGAGGAGCTCTCCAAACTGTGTGCGGAGCTGAAGAAGGGTACGGGTCCCGCGGGGAAGTGCAGATATTATGAGGACATCGGCAGCTCTGATATCGAAGCCGCCATTTCATTCATACGTGCCAGCCATCCGGAGCCGGAGGAATTCAGGGAATTCTGCGCCGCACGCGGCATCTGTCCCTACGAGACCGCCAAGAAACTCCTGCCCTATGCGAACGTCGTCTGCGCCCCCTACGCCTTCTTCTTCGTTCCCGCCATAAAGAACCATTTCCTTCAGTGGATGGGCGTCTCCGACCGCGATATCGCCGTCATAGTGGACGAGGCCCACAACCTCCCTTCGTATCTCCGCGGCATCATGACCTGCCGCTGTACCGTGCGTTTCCTGGATATGGCCGATGCGGAGGCCGGGAAATACGGGGATCCGCAGCTGGTAGAGGACATTTCCTGCAGGGACGTCATCCAGATGATGAGGGATATCCTGGATTCCGCGGTGAAGGAGTATCTGAAACGCGAGAACGACCTTATTCCTCCCGACTACCTCTCGGAGGAGATGATGACACGTCTGGGTATGACGTCGTCGGGCATCCGCGACGTCGTGATGAGACTGGCGGACGTGGGGATCTCTATAGAGGAGGAGAAGAAATCCAAACGCAAACTCCCCCGTTCCCATCTGTCATCCCTGGCGGGATTCATCCTGGAATGGTCCATGTACGACAGCCATTCCCACGTGTTCCTGGTGTCCGGGGGAGACAACCCCGCACTGGAGGCATACTGCCTCGATCCCAGGGATGCGGCGGAACCCCTGAACACATGCCTGTCGTCGGTCTGCATGTCTGGCACATTGTCTCCGCTGGACAGTTTCACCGGCGAGCTGGGGCTCCGCGACCCCGTCTCAGCCGTCTTTCCGTCTCCGTTCCCGAAGGAGAATCTCAGAACGGTCTACGTGAACGATGTGTCCACGAAGTATTCCGAAATCAACAGCGGCGACGGTACATACGAGAGGCTGAAGGAGTACGTCATCGGCATAATCGGCGCCTCGGACCGCAATGCGGCGGTGTTCTTCCCGTCATACGGTCTTATGGAGAGATTCATAGGCGACGGCGTCCCGGACGCTTTCGGGAAGGAGGTCTATTTCGAGAGGAGGGGGATGCCGCAGTCCGAACTCATGGAACAGATCTCCGATTTCCGCTGCAGGGACGGCGCAGTCCTCTTCGCGGTCACCGGAGGGAGGGTCAGCGAAGGCCTGGATTTCCCCGGGAAGGAGCTGGAGGTGGCGGTGATCGTCGGGATCCCGTATGCGCATCCGTCCGCCAAACAGGATGCGCTGATAAGGTACTGTCAGAACCGTTTCGGGGACGGATGGAACACGGCGGTGAACATCCCCGCAGTCAGGAAGATGAGGCAGGCGATTGGCAGACTCATCAGATCGGAGAATGACCGCGGCATAGCGGTGATCCTGGACCGGAGGGCGGGAACACTGGACGGCCTGGATGCCGAGCTGTCAGAAGACCCAGTGTCCGAAGTGCGCAGATTTTTCCAATCCTCTTAAATACAGCGGGGCGGATAGGGCGGGCTATGGCAATAGCCGTTGATGAGGAAGTCAGACAGATGATCATGCATGAGAAACAGGACTACCGTGTCTGTACGGCATGCATGGGTCCGGCCCTCGTACCGACGGCCGTGAAGCAGCCTAAGGCTTCCGATGTTCAGATACAGGTCGGGGACAACATCCTCTATGTATCGCGTGTGCAGGCGCCCTATCTCGACAGGGTGTCCATGGATATGCTGTACGACGAGGACGAAATCGATTCCTGCCCTGCGTTCTACAGTTATTCCGAGCACAAGAGGTCTGGGAATTACTGAGTACTTCAGGAAATTCTTTCCGCTTTTTCTGCGGAAATCTCCGCCAGTTTTTCGATATCGCACGCATCGTAATACTGCTGGGTCTTTGCGATATCGGCCTCGGTGACGACTTTCTTGGGGAGTGCGGTGCATCCGACTGCAGGCAGGTTGGAGATGTCGAAGGTCCCTATCCTTTGGGCGATGTCGATGATCTCCTGCTTGTCGTAACCGATAAGCGGTCTGAGGATTGTGAAATCCACCCCTTTGATCTCGGAGCGGATGTTGAGAAGTGTCTGCGACGCCACTTGTCCGAGGGAATCGCCCATGACGATGGCCCCGGCCCCGAGCTTCTGGCACAGTTTCTTCGCCGTCAGCTGCATGGCGTGTTTGCAGAGGACGCATTGGTAGAGACGGTCGGCATTGTCAGATATGGCCTTCTGGGTGGCCCCGTGGGGCGCCACATAGAGGGGAATGTCCTTTCCGGTCTCCTCTCTTATGCGCTGTGCCAGCATCTTCGCGCGTTCGACCGGGCGGTCGTCCGCATAGGGGCGGTTGTCCATATGGAGAAGTATGATGTCGGCTCCCGCTTCGGACATGATGTAGGCTGCCACAGGGGAGTCGATGCCCCCGGACATGAGGCATACGGCCTTCATGTGTTGATCCTTCCGTACTCCATCCCGCCGAGATAATCATCGGAGGATTGGTACTCCTCACCCTCGTTCATCATCGCATACAGCGCCTTGATGAATTCGCGGAGCTCCTTCACTTCGCCCCTGAGGGTTTTGACCTCCATACGGAGGTCGTTCAGTTCCCTGGCCTCCGGGTCGGTCATATCTTCACGTCCCCGTAGTCGTCCGCCAGTTTCCTGGGCTGGGAGCGCCTGCACTTGGGGCAGAACAGGTTGTTCTTCCCTTTCCTTTCCAGCTCCGTCTTGCACGTCCCGCAGAGGGCGCGGACGACGCCCAGGTGGGCATCTTTGGTGGTGAGCTGAAGCGACGGTTTCGTTCCGATGACACGGGCGCGGATAAGGTCCCCCTTTCTGACCTCGTTGCTGACGGTGTCGGTGTAGTCGGGGGAGATCTTGGATACGTGGAGGGTTCCGTCCGTACTGCTGGCTATCGCCCTCTTGTTTCCCTCGGCCACGAGGGCGGTGGCGGTGGCCATGGTCTTCCTCGTGTCGCCGATGACGGCATAGATTATGTCCCCCTCCTTCAGGATGTTGGGGGGATTGTAGGAGATCACTCTGGCAATACTCTCGCTGTCGTCGAGCACGAGTGTCCCCGCCTGGGATGCGTAGATCTTTCCGTTCCTGACGTAGGTGCCCTCGGAGGCGACGTACTCTTCTTCGACTGCAATCTCGTCTCCCGGAAGAACCTGTCTGTCGGTCATGATGATTCACCTGAAATTGTCATTCTATAAGAACGGCGGCTATCTCCACCGTCTGTTTCGTCTTCGTATGGAATGAGAATGTATGCGGGATTTCGTACTTATATATTTTATAAGAGGAAAGGCGGCGGCCTTTTTCGCCGACGTACTCCTTCAGGAAGTCCAGGGTGTTCGCCATGTGTATGGAGTAGATCCTCTCGGCCGACTCCATCGCCCTGTCGAGGAACGGACGGTCCGCATTGCGCTTCTGGCTTCCGAACGGCGGATTCATCAGGACGGTGTCGGCCCCTTCCTCCACATCCCGTATGTCCGACTGTCTGAAGACGATGTCCGCGCCGAACTCTTCCGCACACTTCCTCGCCTGGCACAGTGCTTTTTCGGAGATGTCGTAACCCACGGTCATACCTGCGCCCATGAGCCATGCGGCTATCGAGAACATGCCCGTGCCGCATCCCAGATCCAGGACCTTCATCCCTCCGATGTCCCCGTTCATATATGCCCCGAACACGATGTCGGCGGCTACGGATGCGGGGGTCGGATACTGTTCCAGGGATGCATCTGGGTCATCGAACTTCGGCACTTTCTCGAGTGCGATCTCGAGATCCTTCTTTCTCATCACGGCGGACCTATCGGCGGAGAGGGTTATATTTGATTCCCCGGGGGAGATGCTTTCGGACCGTGTCTTATGTTCCTTTTCCCGCATTCCGGGCGATTTGCGGGATAATGCCGGTCCGGCTTTGACGATTGATTTATCTATCTTATTACGATACGAATTCAATGTTGCACAAACGCACGAAACGTTTGGGGGCATTAAACTGGTAAAAATCAAGAGAGCAATCATCAGCGTTTCCGACAAGACGGGCATAGTCGACTTTGCAAAACAGCTCGCCTCCATGGGCGTGGAGATCATCTCCACCGGCGGAACATACAAGCTTCTGAACGACAACGGCGTCAAGGTGTCGGAGGTGTCCGACGTCACCGGCTTCCCCGAGATGCTGGACGGCCGTGTTAAGACCCTCCACCCCAACATTCACGCGGGACTTCTGGCACGCAGGGATGTGCCGGAGCACATGAAGGCCATCAAGGAGATGAAGATCGCACCCATCGACATGGTCGTCGTCAACCTCTACCCCTTCAAGCAGACGGTTCTCAAAGAAGGTGCCACCTTCGAGGACATCGTCGAGAACATCGATATCGGCGGCCCTTCCATGATCCGCGCCGCCGCCAAGAACTACAAGTCCGTGGCGGTTCTCACCAGTCCCGACCAGTACGAGATGGTCATCGGCAACATGATCGCCAAGGACGGGGAGCTCGATGAGAAGATCCTCGGCAGACTCATGGCACAGGCGTTTACGGTCACCGCCAACTACGATGCGATGATCGCCGCCAAGATGAACCCCATCCTCGGGAAGGACATGTTCCCGTCCTCCTGGCCCCAGCCCACCGAGAAGATGTGGGACCTCAGGTACGGGGAGAATCCCAACCAGAAGGCCGCATATTACGCCGATCCCTTCACTGCCGGCGTCACCATCTCGAAATCCAAGATCCTTCACGGGAAGGAGCTCTCTTACAACAACATCATCGACATGGACAAAGCCATCGACATCGTCATGGACTTCGAGAGACCCACTGCAGTCGTCATGAAGCACACCAACCCCTGCGGACTCGCCAGCGACGAGACCATCTCGAAGGCATTCAGGACCGCTTACGATGTGGATCCCCTGTCCGCCTTCGGATGCGTCATCGCCCTCAATAGGCCCTGCGACGTCGAGACCGCCAAGATGATCCATGAGTATTTCGTCGAGGTCGTCGTCGCACCCAGCTTCGAGCTCGGAGCCCTCGAGGTTCTCAAACTCAAGAAGAACATCCGTCTTGTCGAGACCGGAATGCCCATCGGGCCCAAGTACCGCGTCAGGGAGATGAAGACCAAGAGGACCCAGGGCGGCCTTCTCGTCCAGACGGACGAGGATGTCGCCATCGACCCTAAGAACCTCAGAGTCGTCACCAAGCGCGCCCCCACCGAGGAGGAGGTGCACTCCCTCCTGTTCGCCTGGAAGCTCGCCAAGCACGTCATGTCCAACGCGGTCGTGTATGTCAGGGGAGAGCACGCTGTCGGGATCGGTGCGGGTCAGATGAGCCGTGTCGATTCCGCAAAGATCGCCTCCTTCAAGGCCAACGAGCCTACCCAGGGATGCGTCATGGCCTCCGATGCCTTCTTCCCCTTCAGGGATGCCGTGGATGCCGCCGCAGAGGCCGGGATCACCGCCATCATCCAGCCTGGAGGAAGCATAAGGGACCAGGAGTCTATCGATGCGGCCAATGAGGCCAACATCGCCATGGTCTTCACCGGATGCCGTGTCTTCAGGCACAGCTGATCGAAACTGTAAAAGCGGGGGTCGAACCCCCGCATCATTATTTTTGAAAAATTCAGTCGTCCTTCGGGCCGGGTCCCGGTTCGGGCTCCGCCTTGCAGACTTCTTCGGGGACGATGGGTTTTCCCTCGGCCTTTCTCTTCATGTGGCCGCCCGGTCCGCCTCTGGCGAGGTATGCCTTCTCCACGCAGTCGGGGCTGTCGCACAGGAAGGCGGCGAAGACCACCTGCGTACAGGTCTTTCCGCAGTATTCGCATTTATACTGGCTGAAGTCCAACATACTTCGGGAATGGACGACCGGATAGATAGTGCTTACTCGACATCCATGGAGAAATGGGTCGCCTTCACGGAGTGCGTGAGCGCCCCGATGGAGACTATGTCGGCACATCCTGCATAATCCGCCGCCGTCTCGGGGGTGATGTTCCCGGACGCCTCCACGAGGATGTCGGGATTGATCTTCCTCAAGTCCTCCCTGAGCCGTTTTATGTCGGAGGGGCTGAAGTGGTCGCCCATGACGATGTCCGCACCGCTTTCGGCCGCTTTGATGCCCTCTTCATGGTCCAGTACTTCAATCTCCACGGGTATACCCTCCGGCACATCCTTCACGGATGCGCATATCGCATCGATGCCTCCTGCGGCCGCGATGTGATTGTCTTTGACCATGACCATGTCGTAGAGTCCCATCCTGTGGGGCCATCCGCCCCCGAGGGCGATGGCCTTCTTCTCGAAATATCTGAATCCCGGAGTGGTCTTCCTGGACCCTGCGATCTTCAAATCCGGGTCTTTCGCATGGACCTTTTCGCATACGGCATGGGTCATTTCCGCAATGCCGCTCATCCTCATCAGAAAATTGAGGGCGGTGCGCTCGCAGGTCATGAGTGCCTTCAGGGATCCGGAGGCCTCCATGACCGCAGTTCCTTTCTTTACTCTGTCCCCGTCCTTCGCGAACATGCGGCATTTCACGCCCATGATCGAGAAGACCGTGGCCGCTTCGTCGAGCCCCGCCACCACGGAATCTGATTCGCATGTGATGACGGCTCTGCCGTCCCTGTCGGGGAGGAATGTCTGCGAGGTGATGTCCCCGCTTCCGACATCTTCCTCGAGGAAGGGACGGAGGTCGGGCGCTCTCATATGTCCAGCTCGAAGGGCACATTGGGCTGCGGGAGGATGACGTTGTAATCCTCCAGGTCCGGCAGGAACAGTTCCCTGGTCTCGGAGTGCATGATGATGACGTTCTCGGGGTCGCACTCCCTGATGAACTGGACGATCTGGTCGTGGCCGGCGTGTGCGGAGAAGTCGAACTTCTGGACTTCACAGGCGACTTTGACGACCTCTCCGTCGAGGTTGATGCAGCCCTGCTCCATGAGCATCCTTCCGTTGGTGTCGTCCGCCTGGTATCCAACCAGGAGGATGGCGTTCTTCGGGTTGTCCTTGAGAGTCCTAAGGTACGTCAGGACGGGTCCTCCGTCCAGCATTCCTCCGGTGGTGACGATGATCTGTCCCTCCACGGCCTTCTTCCTGGATCCGTTGTTCCTGATCTCGTTGAAGGTCCTCTTGGCGGCCTTCAGGGATTTGGCGTTGCGGATGTATTCGGGATAGTCCAGGAACAGGTTGGTGACGGACCTTCCCATTCCGTCCACCCACATCTCGTATCCGAGGTTCTTCAGGAGGAGCATGATCTCCTGGGTTCTTCCGACGGCGAAACAGGGGATGATGACGATACCGCCCCTGTCGATGACCTCGTCGATCTTGGCGATGAACGCATTGATAGTGTCCTCTTTCGGAGGGTGGTTCCTTCCGCCGTACGTTCCCTCGATGAAGAGGTTCTTGCAGTCGCGGGGTCTCGCTCCGAGGACCAGTTTCTGGTCTTCGGTGTGGATGTCTCCGGTGTACAGGGTGCTGCTGTCGGCCTTGAATTCGAACATGGACGCTCCGGGGACATGTCCTGCGGAGTGGAGGGTAACGTCGATGTTCCCGAGTTCGATGGTGTCCTCGAATGCGAGGGGGACGACGTGTTTCATGGTCCTCTCGATGTCCTGCTGGGTGTAGGGGATGGGGTATCCCTCGGCCTTGGCGATTTTCAGACTGTCGTACATCATGAGTTCGGAGATCTCCGCACTCAGAGGGGTGGTGAACAGCTCGCAGTTCTGTTTTCCGCAGACCGCAGGTACCATTCCGCAGTGGTCCAGGTGGCTGTGGGTGAGGAACATGTGGTCGATCTTTCCCGGGACGGGGAGAGGGTATTCCGGAGGCTTTGTGGGACTGACGCCGTACTCCATGAGCATGGTCTTTCCGTCGCCTTCCATGGTCATAGCCATGCGTCCGACCATGTCGGCGCCGCCTAAGAAGTTGAATTTCATTTTCATTCGGTTTACGCTCCTTGTATGCCCTTGCGGGCGTATTTGTGAATAGAAGCCGGGCAGGCTTCTGAGACTGTGATGTGCGGGACTGGTCGGCAGGACCGCCCCAATGTCTCTGCATTAGTCGCTCTTATTATATTAACCTTTTAAAATGGAGAGATTTCGGAGTGCATTCGGGTTCGGAAAATCGTCAGGACATGTCTTCCGGAGGGGATGCATGTGCCAGACATTTACAATGTGTCTTAATGTGTACTCATTTCCGTTATGTTCCAGATGTCGGAAATTCCGAATTTTCGTTTCCGATATCTGAAAAAGGACTTCGCACATTGGTTATTTTTACAAGGGCGCCGGGGGCCGGAGACAATGAGTATATATCTTAAAAACCGATTGGCTGGGTATGAATGGTTGGACTAAGGCGTTCGGCATCGTGATTCTCTTTGCCGCAGCCGTTTTCTTGTTTGCCGTTGCAATGGCAAAAACCGATGGCATGGCCATCGCGTCGATATCCGTGGACACCTTCCTCGCTGACGAGACGTATAAGAAATGCACCGAGTTGGCGGGAGGTCTCGTCGCTGTCGGAGGTATATGTTCGATAGCGGCCGGATCGAAATATAAATCCGCATTCGTGTGCGTTCTCGGCGCACTCGTGGCGCTCATCGGTGTCTCGTTCCTCATGATGGCTACCGGAAACATCGATTTCTCCGAGAAGAACGTCGACATCTTCCTGGGAGCCCTCTTCGGAATCACCGCTCTCGTGGGAATCTCCTATGCCACGTCCAGGAAGAGTGTCTTCGGATTCATCATATTCGTCATCCTCTTCCTCCTCGCCATTGTTTTCAAGGGCGAGAATTTCGACGGGAAGATCATCGCTTTCGCCGGACACGGGTTCCCTCTCTACTGCTTCAACTCCGAGATGTTCATGCCGATTCTCGGAATGCTCATCGCTTTCTTCGTCGGAGTGTACTTCATTGTCTGCTCGATGAGAGACACCAGGGATGCCAAGAAGAAGGCGGCTGCTGCCGCGGAGGCTGCCGAGGAAACTGCTGAGGAAGCTCCCGCCGAGGAGACCGCTGAAGAGACCCCTGCCGAGGAAGTCGCCGCTGAAGAAGCTCCCGCCGAGGAGGCACCTGCAGAGGCTGCGGCCGTTGCTGCCGAGGAGGTACCTGCCGAGGAGACCGCTGAAGAAGCTCCCGCCGAGCCCGCCGAAGAGACTCCCGCAGAAACTGCAGTCGAGGAAGCTCCCGCCGAGGAAACTGCTGAGGAAGCTCCCGCCGAGGTTGTCGAAGAGACTCCCGCAGAAACTGCAGTCGAAGAGACTCCCGCAGAAACTGCAGTCGAAGAGGCCCCCGCCGAGGCTGTCGAGGAAGCTCCCGCCGAGCCCGCAGTTGAGGAAGCCCCTGTCGAGGAAGCCCCCGCTGAAGAAGCTCCCTCCGAGGAAGTCGCCGCCGCAGTTGCTGTCGGAGTTGCCACAGAGGCCGCTTCCGCCGAGGAAGAGGTTCCCGCTCTGCCTGCGATCAAGAGTTCCCAGGACGCCGCCGCGGCCGCCGCGGCAGTCAAGGCTGAGAACGAGGAGAGGCTCTCCGACGAAGCCGCCGAGGACGGAGAGAACATCCCCGAAGAAGAAGCTCCCGCCGAAGAGGACGAGGAGATGCTGTCACTCGAGGATCTGGGTCTTGAGCCCGACACTCCCGAGACCTTTGTCAGAAGGGCCGCATGGAACAAGGGTCTCCGCTGCAGGAGGGACTACGGCAAGCACAAGATTCCCGTGGCTTTCGTCAAGGGTAAGGTCGCGGTCTTCGTCGACAAGGGCGAGCCCGTGACTTCCAAGGACGAGGTGCTCGCGAAGGAAGGGTGGACCGTCTTCCACTTCCCCGAGGCCGATATCGTCGACGGTGCCGCCGAGGCCGAGATCGTCGCCAAGGCGGTCAAGGAGAACCTCAAGGCCAGCAAGAAGAAGCGCAAGACCACCAGGCGCTGATCATTTCCGGGGCGCAAGCCCCGGATCCAAACCATTTGTACAGGGCGGACGTGTTCGCATGGGGGACGGAGAATCGTATTCGGAGAAACCGGTCAGCGACTCCACGACCGATACCGTGGAACGTCCTGCCGTATGCAGGGACGGTATGCGCACCCCGTTCGACGCGATCTTCGACCGCGAGGACCTCGTAAGGAAAGCACGCCGGCGCAGCGGTACGGACATCCGTCCGTAATCCTTTCTTTTTTACTCTCTAAAAATATTAATAGGCTGACCCAGTTGTCTGCACAAATAACAGAGGCTGATAAGTTTGTTTTGCCCTGAATGCGGCTCTATGATGTTCCCCAGAGAAGGAAAGTACAGGTGCGCTAGCTGCGGACACGAGGAGGATGTGGCCGGAAAGGCGCAGGTCTACAAGACCGATTCTCAGAACAAGGAGATGACCATAATCTCCGAGAACGATGCTACTCTTCCGAAGACCCGCATCACATGTCCCGAATGCGGACATACAGAGGCATACTACGTCATCAGGCAGACCCGCGCCGCGGATGAGCCTGAGACTATGTTCTACCGTTGCTGCAAGTGCAACCACACGTGGAGACAGAACTGACCTCTGATTGGGAGAGAGATAGGATGTTCAAGGCAGAGATCAAATCGGATACCCTGAAAGGTATCGTCTACGTCGTTTCGACGCTGGTAGACGAAGTCAAATTCACGATACACCCCGATTCGCTTTCCCTGAAAGCGATCGATCCGGCCCATGTCGCCATGCTCGACATATCTGTGAGCAAGGATGCTTTCGAGAGCTACTCTGCCGACGAATGCGAGATCGGGCTCGACCTCGACAAGGTGAAATCGGTCCTCAAGCTCTCCGGTCCCGGGGACATCATCGTGATGGAGCACGACCCCGACCAGGGAAGGCTCACATTCAGAATCGGGAACATAACCAGGCGCATGAGTCTGGTGGACACCGGCAGCATGAACGACCCCAAGGTGCCGCAGATCGCCCTTTCCACCGATGTGAAGGTGAAGATCGACCACCTCAAGAAGGGAATAAGCGCCGCAGAATCCATCTCCGACCACATCTCCCTGGAGGCGGATCCGGAGGGATTCGAACTCGTCTGCGAAGGGAACACCGACCTCGCAAGTCTCAGACTTCCCGTTTCGGAACTCGAGGGACTGAAATCCGAGACCAGGGTGAGCAGCCTCTACCCCCTCGATTATTTCTCCAACATCGTCAAGGTGATCCCCGCCGGGACCGTCGTGGACGTCCAGCTGGACAACGACTATCCCGTGAAGATCCTCTTCTCCCTGGCGAACGGCAAGGCCGATGTTGTGTATTTCCTGGCACCCAGAATCGAAAGCGACTGAGGGGGCGGGAGATGAGCGAGATAAGCATCGGAGAACTCCAGAACATTGCGAACAGGCTCAGGCTGGACGTTATCGAGATGACCACCGCCGCCGGGTCGGGACATCCCGGAGGATCCCTTTCCGCAGCCGACCTCATGGCCGCACTGTACTTCAGGATCATGAACATCGATCCCGGGAACCCGTACATGGAGGACAGGGACAGGTTCATCCTTTCCAAAGGGCATGCGGCGCCGGTACTCTACGCCGCCCTCGCGGAGAGAGGATATTTCCCGACGGATGAACTCAAGACCCTCAGGAAACTCGGTTCCAGACTTCAGGGACATCCTGCATATCACGATGTTCCCGGAGTCGAGGTCACCACGGGATCTCTCGGACAGGGGCTCAGCATGGCATGCGGGATGGCCCTCGCCGGAAAGGCGGATTCCAAGGATTACCGTGTCTACTGCCTCATGGGTGACGGAGAACTCCAGGAAGGCCAGAACTGGGAGGCGGCCATGTTCGCCCACAGGTACGGACTCTGCAACCTGATAGGGTTCGTCGACCGCAACCGCCTGCAGATCTGCGGGAACACGGAGGAGGTAATGTCGCTCGACCCCCTGCCGGAGAAATTCAGGGCGTTCGGATGGAACGTCATAATCATCGACGGGCACGACATCCGTCAGATCGTAGACGCATGCGAGAAGGCCGCGAGGTCCAGGAAGAACCCGACGGTCATCATCATGAACACGGTGAAAGGCAAAGGTGTCTCCTTCATGGAGAACAATGCCGACTTCCACGGGAAGTCCTGCAACCCCGAGGAGTATGCGAAGGCCGTCGCGGAACTCAAGGCGGTGATACAGTGACCGGGGAGAGACTCGCACAGCGTTCGTACTACGGAAAGGCCCTTGCGGACCTGGCCGGGAAGGACGGAAACATCTTCGTCCTCGATGCGGATCTCGCCGGATCCACCAAGACCGGGAGTTTCAAGAAGGCCGCCCCCGAGAGATTCGTCGAGGTCGGCATTGCGGAGGCCAACATGATCGGTGTCGCCGCCGGTCTCGCCGCCTCCGGGAAGACCGCATTTGCGTCCACATTCGGAGTGTTCGCCAGCGGAAGATGCTGGGAGCAGATCAGGATGGCCGTCGCATATCCCAGGATGAACGTCAAGATCGTCGCCACCCACTGCGGACTTTCCGTCGGTCCCGACGGGGCCACCCATCAGGCGCTGGAGGACATTTCCATAATGCGTTCGCTCCCGAACATGACGGTCGTCGTACCCTGCGATGCCTACGAGGCATATGCGGCCACCGTCGCACTCGCCGAGACCGACGGTCCCGCCTATATGAGAATGGGCCGCTCCGAGTTCCCTGTCATAATGCCTCAGGACTGCGTTTTCCGTATCGGGAAGGCCACGGTCATGAAGGAAGGGGCGGACGTATCCCTCATAGCATGCGGACAGATGGTCGGCACCGCACTCGAGGCCGCGGAGATGCTCGCGTCCGAAGGGATAAGCGCCGAAGTCATCAACATGTCCACCATAAAACCCCTGGATGAGGAGGCCTTGAAGGCCACCGCCTCCAAGACGGGAGCCGTCGTGACGGTGGAAGAGCACAGCATAATCGGAGGGCTCGGTTCCGCCGTTGCGGAATGTCTCTCCGAATCCCTTCCGACGCCCATGGTGCGCGTCGGCGTCCGCGATACCTTCGGGGAATCCGGAGAAGCGGACGAGCTGCTGGAGAAGTACGGACTGACCCCCGCCGCAGTGGCGGAGGCCGCCAAGAATGCAATTTCGAAAAAGAGATGATATCGTGAAGATTTTCATAGACACCGCAAACATCGCAATGATCGAGGAGATCAACAGCTGGGGTATCCTGGACGGAGTCACCACCAACCCCAGCCTCGTGGCCAAGGAGAACACCGACACCCCCACCCGCGTTGCAGAGATCGCAAAAATCCTCGGAGACCGTCCCGTGTCCGCAGAGGTCATGGCGATCGACGCCGAGGGAATGATCGCGGAGGGGAAGAAGCTGGCCGCCATAGCGCCCAACGTCAACGTCAAACTCCCTATGTGCATCGAGTCCCTGAAGGCGACCAAGGCCCTCTCCGCCGAGGGCATCGACGTCAACATGACCCTCATCTTCGACCCCCTGCAGGCCCTCATGGCGGCCAAGGCCGGAGCGAGGTATGTCTCCCCCTTCATCGGAAGGCTCGACGACATCGGAGCGCACGGAGTCGACATGCTGTCCGAGACTGTCCAGATCATTCACCAGTATGGGTTCGACTGCGAGGTCATCTCCGCCAGCATCAGGCACCCCACGCACGTTCTCGACTCCGCCGAGATGGGATGCGACATTGCGACGATCCCCTACGACATCCTCAAGAAGATGGTCGCGCACCCGAAGACCGACGAGGGTATCGCCAAGTTCAAGGCGGACTACGAGAAGGTCAACGGATCCAAACAGTGAGAGTACATAATGCCGGACGTCACTGTCGTGGGAGGGGGGCCCGCCGGCTCCCTGACCTCCGGACTTCTGGCGGCATCCGGACTCGACGTAGTGGTATTGGAGGAGCATAAGCAGGTCGGAGTGCCGATGCACTGCGCCGGCATGCTCACTCCTGAAACAATACGGCTATCGGGCGTTCAGCCCGACGTTATCGGGACGGTCACGTCCGCCGATGTCGTCTTCCCAGACGGGAGGATTCTGAGTATAGGCAGGCGCACGCCTTTGGCCTATGCGGTGGACCGTTCCGACCTAGACAGCAAATTGGCGGACAGGGCCGTGGAGCTGGGTGCCGATCTCAGATGCGGTATCAAATGCAACCGTGCATCCGCAGACGACAAATGTGCTGTCGTGGATACCAACGAGGGGACCATAAGGTCCGATATCGTGGTCGGAGCGGACGGGCCTTCTTCCAAGGTGGCGCAGTCGGTGGGACACAACCTTCCGTCCGAAGTGGTCCTCGGGATGCAGGCCGACATCAAATACAGGATGGATGATCAGGACCGCATGGTTCTGCGTCTGGGTCATGAGGTCGCACCCGGTTTCTTCTCATGGCAGTTCCCTATGGGCGACGTCACCCGTATCGGTGTATGCGTGTCCCCTCCCCTCCATCCGTCCGATTATCTGAAGAAACTGATCGAGGATGCCGGACTCGGGGACAGGGAGAAAATCCGCACATTCAGCGGAAAGATCCCCATCGGCGGCAGGCGCACGTCGTATGCCAACCGCACACTGCTCATCGGGGATGCCGCCGGACAGATTAAACCCGTATCCGGCGGAGGGCTCTATCCGATATTCAAGGCCGCACCCATCCTGAACGATACAGTGAACAGGGCGTACGAACTCGGAGTGTTCAACTCCTCCGTGCTGGCACTTTACGAGAGGGGATGGAAGAGGGAGATCGGGGCGGACCTGGTCAGGGGAGCCAAGATGAGGAAATTCTTCCTCAAACTCAGCGATGCCCAGATGAATGCCGTGGGTGAGATCTTCGACACGCCCGAGATAAAGGAGATCCTGGGAATGATCGACCTCGACGATCCCGGCAGCGTCATGGCGCCTATACTGTCCCAGAAGGGCGTTAAGAGCGGTATGCTCAAGATGTATCTGAGGAAGGGTAAATGAGGCAGGTGAATGAGGCAAAGGTCCCCGAGGACAGGGCCTCCGAACTCATCCCGGCGTTTTTCAGGGACGGGATAGCCGATCCGTCCGCACGCATCACCCGCACGGAAGGATTCCGCCTGGTGCCGATAGCGGAAGGAAAGGAGGGCGAAGTCCTTGCGATGGGTCTCGATATCCTTTCCGGGCCCGCATATTCGGAGCAGTCCCGTCCGCCCATGGAGAGGATAAAGGACATTCTGGGAGACCTTCCGAAATACGATCTGGCACATCTGCCCGAGAAGTGGGAGATCGCAGGCGACACGGTATCCGTCAAGATCATCCCGTCGCTTTACCAGTATGCGGACAGGATAGGGAAGGCGTACGCCGAAGTGCTCGGCGTCTCGACGGTTCTGGCGGATGTATCGGGGGTTTCGGGGGAACTCCGCAGACCGGACATGAAGGTGCTGTACGGGGAACCGAAGGTATCGGTCAAGACGGAGAACGGGATAAAGTACTGCTTCGACGCCACCAAGGTCATGTTCGCATCCGGTAATCTGGCAGAGAGGAAGCGGATGGAAGGGCTCGCCTGCTCCGGCGAGACTGTCGTCGACATGTTCTGCGGGATCGGATACTTCACGCTCCCGCTTGCCAAATTCGCAGGTGCCAGACGTGTATTCGCATGCGAGAAGAATCCCGATTCCTACGGCTTCCTGCTCAGGAATATCGCCATGAACGGGGTGGGGGACACCGTGATCCCGATACTCGGGGATAACAGGGACATCCCCGGCCGTGCGTTCGCCGACCGCATACTCATGGGATATGTGCAGACGACCTCGGAATTCCTTCCGAAGGCGCTGTACATGGCGAAACCGGGTTGCATGATACATTATCACGATACATTCCCGACCGGGAAACAGGCGGAGTATATCGACAGGATATTCTCCGCCGCATGCGGGGACCGCCGTTTCGAGGTCGAATCCATACGCGAAGTGAAATCCTTCGCACCTTCGGTATCCCATTACGTTGCGGATGTCCGCATTTTCTGAGTTCAGACGGATTCACCCGAGCTGCACGCCATAAGCAGGGTGTTCATCTCGCCGCGGTAGGCTTCTCCGTTCGCATCGAGGACCTTTTTGACGAACGGGATGAGGAATTCGGAGAACTTCTTCTCGTCGGCGCTCAGCGTGAGGCCGGGATTCCTTCCGGGTTCCAGCGCGAAGACGAACGCCGCGGCGAGGGATTTAGCCTTCGAATCCCTCAGAGTGACTCTGCCGATGGAATCGAGGAGCATATCCATCCCTCCGACCTTGACCGCTTTCGCAAGTCCGTCCGCGACTTTTGTGACGGGCCCCGGTCTCTGGAACACAGGCAGGCTCTTCACCACATCTTGGGACACGAATTCCCTGCGGGCTTCCTGCAGGGCGGTCGAAAACGCAGCTCTGGGTCTTTCGCTGTAACGTTCTGCGAAGGCCTCCGAGGTGCATGCTGCGATGATGCCTTTCCAGTCGTTATCCCAGAGGCAGGCTATCGCTTCGGCCGTCTTCCCGTTTCTGAGGACCACGGCGCGGGGGTTGGAACCGAGGAACGCCGACAGGGTGTCCTTTTCGTCCCCCGGGCCTTCCAGGTCTTTGATGAACGAGCCGAGGTCGGAACCGTAGTTCTTCTCCCCGATGATGAGTGTGAGATTTCCGTTCTTGGCGAGACTGCCGAGTTTCTCCCTCTTGACCTTCTCGATGAGCATGCGGTCGTTCATTTTTCCGACCATGTACATTTTCAGGTCTTCGCCGGTGATCTTCTCGATGCCGCTTTCGTTCTCGGAGTGGTATTTGTGTTCGACGGTCACGTCGAAATCGTCCAGAGGATCCGCCGCACATGTCCTGGAGACCAGATACGTGAGGGTGGATACGTCCTTGGCGCAGTCCTCGCAGATGTGGATCGTGCATCCTGCGGATTTCACGGCGATGTTCAGCGATACGGATCCGGCATGTCCGCAGTCGATTTCGTCGTCCGGGAATTTGTAGGGAGTCTCCCACCAGGTGTCGTAGAGGTAGTCCTCCGGCATCTTGGGGTCGTCGGAGCAGACGGTGTTCTCGCCGAATGAATACAGGTGGAGTCCGGCTTTCTTTATGAGGCCGTTGTAGTAGAGAAGTCTCAGTTTGGGGTCGTCGTAGTGCTGGCACCCGATGAGCAGAGGCACGGACACGGCGCCTCTGACCGCATACGGGACCCTCTCTCCGCCGATGACGGCGGTGGCCAGAAGAGGCACTTTCCCGGCTGCGTTCAGGGATATGGTCCCGGCATATGCCTTGGCCATATCGTCGAATCCCCTGGATGCGAGTTTGATGAGGGTCTGCTCGTCATCCTTGTGGCGGGCCACCTTGTCGATGTCTTTGAAGACTTTGTCGAAGACGCATTTCCTGCATCCGCCGGCGCACATCGGTCTCAGGAGTCCGGGATCCTCGGCTATCTCTTTGGAACGGCCCAGGACGTCGTCCTCCAGCCTTTTGGATGCCTGTTTGACACCTCTCATCCTGATGTGCTTCTTCTTCTCGGCCATGCCGAGTCTATCGCCGATTCCGATATTAACAGTTTGGATTGCATGTAACATCCGGGGAACGGATGCCCGGCTGTGTTTTCTGCGGGACAGGCAGCCCGGTATGTGTTCCGCATGACGATCGATTCCGCATTATCGGGACTTTTTGCAGTTTTATGCATTTTTCCCTCAGGACTTTTTGCATATAGTTACAAATAGTCCCGAGACAATGGTGTGTTGTGATTGAGCGTAAGATCTATCGGACTCTCCTGGAGTGGAAGAACAGGAAGCACAAGTGCCTCGTGGTGACGGGTCAGAGGCAGGTGGGGAAGACGTTCATCATCGATGCATTCGCCAAAGCCGAGTATGAGCACTATGTGTACATCAATTTCGAGGATTCCCCCGAGATGAAGGAACTTTTCGATGGGGATACCGCGGCTGCGGAGATGATAAAGAAACTGACCCTGAGATTCGGCGCCGATTCCATCGCCGACGGTTCCACCCTCCTGTTCTTTGACGAAATCCAGGAGTGCGGACGCGCATACAGTTCTCTGAAGCAGTTCACCGAGTACGGGAAAATCGACGTCATAGCATCCGGTTCCATGCTGGGGGTCGGAATTCCCTGGAACAGCGGCGGAGACGAGCCGCTGATGCCCTTGGGTTATCAGGAAACCGTTGTTATGCATCCGGTGGATTTCGAGGAATTCCTGTGGGCTATGAAAATGCCGAAGGATTCGGTCGGGGAGGTTCGCGCATGTATACGCGACAGAAGACCGATTGAAGAGACGCTGTTCGCCAGAACCGCGGCGCTGTTCAGGGAGTACATGATTGTCGGAGGAATGCCGGAGGCCGTCGAGGCGTACGTCTCGGCGAACGATTTCCGCCCCGCCGGTGCGGTGCTCAGGGAGATTAACGCCCTGTGCATACGTGACATCAACCGTTACAACTCGGGGATAGACAGGATCAAGACGGCGGAATGCTTCGAAAGTATCCCCTATCAGCTGGCGGAATCCAACAAGAAGTTCATGTATTCCCGCATCAGGGGCGGGCGGTCCCGCAGATCGGCCGAGAGGTACATGGAGAACCTGCTTTGGATCAAGGGCGCAGGGTACGGGGTTTTCTGCTATGGTCTTGAACAGCCCGCCCTCCCCCTCAAGAAGTATGTCCTCCGCGATTCGTTCAAAGTGTATCTGTCGGACACGGGCCTGCTTCTGGATATGTACGGGGATAAGGCCAAGATGGCGGTGTACAGCGGCGATGGGTCTTATAACATGGGTGCCGTGGCGGAGAACGCCGTCGCATCGGAGATGGTGAAGGCAGGTCTCGAACCGATGTACTACCGCAGGGACAAGGGCGAGGGGCGTATGGAACTGGATTTCGTCCTGGAATTCTGGGACGGGGTCGCCGTGATAGAGGTGAAGTCGGGTAAGGACAGGATTGCACCGTCCCTGAAGAAGGCCGGAGTCCGGTTCGATATAGCCAGAAGGATTATGCTGGAGTCCGGGAACATACACACGGACGGTGACGGAATCGAGCATTATCCGCTGTTCGCTTGTGCTTTCATCGACGAGATGGATCGGGCGCCCGACGGTCCGGAGTTCAGCTGAACCGTCTTTTCCGGGATGCCTTTCCGCACGTGTTGCAGACCTCTTATTAATGCGCTCGCAGATTACCCTTCCGTGAAAGACATCATCGCCGATACGGCGTCCGGGATAAGGGAGATGCGCATCCGCGGTGCCGGCAGGATAGCCCGTGCAGGGGCTTCCGCCCTTGCGGAATTCGCCAGAGGATACGGCGGGAACGACCTCGGAAAGTTCAGGGAGGACCTGTCGGAGGCATCCGACATCCTCCTCGCATCGAGACCCACCGCGGTATCCCTGTGGAACGGCGTCCATTTCACCGTCAAGGGCGTCGGCTCCGCCTCCTCTCTGGAGGAGGCAAAGGAATCAGTTGTGAAGAACGGGGAGGCCTTCGTGGAATCCTCGGAGAAGGCCGTCGGCACCATCGCCAAGATCGGTGCGAAGAGGATCAAGGACGGCGACGTCATCATGACCCACTGCAACAGCAGCGCGGCCATCGGGGTCATCGCCGAGGCGGTCCGCCAGGGCAAGGACATAAAGGTCTATGCCACCGAATCCCGCCCGTGGAGGCAGGGCATCCTGACGGTGGGGGATCTGAACGCCGCCGGCGCGGACGTCACCCTGATAATCGACAGTGCGGTCCGCACGGTGATGTCCAAGGTGGACCGTGTGTTCGTCGGGGCCGATACGATCACATCATCCGGGTCATTGATAAACAAGGTCGGGACCTCGCAGGTCGCGCTGTGCGCATCCGAGGCGAGAGCGGAGTTCAATGTCTGCAGCGAGACGTACAAATTCTCCCCCAAGACCCTGTTCGGGGACTCCGTCACCATCGAGGAGAGGGATATAGGGGAGATTGTGAAAGAGGGCGAGATCCCGCCGGGTGTGAAGGTCTTCAATCCCGTGTTCGACACGACCCCCGCCAAATACATAGACAACATCATCACGGAGATCGGGATAATGTCCCCCGGTTCCGTGTACGGCGTGATGTCCGGCCAGCTGGGCGACGGCGTCCGCCACATTTGAGGAGGCACAGCATGAAACAGTATTCATATCTGGATCTGGGAGACGAATTGGACAGGGAAGGCTATGTCTTCGCCGATTACCGCGTGACAGCGGACATTCCCATGGAGAAGGCAGCCGAGGCCATTGCGGCCGAGCAGTCCACCGGGACATGGACGGGCATTTCGACCCTGAAGGACGACGTATTCTCGAAATATGCCGGCAAAGTCACCTCCATAGACGGTGACAGGGTCACCATCGCCTTCCCTGTTGAGGATTTCTCGGGAAGGTACGGCGGGGTCCCGCAGATCCTCTCGGTCATCGCCGGGAATCTGTTCGGTCTCGGGTCCGTGAAGGGGATAAGGCTGGAGGATGTGGTGTTCCCGCAGTGCTTCCTGAAAGGGTACAAAGGGCCCAAGTTCGGGGACGAAGGCATCAGGAAGATGCTGTCCCGCCCGGAGAAACCCCTGGTGGGAACCATCGTGAAGCCCAAAATCGGGCTCTCTCCGGAGGATACCGCCGCCTATGTCTATGAGGCGGGAGTCGGGGGACTCACCAATGGGAAGGACGACGAGACCCTTGTGGACCAGTCGTTCTGTCCCATCGAAGCGAGGACCAAGGCCGTAGCGGAGGCGCTTGACAAGGTGGACGAGGAGGGCGGGCATATGATGCACGCCATCAACATCAGCAGCAACGCCGACGACATCGTGTCCCTTGCGGAGGACGTGCAGAGCTGGGGCGCCAGGGAACTGATGGTCGACGTTCTCACCAGCGGTTTCGGTGCCCTGCAGGCGGTGGCCGCGGATCCGAAAATAAAGATCCCGGTGCACGTCCACAGGACGATGCATGCGGCCATCACCAAGGATCCGCAGAACGGAATCGCCATGAACGTGTTCGCCAAACTCGTCCGCATGTGCGGCGGGGATGCGCTCCACATCGGCACCCTGGGCGTCGGGAAGATGGAGGGCGACATGGCGGGCGGAAGGCTCAGCCTCGCCGCCTGCAGGGATACGGATGTGCCGTTCAGGACGGTCATGCCCGTATGTTCCGGAGGCATGTACCCCGGAATCGTGCCGGCGGTCATGGAAGCCGTCGGGAACAATGTGCAGATACAGGCCGGAGGCGGTGTCGCAGGACACCCCGAAGGCGTCAGAGGGGGTGCGAAGGCAATGTGCCAGGCGGTCGACGCCGCATTCGCCGGCATCTCCCTGGAGAAGTATGCGGAGGATCATAAGGAGCTCCGCGAGGCTCTCGAGAGGTGGGGTTCCAAATGAAGCTGAAAGTGAAATTGGTCGATGTGATGGCATCCGCTCCCGCCGTCGGGATGGATCCTGCGGACTGCGCCGAAATCGGCGTCAAGGAGAACGACCGCGTGAAGATATCCAGCGGGAAGGCGGAGATCGCCGTCCTGCTGCTGACCTCCGATTCGTTCATCAGCGAGGGTGAGGTGCTCATGCCTGTCTCGGTGGCGAAGAGGCTCGGCGTCGGAGACGGGGACGAGGTGGACGTCGTGTTCTCGCCCAGTCCCGAGAGCGTCCGTTCCATCAGGAAGAAGATGGACGGCGGGATCCTGACCGAGAAGGAGATCCAGGGGGTCGTCAACGACATCTACCTCGGCAGCCTGTCCGGCATAGAAGTGTCCTCCTGGCTCACTGCGCTGTACATCAACGGGATGAACATCGACGAGATCGCCGCATTCGCCCGTGCCATGGTTGATACGGGGGACACCATCCCGTTCGACCGTTCCCCGATATTCGACTTCCACAGCATGGGCGGGGTCCCCGGCAACAAGATCACCCCCATAGTAGTCTCGATAGTGGCCGCCGCGGGGCTCACCATCCCGAAAACATCCTCCCGCGCCATCAGCAGCGCATGCGGAACGTCCGATTTCGTGGAGACCTTCTGCAACATCGAGGTCGCCGCCGACCGCCTCAGAGAGATAGGGGAGACCGCAGGCGGTGCGTTCGTATGGGGCGGTTCCATGAACATCGCCCCGGTGGACGACATTGTCATCAAGATCGAACACCCGCTGGGCATCAATCCGAGGGCCCAGATGCTGGCGTCCATTATCAGCAAGAAGCTCGCCATAGGTGCCAACTACCTGTTGGTGGACATCCCCACGGGTTCCGGGACCAAGGTCCCCACCCTGGAGGACGCCCGTGCGTATGCCAGGGACTTCATGGATCTGGGAGAGAAGCTGGGTATCCACATCGAATGTGCCATCACATACGCCGATCAGCCCGTCGGCAGCGCCATAGGTCCCAATCTGGAGGCCAGGGAATGCATCCGCATCCTCGAGGGGAACGAACATCCCGCCAGCGTCATAGAGAAGGCCTGCGAGTGTGCGGGCATCATCCTCGAGATGGGCGGATTCCAGAACGGCACCGAGAAGGCCCGCGAGATCCTCAGGTCCGGTGCGGCCCACAAGAAATTCATGGAGATCGTGGTCGCACAGGGAGGCCGTCCCGACCTGAAGTCGGACGATCTGAAGCCCGGCAGATATGAGGCGGACGTCGTCTCGTCCAAATCCGGATATGTGCATTCGATCAACAACAAGGACATAGTATCGATCGCCAAGGCCCTCGGGGCCCCCAACGACAAGGGCGCCGGGCTCCTCCTCTTCAAGAAGAAGGGCCAGAGGGTCGAGACGGGCGAGGTCATGTTCAAGATGTTCGCCGACAACGAGGCGAAGCTGGCACGTGCCAAGGAGATGGCCGAGAGGTACCAGCCCGTCGCCATCGAGGGAATGCTGATCAGGAGGGTCACCGCACCCCAGCCCAGGTGATCCGGACGGTAAAGTTCTGTTTCACGATCGACCTCGACAGGGACGTCAACACTGAGGTCCCCGGTCAGATCGAGGCCGGGTCCGTCGACAGGGGCCAGGGGACGGCACCGAGATTCTCCTCGTCGGCCAGGGGGCTCGCGCTCCTCGCCGACATGCTCGACGACATCGGACTCCCGGCAGCGTTCTTCTGCGAAGGCCGCACCCTGGAGGAGACGAAGGACGTTTCCGGATGTCTGGCACATTTCGAGATCGGGGTCCATGGATACGACCATGAGTCCCTTGGACACATGACCCGTCCTGATGCGGTGGAGGCCGTGAGGCACGGCTGTCAGGCGGCCAGGGATGTTCTCGGACGCAATCCCGTCGCATTCCGCGCCCCGTACATGAGGCAGCCGCGTGCGGTCGGGGATTTCCTCCGGGAGGTGGGGTACGGGATACACATCGATTCGTCCCAGTATGCGTACGGGGACGACTGCGTGCCCTCGATTCTCCCGGGATATGCAGTGGAGATCCCCGTCACCGAGGGGACGGATGCCGAAGGCAGGAGGATATCCGCATACCTGTGGCCCATGCATGAGGGAAAACGCCGCCCGGAGGATTACGCGGCACTCGCATCATCCCTTCCGGAGGACGGCGTGTTCGTCCTTGCGGACCACACCTGGCACATTGTCGAATCCCGTGCCTCGGGAGTGTTCTCAGACGGGGATCTGAAGGACAATCTCGTCAGGACCGAGACCGCACTCCGCGGTATCCTCGATGCCGGACACACTCCATCCACTCTTTCCGAAATCTCGCGTCTGGCACGCTGATCTGTCCACGATAATTATAATAAAGGCGGTGCCATAGTCAGCGGAGAACATGTCCGCCAAATTGATTCTCGGTAAAGACGTGTCCGAGCAGATATACGGGGAGCTCAGACAGAGGATCGAAGATCTCAGGTCGAAAGGGGTCGTTCCCGGCCTCGCGGTGGTACTCGTAGGAGAGGACCCCGCATCCCAGGTCTACGTCAGGATGAAGGGCAGGAAGTGCGAGGAGCTCGGTATGCATTCGGTCACCGTGCTGATGCCCGAGTGCACGACCCAGGAGGAACTGCTGGCCAAGGTTGCGGAACTCAATGCGGACCCGTCCGTCCACGGTTTCCTGATACAGCTCCCGCTCCCTGCGCACATCGACGAGAAGGCGGTCATCAATGCGGTGGACCCGTCGAAGGACGTGGACTGTTTCCACCCGCAGAACGTCGGGAAGATGCTCATAGGCGATCCCGGGTTCCTCCCGGCCACCCCCGCTGGCGTATATCAGATGCTCGCACGCAGCGGCATCGACACCCGCGGAAAGCATGTTGTCGTCGTCGGCAGGAGCAATATCGTCGGCAAACCCATGGCGGCCATCATGATGCAGAGAGGCGTGGATTCCACCGTAACCGTCGTCCATTCCCGTTCAGAGAGGCTCTCGGACATAACCAGATCCGCCGACATTCTTATTGTGGCCGTCGGAAAACCGCGTTTCATTACCGCGGATATGGTGAAGGACGGTGCGGTCGTGATCGACGTCGGCACCAACCGTATAGACGACCCGTCCGCCAAGAACGGCACGAGACTGGTCGGCGACGTGGATTTCGATGCCGTATCGGAGAAGGCGTCGTTCATAACCCCCGTGCCGGGAGGCGTCGGACCCATGACCATATGCATGCTCATGGCCAACACCGTGGCGGCCGCGGAACGGAGGGCCGGGATATGATCAACGAGTGCGAGGAGCACGGATACTACCGCGACGAATACTGCCCCGTCTGCGGGGAGAAAGGCAAGTTTGTAATGAGCGACTACGAGGTCGAGAAGGTCGGAAGGACCCTCGCGGCCATCCTCAGACACGGCAAGTTCGGTCTCGAGATGAGTTCCCTGGGATATGTGGACTCCCGCGACATCTCGGATGCCGTCCGCGGGATAAATCCCCGCATGAAATGGATGCGCCCCCATCACATCGAGGCGCTGGCACTTACGGATCCCAAGGGCAGGTACCAGGTGGTCGGCCACAAGGTGAGGGCCACCTACGGGCACACGATCGAGGTCGATCTGCACCTCCCGACGGACGATGTGCCAGACTATCTTTACTATCCTGTCTCCCCCGAGGCTGAGGAGATCATAATGGAGACCGGCATAATGCCGGTGGACAGGGCCATGGTGCACCTGTCCGGAACATACAGGGATGCAGTGACGGCGGGTTCGGTCCGCATGGACGATGTCGTCATCCTGCGTGTCGACACCCGGAAATGTGCGGATGCGGGATTCCCCATAGGGAAGGCGGCGAAGTCCGTCTACCTCTGCGGCAGGGTTCCGCCCGAGTGCTTATCCGCGGCCGAGAGGCCGGAAGAAGAAGGAGATTCATACTGATGGTAACCGTTTTGAGACCGGATGAGGTCAAATCCAAGTACGGCCCCATGTTCTGCAGGGGCTTCATAACCGTAGTCGACGAGAAGGCCGGAAAGGCCAGGATAATCGAGCAGTGCAGTGCGCGCGGCCCCGGGGAGTGGGACGTCGTCAACCGCCGCAGGACCGGCGGCATGATCGACCGCATCGAAATGCAGGGCACTACCCTGGTCATGGACGTCTCGATCGGTGAGAGGGAACTCAGGTTCGGCCCCGTCTCTGCGGATCTGGGAGGACAGGGTCTCAAAGCCGTGAAGATCGAGGGGGACGAGGTCCGCACCACCTGGTACGGCATAGCGGGGGCATCCGTCGGCATCGGCGCATGCCTGCCCCAGTGCGGGGACGTCATCCGTACCGAATATCCGGACGATTTCAAGATCGGCGGAGGCCACGAGGCCCACGTCGACATCATCACGCCCAAGATGGTGAGGGTTGTCATCGGGGTCGACGACACCGACACCAAGGAGAAGGGCGCCACCTGGGCATCCGCTCTCAAAATGGCGAAGAACTGTCCCGTAGGGCACTTCCTGGAGCACAAGATCATCCAGCTCAATCCCAAGACTCCCACCAAGACCACCAACTGCTGTTCCTCCGCAGTGACTTTCGCCGTGAAGGAGGCGGATATCCCCAAGCTCATCGAGTACTGCGTCGACTTCCTGAAGAAGGAGTCTTACTCCGAGGACGCCGTTATGACGGTCTTCCAGGGGCTGGAGATCCCCAAGAAGCTCACGGAGTACGGATGGAGCGCCAAGAGCACCATGTACACCCGCGAGGACGCCGTGAAGATAGCGGAGGAATGCGGGGTGCAGATCATCAGCATCACCGGTACCGACGGCACCATCGGAGCCGTCGCGGCCGTCGGCTGTGTCGACCTCGGGCCCGAGGCGGCCGGGGTCCCCGAAGACTTTCCCGGACTGGAGTTCTGAGGCGGGAAGGAAATGGCCGCGGTACCGGGTCTCGTCTCGAAGCAGGTCTATTCCACTTACGAGAGGAAACTCGACAAGGAGGTCAAGGACGGGCCCGTCCCGAAGCATATCGGCATCATCATGGACGGCAACCGCCGCTATGCCCGTGAATATCTGGGCGACGATGTCAACGCCGGCCACCGCGCAGGGGAGAGGAAGATCCACGAGCTTCTGGACTGGTGTCTCGACCTCGGTATCAGATACGTCACGGTCTACGCCTTCTCCAACGAGAATTTCGGGAGGGATGACGGCGAAGTCAGTTTCCTCATGGAGATGGCGGAGGAGTCCCTCAGGGAGATTGTCGACGACCCCCGGATCATCAACAGCCGCGTCCGCGTCCGCGTCCTCGGGGATGTGGAAAAACTCCCGGAAAACGTCTGCAAAGCCATCGATTACGTCAACGAGAAGACCGGGAGCTACAGAGATTTCACGTTCAGCATATGTCTCGCATACGGCGGGAGGCAGGAGATCGTCAGTGCGGTAAGGGAGATCGCCAGGAAGGTTGCGGACGGGGACATCGACCCCGATGAGATCTCCGAGGAAATCCTGTCGGAACATCTCTACACTTCCGATATGCCCGATCCAGACCTCATCCTGCGCACGTCCGGGGAACTCAGAATCTCCAATTTCCTGCTGTGGCAGCTCGCATATTCGGAACTCTATTTCACGGATGTCTACTGGCCCGGGTTCCGCCACATCGACTTCCTCAGGGCAATCAGGACCTATCAGCAGCGCGTGAGACGCTACGGGAAGTGATGTTCTGGCCAGATACGATGCTGTATTTCTGCACGCCCCCAGTGTGTACGATTTCAGGAAGAAACCCATCTTCTACGGCCCTGTCAGCGACGTAATCCCGTCGTCCCCGGTGTTCGAGATGTATCCGATGGGTTTCATGACCATCTCCACCCACCTTCAGGCGGCGGGATTCAGGACCAGGATAGTCAACATAGCGGGCCTGATGCTGGCGAAGGAGAGTTTCGACGCTGAGAAGAGGATCCGCACCCTGGACGCCGACGTATATTTCATCGATCTGCACTGGATGCCCCACGCCCACGGCGCCCTGGAGCTTGCGAAGATAGTCAAGAAGTACCATCCGAACGCCAAGACCGAGTTCGGAGGTTTCACATCGTCGTATTTCTACGACGAACTCATCCGCCGCCCCGAGGTGGACCTGGTCATGAGGGGGGACACCACCGAGGTTCCCACCGTCAGGATGATGGAGGCCCTCTCGAAAGGGGAGGATCTGTCCTCCGTACCGAATCTTGTATGGAAGGATGCGGAGGGAGGGATACACGACAACGGTCTCACATACGTCCAGGACGATCTGGATAACATCATCTTCGATTACGGCGTCATGATAAAGAACGTCATGAGCACGATGGACGTCGCCGGGTCCCTTCCGTGGCACGGATGGGATAAGGTCCCGCTCACATCGGTGTTCACCGTGAGGGGATGTTCCATCAACTGTGCCGAGTGCGGAGGTTCCCACTCCGCCAACAGGAGGGTCTGCTGCAGGAACCGCCCCGCATTCAGGGGCCCGGAGAAACTGGCGGAGGATATGGAGGGCATCTCCGACTACATGAAGGCCCCCATATTCATCGTGGGCGACATACGGCAGGCCGGACAGGATTACTGTGACAGGTTCCTGAAGGCAGTCCGGGAGAGGGATATCGACAACCATGTCGTCATAGAGCTGTTCAACGGTGCATCCGCGGACCATTTCTCGGCAATCGACCGTACCTTCGAAGGGGGATGGTCCATAGAATTCTCGCCTGACTCGTATGACGAATCCGTCCGTCTGGCACTTGGCAAAGGATACACCAACGACGCCATCGAGAAGACCCTCGTCAATGCCTTCGGGAACGGCTGCAGCCGTTTCGACATCTTCTTTATGACCGGGCTTCCCCAGCAGACCCGCGAGTCTGCGATGCAGACTGCAGCCAGCGCCAAGCACCTCTGGGACATTGTGGAGCGCGATGACGCCCTCTTTATCTATGACTCGCCTTTTGCGCCTTTCGTCGATCCCGGGAGCAGGGCGTTCGAGGAGCCGGACAAGTGGGGGTACAGGCTGCGTGCGAGGACCCTCGAGGACCACCGCAGGCTTTTGGACAATCCTTCGTGGAAGCATGTCCTCTCTTACGAGACCGTATGGATGGACCGCGACCAGATAGCGGAGACATCGTACGATGCGGCCATAGTCCTTACGAACGCCGAATGCGATTCCGGGCGCATAGACGGCGGGGCGGCGAAGGTGCGCAACGAGAGGACGGAGACGGCCCGCGACATCATGCACCGCATCGACAGGATCATGGAGATCGGGGATCCGGAGGAGAGGAATTCGAAACTCTGGGACATCAAGGAGGAAGGCGTCAGGATGATGGACAGTACCATCACAGACAAGAACGACCTCGACTGGACCACGGGATCCATCTGGAAAAACGCCCCGCGCGTGTGTGCGGGGATCGTGAAAAACTTCCTGCACGGCAGGCGCTGAGCCCGCCGCACAGATTCAATTTTTTACCATCTGGCACATTTACTCTTTGCCCATCTCGACGGACCTTTTGACGGTCGCATCGACACAGTGGATCATGACATCTTCGAAGTGCTCGTCCCTGAGTACCTTCACTCCTTCGATGGTGGTTCCGCCCGGGGAGCACACGCCGTCGATGAGCTGTTCCGTGGTCATACCGGATTCCAGGATCATCTTCCCGGCCCCCACCATGGACTGTGCCGCAAGGGCCGTGGACTGCTCCTCGGTGAGGCCATACTTCTTCCCGGCCTCTATCAGGGCCTGTGCGGCCATGTAGAGGAATGCGGGCGAACTTCCGCATATCCCGGTGACGGCGTCGAGGTCGCACTCTCTAACCTCTTCCGCCAGTCCTATCGCCGAGAGGACGGTCTTCACGATACTCCTGTCCTCCCCTGTGCATGTTTCGTCCATGACATATCCGGCGGCGCCTTCCAGGACCATGCAGCAGTGGTTGGGCATGACCCTCACGACCTTTGCGCCGGGCGCATAGGACCTGAGGGCAGATATCTTCACTCCGGCGGCGATGCTGATGAGCATCTGTCCGTCGCGGAGTTCCAGTCCTTCCTCCGTGAACAGGCCGGCGATGTGCTTCGGTTTGACCGCGAGCACGAGGACATCGGTCAGCCCGGCTATGTCGGAAGCCTTTCCGAACATCCTGATTCCGGTCTCCTGGGTCATTCTGTTCCGGGTCTCTTCGGTGGGGGCGCAGGCGACGATCTCCTCCGGTGAATACACGTTCTTGGCGATAAGCCCCTTGATCATGGCGCCGGCCATTCTGCCCGCTCCGATGAACCCGATCTTGATTGACATGGGACGTCCCACGGCATCCTCCTATTATAAAAATTTCACTCAATTCTTAAAAGAATATTTAGTCTAAATTAAATTCTTAAATCTGTTTTGCTTTAAATACTGACATGCAACTTTTTTACTTTCCTATTATATAGAAAGAAAGCATCGCAAAAGCCGATGTCACTAGTCACAAGCTATTTGCCATTCTTATTCGTAGGCATCATGTCCTTCGGATTTGCGCCATTGGCATGGATGGTTTCGAGGTTCATCAGACCCTCGAAATCCACCACGTGGACTGAGGAGACATACGAGTGCGGTTCGACCCCGATAGGAAATACGCGTATCCAGTTCAGGATGCAGTACTACGCTTTCGCTTTGATTTTCGTGGTATTCGATCTGATTGTTACGTTCCTTCTTATCTGGTCCGTCGCCTTTGACGGATTGTCTGTAAACGCCACCGTTTGGCTTCTCGTATTCCTCGGCATCATGCTTTTGGGAGTTGTGTACTCGCTGAAGAAGGAGGAGAACATATGGATATGAGCCTCTACCCGCACGCCGTCGCCATGAGTGCCGACGAATTCATGAGCTGGTCCACAGCCATGATCAACGACCTCATGAGCTCCGGCACCAGGAGGACCATCGACAAACTGACCGGACCCATCTGGGCCTGGGCCATGAAGAACTCGATGCACCCCCTGCACTGGGGTCTGGCCTGCTGCGCCCTCGAGATGGCGCAGGCTTCCGCTCCCCGTTTCGATGCCGAGCGTTACGGAATGATCTACAGGTCGTCCCCCAGGCAGACTGATATCCTGTTCGTGAACGGATGGATCTCCAAGAAGATCCGCCCCCACATCAGAAGGCTCTGGGAAGAGATCCCCTCACCCAAGTGGGCTGTCGCCATGGGCGAGTGTGCCATTTCGGGCGGACCCTGGTACGACTCCTACAACACCGTACAGGGACTCGACCAGATCGTTCCGGTGGACCTTTACATCCCCGGATGCCCGGCAAGGCCGGACGCCATGATCGACGGGTTCATGCTGATGCAGAAGAAGATTGACAACTACTTCAGAAGAGGAGCATTCCTCAAGGACTGAACAGGGTGCTGATATGAATACAGAAGTACGCGAATATCAGGATTCCTGGGAAGGCGAGATCAAAGGGAAGCTGGAGAGCCAGTTCCCCGGAAAGCTCGCTGTCACCGGCACCGAGACCCGCAGGATCTACATGACTGCCGACAGGTCCGTCATCTACGATCTCTGCAAGTACCTGCGCGACGAACTCAGCTTCGAGCACTGCGCTTCCCTGTGCGGTGTCGACATGAAGGACCGCATGCAGGTGGTGTATCACCTTGACAACTACACCTTCTATAAGGGTGTCATGGTCGAGATCACCGTCGATGTACCCAACGACGATCTGCACATCCACACCGTCTCCGACATCTGGGGCGGTGCCAACTGGCATGAGAGGGAGACCTGGGAGCTGTTCGGAATCGTTTTCGACGGCCACCCGAGGCTTGAGAGGCTTCTTACGCCCGACACCTACGAGTTCTTCCCCTTCAGGAAATCATATAAACTCAGGGGATGGGAATGATGTCAGACGAACAGAAAACCGAGAACACCTCCATGGAGGCCAAACAGCTCGAGAACGTAGCCATCGCAGAGGGAAGCCTTCCGGTGGATCCTGCAATCGAGGCCATCTTCAAGGCCGAGACAGCCAAGATGGAAACCGACAAGATGTGGATCATCATGGGTCCGCAGCACCCCTTCTCCCACGGTCTCTGGACCCTCAAGATCCAGGTCGACGGAGAAATCGTCACGGATGCCGACCCCATCGTCGGATACCTTCACAGAGGATGGGAGAAAGAGGTCGAGAACAGGACCTACCCCAAGATCATCCCTATGGCGGACCGTCTCTGCTACGCCGCTTCGATGACCTACACCCATCTGTTCTGCATGGCATGCGAGAGAGCACTCGACCTCGATGTGCCAGATAAGGCGAAATACATCAGGATCGTCGCAGACGAGGTCAACCGTCTGCAGTCCCATCTCATGTGGCTCGCCGCCGTCGGAACCGACCTCGGAAACCTCACGGTGTTCCTGTGGGCTTCCAGGGAGAGGGAGTTCTGGATGGATATGAACGTCAGGCTCTGCGGAGCGAGGATGACCACCAACTATCCCCGTATCGGAGGAGTCAGGAACGATACTCCCGACATCTTCGACAGGGACATCATCAGGTGCTGCGAGCACTTCGATAAGGCCCTCTGGGACATCGTCGCAATCATCGACGACAACTCTACCTACACGCACAGGATGATCGGCAACGGCATCCTGTCCAGGGAGAAGTGCGCCAACCTCGGAATCACCGGTCCCGCCGCAAGGGGAACCGGAGTCGACTTCGACATCCGCCGCGACGACCCCTATGACAACTACGACAAGATCGACTTCGACGTACCCGTACTGACCGCAGGAGACTCCTACGCAAGGTACATGGTGAGGGTGGAGGAGATGTTCCAGTCCACCAGGATCATCAGACAGGCGGTCGAGAAGATCAACGCACTTGGAAAGAACGCCCCGTACAGGCTCAAAGCACCCATGAACATCCCCGAGGGAAGGCATTTCGCCAGGCTCGAGGATCCCCGCGGAGAGTCCCTCATGTACCTGGTGTCCGACGGAACCGACAAGCCCTACAGGCTCAAGGTCCGCAGCCCTATCTTTGTGAACGTCTCTGCCTCCAAGGACCTCGTCCAGGGATGCAGGATCGCGGACGTGCCGGTCGTCATGGCTATGATCGACATGTGCCTCGGGGAGACCGACAGGTGATATCATGGTCGGCTATACAAGTATCCGTGACTGGATCAACTATCCCGATCCGATGTCCAACCCGTACTACCCGTTCGGAGACGCCTACAACCTCCCCTACGACATCGCACTCAAACTGTGGGATATCATCGGAGGAGCCATCGCATGGCTCGTCGATCTCCTGATCCCCGGAAACGGTCTTTCCCAGTGGCTTGTCTGCGACATGACCAGCAACTTCTTCGCACTGGTACTGTTCATGGTCATCGTCTTCGCGGTGGCGTTCGTCGCCGTTCTGGTGTCTCTATGGGAGGAGCGTAAGGTCCTCGGAAGGGGTATGGACAGACGCGGTACCATGATTGGTATGTGGGGATTCCTGCAGTGCGTCGCCGATGGTTTCAAGACCTTCATGAAGGACAACATCTCCTCGAGCAAGGTCGACAAGATGGGATACTGGTGGACCGTTGCGCTCATCATCGGAACGTCCGTCCTCATCGACTGTATGATCCCCCTGTCCAACAGGTGGTTCGTGGTCGACTACGGAACCGGACTGCTGATCATCATGGCGCTGTACGCCCTCGCACCGTTCTTCATCCTCGTGTCCGGTTGGGCTCAGAACAACAAATATTCGCTTATCGGAGGAATCCGTGCGGCCGAGATGATGATGGCGTACGAGGTGCCTATCCTCATAGTCATTGCCACCACCTGCCTGCTCTGCGGATCCTTCAACATCAACGACATCGTCAACTACCAGTACGACCACGTCTGGCTCATCATACCCGAGTTCATCGGATTCATCACGTTCTTTATGTGCGCGGTGGCCGAGTCCGAGCGTGCTCCGTTCGACCTCGCAGAGGCCGAGTCGGAGCTCGTCGAGGGTTGGCAGACCGAGTATGCCGGAATGAAGTGGGGACTCATTATGCTGGCAGACTACCTCAGGGGAGCCTGCTCGTGCGGAATGATCGTCATCCTGTTCTTCGGCGGATGGACCCTGCCGTTCATCGACCTCAGCGCCTGGACCTCCTGGTGGCCCGTGCCCGAAGTAGTGTTCCTGCTCAAGGCGTGGTTCGTCTTCCTGCTCATGATCATCCTCAGGCTTGCCGTGGCAAGGGTCAGGACGGATACCATCCTCAACCTCGGATGGAAGATCTTCATGCCTCTGTCCATCGTCAACTTGGTGATCGTTCTGCTGCTTAAGGTAGGAGGTGTCTTCTGATGGCTATGGATTATCTTGAGAAATACAAGGACGGAAGGCACAAGAATTGGAAAGACCTGTGGATCATGCGCCCTATCGTGAAGTGCTGCAAGATCCTGGTGAAGAACACCATTCACAGGCCTGTCACCGTGCTTTACCCGTATGAGGCTCTTTGGAACCCCGACAACTACCGCGGCCGCCCGGCGCTCGACTTCAACAAGTGCGTCGGATGCGGAATGTGTGCGAAGATGTGCCCCTGTGAGGCGATCATCCTCGTCGACACTCCCGATGACGAGGGTAACAACGTCAAGAGACCGCAGATCAACATGGGAAGGTGCTCCTTCTGCGCCTACTGTGCAGAGTACTGCCCGCTGGACGCAATGACCGTCACCCCCATCGTCGAACTTGCGGAATTCACCAGGTCCGACCTTATCTACGGCCCCCGCAGGCTTGCATACGACAAGACCACCGAGGGAATGAAGGTCCCTCTCGAGGAGACTCTCATTTCCGATTATAAAGCCGGAAACGGTGAGAACAGGGTCAAGCCCTTCCTCGTGGACCGCCCCGAGCTGGATTCTTCGAAGTGCATCAGCTGCAAGAAGTGCGCCAAGGTCTGCCCCGTGGACGCCATCGTCATGACGGAGCACGGAGTCAACGCCAAAGGACGCCCTATCCTGTGGCCTGAGGTCAACAACGAGACCTGCATCTGCTGTGAGAACTGTGTGGAAGCCTGTCCCAAGGACGCTCTGCACATCAAGGAGGTGCTGTGATGGGAATAATTGAAGACATTTGGGACGGCATCTGCGACTTTGCAAACTATATCTGGTGCAACGGCGACCTTCTCGCATTCGTGATCCTTGCAGCGATCGGAATCGCGGCGGCCGTCTACGTCGTTACCGACAAGATCCCTGTTCACAGTGCGTTCTATCTCGCACTCGTGTTCTTCACGGTCGGTGTAGCCTACTTCTTCATGGAAGCAGAGTTCATCGGTGTGATACAGGTCCTCGTGTATGTCGGTGCGATCACCATCCTGTTCGCATTCAGCATCATGCTTACCCGCAAATACATCCTGGAGGATGATTCAGATGAGTAAGAGAGCAGTTGCGGCAGTCGCACTCGCGGCTGGTCTGCTCGCAGTCCTGGCGGTTTCGATATACGTCACCGACTGGGATGACTACGGGGACGAGCCCAAAGCCGTTCCCTTCGACGATGTCGTTGAGACGTCCGCCACCGGCGGGGAAACCGTCAACAGCGAATCTCTGAACTACGCGCTGTTCGAGAAGTACGGACCCGTCCTTCTCGTCCTCGGCGTCCTTATGTTCGGGGCCATGATCGGCGGAATATGCGTGGCAAGAGAGGAGGTTGAGAAAGATGATTCCAATTGAGTACTTCCTCACCTTCGGAGCCATCCTGTTCGTGATCGGGGCATACGGTGTCCTGACCAAGAGCAGCACGATCATCGTCCTGATGTGCATCGAACTCATGCTGAACGCGGCGAACATCAACTTCATCGCGTTCTCCGCATACGGCTTCGCAACCACTGCTGCCCTCGGACAGGTATTCGTCATCATGACGATCTCCGTCGCAGCCGCAGAGGTCGCCGTCGGTATCGCCATCGTGCTCAACGCATACAAGATGAGAAAGACCGTCAGCACTGACAGTCTCAACACTATGAGGTGGTAAATTGACGGGATTCATAGAATACACCTGGCTCGTGCCCCTCGTACCTATCGTCTGCTTCCTGATAGTCGGATTCCTCGGGAAGATAATGGGTCCCAAGCTCAAATATGGCGGATACGTCACGATCTTCGGAGCGGCGTTCGCATTCGTCATGTCGATGCTCGTGTCCTACGACTTCTTCACCGGCTCCGCCTACAGCGACCCCGGATACGTGACCTCTCAGATCAAATGGTTCTCGCTCGGCGGATTCGACATCAACCTCGGTTACTACGTCGACTCCCTGTCCTGCCTGATGATGCTCTTCGCATCGTTCATCTCGATGCTGATCTTCATCTACTCGCTCGGATACATGGGAGACCAGGGCGAGAGGCAGAGGAGATACTTCGCAGAAGTCGCCCTCTTCCTTACCGGAATGCTCGGACTTGCAGCATCCAGCAACCTCGTGGAGATGTTCATCTTCTGGGAGGTCATGGGTCTGTGCTCCTACCTCCTCATCGGATTCTGGGGCTTCAACCACCCCGAGGGAGACGACAAGGCCGACAACGCCGCATCCGCGGCCAAGAAGGCTTTCCTCGTCACCAGGCTCGGAGACGTCTGCCTCATGGGAGGACTGTTCGTCCTCTACGAGGCTATGGGCAGCCTCGACTACACCGTCGTGTTCAACGGTGCGAACCTCGCAGCCGCCAACCCCGACACCCTGTTCCTCGCAGCCATGCTGATCTTCGGCGGTGCGATCGGAAAATCCGCTCAGTTCCCTCTGCTGGACTGGCTTCCGGACGCAATGGCCGGACCTACCACCGTATCCGCACTCATCCATGCGGCAACCATGGTCAAGGCCGGAGTGTACCTTGTCGCAAGGTGCTTCCCGCTGTTCGCCATGAACTCCGAGGTCATGCTCTTCGTGGCCATCATCGGAGGTGTCACCGCGTTCTTCACCGCCACCATGGCGATGAACAACATGAACATCAAGAAAGTCCTGGCTTATTCGACCCTGTCCCAGCTGGGATACATGTTCCTTTCCATCGGTGCGGGAGGATATCTCTTCGCCCTCGGAATGAACGAAGGAAGCACCGCCCTCATGGCGGCCGGAGCCCTCGGATACACCGCAGGATGCCTCCACATGGCAAACCACGCCTTCTTCAAGGCTCTGCTCTTCCTCTGCAGCGGTTCCGTCATCCACGCATGCGGGACCGAGGATATGCGCCTCATGGGAGGACTCAGGTCCAAGATGCCCATCACCTCGATCACCATGCTCATCGGATCCCTGTCCATCGCAGGATTCCCGTTCTTCGCGGGATTCTGGTCCAAGGATCTCGTGCTGGACGTCGTCTTCGATGCGTTCAAGGACTCCGTCGACCTCACCAGCATCTGCTTCGCAATACTGTGGTTCCTCGGAATCGTCACCGCATTCATGACCGCGTTCTACATGTTCCGTCTCTGGTTCATGACCTTCAAGGGCGAGCCCAGGGAGAACGCAAAGCACTGCCACGGCGAGTCCCCTCGCTGCATGACCCTGCCTCTCTGCGTCCTCTCGATCTTCGCATTCGCCTTCGGATTCACCCTCCTCTTCGGATGGGACGGCGTGTTCACCATCAGCTACGATCTGTCCACCAAGGTGTGGCAGGTCGCCGGAGGAGAGGCCGAGACCGGACTCCACTGGGTCGTCGAGCTCTTCACCAACTGGAAGACCTACGTAACCATCGTGCTCGTGCTCGTCGCTATCGGACTGGCGTACCTGATGTATGTCAAGAAGACCGTCAACCCCGGTATCGTCAGCAAGAACGGAACCTCCTGGCTGTACAAGACCGTACAGAACAGGTGGTACATGCCCGAAATCTACAACCAGCTCTCCTGGAAGCTCGGATACGACGTCGCTCTGGGAGTCGACTACTTCGACAGGCATGTGATCGACGGATCCGTCAACGGACTCTCCAACGCCGTCGTGAGCGGAGGAGACCTTCTGAGCAAGGCTCAGGACGGAAACGTCCACACGTATGCCGGAATGGTCATAGGCGGAATAATCGCACTCGTAGTGGTCGCGCTTGCTCTCGTCTACAGCTTCGGAGGTCTCTGAGATGGAAGGCTCTTTCATACTGCCCGCAATCATCCTGGTGCCTCTCATCGGGGCTATCCTGACCCTCTTCATGGGAGGTGCCAGGGAGAAATACGCCAGACTGGTAGCGTTCGCATTCACCCTGATTACCCTCGGTCTCACCGCCGTCATCATGCTCGGCGGCGACGACCTCACCCAGTTCGACTTCAGTGCGAACTGGATCGATTCCGCCGGACTCAAGATGAGCCTGCTCTTCACGATCGACGGTCTTAGCATACTGATGGTCTTCCTGACCGCAGTCCTCGAAGTGATTGTGGTGGCGTTCTCCTACAAGGAGAGCGACCGCCCCCACTACTTCTTCGCACTGCTCCTGGCCATCGAAGTCGGACTTATGGGAGTGTACACTGCCGCGGATTACTTCCTCTTCTACATCATGTGGGAGATCACTCTGATCCCGATGTACTTCCTCATCTCCTGGTACGGAGGCCCGAGGAGGCACTACTCTGCCATCAAGTTCTTCATCTACACCCACGTGGCCTCGCTGGTCATGCTCATCGGAATCTTCGCCCTGGCATTCCAGGCTGCGGAGGTCAACGGAGGAGCGATCGACTTCAGCTTCCAGGCCATCTCCGCAGCGAGCGGTGTCTTCGGCGAGGTCTTCCAGACTCTGGTCTTCGGACTCCTGTTCTTCGGATTCGCCGTCAAGATGCCCGCCGTTCCCTTCCATACCTGGCTGCCGGATGCCCATACCGAGGCACCTACCGCAGGATCCGTCCTGCTGGCAGGAGTCATGCTGAAGATGGGTTCCTACGGTATCATCAGGGTATGTATCGAGAACCTCCCCGCCGGTGCTCAGAACTGGCAGGCAGTCATGATCTTCATGGGTCTGCTGGCTATGATTTACGGCGCCTACGCATGCATCGCACAGAGGGACCTCAAGAAGATGGTCGCATACTCCTCCATCTCCCACATGGGTCTCGTCATGGTCTCCATGGGCTGCCTTTCCCAGGCGGGAATCGAGTTCGCAGTCTTCCAGATGTTCGCACACGGTCTCATCTCCGCTATGCTCTTCATGGTCTGCGGTATGGCCGGTCACAACATCGGAACCAGGGAGATCCCCCTCCTCGGCGGACTTGCCGGCAAGATGCCTCTCTACGCCACCTTCATGATGTTCGCATTCATGGCGTCCCTCGGACTTCCCGGACTCATCGGATTCTGGGGAGAGTTCGGTATTGTCTATGCGTTCTACGACTGGTGCGTGGACAACGACGTCATCTACCTGCTGGTGTTCTGCCTGCTGTCCCTCCTGCTCACTGCAGGTTACTACCTGTTCGCGATGCAGAGGGTCCTGTTCGGAAGAATCACCAAGAAGATCGACGTCGAGCATGTGCACGATGTCGACAAGATCGAGGCCATCGCCCTCAGCGTCGTCGCGCTCCTCATCGTGATCTACGGAGTGTGGCCCGACCTGGCGCTGGGTATGATCGACCTGTATTCCTTCCCTGGAGTGATCTGAAATGGATGCAACGGTAATTACTGACATATTCGGGAGTTATTCCCCGATCATCCCGATGGTCGTCCTGATCATCGGGGCCCTCATTATGCCGGCGCTCTACTTCGGATTCAAGAAGAAAGCGCCCGTGACCGCGGTTGCTCTGATCGTAATGGTCATCAGCATCGCGATCAACCTCATCATGCTGACCGGCAGCTGCTATCCCGCAGACTGCAGGTCCTTTGAGGGTCTGTTCGAATACAATGCCTTCAGCGGACTGATGATCCTGCTATTCCAGACGGTTTCCATCATCGTCCTCTTCGTGTCTGCGTTCAGCACCGAGACGACTACTCTCCACTACGGAGCGTACAACTCCCTGCTGCTCATCGCGACCGTCGGAATGATGTTCGTCGGCGAGGCTACCGACCTGGTCGGTATCTTCGTCGGTGTGGAAGCGGTGTCCATCTCCTCCTACGTGCTCGTCACCATGAAGAGGAATGACTCCCGCGCAGCCGAGGCAGGTGTCAAGTATGTGGTCATCGGAGGACTCTCCACCGCTCTGACCATCTACGGTATCTCGATGATCTTCGGAGCACTCGGTACCCTGACTCTGTCCCAGCTCGGTCCCGCCCTCGCAGAATCCGGATACAGCTGGGCCTTCGTGGTCGGACTGATCTGCATGATCGCAGGTTACGGATTCAAGATCGCGGCGGTTCCGTTCCACATGTGGGCGCCCGACGTGTACGAGGGAGCCTCCACCCCCGTCTCCATATTCCTGGCAACAGGTTCCAAGAAGATGGGTCTGGTCGTCTTCTTCAAGATCTTCCTGATCATGTTCGTCGTCGCGAAGTCCATGGGCGGTCTCAACATCGAGGCCGTCCAGTACGTCTTTGCGATCATTGCGGCGTTCAGCATGACCGTCGGAAACATCGTAGCGATCTCCCAGAACAACATCAAGAGGATGCTCGCCTACTCGTCCATCGCGCAGGCCGGATACATCCTCATCGTCATGGCAGTCATGAGCGAGTACGCCCTGACCGGCGGTCTGTTCCACATGTTCACCCACGTGTTCATGAAGGGCGGAGCGTTCCTGGTCGTCGGTGCACTCATCTGCGTCGGTCTCGGCGAGAAGATCACGGATTACAACGGCCTTGCCAAGAGGGCGCCTATCCTCGCATTCGCGATGATGATCTTCCTCTTCTCCCTGGCCGGAGTTCCCCCGCTCGCAGGATTCACTTCCAAGTTCGTCCTGTTCTCCGGAGCGATCTTCGATGCCGACGGAAGCGGTGTCATGACCCAGTGGGTGTGGCTGGCATTCGTTGCCATCCTCAACTCCGCGATCTCCCTGTACTACTATGTCAGGGTCATCAAGGCCATGTATGTCGAGAAGCCCGCAAAGGATGCCTCCGACAAGATCACCGTCCCTGTGCCCTTTGCGATCGCAATCGCAGTCTGCGCAGTCCTCGTCGTGGTCCTCGGAGTCTACCCCGACCTCATCCTCGGCCTCTGCGGCGATGCGGCCGCGGCTCTGTTCTGAGTCCGAAACAAAACCTTTTACCGGCCTTCGGGCCGGCAACCCCTTGTTTTCCGTACAACGAATTCCCGTCCGTACATCCATGTTTAAATCGGAGTTCTCCGATGGATGGATATGGCAGTCAAGGACGATGTCATAAAAGCCATGAAAGAAGCGGGAAAGCCCCTTTCCGCAGGCGAGGTCGCCAAGATCATCGGCGCGGACAAGGCCGAAGTGGACAAGGCGTTCAAGGAACTCAAAGCCGAGAAGGCTATCGTCTCCCCCGTAAGGTGTAAATGGGAGCCTGCCTGAGCGGGTGCCGCATGCAAACCGTTTACCGTCCGTGCGTAACCGCACGGGGGTTTCTTTTCCATGTACCAGTTATTCCCATTCCATATGTTCGAACAGGCGTAGATATGCGCCCTCGGGACGTCTGGATAATCAGTATCTTTAAGTACGGTCTGGCTATTGACAACCGATGGCGGATTCCTGGCACGATTGTATTTCGGCAGACCTCGATAAAGTGGAGGAGGTGATGAGCGACGTTACCGATTCGGAGAATACGGAGCTTACCGAAATGTGCCGCTACGTCATCGGGAACCACGGAAAGAGGATAAGGCCCGCCATGTGCATTCTCTCCTACTATGCCTGCGGGGGCACAGATCCGCGTAAGGCGGTGGATGTCGGTGCGGCCATCGAACTCATCCACAATGCGACCCTCATCCATGACGACATTAACGATCAGGGGGATCTCCGCAGAGGGGCGAAAGCTCTGTACAAGGAGTACACCATCGGTAAATCCATCGTCGCCGGTGATTACCTGTTCTCCCTCGGATTCCGTCTCCTCGGAGTCAGCAGCGACAGCATCATCGATTACTTCATCGATGCCGCATCCGGGTTGGCCGCAGGAGAATTCTCCCAGAAGAAATACGAGCGTAATACAGTCGTCGGAGAGTCCCAGTATATGGATATCATCGGCGGCAAAACGGCCCGTCTCATCGGGTGCGCAGGTAAGTGCGGAGCATATCTGGCACATGCGGATGTCGAGGATATAGAACATATCGGGCAGTTCTCATTCTGTGCCGGCCTCGCATTCCAGATCATCGACGACATCCTCGATGTGGCAGGCAGCGAGAAGACCATCGGAAAGAGGACCGGGAACGATATCGTCGAAGGAAAACCTACTCTTCCCATCATCTATGCCATGGAGGATCCGAAGGTCGGAGCTCGTGTGAAAGAGATTTTTTGCAATCAGAATTCCGATTATGACGATGCCGCCGAGTGCATCGCCCTCATCAAACAGACCGACTCCCTCGAAAGGTGCCACAGGAAGGCCGAGGAGATCGCCGAAGAGGCCAAATCCTACCTGAGTTTCGCACCCGATTCGGAGTATAAGAGGGCCCTCGAAGGGCTCGTGGACTTTTTCGTATCCCGCAACAGGTGATATTCTTGACATTCATCGAAACGGATGTTCTGGTGGTCGGTTCCGGTCCGGCCGGGAGCACGGCCGCCGAATACGCATCCAGGGCAGGTGTCAGGACGGCCCTCATAGAGATGCGTCCCGAGGTCGGGACTCCCGTCCGCTGCGGCGAACTCATGCCGTCGGCGGAGGAGATAACCGACATGTTCCCGAATCTCACCGATACGGAGACCCTCTTCGGCGTACCTTCGGACCTCCGCCGCAGGAGTATCGAAGGCATAAGGGTCGTCGATCCCAAGGACAAGGTCAGGGAATTCCCGTTCACAGGATACACTACCGACAGGGACCGTTTCGACCGGCACCTTGCGGACAGGGCCGTCGGTGCGGGTGCGGAACTCGTCACCGGGTGTATGTTCATAAGTGCCCGGGGAGGCGTGGCCAAGACCTCCAGGGGCGATATATCCTACAAGGTCATCATCGGGGCGGACGGTCCCAATTCCCGTGTCGCAAAGACTCTGGGTCTTCCTTCCAACAGGAACTGCTACCCCGCCGTCACCGCTCAGGCGGAAGGGGATTTCGACCCCGTAGTACAGATGTTCTTCGGCCGTATCGCACCCGGCGCATACGGGTGGATCATCCCCAAGGACGGCACGGCCAACGTGGGTGTGGGATTCTCCCCCAAATTCTCCGACGGTTCGCTCCGCGGATACATGGACAAATTCGTAAAGGCCCACGGCCTGAAACTCACCACTCCGATCAAGGGGAAGTACGTCCCCAGCGAAGGTCCGATTTCCAAAACGTTCACTGACGAGGGAATCCTCGCCGGAGATGCGGCGGGAGTCGTCATGCCCGTCAACGGGGGCGGGATACCCCAGGCGATGATCACCGGCAGGATGGCCGGCAATGCGGCCGCCGCGAAGATCCTGAACGGAACACCGCTGTCCTCATACGAGGACGAATGGAGAAGCGTCCTTTACAAGCCTCTCCGCATCGCCGCCGGCAACAAGAAACTCGCCGACACATTCGCATTCAGGAGCGACAGGAGCACCGCCATGTGCATGGGTATCCTCGGCACCCGCAGGATAAGCAAGCTCATCCGGTGCAAGCGTCTGTTCCCGTGATCGGCGTTTCCTGTGGGGTTTCATCGGGGATCCGCAGACGGGGCACTCGTCCAGCTTCTCCTTGTACCATTTTCTGCAGCCGATGCACTGGTAGTTCCATTTCTCCACTTTGGTGATACCGTTCTGTCCGACCGCCCTGTAGGGGATCCCCATTATGCGGGCCGTGTTCTGGATGGAATAATCGTCGGTCATGACGGTTCCGCCCGTATCCGCCGCAAGTGCCAGCACGGTGATGTCCACGGGGGACAGGCGTCCCAGATCTCCGCTTCTGCGTGCGGCCTCCTCCACCTTCTTCACCGACGCTTCGGTGCAGTCGGATACCCTGAGGAGATCCCCCCACAGCGCCAGTCTGCGGTCCTTGTACTTCTCCAATTCGGCCACGACCCCGGGGGGACAGCAGGAGTCCTCTTCGGGAAGCTGTTCCATGGAAAACAACGCGGAACTGTCCAGTACGAGCATGGTATCATTCTTCGATGACTCCCCGATTATATATTGGAATGGGTGCCCCGGATGCGGTCCTGCAAAACCCTTAAAGAATACCGGAGTATGTTCTTGTCCCATATGGACGTCACGGGTGTAGCCGTCATCATGCTGACAGGTTTCTGGCTGTTCCTCCCTGCGATGCTGCCCAATTCCGCGGCCGTCGTATTCGGCGGCGGGACCAAGATGGATTTCGGGAAGAGCTGGCGCGGGAAGAGGATCTTCGGCGACGGCAAATCGTGGAGGGGATTCTTCGGCGGAGCCTTCTCCGGGATACTGCTGGGTCTTATACTGATAGGCATAGCGGCACTCTGCGGGAGCGACAGCGACTACTGGGGGTTCGGAGACTTCTGCGGTAATATCGGCGTGCTTGCGACGCTCTCGTTCGGCGCGGTCCTCGGGGACCTGTGCGGAGCATTCATCAAGAGGAGGCTGGGACTGGAGAGGGGCGCCAAGGCGCCGGTCCTCGACCAGTATGACTTCGTGATCGGGGCGATGTGCGTCACCGCACTGTTCTTCCCCGACTGGGTCTACGCCCATTACATAGAGGGCTGGCACATTGCAGCCCTGATCTTCCTGCTGGCGGTCATGTTCGCCATCCACAGGACGGTCAACATCGTAGGTTACAGGATGGGCCTCAAGAAGGAGCCCTGGTGATTCGTATGGAGACAATCGAGAAGGTTTTGGAAGGGTGCGGCGCACTGCAGTTCGGGGATTTCACCCTGGCTTCCGGCGCCAAGAGCAATTATTACATAGACATCAAGAAGGCGAGCACCAAGCCCGAGGTCCTCTCGGTCATCGCGAAGACGATGGCGGAGAGGATGAAGGAGGCCGGCATCCGCCCCGACAGGGTGGCCGGAGTCGTCCTCGGATCCATCCCGCTGGCCACCGCCCTCTCGCTGGAGACGGGGATCCCCCTCCTCATGGTGAGGAAGGAAAGGAAGGATCACGGTACCGGAAAGCTCGTGGAAGGCGATCTGAACGCCGGCGACGACGTCCTCGTCATAGAGGATGTCATCACCACGGCCGGATCCTCCATGAAGGCCATCGCCGCCCTCCGTGCGGAGGGTGTGAAGGTGGAGAAGGTCTTCTCCGTCATCGACAGGGAAGGCGGCGGAAGGGAGAACCTCGACAGCATCGGAGTGAGCCTCATCTCCCTCGTCAAGGGTTCCGACCTTCTCAAGGGTGCAAGGCAATGATCGCCCCGGACAGAGACTGTGCCAGATGCGGTCTCTGCCGCGGACGTACCAACATCGTCCTCCCGTCCGGGGACCCGGATTCACCCGTGGTCCTCGTGGGGGAGGCGCCCGGGGAGAACGAGGATCTCCGGGGCGAGCCCTTCGTCGGAAGAGCCGGCACCATCCTCAACAGGATAATGGAGGACGTGGGTCTCGACAGAAGCAGGGTCATGATCACCAACACGGTGAAATGCAGGCCTCCGGAGAACCGCGACCCCTCGCCGGAGGAGATGGCGGCCTGCCGTCCGTTCCTGGACAGCGAGCTCAGGGGCAGGAAGGCTGTGGTCGGCCTCGGAAGATCCGCCGTGAAGGATCTTCTGGGATACGCCGGGCCGATGGCGGACGCCGTCAACACGAGGCAGTACATCGACATCGGAGGGGAGAGGATCCTCTTCATTCCCACCTACCACCCCATGGCCTGCGTCTACCGCAAGGCCGCACGCGAGGGACTCAGGGAGACCCTTGCCGCGGTGAAGGAGGAGTTCTTTCCATGATCGGATTCGCCATAGACATGGACGGGACGGTCTACCACGGAGAGAGGCCGATACCGGGCGCCCGCGGGTTCATAGACGGTCTCAGGGAACGGGGGATACCGTTCAGATTTGTGACCAACAACTCGTCCCATGAGAGGCAGTTCTACGCGGACCGTCTCAGCAGGATGGGGTTCGGGGTCTCGCCGGAGGAGATACTCACCTCCGCCGTGGCCACCGCGCGGTACATAAAGGATAACAGGGCGGGGAAGTCCGTGTATGCGATCGCCACCCCTTCCGTGAGGAAGGAGCTGGCCGATGCGGGCGTCAATACGGAGGTTTGCGGCCGTCCCGACATCGTCCTGCTGACGTTCGATACTACCATAGACTACGCCAAGATCAACCGCGGATATCATTATCTCGTACAGGGGTCGGAGTTCATCGCCACCCATCCGGACGACGTGTGTCCCACAGAGGATTCGTACGACATCGATATAGGTCCCTTCATAAGGATGTTTGAGTCGGTGACCGGCAGGACCGCCACCGTCGTCGGCAAGCCCAACCGTCTGATGCTGGAGATGGCTGCGGCGGAGATGGGTGTGGCCGCGCAGGATGTGGTGATGGTGGGCGACAGGCTTTCCACAGACATACGTATGGCGGCGGATGCGGGCACCGGATCCGTTCTCGTCCTGTCGGGGGAGACCGATACGGAACTCCTGAGGAGATCATCGGTGAAACCGACCTTCGTACTCGGTTCCGTGGCCGACATAATCCCCGAACTCGTGGACGGCGGAAAGCTCCGCCGACGCATGTGCCAGACATGTGTTTTCCGAGACGGCGGACCCCATTGTGCCAGCGGGTGCTGTTTTAAATACTAAAAACAGTAGTCACATTCAGTCCCGGAGAGGTTCGCATGAGCGAGGAGTTTCTCACCCCCAAGAAGATCTGGATCGCCGTGGCCATCGGAGTGGTCGTATCGCTGGCGCTGATAGCCAGCACCTACGAGGTCCGCTACATCGTGTCCGGTTCCATGGACGGCGAGGACCAGCCATACGAGATCGAGACGATACCTGTCTACAGCGCCGTCCTCATCCAGAAGGTGGACGGGGGCAGGATGATGGAGGAGTTCGAGATCGGCGACGTGATCGCCTTCCATTACGAGGGGGTCGTCGTGGTGCACCGTGTCGTCGCCAAGGATCCGGCCGCAGGGACCGTCACCGCACACGGGGATGCCATGTCGGCTCTGAATACCCAGACGGTCACTTCGGACATGGTCGTCGGAAAGGTCACCGATGTCTCGGTGACGTTAGGACATATTGTCCACTTCCTCAAGACCAGCACAATTCTTTTAATAGCAATGATTGCGGTACTAATCGTAGCAGCATATTGCGTGAAAGACATCGTCAGAGAATGCAGGAGGAAGTGAGTACGGCAGGCGGACCCTCGTTCGGACAAGCCCTCTGCGATAGGAGGGTGCTGTTTGCATTGGCAGCGGTGGCCATAGTGGTCGCCGCATCCGCCGGTGCGGTCTACGCCAGCCAAAGTTCCGTCACCGTCAGCGACAACACCCCTCTCGCACAGGGGCTGATGATCGATCTCCACGACGGCGGTGCGGAGATTACCTATGTATTCACGATGCCTTCGATAACCATAACGGACGGCAAACCGTCCAAGACGGAATTCGACCTCGACGGGCCGGACAGTTTCTATATGACCGGGGCCGATTCGAAGACGACGGGTTATGTCCGCATTTATGCGTCTCTGGATAATGACAAGACTCTCGGGTGGATAGGCATCGAGAAGATCACTGCCACGGTCGACGGCACCGCCTATGATTTCGGTATCTATACTCCCTCTACCGGCCTGCCGGTGTCCGGACAGGTCACGCAGGTGCCTATAGAGGCTTCATTCATGACGGACGTTCCGCTGAAGATCACGGTGAAACTCAAGGAATCCACGGGTCTGACCGAGAGTGCGGATATAGCAAAAGCGTACGACCTCTCGACCCTGAAGATCACCATCGTGGCAGGTTACGCCGACCCGTTGGACTGATAAATTCTATGCAGTCCGACACGCGGTATGACCCAGATGTGCCGAACTGTCATTTTATTTAAATAATAGGCCCGTCTATATCCTACCTACTGTATGCGCGCGACGGAGCCGGCGCCAGGCGAGCGCGACGCAGGAAATGGGATGCACTGCAGTCGGCGTAGCTGTATTGTCCCGAAAGGGGATTCGGGATGTATTTAAAACAAGTCGAAATGGAAAATTTCAAGTCGTTCGGCGGCAAGGTGACAGTGCCTCTGATGGAAGGGTACATGGCAGTCACCGGTCCGAACGGATCTGGCAAATCGAACATAGCCGATGCGATCCTTTTCGTCCTCGGGCCCAGGAGCTCCAAGGCGGTAAGGGCGAGCAGGATCACAGACCTCATCTTCGACGGCGGCGCCGCCAAGTCGAAGGCGAAATTCATGAAGGTCTCGCTAGTCTTCGACAACAGCGACCGCATAATGCCGTGGGACGATGACACTGTCACTCTCACCCGTTACGTGAAGCTCTCGGAGAACGGGACCGATTACACGTCGTATTTCTTCATCAACGACCAGAAGTCGTCGCTGTCCGAGTTCGACACCCTTCTGACGAAGGCGAGGATCAGCGCCGACGGATACAACATCGTCCAGCAGGGGGATGTCACCCACATCGTCCAGATGGGCAATATCGAGAGGAGACGTATCCTCGACGGTATCTCCGGCATAGCCAGCTTCGATGCCGACATCAGCAGGGCCCAGGGGGAGAGGGCGGAAGCATCCTCCAACCTGGATCGCATAGAAATCATCCGTGCCGAGAAGGAGAAGCAGATCAAGGTCCTCGAGAAGGACCGCGAACAGGCGAGGCTGTATCTGGAGGCCAAGAAGGACCTCGATACCGCCAACGCACAGATGACGCACAGGCTCAGGGATAACGAGAAGGCCATCTTCGGAAGCCTCGTCTCCGGCGTGGAATCCTGCAGGAAGGACATAGAGAAACTGAAGGAGGACAAGGCCGGCATCCTGGCGCGGAAAGAGGAGAACGCGGCCCTCGTCAAGGCGAAGGAGGGACAGATCGAGGAGAAGATCGGTCCGGATTACAGGAAGGTCAAGGATGACGTCGAACAGGCCAAGATCAACGTCGCCACTGAGGCGAGCAAGCAGGAGTCGGCACTCGAGGACATAGAGGTCCAGCGCGGATACAGGGAAGGGTTCGAGGAGGACGTGGAGGAGAACCGCAACCAGTATGCGACCTCCGAACAGAGCATGGCGGAACTGCAGATACAGCTGGATGCCGCCAACGAGCATCTGGCCGCCGCCACGGCCGAGGAGAAGAGAATCAGCGACGAGACCTCCAGGCAGGGCGGCGAGCTGACGGACCTGCAGAAGAGGCTCGAAGTCCTCGAGAGAGACATAGATTCCGCAGGGAAGACCCAGCAGGAGGCGAATGCGAAGGCATCCGGCGCAAAGGCGGTCCTCGAGGGGGCCCGTCTCGCCAAGGCCAAGGCCGAGGAGGACCTCGAATCGGCCAGATTCGAGGTGAAGGATGCCGACTGGAATCTCCAGGAGGTCAAGAGGCAGGCCGGTCCGCAGGACGAGGCCGATTCCCTCGGCAAGCAAATCGTAGCCCTCAAGAAGGAGGAGGCCGCCAGGGAGAAGGAGGAGGAGCATCTCAAGGAGATATACGAGAAGCGTTCCGCCGAGTTCAACAAACTCTCCGCGGAGAAGAGGGTGTCGGACAGTGTGAACAGAGGGGGTGAGGCGGTATCCCGCATCATGGCCCTCAGGGAATCCGGGCAGATGCCCGGCATCCGCGGTACCGTGGCCGAACTCGCCACGGTGGATGCGGGATACGAGACGGCCCTGTCCGTCGCCGCCGGGAGTAAGATGAACGCGGTCGTCGTCGACAATAAGGACGTGGCCGCCCGCTGCATCGAATATCTCAAGAAGAACGGCCTGGGAAGGGTCACCTTCCTGCCTCTCACGGAACTCCTTCCCGGGAAACCCCGCGCGAAGGCGATCATCGCACTCAAGAGCACGGACGGATACGCCACGGATTTCGTCACCTACAAGGCGGAATACGCCAACGTCTTCTGGTATGTCTTCGGGGACACCCTCGTCGTGGGCACTCTCGACAGGGCCAAGGAGGTCATGGGCGGCGTCAGGATAGTCACGAAGGCCGGGGAACTCATCGAAGCCTCCGGCGCAATGACCGGAGGTACTCTCGACAGGAGGAAGATCCAGCAGTTCGGTCCCAGCGGACAGTCCGCCCTCGAGGCGGCGGGCGCCGAGATGAGGAAGGCCGGCGATGCGCTGGAGGAACTCAGATCCGACCTCAGGCAGCTGCGCGATACGATAAGGCAGACCGACGACCTGATGAGGGCCGCCGGCAGCAAAGGCGTGAATGCCAGAGGGAAGATCGCCGAGGCCGAGGCCGCCCTCGAGCAGGCCAGGAAAGGTCTGAGGTCCGCCGAGGATGCGCTGGCCAAGAAGACTGCGGATCTGACCGCCGCCGAGAAGGCCGCGGCCGAGGCCGACGCCGCACTGGCTGCCGCCGACACGGCGCTTGAGTCGCTCAGGGCCGAGAGGACCTCTGTCCGCGACCGCATGTCGGAGATCGCCCCTGCGGGACTGGAGGAGAGGATCCAGCATGCCCGCGACGAGGTCTACAGGTACAACCAGGAGGTTACCGGACTGCTTCAGCAGATCGGAGGTCTCAGCGCCGAGATGTCCGGATTGGACAAGCAGAAGGAGGCTCTGGAGGCCCAGATCGCCAACATCGACGCCCAGATCGCCGCAGACGGGAAATCTGCGGCCGAGCACGCCGCAAAGGCGGATGAATACAGGGTCGCACTGGAGGCCGTGAAGAAGATCCAGGAGGAGATGGAGTCCAAGATCGAGGACCTCAGGGCCGAAAGGGACGTCCTGGTCCAGAACGGATATTCCCTGGATTCGGAGGCGGAGAAGGTCCAGAACTCCATCGAGACGAAGGACGGGTATCTGCAGTCCCAGACGGCCCAGATGGAGGCCAGCAGACAGAATCTGGCGCAGTATGAGGAACAGGTCGCCGCACTGACCGTGGAGGTTCCGGAGCCTATCCCGTCCGAGAGCACCCTGAAGAACACCATAAAGCAGTGCCAGAGCAGGATCGATTCCATCGGCAATGTGAACCTCCGTGCGATGGAGGATTACGACTCCTGCAGGAGGGAGTACGACCTCCTGATGGAGCAGGTGGATATCCTCAACGGCAGGATCAGGGATCTCGACGGACTCACCGACGACCTGAGCAGCAAGAAGAAAGGGCTGTTCATGGAGGCGTACAACGCAGTCGACGCCAATTTCAAGGCGATATATGCGCAGCTCTCCGGAGGCGGACAGGCGTTCATGGCGCTGGACGATGCCATGGATCCCTTCAGCGGAGGTCTGCAGATCAATGCGAAACCCCGGAACGGGAAGATGCTGAGGCTGGAAGCCCTCTCGGGAGGGGAGAAGTCCCTCACCGCCCTGGCGTTCATCTTCGCCATCCAGGAGTATCAGCCTTCGCCGTTCTACGTGCTCGACGAGGTCGACATGTTCCTGGACGCCGTCAACGCGGAGATGGTGGCCAGGAGGGTCAGGGAGAGTTCCGCGAAGACACAGTTCATACAGGTGTCGCTGAGGAAGGTCACACTCACCTTGGCCGACCACCTGATAGGTGTGACGAGGCCTCCGTCCGGGATCAGCCGTGTCATAATGCAGCCTGACATAGCCGAGGTCTCTAAGTACGAGGAAGAAGCTCTCCGGAGGCAGAAAGAGGAGAGTACGGACAACATCGAGGGATGAAAATGGATGGGAACATACAGATGGAATCGATGGAACAGCACCTTCTGTTCCACAAGGCGATGGCGGAGGACGAGGAATCCTTCGCCAGGATAAACGGATACCTGGACATCCTGAGGGATGCCGGTGCGGGCGAGAAGCTCAGCGATCCCGTGGATGAGTCTATCAGGGCCGTGTTCAGCCTCGTGCTGGAGAAAGGCCTCGACCCGTGGGCCATCGACCTGGAACAGTTCGCGAAGATGTATTCCGAGAAAGTCTCCTCCGACAGGTTCGACATGATCGTGGCGGGAAGGCTCCTCCTCATGGCATGGAAGATTCTGAACCTCCAGTCCGAGAGGACCCGCATGACTGCGGAGCCCCCCGCGGAGATCGAGGCCGTCGACGAGTCCGATTTCGACTTCCTCGAGGAGGACCCGATGGTCGTCCCCGAGGTATCGTTCCGCAGGGTGTACGCCAGGGACGAGCCCCGCCCCATCACCATGATGGATCTCCTCGATGCATTCGAGGAGGCCAAGAGGGAGGCCGAGATCGCGGAGGCGAGGGAATCCGCCAGGGTCAAACTCAGGGAGAAGCCTGCGAAGAAGTTTGACAACAAGGCCCACCGCGAGGACGACGAGAAGACCGTCGCCGCCATTTACGAGAGGATCCGCGGGATGGGTATGGGACCCATGCCCATAACCGAGTTCTACTCTTCCTCCGAAGAAGACAACATAACCGTGTTCGTATCGGTCCTCCACCTGGTGAGGAACGGTCTCCTCGACGTATTCCAGACGGAACTCCCGTACGGGGAGATCACCGTTCAGATAAAGGTGCCGGAGACCTCCGTCCCGGTCGAGGCCGCGGCGGTGAACTGAGTTGGAAGACAAGACGATGGTCGAGGCGGCCCTCTTCGCGGCGACCGCCCCCCTCAGGGTGGAGGACATCGTCGGGAGGACGGGCCTCGACGAAGCATCCGTCAGATATGCGCTTAAGGACCTCCGCATGGAGTACGACCTCCGCGGGAGCGCCATCGTCATTTCCAACGCCGGCGGCGCCTACAGGATGGTCCTGAGGCCCGACTGCCAGAAATTCACCGGCGCATTCGCGAGGCCGGAGATGCCCGGAGGGGTCATGCGCACCCTGAGTACCATCGCCTACAACCAGCCGGTCCTCCAGTCCAAACTGGTGAAAGTCCGCGGCCCCCGCGCGTACGAGGACGTCCACATTCTCAGGGAGAAGGGACTCGTGTCCGCCAAATCCGTGGGACAGACCGTGGAGCTGACCACCACCCCGAAGTTCGCCGAGCAGTTCGGGATCGGCAGCAACAGCAAGGCCGCGATAAGGAAATGGATCGAGGACAACGCCTCCAACATGAGACAGGCCGACGGGGAGGGGATGGCTCCTCCGGACCCCAACGATTCCTGACGGTTCCCTCCTTCGCAACAATATATTATAATAAAGAAGGGTACGGGTTAACCGATAGATATGACCATGCCGCAGGCTCTGCTCGAGAAGTCAATAGGAAAACGCGTTTCGCTTCTTCTCAAAGACGGAAGGACCATGGAAGGAAAGCTCGCCGGTTTCGACGACCTCATGAACATGTCCCTCGAGGAGACGGTCGAGACCGTTCCCGGTGCCGAGGAGAGGAGACTCGGAACGGTCGTCCTCCGCGGCAACAACGTCGTGAGCATCTCGATTCTCTGAACCTATCATCCGAGGACGGCTCATGTCCCTTTTGGACAGGATAAACAGGATATCGGACAATGCGGGCGCCCGTAAGGCATGGTTCGGGCTGGTAGTCGCCGTATTTGTCTGCATCATCGTCATCCCGTCCGTATATGTGGTGACCCAGATCTTCGCCGACTGGGACGGCGTCAGCGCCGTTCTCTCCGACCCCGGCAAGATGTCCGTCATCTGGAGGGCGGTCGGCGTGTCGTTCGCCCTGGCGTTCGTCGTGACGGTGTTCGACATCATCGTCGGACTCCCGATGGCATGGATTATGGTCAGGAAGGAATTCAAGGGGAAGAACGTCCTCGACACCCTTCTGGATATGCCTCTGGCGTTCCCGACCGCCGTTCTGGGTCTTTCGGTCCTCATGTTCTGGGGCGCGCCCGACGGAGTCGACATTCCCGGACTCGGTCTGCATCTCTCCACCTTCTCGATGCTGGTCCTCCTGCACATCATCTTCACATACCCCTACATGGTCAGGTCCCTGTCGGGCATCCTGGAGCAGATCGAGCCCAACTACGAGACCGCGGCTATGACTCTGGGCGCCAGCAGGTGGACGGCGGTCAGGACCATCACGCTCCCGCTGTTCAGGGCGGGACTCGTCACAGGATTCATCCTCTGTTTCGCCAGATCCCTGTCGGAGACCGGGGGGACGCAGATAGCTCTGACGATCCTCGGTGTCGAGACCACCTACTTCACGGGACCCACGTACATCGCCGAGAGCAAAGCGGGTCTCGCTTCCAACGAGGCCACTCCCGAGATGATCCTGATCAGTACCATCATGATACTGTTCGCCCTCCTGCTCCTGGTGGCCGCCAGATACATCATAACCAAGATGGGCGTCAGGTCGGAGAGGGTGTGGCCGGAACTCGGCAGGAAACTCAGCCACGGGGCGGCGCCGGCGGCCAAGGATGCCCTCGCCGTACTGGTGCTGGCACTGTTCGTTCTGATACCTTCGTTCTACATTTTCATGTATCTCGCAGACCCCGGGAGCATCGATGTGGGAACGCTCCTGTCCACGACCGGCAGTTCGTTCCTCATCGCAGGGGTGGCGGTGGTGTTCGACATCATATTCGGAATCCCGGTGGCCATCTATATCGCAAGGCACAAGGACGATCCCAAGGCAAAAATCCTGGATAATCTGGTCAATGTCCCCCTTATCGTGCCGACTACGGCATTGGGGGTGTCGCTGGCACTGTTCTGGTCGGCGGCCACTGCCGACTTCCTGCCGGCGATGGTCCTGGTCATACTGGGACATATATCGTTCACCTATCCGCTCATAGTCAGAAACATCACGGGCGCCATCGAGGAGGTGGATCCGTCCTACGAGGAGACGGCCATGACGCTGGGAGCGAAACCGTTCCAGGCATTCTACAAGATCCTGCTGCCGGTGATCAAGACGTCCGTCATCGCCGGTGCCATCCTCGCATTCACCAGGAGTCTGGGGGAGACAGGTGCGACGCAGGCCATCGCCGGGAACCTGGTGGATACCGTACCCATCTACATCGTCAATCTCGTCAAGGGGGACCAGTATCCGGAGGCGGCCATGGCGTCCATAATCCTGATCGCCATCTGCTTCGTCCTCATGATGGCGGTCAGATATCTCACCCACGGAGGAGGTCCCAGACGTGACTGAGATCAGACTCGAGAACATCCGCAAGGAATTCAGCGGCGGGATCAAGGCGTCCGACGGCCTCGATCTGACGGTGAACGACGGGGAATACCTCTGTCTCTTGGGACCCACCGGCGCCGGGAAGACCACCGCCCTGAGGATGATCTGCGGACTCACCGAACCGGATTCGGGAAGGATCCTGTTCGACGGGGAGGACATATCCGGCACGCCCATCAGCGAGAGGAGGACCACGATGCTGTCCCAGAAGTACGCCCTCTTCCCTAACATGGACGTCTACGGGAACGTGGTCTTCGCACCCGTCATCAAGAAATGGAGTGAGGATGAGACCAAATCCCTCGCCACATCCATGATCGATATGGTCCACATGGGCAAGAAGGTCCGCAGTATGCCGGGCGAACTGTCGGGGGGCCAGCAGCAGCGTACGGCCCTCGCGAGGGCCCTCGCCTCCGATTCCAAGGTCCTTCTCCTGGACGAACCCCTCAGGGCGCTGGACGCCCGTCTGAGAATAGAACTCAGGAAGGAGCTCAAATCCATGGTCAAGGAGATGGGTCTCACCTCCATCCACGTCACCCACGATCAGGACGAGGCCATGGAGGTGGCCGACCGTATAGCCATCATCCGCAAGGGGAGGATCATACAGGTGGGTTCCCCGCAGGACGTGTTCCAGAATCCCGCAACCCCGTTCGTCGCGAATTTCCTCGGGAGATCCAATGTGTTCTCCGGGAAGTACGTCGGAGGGAATTCCGAATACTCCGAGGTGGAGGTCTCTCCCGGAATCGTCGTGAAGACGAGACCCATCGACATGGAGCCGGGGGACGAGGCGGTCGTGGCCGTGAAGGTGGGGGCCACCGTCCCGGAACTCATAGGCGTCAAGGAGGATGTCCAGGACAAACACCTCCCGAAGGTCCTCCCGGACGGATATTTCGGAGGGACTGTGGAGAGGGTGATGTACGAGGGCGCCACCATAACCGTGGAGATTTCAGTGGAAGGACTAGGGATCGTGACGTCCCAGAGGTCGTCCAGAAGATATGAGGCATACAAACCCGGGATGCAGGTATCCGTCACATGGCAGCCGCAGAAGGCGTCGGTGTTCAGGATGCCCGAGAACGGTCTCGAGGATGAAATGAGGCTTGATTGACATGGCGAAGATAAAACTCGAGCATATTTCGATGAGATTCGGGGATTTCTATGCCGTGAGGGACATAAACCTGGAGGTGGAGGAAGGGGAATACATCACCATCCTCGGGCCGTCCGGATGCGGAAAGACCAGTCTCATACGCATCATCTCCGGGATATGGACACCTACCGAAGGGAAGGTGTATATCGACGGCGAGGACGTCACCGGCGTCCCGCTGGAGGACAGGGATGTGGGATACGTGTTCCAGAACATCGCCCTGTTCCCCAATATGAACAACATCAAGAACGCAGAATACGGACCCAGGGTGCGTGCGAAGCCCTCCGGGGAGGGGGAGGAGACCGCAAGGAAGTACCTTCAGCTGGTGAACATGCTGGATAGGGCCGAGATGTTCCCCTTCGAACTTTCGGGCGGTGAACAGCAGAAGGTCGCGATCGCCAGGGCGCTGTCGTCGGGTTCCAAGATAATCATGCTGGACGAGCCCCTTTCCGCATTGGACGCCAGGGTCCGTACGGAGCTCAGGTACGAGATCCGCAGGATAGTGAAGGAACTCGGGATAACGGTCCTTCACGTCACCCACGACCAGGAGGAGGCCATGTCCGTCTCGGACAGGATCGTGCTGATGAAGGCCGGTACGGTCCACGATGTCGGGACTCCCATGGGAATGTACAGGGAACCCCAGAGTATCTTCGCCGCCTACTTCATAGGCGAGACGAATCTGCTCGAGGGGTATGTGGACGGACGCACCAAGAACGGATGGACGAAGGTCCGTCTCAGGGGCGGAAAGTCCGTCAAGGCCGAGAAGACGGAATTCGTCAGCGGCGATCCCGTCGTGATCTCGGTCAGACCGGAGAATGTGTACACTGCAGACGACGGCATACGTGCCAAGGTCACCGCGGTGGTGTATATGGGAACGTATTGGAGGGTGAGGACGGTCGCAGAGACCGAGGATTACGTGGACTACAACGTATCCGACAACCTTGTTCCTCCGAAGGTAGGGGAAACGGTCACCTTCGTATTCAACAAGAGTATGACCCAGGTGTTCGAAAAACCCAAAGAAGGATTGACGGAGGCGATAAGCCTTGAGTGACAAGGGAATTCTTGATTGGTTCGGTAAGAGGAAGGAAAGTACCGTCGCTATGGGTGCCAGAGGGCACGTGGTGACCGTGCGCGACACTGTGTCGGAACTGAAGAACGCATTGGACTGCATGGTGAAGGGGGATGCTGCGGCGGCCTCCAAATGTATGGAAAGGCTCATACTGTCCGAGGAGGAGGCGGACCGTACGGAGGACAGGCTCTGCGCGGAGATCAGCAGAGGGGAACTCTCCGTCCAGGAGAGGGAGAACCTCATAAGGTTCGTGAGGAAGACCGACGATATCGCGAACTGGGCCAAGGAAGGGTCGATATTCATCCAGCTCCTGAATGAGACCGGCGCAGACGTCCCCAAGGACATATGGTCCGATCTGGCACATATGGCGGAGGAGCTCATTGAGGAGGTCAAATTCCTCGGTGTCGCCATAGAGAACATCAACGTCGACCCGAAGAAGGTGTACGGGGAGATCGAGTCCCTCAACGATCAGGAGCGCATAATCGACGGGCTCTACTTCGCATGCATAAAGCACGCCCACCTGTCCTCCATGGATCCGAAGGGCGTGTATCTGGTCGACGAGCTCGTCGAGGCCATAGAGATGGCTGCGGACAGCGGGAAGGCCTGCGGGGATGCGATAAACATCATGCTGATGTCCAGAGGCGTGTGACAATGGGAAAGATGTTCGGGACCAACGGGGTCCGCGGCGTGGTGAATAAGGACATGAACGTCGGGCTTGCCCTGCAGATGGGGAAGGCCGTCGGTTCGGTCTTCCCGGGTACGGTGGCGGTAGCCGTCGACACCCGCGTGTCGGCGGATATGCTCAGGGCCGCCGTGTCCTCAGGACTCATGGCGGTCGGCTGCGACGTGGAGTTCCTGGGAGCGGTCCCGACTCCGGCCCTCCAATACTATGTGAAGACCCATCAGGGTTCCGTGTCCTGCGGGATAATGATCACCGCGTCCCACAACCCTCCCGAGTTCAACGGCATAAAGGTCATCGCACCCGACGGGACGGAGGCTTCCAAAGAGCAGGAGGCTGCCGTCGAGGCGAAGTACGATGAGACCATCCCCGAGGCCGCATGGAGCGATGTCGGAGGATACAGATGTGTTTCCGGTGCGGACGATGCATACGTGGACGCCGTCATCTCCAAACTGGATGTCGGCGCCATAAGGGACGCACATCTCACCGTCGTACTCGACTGTGCCAACGGCGCCGCTTTCCGCACCTCCCCCCTTCTGCTGAAGAAGCTGGGTGTCAGGGCGGTCACCATCAACGGCAATCCCCAGGGAGAGTTCCCCGGACATCCCAGCGAACCCACTGCGGACAATCTCGCAGATCTCTGCAAACTGGTTGCGGACATCGGCGCCGATCTCGGTATTGCGCATGACGGGGATGCGGACCGCTGCGTGTTCACGGACGGCCGCGGAACGTATGTGCCGGGCGATAAAACGCTGGCGATCCTCGCCAAGGGGATAGTGGAGGCGAATGGCGGAGGGACCGTCGTGACCCCCGTTGCGACATCGTCCGTGGTGGATGATGTCGTGAAGGCCGCAGGCGGAGAAGTGGTCCGCACGGCGGTCGGTTCGCCTGTAGTGGCAAGGAAGATGATGGATGACGGCGGAGTGTTCGGAGGGGAGGAGAACGGAGGTCTCATCTTCCCCGACCACCAGTACTGCAGGGACGGTGCGATGGCCATCGGCAGAATGCTCGAGTGCATCATCAGGAACGGGCCCCTGGAGACCCAGCTGGCGGAACTTCCGGTATATTACACCGAGAAGAGGAAGATCGTCTGTCCCAACGACCGCAAGTCCGCTCTCATGGAGTACATGGACAGCCATGCAGATACGTCGCTGAGGAAGGATACCACGGACGGACTGAAACTCATCGCCGGGGATTTCTGGATGCTCGCGAGGCCTTCCGGTACCGAACCCATATTCAGGATCTACGTGGAATCCAAGAATAAGGAGAGGGCGGCGGAGATTGCCGGCGAATATCAGGAGATGGCGGAGTCCTTCCTCTCCCATTGAAACTTTAAAACGGGGCATCCGGACGGATGTCCCAGATCTTATTCTCCGCCGTTGCGGCGGATTTATTCCCTGAGATTCTTTCCGAGTACGGCGAGGGCTTCGTTGATGAGCCTCGCACCGAGTACCGATGTGATTCCGGAAGGGTCTGCAGGAGGGCATATCTCCATGACATCGAATCCGGCGAGACGGTCTCCGATGAGATCTATGGCCTTCTTCACGTCATAAGGCAGAAGTCCGAAAGGTTCCGGGGTGCCGGTGCCGGGTGCGTATGCAGGGTCGATACCGTCTATGTCCACGGAAAGGTAGACTTTGTCGGCCTTGAATCCGTCCAGGGCCTTCTTCACGGCCCACTCGATCCCATGGTCGAATATCTCGAAGGAGGACACGTGGGGGATGACGTCATCCCTCTCCAGTTCCTCTCTCCCGATGGCCCTGACGCCGAGTGCGCAGCAGTTTCCGATGCCTATGTGGTCGGCGGCCCTCCTGGTCACGCATGCGTGGCTGTTCGGGGTGCCCATGTACTCGTCCCTGGAGTCGAGATGCGCATCGATGGTCATCAGTGCGACGCCGTTCTTCCCGAACGACTGGATGACGGGTATGGTGGCGGAATGCTCTCCTCCGATGACGATGGGGAATTTCCCTTCTCTGACGCAGGGGCCCACTGCGAACTTTACCTCCTCGATCATGTCCTCGGGGAGGATGAAATCGTCGCAGTTTCCGTAATCGCAGACTGCGGGCTGATTCTGGTCGAGCCCGTGCTCGAAATGAAACTCTTCAAAATTGTAAGATGCCCGCCTCACGGCGGTCGGAGCCTCGCGGGCTCCGGCCTTGAAGCTGGCAGTGTGGTCGTACGGGACCCCGAAGATCACGGCATCCGCGTCGTTGTATTCCGCGTCCGCATCTGCGTAGGTCAGTCCGTACGCCATTGTATCTCTGCCTCACATCAGTTTCATTCTGTCCATCGCGACGATGTACAGAATTTCGGCCCCATCCGTCAGGACGCTCTCGTGGTCCTCGTTGATGGGCATGGTGAAAGTCTCGAAGGTCTCGAGGTCCATGATCTGGATCTCGTTGCTGGCCTCGTCGATGGAGATGACCTGTCCCTTCCTCTTGTCGATGACGGGGACCTGAACCTTTGCGCTCACAGGGGCGTTGATGGATTTCTTGGCGCCGGTGAAAATGTCGACGGCCTCGATGCTTGCCTTGGCGGATCCGTGTTTTCCGGGCTTGGAGGTGGTGATCGAGACGATCTTGCAAGGGCATTCGTCGATGTTCACGTACCTTCCGATTTTGAGCTCCCTGAGCTCTTTCATCTCCCACTCTGCCATAATGATACCTTCTTTTGTGTACGACGCATCAGAGTATCCGCTTGTTCTTCTCTCTCCCGTACTGGGGTTCCGAAACTATGCAGTACTGACGCATGGTAATCGGGTTCCCCATAGGCCGTTAAAATATATACTTATTGACGTTTTTCAGCGGTTTTTCCGCGGGGTCTGCCGTTCTTCCCGTGCCCGTTCCCCTTCTTCCCGCGGGGCCCGTTTTTCTTCATCTGGGTCTTTTTCTTCGGAGGGTCGGGGTAGCGTCTCTTTATATCCGCGATGCGGGCCTTGATCTCTGCGTTCAGCCTGTCTCCGCAGAATTCCCCTCCGTATTCATCCACTTTGGCGGCGATAAGGATTTTTCCCGCAAGGGCGCGGGCGATGTTGCCCCTCTGCCAGTAGGGCGCTTTCCTGAGGTCCGGATACTGATATATCACGCCGTGTTTCGGAGGATTCTTCCCGGAGCGGAGATGCCTGAACATGGCCTTCTCGGCACCCAGGAGCTGTACGGTGGACGAAGGCAGGGATGCCAGTCTCTCCAATCCTCCCGCCAGGGAGATGAGTCTCGCAGAGAGGGGTCCGCCGAGGATCGCACACATGTTGGGACACATCTGTTCCACGAGAGACGTGATGTAGTCTTCCACATCCTTCCTGTCGTCGTAGATCCTGCAGAGGGTGTCGGCGAGGTTCTGCACCGCACGCATGTCCTCCGGGTCGAAATCGGAACCCATGGACTGGATGTCGAGACCCAGTTCGTCGATTATCCCGTCCCTGTCGCCGTGTTTCGCGATGAGAAGGGAGTATCTGTCGTCCTTGGCGAGGTCTGCGAGTTCGGGGAAATGCATTCCGTACCATTCGTGGAGCCTTTCGCTCATGAGGTTGGACACCTCGATGAGGTCGTCGAGGTCCCTTATGGCCTGTACGAGGCTCTTGTCCCTGGAGATGGGTTCGGAGGTCCTGAGCTTCCCGAGTCTCAGCATGACCTCGTGCATGAATGCGTCGTCGAATCCGTAATCGGCCGCCTTTATGAAGGACGAATCGTAGAGCTCGGGCCTTCCGAGTTCCGACTGCCTGCGGTCGCCCACCGACAGTCTGGCTCTTCCCTCCGCCAGTTCCTTCTCCTCGGGGAGAATCGCTCCCCTCTGTATCTCCGCCAGTTTTTCCGCGGCCGCATCTGCGTCGTGCGGCATGAGGCGTCTGTCCATCACGCGGTTGGATTTGCCGTCGACGAGGAAGACCCCGAACCATTTCGTGACAAGTATGGCCATCTCATCTCATCTCCCTGAGTTTCGCAATCTCGTCTGCGGGGAGTTCCGCCGCGTCGCCCGCCAGGATCTGCAGGTGTGCCTGGAATTCCAGTTCCTCCATCCTGTTGAATGCCTCTTCCAGAGTGCGGCCCTGGGTGATTGCGCCGTGTTTCGCCATGAGCATGGCCGGCGCATCGGAGTACTCCATGACCGCATCCACGAGTTCCCCGGATCCCGGGGTCTCATATCTCACTGTGGGCACGCGGTCCAGCAGAAGGACCCCTTCGGGGGTCAGGCAGCTCTTGATGTCCTCTCCCTTCACCGCCAGTGCGAGGCAGTAGAGGGGGTGGCAGTGGACGACGGCGTTGACTTCGGGGTTCGCTTTGTAGAGTCCGATGTGGAACAGATGTTCGATGCTGGGTTTCCCTCCGGAGATGACGTTCCCGTCCAGATCCATCTTCACCATGTCGTCCCCTCCGACCATGCCCTTGTTCACCCCGCTGGGGGTGATGAGGATGGTGTTTCCGTCGATGCGGACGCTCATGTTCCCCCCGGCGGACACGGTGAGATGTCTGTCGTAGAGGAGGTGGCAGCATTCTGCGAGTCTTTTCCTGGCATACTCCTCGACGGTCATTCCTTCATCTCCGAGATCTCGGACGGTCTGAAGATCCCCTTCTCGGTGATGAATCCGGTGACGAGTTCCGCGGGAGTGACGTCGAACGCTGGATTCAGGGCCTTGGATCCGACGGGTGCGATCCTCATGCCGTTCACCTCGGTGACCTCGGTCTCGGCCCTCTGTTCGATGACGATGTCCTTTCCCGTGAGGGTGCTGAAATCGAATGTGGACACGGGCGCGGCGACATAGAAGGGGATGCCGAACCTCTTGGCGCAGATGGCCTTGTCGAAGGTCCCGATCTTGTTGGCGAAATCCCCGTTGGCGGCGATTCTGTCGGCGCCGACGATAATCATATCGACCCCCTGGCTCATGTAATATGCGGATGCGCCGTCGGGGATTATGGCATGGTCGATGCCCTCCTGGTTGAGTTCCCATGCGGTGAGCTGCATGCCCTGCAGACGGGGGCGGGTCTCGGATGCGTAGACGAAGAATTTCTTTCCGGCATTGTGGGCGTTCCTCATGGGTGCGAGGGCGGTTCCGACATCGACGGTGGCGAGGGCGCCGGCGTTGCAGTGGGTCATGAGTTTCATTCCGTCTTTTATGAGGGCGCCGCCGTATTCCCCGATGGCGCGGCATTTGGAGACGGTCATGTCGGCGTATGCGTCGGCCGCCTCCGCGGGGTCCGCGCCGTCTCTGAGTCTCCCGTACATCCAGTCGGTCGCATAGAACAGGTCGTACGCGGTGGGTCTCGCGGCTTTTATGTGCTCCGCCGCCTTGTCAAGGTCCTCGCCCTTCAGGCCGGCGAGGCACATCGCATATGCGGCGCTGGCACCTATGCAGGGGGCACCCCTGGTCGTCATGTTCCTGATCGCCTCGGCCACGCCGCGGTAGTCGTCGAAATCGGTTATGACGAGCTCCAGAGGGAGTTTCCTCTGGTCGATCATCCTGACCTTTCCGTTCTCGAACCAGACCGCTTTGATGTCCGCCGTGCTTCCGTCCTTCATTCTGGCTTTCATGGGATCCGCCTTTCAATCGGATTCTCATACTGCGGGAAGGGCTATAAAATATGCGCGCGGAGTCAGTATTCGGGTGCGAATGTGAGAAGAGCCCCGTTGCCGAGGGCTTCAGCCGAAACGAGTCTGAGCTTTATCCCGTCGGGTGCCGCCCATCCGTCGCCGTCCGCGGGCGTCGGCGAAGTTCTCCCGCCGATGATAAGTCCGCCGACGAACACCGTGTACCTGTCCACCAGTTTCTCCCTGAAGAACGAGGCTATGACTTCTCCTCCCCCTTCGACCATGACATTCTCGATGCCGAGTTCGCGGGCCAGAAGATGCATCGCGACGGGGAGGTCTATCTTTCCGTTTTCGCCGCATCTTACGACGGTCGCTTTGAGTCCCCAGTTCCTGGTGCAGGATTTGGATGTTATGACAACCGTATGTGCCAGATTGTCGAATACGCGCGCATTCTCCGGAATGCGTCCGTTGGAATCGAGGACTATGCGCACGGGATTTTCCTCAGGAGAGAGTCCCTTGACGGTGAGGTGCGGGTCATCGGATATGACGGTGCCGACCCCCACGAGGATTGCATCGTATTTCCGGCGCATCTCCTCGACGCGGGCCTTGTCCTCCTCCGAGGATATCCTGACCTGTTTCCTGTCGGGACCCGCCAGTTTTCCGTCAGCGGACATGGCGCAGTTCACGTGTATGAAGGGCTTCATGAGCCCGGTCATCTGTTCTCACCCGGATTGACCGAGAAGTGGTATCCGTCATCCTTTCTCTCGACGCCGAAGCGGACGTCGAGGAATGATTCCAGAGTATCCATCTGGCTCAGCAGATGCTTGCTGATGCGGGATACGGTGAAACAGCTCTTCCCCTCGGCCATGGCCATGTAAGGGAGCAGCTGGTCGGCGGTGTGTATGTCCACCGTGGATCCGGCGGACATCTCCTGAAGGAGGTCGCTGGCCGCATCGAGTCCGGACTGCTGGGGGCTGTGGCCTTTGCTGGACAGCACATTGCTCGAGAGTATGCCGTTCTCGTATTCCGCGACGAGGACCATGCCGGCGCCGCGGGAGGTACCTTCGGTCCTCTGGAACTCTATGTCGATGTCGTAGCGGGGTTCGAAGACCTTCCTGCACGAATCCATCATCTCCGTCGCAATCTTGTCCGAGAGGTGCTGTATGAAACACAGTCCGTGCAGTTTCTTCAAATGACCCAGCGTGTCGAGCGTGAGGGGTTTTATCTTTCCGATGGGGTCCAGTTTCAGCTTTACATGGCCTCCGCCGATGGGGTAGAATCCCCTCTCGACGATCTCGAGTTCCGCATCTATCCCCATCCTCTTCATCAGGGGGAAAAGGACCATCGGGTAGGTGTCCACCGGAGGCGCCCACATGACGTTCGTCCCGCCGATGAGGTCGAGGGTGAACGGGGACGTGTAGTTCCTGGCCGCAAGCATGGTGGCCTGTATGACGAGGCTGATGCTTCCCGCGGAACCGATGTCCATGGAGATGTCGCTCTTGTGGTCGTGTCCCGGCTCGATGAGGAGTTCCGAGGATCCGATGTAATTCCCGGTCACTTTGGATCCGGTCATCGCCGCGACGGCGTTCACGGCTGTCGTGTGCTGTTTTGACAGGCCGTTGGTCGGGCGGTTCTCCCTGATCCGGGTGAGACGGGTCGTAGTGCCGGTGAGTGTAGCCAAGGCTATGGATGTGCGGACCATCTGTCCTCCCCCTTCGCCTCTAGAACTGTCTATCTCCAGCACCATGGATTCCTCCGTACGTCCTGCCTTTATTTTATTTTATGGAAATCGTGCGCGCGAAGGTTGGATTCATGAAGAAACCGTATGAATGTGCCAGATGCGGCAATGTGCGGAAAACGAGTGGTGCGGCTGCCGGGATTCGAACCCGGGTCAAAGGCTTGGGAAGCCATCGTCATAACCACTGGACTACAGCCGCTTGGATTAACCGTACACGTCCCACATATTTTTAGATTAAGGTCCGAAACGGTTTTCAGACCACGGTTCTTTTATATTCCCTCCACTTTCAAGGGCCAGAAGGACCCGTGGTCTAGTGGTTATGACGTCGCCCTTACAAGGCGGAGGTCGCCGGTTCGAGCCCGGCCGGGTCCACCATCTATGTGTTTTCAGCGGCATCCGTCCGGTCCGCAGGTCATACCTTTCTCCGTGTCTTGGGACTCTTCTTCGTTGTATGCGTCGGATAGGATCTTCACGAGTCTCTCCGTGTCCACTGCGCCCGGTATGCCGTATTTCCCGTTGATCACGAAGAACGGCACGGCGCTTATGCCGAGATGCCGGGCGGCGGCCTCGTCGGTTCTGACCGCATCGGCGTACATGTCGCCGTCCAGAAGTTCTTCGGCCTCTCCGCGGCCGATTCCCATCTCCTCCGCTAGGGAGAGGAGGACGGAACGGTCGGAGAGAGTCAGGTTCTCGGAGAAGAACGCACGGTACATCCGATCTACGAATGCATCTCCGAGCGCCCTTCCCTTCGACTGTGCCAGCTTGGTGAGTCTGAGTGCGTCGAAGGTGTTGCAGCTGTGGGCCGTGTCGTAATTGAAGTCGAGTCCTTCGGCCCTCCCCATGGCGCAGATCCTGTCCACCTGCGCTTTCGCCTGCCCCATGGTCATCCCGTAATGGTGGGAGAATCCCTCGACCATGTTGCGTTCGGATCTGGGGCGGGCGGCGGGGTTGAGTTCGAACGCCCTGAAATCAAGGCGGCATTCCTCCTTTATATTCAGCTCGTCCAGTGCCTTCTTCATCCGCGTTTCGGCTATGTAGCAGAACGGGCAGACGAAATCGGACCAATATGCGATGATCATGCCGTATCTCCGTTGACGGCGGGGATACAGGGTCCGCCCGATAAATCCGTTTATGTTCTTTCGCTGCCGAAGAAAGGGTCGCTCCGGAGTTCCGGTGCGTCCTCTCTCGCATCGGACTGGCCGATGCCCTTTCCGGATATGGGGGGTATGCTGCTCACGGCCTCCATCACCTCGGAGAAGGGCACTCCCAGTTTCAGGGAGATGGGGAGGGGTTCCATCCCGTTTTCGTAGAGTTCCAGGATCTTCGCCTTCTCCTCGGATATGCCGCGGAGTTCCGCGATGGCGACGGAGCGGTCCGCGGAGTGTTCGTCCTCGGACATGATCGTCATGGCCAGCATGGAGAGTTTCTCGGATACGGAATCATCCTTGTGGTTCTTTATCGTGAATTCCATGGACAGTTTGCTGTTCCTGCACCATGATGCGAAATTGACCGAGCCGACCAGGTCCCCGTCGGCATAGAGGTAGGCCATGTTGCGTCCGTTGTCCACGTATGCGAGGGTGAGTCCCTCTCCGTCGCTCCAGATGCGGACGACCTCGCTGATGCCGGATTCCTTCTGGCGGTATTCTTCGAATTTCGTCCTGGGTTTGGAGTCCACGTAGCGGTCGCATGCGGGGCACAGTCCTATGCGGCTGTTGGAACGCAGGGTGCGGGAGAGACCGCATTTGGGGCAGGTGTAGGTGATCTTCTCGGTATTCCACATGGAGGAGTGGCATACGGGGCAGTATTTCGGCGGGATCGTTCCCCTCTGCACCCATTCCGCCCCGCAGCGGAGGCATCTGTCGTTGACTGCCTTCCTGTTCCACCTGGTGGATTTGCAGGAGGGACATCTTATCGGGTCTTTGGACCGGGGAGCCCATTCGTATCCGCAGCGGCTGCAGCTGTTCATCATTTCCGTTACCTTCCTGTACATCCTAAATAATTGGATGTATCCTCCAATATCCCATTGTGTATTTCGTATTAAAGCGTTGTTTATGAATTCGGAGTCCGGAGGCCGTTTTCCGTTAATCGGCATGTGAAAAAGATTGATTAAGTATTCGCAGCGGGGTCAGCAGGATCTGAGGATTTCCATAATCTTCCCGCATACGAACAGCTGATTTCTCTTATGGCCGGTGATCTCCGTGAGGATGCCCTTTTCCGTAAGGGCGTTCACGAGTTTCCCGGCTGTAGACAGGTGCACGCCGCAGATCTCCGCAGCGTCGCTCTTCCTCACATAGGGATTGGCGAAGAGGGAGTCGATCAGACGGAGGGCATTCGGTTCCTTTTCGGTTTCATGCAGACTTTTCCTGTATGCGAAGAGGGAGTCGATCAGACGTGTCGATTTTTCGGACTGTTCGATCAATGCATCGAGGAACAGTTCCAGCCACGGGCCGAAGTCGTCTTTCTCTCTGACCCCGTTCAGGCGGCCGATGTATTCTCCGCGGTGGCTGTTGAAATATCCGCTCAGGTACAGTACGGGGTATTCCAGAATCCCGGATCTGACGAGGATCAGCATGATGAGGAGTCTGCCCATTCTCCCGTTGCCGTCCGTGAACGGGTGGATCGTCTCGAACTGATAGTGCGACATCGCCGCACACAGCAGGGCATTCTCGTCGGCATCGTTCATGTATTCGAAGAGATGCGATATCTTCCAGGGCACCAGTTCCGGCGGAATGGGGACGAAATCGGCGGTATCGAGAGTATCTCCCTTGGATCCCACGAGGACCTGGACGTTTCTGTATTTGCCCGGGGATTTGTTCTCTCCGCGTACACCTTTCATAAGAATCCTATGAAGTTCCAGAAGGAGTTCTTCTGTAATCTTCCCCGTTTTCGTCCGGGTGGCATAGTTCAGGGCATCTCTGTAATTGAGTACTTCCCTGTTGTCGTTTATTTTGCGGGGATCGGTCTCTTCTATCCTCTCGGAAATATAGAGATCCTCGATGGTCGTGCCGGTGCCTTCTATCGCAGATGATTCTGTCGACTCCATCAGGATGAACGGGATGAGGAGGGCGTTCCTTTCCTCGGCGGTCATCTGCGAGACCTTCCCGTCCAATTTGGAGAGGACTATGAGTGCCTTCTCGAATCTTTTGGCGGTTCTCCTGTCCAATTCGATGTCCATGGGAAGATCGTTGGGCCAGAAATAGCTGAATCCCCCGTTATCCGAATATCTCACTTCTCCGGAAATCTTCGGATGGTAGCGGCCCTCCTCCATAATCCGTTATCTGTGTCTGTGCAATTAAAGATTTCTTTAATTGCGAAAAACTGGTTTTACGCAATTAATATTTAAACAAACTATGTTTTCCGTGGCAGCCGTCCGCCGCAGAGATGTTTCTCGTGCATATTTTCTGTCAAGGGAATCGGTCGGTTCGGTTAGGAATCACCCATCTGCCTCCGCGCTTAGATTCCTCTCTCCTCAGTCTGCCTTCGGCGGTCAGAGTCTTCGTTATGGTGTAGACTCTGTTGCGGGAGAGCCCTGTCTCGGACGACAGTCTGTCCAAACTGATCCCGCTGTCCGCCCGGATCAGATTCAGAATCGCCTCTTCCCTGCCGCCGCATGTGTTCACGGCTTTTCTCAGACCGATGATCACGGTTGTGCGGGATGGTTCGTAGGTCTGTTCGATGACCGGTTCGTCCGATCCCGAGGACTTCACTCCCTCCATCGATCTGTTGACTCCCGTGCCTGCCCTCTCGATGAGCCCTATCAGTCTGAACATACGGAACAGCGTCGGGTTCCGGGGGTTGCTTTGGCCGCCTTTCACCGCCGCTCCCACGGGTATTCTGAACAGCCCCGGATTGGAGATGGTGATGCTGTCAGGCCTCCTGTCGATCACCACGCCCATCTCGCCCTGGTAATCCGCATGGAGCAATGCATTCATGATGAGTTCTCTGACGTCTTCGTCCGCAAGGATGTTCGCACTGACCTTCTGGGAATCGGCCAGCATATTCCACAAATCATCTACGATCTTGGAAGCGTTATTCACCCCGGTTACATGGAGTCCGCCATCTTCGGACACTCCGAACACCACAATGCCTCCGCAGGTGTTCGCAAAAGAGGAGTATGTTTCCCAGAAACTCCTGGGAACGGCGTCCGCGGCTTTCTTGTATTCCACTTCCAGCCCTTCGGGAACGCCCAGATCGAGGCCCATGATGAGGAATGGTTTATTTTATTATCGTACTTTTTATTTGAATATAAAACACCGCCCCGGGCAGAGAGCGGCCGAAAAGACAAGAGACGGCGGACTCAGCCGTAATGCAATAGCATGCGGCGGTTCGGGAGTGCCGTTCAGGAATCACCGGACAGAGCAGAGCACCAACCATCAATCTGCCGGTTCATTGCCTTGGTTCTGTCTCTGTCTGTCAGCCCGTTTCCAACGGTCGAAGAGAGTTCTTGCGAGTTGAACCTTGACCGCAACTCGGTTCGGGGATTAAACCGAAACAGGTAATGAATTCGGTCCAAAAACCTCAATGAATTCGGTCCAAAAACCTCAATGAAAGATGGTGGACCCAGCCGGATTTGAACCGGCGACCTCCGCCGTGTGAAGGCGACGTCATAACCCCTAGACCATGAGTCCGTAGATTGCCGATTATCCTTTCCGTATTTAACGGTTAAGTCGGTCCAAGTTATGATGCCAATGTAAATCCTTATCAGTATATCCGCAGATAACCTCGTATTATGCCGTCCGATTTCGATGATGTGAAGTTCGAGGCCGCCCTCCAGATCGCTCTCGACAGAGAGAAACACGATTATCCCGCCATCATCGGCGGAATGAATATCGCGTCCGGTGCGGACATGCCTCTCGTGAGTCCCGTGGATGAGACCATCATATTCGGCACTCTGCAGGAGCCGGAGGAGGGAACCGTCGCTGTGGCCGCCGAGAAGGCCGATGCGGCGTTCGCATCATGGTCCAAGACGTCTCCCGCTGAGAGAGCGGGGATAATCTCCGCCGTGGCGGATTCCGTACGTGCCAGAAGGTACAATCTCGCCGCGGAGGTCCTTCTCAGCACGGGAATGGTGAGGGAGGAGGCCGTCGCCGAGGTGGACCGTCTCATCGAGGTTCTCGACAAAGTGGCCGCGGATACACCCGCCGCCAAAGGGAAGCCCATGGGCGTGTGGGCAGTTATTGCGCTCTGCAGCTCCCCGCTCGCATCCGCCGTCGGATATGCCGCGGCCGCAGTTGCCGCGGGGAACACCGTTGTGATATGTCCCAGCGGCAGCTGCCCCGTGCCCGTGTACACCCTTTACCGCATGTTCGAGAAGGCAGGTCTTCCGGAGGGGGTCATCAACATCGTCTCCGACCGCCTCGACAGGCAGGCTTCCGCCCTTTCGGACGATCAGCACGTCTGCGGAGTGGTCGCCTCCGGATGCGGAAAGGCAATGGACGAACTCATGTTCGTTCCCGTGGACGAGGAACTCTCGTTCATCAACGAAGTCAAGGGAATGAATCCCATCGTTGTCGCGAACCCCTCCGACATCAAGAAGGCGGCCGCCGACGTTCTCGAATCCGCATTCTCCTACAGCGGACAGCATCTGTATTCCTCGTCCAAGGTCATCGTGCTCGCATCGGATGAGAGGGATTTCATGAGGGCGCTCATCGAAAGGGCGAAGGATTTCCGCGTGGACGATCCCGGGGAGAAGGATGCGGACTGCGGACCGCTCATGTCCGCCGAGTCGGAGAAGAGATTCCTCGCATTCATAGCAGAGGAGGAGACCCATCTGGCATTCGGAGGACAGAAAGTCAGGAGGGAGTACACCGCAAACGGAAGGTACTACACCCCCGCCGTGTTCACCGGCATGGATCCCGAGGATGACAACCTGTATGTCGACCAGGGACTTCCCGTTCTCTGCATAAGGGTCGTTCCCACCTTGGATGATGCGCTGGCGGATCTTGCGGAGACCGACTGCGGACTGTCCGTCGGAGTCATGTCGAGAGATACCTCCACCATAAATCTGGTCAAAGAGGCCGCCGACGGGATGCAGGTGTTCGTGAACAGGAGCAGTCTGTCCCTCGCCCCCGCCTTCAGGGCGGAGGTCGGAAACTTCACAGAGTGATTCAGAAACCGCTGAGATCGGTCCTCTTCGCGTACCTTTTCGCGGCGGCGGAGAGGGCCGATGCCTCGGATTTGTTGTAAGGTACGGTTCCGCGGTATGCGGGGTCGGATGCGGCCGAAGGATCGAACTGGGATATGGTGAGGCGGGTCTTCGCATCCGTATCCCTGGCGATCGCCTCGATCCCGGGGCCGTCGATTATTCCGGGTACGGCGTAGACGAAGAATTCCCTGCCGATGTCGAGTCCGTTGACCGTCTTCATGGATCTTCTCAGAAGTTCCGGGTCGCCGGTTCCTCCCGTGGCCTTCCGGTAATTGGGCGAATCCGGGTGTGCTGGCACATACAGACGCACCTCGTCGAACATCATCGCTCCTGCCAGATCGTCGAGGGTATCGGGACACGTTCCCCAGGTGTCGAGTCTGATCGGTCTTTTGAATCTGCGGAGGGTTTTCAGGAATCCGTAGAGGTTCCTGTCCGACAGGGGTTCCCCGGCGAGAACGATGCCGTCGAGAGTAGTCCCTCTCCCCTTGATGTATCCCAGTATCTCTCCGGTATCCGCTTCGGGGGCGCTTCCGGAGACGGCCGGGAGATAGGGACACAGGACGGTGCGGCCGCCGAATTCGATGCGGCAGCAGTCCCTGCCCTTCCAGTCCGCCATTGTGGTCTTGACGAAACGGGTTATCATTTCAGAGGCGCTCTACTCCCTTGAGCTCATACACTCCGTTGAGTTCGGAGAAGTATTCGGGGAGATTCTTCCTGATCTCGTCCACTGTCATCCTGCTGGCCTTCCTGTCGGCCACGACTTCGATGTCCATGGTCTGATACGATATCATGACCTTGGTGAAGACGGAGATGAGGTTGATCCCCGCCTCCGCCAGCATTTTGAGCGCAGTGTCGATGGAGCCCATGCAGTCGGGGACGTTCATATTGATCTTGACGAGGTCGGTGTCCGGTTTGAAGAATACCACGGACACGAGCCAGGAACCGGGATCCAGGGTGATCATGACCTCCTGGCCGTCCACGTCGTTCAGGATGTCGCCGTACTCCTTGGAGAGGTCGAAACAGCCGTTCTCGTAGGTCACGGGCGCACCGTGCCTGAGTTCCGTCTTGAGGGTGCCGGTGTCGTTCTTCTCGCGGAATATCCTGCCGATGTTGGCGGGTTTGATGCTGACATACTTGATCTTGTCCACGGAGGGGTCTCCGGCGGCCTTGAGGCGCTCGAAGCGTTCGCTTATGAGTTCCCCTTCGCCTGCGAAGTTCAGGTCCGCGAGTATGTTCCAGATGATCGTGGTGTCGGAGATCCCGGTCAGGGATACGGAGTTGAGAATCCTTATCTCCTGGTCGGTGAGGAATTTGGCGGACTGCACGGTGGAACCGGGAACGTCCTCGGCCCATACCGTCACCTGTGCCAGCGTGCGGAAGTTCTCCTGAGGGTACATCGAGAGTATGAGTTCGTATCTCTTGGGTCCGCTCTCGGGATACTTGAAAAGGGTGCTGTATATGCATCCTCCGTCCACGAGTCCCATGGTGTCGGACAGCCAGCTGTCGATCCTAATCTTGTTTCCTTCGATCTTGGTGAACTTCCAGCTCTTCAATGTAGGTCAGCTCCTTGTAATGTGCGCGTAATCGGGAGGTTTCTATAATTCATTTGCGGGAGGGGTATTTGGGGGTGTTAAGGGGTTCCGTCCAAAGAGGCCCCTCGCGTTCCGAATCCCTTATGTCCGCCTCCAGATTGGGCAGGCTCCCTGCATTTTCCTTGGATTTCAGGATCTCATGTATCCTGTCTGCGGCGAACTCCTTCCGGTCCGGGAAACCGGTGCCTTCCAGCGCCTCCGATATGAGTTTTTCCGCAGCCCTCAGGTGGGACGCGGCCTTTTTCAGTTTCCTTATACGGTCCTCCGTGTCGGATATTTCGTGCACGGAGGTTCTGACGAAGATGTATCTTCCCGGGATCCTCGGTTTCCTGCCGATGCTGAACGGGCATACGCTGCAGTTCCTCTTGACCTCGGTCCTGTCGCCTTCCAGCGTCATGTTGATGACAGGGGTCATGGCGTTGCCGCATACCGGACAGATGTCGGGCAGGTCCTCCCTGTCCGTATCCCTGTATTCGATCTCCAGCCGGACGGCCTCCGACGAGACCGCGATCTTCCTGATGCGTTCGCCGCTGATGCGGTAGTCGGGGTCGACGGTCTCCAGTTCCTTCTGGACGAGGTCGGAGAGCTCCCTCTGGCTCTCTACGCGCTGATTGTGGCGCATCACTTCGCGGACGGAATCCGAGACGGTGTCCCTGTCGGGGATCTTGAATTTCACGCGTCCGAATTTACCTATGGGTATTAACGCTTTTGAATGGGTTCCCGTGCAAACCAACATTTATCAGGGACGGATACCGTCTGTCCGCCGTCTGCGGGGGTGGTCGAGCTGGCCAAAGGCGCCGGACTTAAGATCCGGTCCATAGCGGTTCAGGGGTTCGAATCCCCTCCCCCGCACCACATCCTTATCCGGAACGGTCCTTTCCGAGAACTTCCTCTACGGCCCTATCCGCTATGCCGGCGCATTCCTCCGCACGCAGCATCAGCGCGGCTGCATAACGGAGGGCGTCCTGCACGGTGGCGCCGTGTCTGACCGCCCAGTCGGCCAGCAGGTCGAACTCGGAGTCGTTCAGATCCACGTCCACGGTCGGCATCAGTCGTCCCCGAGTTCCTCGTCGGGATCGAAGCGGATGTTCTTGCGGACCTCGTCCACGGTGACCCCGTTGGCCACCGCGGCCTTGACGAGATCCTTGTATTCCGGCTTCCACTTGCGCAGGCCGTAGCCTTCCGAGATCTTTATGCGGACGTCTCCGAAATCTGTGCGGTAGGTTATGAACGACGACGCCATCTCGTACCTTTCGCAGGTGTGCATCCTCAGTCCGATGGAAGAAGTGTGGGCGAGTATGACCGTGGCGAGATCGTCGGCGTCCTCCTCCCTGCAGATGCAGGATAGGATGAATCCGGGTCTGCTCTTCTTCATGACGGCCGATGCGATGGTGGCGTCCAGCGCCCCGGAGGCCATGAGCAGGTCGACTATGCCCCCGATGTCCTCGGGAGTCATGTCGTCGATGTTGCAGGAGATCTCCTTGACCGTCGGCATGATCCCATCAACGTCTCCGAAGTAGGCGCGGACCATGTTGGCGGTCCTGAACGTCTTCTTCCCGAGACCGTATCCGACGTCGTCGAACTTCATGAGGGGCATCTGTCCGTACTTCTCGGCGAAATGCCTGACGATCGCAGCCCCCGTGGGGGTGGTGAACTCCCCTTCCTCGTCCCCGGCGTACACGGGCATCCCGCGGAGGATGTATGCGGTGGCGGGTGCGGGGACCGGGAGGATCCCGTGGGCGCATTTCACGCTGCCGAATCCGGTCCTGAGGGAAGATGCGATGATCTGTGCGGGCGACAGCCTCTCGATGAGCATGCACACCCCGACGATATCCGCTATGGCGTCGAGGGCGCCGACCTCGTGGAAATGGACCTCGCTGACGGGTTTGCCGTGCACGTTGGATTCGGCCTCGGCGATGATGCGGTAGATCTGGGATGCGTCGTCCTTGACCATATCGGAGACGTTCAGTTCCCCTATCAGGGAGACGACGTCGCCGAGGACGCGGCTGTCGCGGTGGGACGTTTCGTTCCCGTCCCCCTCCTCGACCCCGTCGACCTTTATGTGTACCCTGATCCCGGCGACGGCGGACTGTTCGTCCACCTCCACTTCCGCAGCGACCCCGGGAATCCCGGCCGACTCGATCATCTGTTTGAATTCGAAGGGATCCTTCAGAAGGTCCGTGAGGGCTCCGAGGATCATGTCGCCGGATGCTCCGGCGTTGCATTCCAGATACAGCGTTTTCAAAGCGGTGCACTTCTCCTGTCTATCATGCTGGCGATATAACCCGCCCCGAAGCCGTTGTCGATGTTGACAACGCTTACGCCCGACGAACACGAATTCATCATTGATAAAAGTGCGGTGACCCCTCCGAAGGAGGCGCCGTATCCTACAGAAGTCGGTACTGCGATCACGGGTACGTCGACGAGGCCCCCCACGACGCTCGGGAGCGCCCCCTCCATGCCGGCGACGGCGACCACGGCCCTCGCCCTGGCGAGGGTGTCCGTCTCCGACAGTATGCGGTGTATCCCGGACACTCCTGCGTCATAGATGCGTTCGACGCGGCTTCCGAGGGCCTCGGCGGTCTTGGCGGCCTCTTCCGCCACAGGCATGTCGCTGGTTCCGGCCGTCACGATGCACACGAGGCTGTTGGGGGAGGGGACGGGTTTCGGACCGACGGTACAGATCCCGGACACAGCATCGAATTCCACATATGCCAGATATGCCGAGAGGAGTTCCGCGGTCTCCGCGGGGCAGCGGGTGATCAGCACGCAGTCCCCCTCCTTCGACAGAGCCTCTGCGATACCGAGGGTCTGTTCCGGTGTCTTGCCGGCCCCGTAGACGACCTCGGAGGACCCCTGCCGGATCCTCCTGTGTGTGTCGGCCTTCGCATAGCCGAGTTCGACGAACGGCTCCGTTTTCAGTTTCGCAAGTGCATCGTCGGGGGACATCTTCCCGCTCTTCACCGCCTCGAGGATCTCTCTTGTGTTCATGTGCTCGGCTCCTTTCTTCCGTATTCCGTCTTCCCTTTGTAATATTCCGAGAGCATCTTCTCCAGTTCGGGACGGATCTCATCCAAGAGATCCATCTGACAGTCTCTGATCTCCACATATGCCGAATCCCCGCGGGTCCTGATGCGGAAATCCGAAAGACCCAGCAGGCGTGCCCTGCGTTCGGCCTCCTCCGTTCTGCGGAGGTTCTCCGGGGTGAGGGGCGTTCCCGTCGGGATCCTGGTGGCCAGACATGAGTCGGACGGCAGGTCCCACGTCCTCAGACCCGCCTTACGGGACAGTTCCCTTATGTCCGATTTGGAGATCTGGCACATTCTGAGGGGAGAAAGAATCCCCATCTCCTTCAGGGCTTTCATCCCCGGTCTTTCGGCAGGGTCGTCCGATGCGTTCGTCGCATCCATGACGGTGCTTCTGCCGTCCTCTGCGGCCGCTTTCCTGATCGCATCGAACAGGGACAGTTTGCACCTGTAGCACCTGTCGGGGGGATTGGAGAATATTTCCGCATCGGACAGGATGTCCGCATCTATCACGCACAGGTCCCCGCCCAGGATCTCCGCCGTCTCTGCGGCGTATTCTGTCTCCGAACGGGGCTGGAATTGGGATCTCACGCAGTACGCCTTCACATCCGCACCGCATTTCAGCGCCGCATAGAGCAGATATGCCGAATCCGCCCCTCCCGAGAACGCCAGCGCCGGGCGGGGATTCTCCGCGAAGAATCTGCGGAGTTCTTCCGGGACGGTATCTTCCATCGGATTCACCTGAGCTTGTTGTATATCTTCTTCAGCTGGCTCCCGAAGTTGTGGTTCGCATATGCCAGCATGTCCGTTCCGTGCAGATCTATGCTGGACGGCCCGGAGCGCACGAAGAACGTCTCCGTCTTTCCTTCCCTCAGGAACACGGGGCTGTCGCTTCTTCCGCAGTCGACCCTGATGACGGTCTTGCCGTCCACCGTATGCGCCCTGTATGTGATGAAAGGCAGGAACTCCCCGCCTATCTGGCTCTTTATCAGGTTGTTCAGGTGGAGCATCATCTTGTCGCGGCTTTCGAACGACGATTCGTCCGTTCCGATGACCGTTCCGTCATCCGCCACCCCGATGAGGAGGGTCCCGCCCCTGCTGTTCAGGAAGGCCACTATGGTCTTGAGGACCGCTTTCTCCATGCGGGGATCCTTCTCCCCGGTGGCGAGATTCGTCCTCAGCGTCGATTTGAACTCCGTCGTGGAGGTCTCCCCGGTTCCGATGATCTTCATGATCTCGTAGACGTCCCTGTCCTCTATCCCCAGGGTGCCGGCATTCTCGGAGAGGAATTTCTCGAGGGTGTGTCTGAAGAGGCCGTTGTGGCGGTTGAGGTAGAACAGGACGCTTATGAATCCGCTCCCGACCACCACCATGACTATCTCCCTCACGGCGACGAAGGTGGAGTCGTAACCGATGTCCCAGCTGTCCTTTGCCGATGTCAGGGCGTAGTTCAGGAGCAGCACCAGGATCGACAGGGAGAGGCCGATGCAGAATGCGCAGAGACTCACGAAGAATGCATGTTTCCTGTCGAAATCGGGCATCGATTCCAGCATAGTGTAGACGACGATGAGTCCGATGAGACTGAGGAAGACGCCCATGGTGAAATCGGCCGCCAGTTCGAAGACGATGCCGTTCGATATGCGGGTGCTGTATTTTGCGACCATGAACATGGCGAGTCCCGCGGCGAGGATGATTATGAGTGCCGGGGGCACATAGAACCTGCCGTTGCGCAGAAGGATTATGGCGACCACGGCGACGGTGGGTAAGGAGACGAGAGCCCCTTCGTACTCGCCTATGATGAGCGACGTGGCTGCAAATATGAGTGCCACGCACAGCAGCAGTATACCGCTTATGCGTTTGCGGTCCCTCGCGGGCCTTGTTTTCTCCAGCGGTTCTTCCATTCGGTCTCCGATATGGATTCCATGTATTAATTGGTGAACATCTGCCGAAATCATGCGGAACCTGCGTTTTCTTTACAATATCTTTTTAAACGTTGTGCCCATCGGATTTCGTTGGAGTCATATATTTGGAAGAGAACACAGAATCCCCGCGCAAGCCTGTTTCCAAAGAGGAGAAACCCAGGAGCAGGACGAATGCGCAGACTTCCGGTCAGAATTCCCGTCCGGATTCACGCACGAACACCGCCGACGGCCAGCGCCGCAGTGCCGGGCACCCCAGAGAGGGAGGTTCCGGATACAGGTCAGCCCGTCCGCAGGGATCCCAGAGCGAGAGGAGTTCCCGTCCGCAGGGTGCAGGCACCCATACTTCTTCGGCACAGAGGGGAGGATACAAACCCCGCGACGGTGCCGCCAGGCCGCATACCCAGGGACAGCAGTCTTCCGGATACGGAGTCCGTACTTCGGGGACGCCCGCACAGAAATCCGCTCCCGCCTACAGGAAGGACGAGAATGCCGACGACGACGCCTCGCCCTCCGACCTCTCCGGCGAGAAGACTGTGAGCCTTCCGAAGAAATCCGACGCCAACTACAGTATGTCATACCGCGGTTCCTCCCAGAGGGCGAACAGCAGGAGCAATTCGTCGCCCAACAGGCAGTCCCGCAGGCCCGGTCAGGGTCAGAGACCCAAGGAAGCGTCCAAAAGGCAGTCCATGCTGAACACCCACAAGGTGGCTCCGTTCAAGTACGACATGAATGAGGTCCTTTCGCAGTCCTCCATGGATCCGGTCATGGCCTCTTCTTTCCTGGCTTCCGTGATTGCGAAGGCATCCCGCATCTCCACCCGCGATGCGAAGGATTATGCGAAGACGTTCGTGGATGAGGGAAACCTCACCAAAGACGAATATGACAAGATCAGCAAACTCCTGGACAGATACAGCAAGTACAGGTGAAGCGGATGAAATTCCGCGAGATGGCCAGGGGGCGCATCTTCGTCATCAGACTCGATGACGGGGACAACGTCAAGCAGGCCGTCGAGGGATTCGTCAGGGATCACGGCGTGAAGAATGCAGTCTGTACAATGGACGGCAACGTGGCCGCCGGCTCCAGTTTCGTCGTGGGACTCGCCGATTCCGGTGCAGATTACGAACCGTTGGTCTACAGGGTCGAGAACAATGCCGAGTTCTTCGGTTTCGGCACCGTTTTTCTGGATGCGGTCGGGGAACCGGTCATGCATCTCCACGGTTCCGTCGGCCGCAACGGCAGGGCCGTGACGGGATGTTTCCGCGAGAACGTCAGGGCGTGGGTCTCCATGGAGATCGTCCTCGAGGAGATCATCGGAGACGGGCTGACGAGGGAGTATGACCCCGGCCTCGGAATAAGGGGCCTCGACATAAAGGACTGACTCAGCGCCTGTTGTATGTGTCTGCCCAGCGGTCGAATACCTCGTCGGTGTAATCATTCATCATCCTTTGGTCGGCTTTGTTGCCTTCGGGTACGACGAATCCGTTTATCGGGAATTCCGAGTCGCAGTACGGGCATCTTACGTTGGGACAGCGGGACGAGGCCTTGGGGCAGTATTTGCAGGCGACGGCCCTCGACTGAAACAGACTGAACTCTTTTCCGCAGTTGGGGCATAGGAACCTGTGCGCCGCCACCTTGAGATTCTTGTTGATGCCGGCCTGCCTCTCCTCGGGAGTGAGCCACATGGGCGCGGAAGGAGAGATGGGCTGACTGTAGGTAGGTCTGTAGTCGTCGTATCTGCCCATGTCAGATTCCCTTGGCTGCATGCACTACAGATTTCAGAATGTCCTCGTCGGAGCACTGTTCCAGGAATGTTCCGGTGACGATGGCGTCCGCACCGGCTTTTCTGGCCCTTTCGGCGGCTTCCGGCGTCCTTATGCCGCCTCCGACGATGAGGGGGACATGGATCGCCTTCTTGACGGCGGCGATCATTTCGGGGGATACGGGTCTGTCCGCACCGCTTCCGGCTTCCAGATATACGAGCTGCATGCCGAGCATCTCCGCCGCAAGCGCGAATCCGACCGCTCCGTTGATATCGTCGTGGCCGACACATCTGGCCTTCGAGACTTTGGCCACCGTCATACCGGGTTCGATGATGATGTAGGCCATGGGGATGGTTTCGATACCCATCTTGGCGATGTAGGGCGCCGCCATGGCGTGGCCGTGCGTTATGAAGAGGGGGTCGGTGCTGTTGAGGATGCTCATAAAGAACATTCCGTCGACCTCCGTGGAGAACGATTTGGCGTTGGACGGGAAGTAGATGGCGGGAAGGCCGGAGGCATCCTTCACTGCTTTGGCGGCCGCACCGAGGTTCTCGCTGGTGACGCCGGTGGATCCGCCTATCATGAATGCATCCGAGCCTGCTTCTTTCATCTTCGTGGCGATTTCCTTCGCTTTCTCCACAGAGAGCTTTTCGGGATCCGGGTCGAGGAGGGAGAGATGGATAGTTCCTTCTTTCATTTTCCCGAAGAGATATTCTTTCAGACCGGTCATCAGATCACACCTAATATGAATGAAATAAGTGCGGCGAACATGGCCGCCTTGGCCAGCTTCTCCGCCTTATGGGCATCTTTGAGTACAATGCTGGCACAGTAGATAAAGATTATATCCGCAATTATGACGGAACAATACAGGATACCGAAGGTGCGCAGTATAAACGGCACGAAGCTGAGGAGGACTCCTGTAACGAAGAAGGCGGCCGCGATGTATGCCGATTTCTTCTTTCCGATGGCCATCGGAAGGGTCTTCCTGCTCCCTTTGTCGGATTCCTCGTCCTCTATGTCCTTCGCGATCTCCCTTCCGACGGATGCGAGGACTGCGAGGACGGCCAGGATCCAAACCTGGGAATAATCTCCCACGATGGACCCGCCGAAGATGAAGATGAACCCGGTCAGTATCGCAATGGTGAGGTTTCCCACGAATCCCCTCTGTTTGAGGGCGGTCTCGTACAGAACCATGACAACCGCACCGGCGGCGACGAGGGGAAAAGTCTCGAGGGAGATGAGTGCGGAGAGAATCGCTGCGGTTGCGAGTCCTCCGTATCCGCATATGCGTGCGGTGCCGGGGCATATCTCTCCGCTGGGAACGGGTCTGTCCGGATGGGCCGTTCTGTCTATGTCGCAATCGATGCAGTCGTTTAGGGCGTTTCCGCCCGCTTCGAACGATATGACGACCGCACATCCGACGGCCATCTTCAGAATATGGTCGCCGAGATCTGGTCCGGCCGCTATGAAGCATGCTATCAGTACCCCGATCGCACCCATCAGGCAGTTTCCGATCCTGAAAAGGCGGAGGAATCTGTTCACGTCCTCTTCCTATCGCGAGTGCTGTTATAATGTTACTGGCGCGAGAAAAGATGGTAATGCCTGGAAAGGGTACCGTGAACATACTGGATGTACATGCTGTCCAGTTTCATGTACGGATTCTCGAACGGGTGGGGCAGGACGACGCCCGCCTTCCCTTTTTCCGTGAGTACTTTCGGGAAAGCCTCTAATGCTCTCGAGTAGATGCGGTCAATCTTCTCGCCGCCCGTCTTGGTGGATCTGCCGTACGGCGGGTCGCATACGACGGCATCGATCTCATGGAATCTTTCGGGGATGTCGCCTATGTCAAGAACCTCGAAATCGTGAAGTGCCAGATGATAGAATTCCATATTTTCGCGGGTGCCTGCGACCATTTCCGGATCGAAATCGGATGCGATGGCCTTCATGCCCATTTCGGCCGCTTCTATCACTATGCCGCCCGTGCCGCAGAACGGGTCCAGGACGGTTCCGCCCCTTCTGACTCCGGTGAGGTTGATCAGAGCGCGGGCGTATCTGGGGTGCAGCGATATGGGCGAGAAGAACGGTCTCTCGCTCACCTTGCGCTGTTTCAGGAGATCCGCATCGAAGACGCGTTCCTCGGCATATGCATGTACGCGGTCTGTCATGAGGACGTCCACGACGGTGTCGGGATTCCGGAGGTTCACGTCGTTCTTCTTTGAGAAAACGGCTCCCGTCCTGCGCACCAGTTTCTGAGAATCGACATCCGCCATCCAGCCTTTGAACCGTTTGTGTCTCACGGCGAAGGTGCCGGGAGGGAGTTCCGCATTCTCGATCGGGGACAGGTCATCGGGATCGAAAGATCCCAGGTACCTTCCCACGCAGTGCGTAAGTGCCAGACGCGAACATACCGCATCGAGTCTACCCTCTTCGAACTCCAGGACGATGTATCCGGGACCTTCGCATACGATGCGGAAGTCTCCTTCCGTCTCCGCGTTCACTGTGGAGACGGCTTCGTCGCGGGGCATGTTCTCCAGTTCGCCCAGGAGTTCGAAGAGGTATGATTGGTACACGGCCGGACCTACTTCCTCAATCCGTAATACCGTTTTCGGTCACCATGAACACGGCCTCCCCTTCCGGCATGTTGGGGGAATCGATGAGTCTGGCGATCCTCTTTCCGGCTTTTCCCTTCCTGAGGTAGATACGGAAGGTGGCCGTGTGGCCGACGACATGTCCTCCGATGGGCCTCGTCGGGTCTCCGAAGAACGCATCCGGTTTGGATGCGACCTGGTTGGTGACGGCTATGACCGCATTGTTGACCGTTGCGAAGTTCAGGAGGTCGTGCATGTGGCGGTTGAGGACCTGCTGTCTCTCCGCAAGAGCACCTCTTCCGAGGTACTCGGATCTGAAGTGGGACGTCAGGGAATCCACGATCATGAGCCTGACCTTGATGTCCTTGGCCAGTTCCAGAGCCTTATCCACGAGCAGGACCTGATGCTGGGAGTTGAACGCCCTTGCTATGTGGATCCTCTTGAGGGTCTCATCCGGATCGACGCCGAGATAGTTGCACATCTGTACGATCCTCTCGGGCCTGAACGTGTTCTCCGTGTCGATGATGATGACATCTGAGTCGAGACCTCCCCTGTCCTCGGGAAGGGTGGCGTTCACCGCCAGCTGGAAGCAGACCTGGGTCTTGCAGCTTCCGAATTCCCCGAAGAACTCCGTTATGGACTGACTCTCGAGGCCTCCTCCGAGGAGTTCGTCGAACGCCTTGGAGCCGGTGGTCAGTTTGGTGATGGCCGCACGCCTCTGCTGGATCACATCGCCGGTCTCGAATCCGCCGATGTCCGCGACCAGTTTCGCGCCTTCGATGATGTCCATCGCCTTCTTCTCGCCGATCTCGCAGGTCTCGGCGAGATCCTTGGGTGCTGCCACTGCGATAGCCATGATCTCGGTGTATCCCGCCTCGCGGAGTTTGTCTGCGATTGCCGGTCCTACGCCGGGTATGTCTTCAAGGTCTTTCTCAGCCATTGTCTCACTCTCGGATTTCTTCACGCAGAATGTATATTTAAGCGAAACCGAGGGGTGACCGAATCTGACCGATTCGACTAATCTGGCTATGTTTAGGCGGATATGAATAACAAATAATTTGTTATTGTTATCACTTATATATCCGGGGCTCCGGGCACACCTCATGTCGGTTCGGTCTCGGAAGCGCCTTCGTTCTCCCCTATAAGTTTATAAGGGAAATACAGAATCGGGAAGAGTACTATGGCAAAGAAGAGGCGTCTTATACAGGAGAAGCCCGAAGAGGAATACGAGTTCACTCCTACCAATTTCGATGAGAAGGAGTTCATCCTCAAGGACATCTACGGAATGAAGGTCCTTTTCATCACCATCGTTTACGCGATCGTCATCGGGTTCCTCGCCGCAGTGATATGCAACGTTCTTTCAGATCCGCTCTGCTGGATTCTCGACACGGTGATCGTCTTCGCAGTCGTCTTCACCATGAAGAGGCTGTATGTGAAAGCGGGCATCAGGGCCGATCTTCTCGAGTCCAAGACCATGATCGGGGATTATTTCGTCTTCCTTGTCTTGGCGCTCGGAATGTGCATCGTGTTCATCAACCAGCCTTTCCTCGCTCCCTGAGCTGGGCCGGTATCATTTTCCAGGGGCCCCCGAGGCCCCTTTCCCTTGTTTTATCCGTCTGCTGTTTTCGGAAACGGGTTCTGCAATTCCGCATATGCTTATCCGGATGCGGATGTCGGAGAATCCGATGTGCCAGATATGAAAAATCTGGCAGTATTCAGGCGACTTTCCAACTGAGGACGGGGTCCATAAGTTCAGTCAGGAGCAGCGGATCGACAGTCGTGAGAGACGCCTCGTGGCCGCGGATCTTCATGGATTCGGGGTCGAGTTCCCTGCCTATGCCCGCCAGGGACGCCTCCTCTTCGAGCATCTCCACCGCAGAGAAATACATCCTCTCGACGATGACACACCATGCGCCGTCGTCTATGAACGGGGCGCCGTATTCGTTGTTCTTCCATTTCCTGAGGAACGATTCCGCCGTCCTCACGAATACGGGGGGACCCACGTGCTTGCAGGTCTTGGACAGTACGTCGCGGTCCAGTTCGAACGCTATGACGAGATGTTTATCGTCCATGCTGTGGACTGCCCTGAGCACGTTGAAGTCGAATTCGTCGAGTTTCTTCATGAGTGCATTCTGGGTCTTCCACAGTTGGGAATAAAGGTTGTCCTCTATCGCATCGGGTCTGTTGAAAGTGACGGTGAGAATCCTGGAGCCGTGCAGGGACGCTTTCTCCTCAAGCTCCTCGATGGGGAGAGGGGCCCTCTTCTTCGGGAAGAAGAAGTTCTCCGAAGGCGCCGCGATATAGTCCTTGGCGGCAGCTATGAACAGTGCCAGAGTGTCCAGGTGGACGGCGGAGGCCACGTTGCGCTTCCTGTCCACCGGGTCATAGACGATGAGGGGCCCAATCATCGGCGGGCCTCTCTCCTTGATGGTTATGGCGGTGCCTTCCCTCCACTCGGTCGCCGCTGCCTCCAGGACGTCCCTGAACGTCCCGTATTTTATGACAAGGAGTTCGCAGAGGTATCCGGAGAAACCGCGGGTGTTGGGCTCGGCGCCGTAGGTTCCGATGCCCTTCATGAACTTCTTGAGGAGTCTCACCTGATCTCTCTGGCCGAGACTCATGTTCTCCTGGATGTACTGCGTGTGGAAGGGTGTCCTGTCCACCGCGGACTGGAGCTTGTCGGTGCTGGCTATGTGATAGCTGGGAACGAGATCCACATCGATCCCCTCGAACTTGCCCCTGGTGTAGGGGTGTTCGGAGAACATGCGGATGCCGTGGAGGATGTCATCCCCCAGTTTCAGTCCGATCCTCGTGAGTTCGGCGCGGGGAAGGGTCGGAGGGAACAGGACGAAGAAATCCAGGTCGGGATCGGAAAGATAGGTGTCCTTGGAGTAGGATCCGACGAATCTGATCTCGGCATCTATCCCTTCGGAGTCGAGGTACTTCTGCACTTTGGCACGGAGGTCGTCGGCGGCCTGCTTTATGTGCCGCCTCTCCTCCTCCGTGGGCCTTATTTTGGCAAGTACGGTGTCCTCGACGCTCATGTGCCCGCAATTATGCTCGGTACTTTAAAAATTTCCCTCAGATCAGATGCGCCGGTCCTTCGGGAGGTGCGGGATCCACTCCGGTATCCACTGGCCGCCGTAGGTCTCCGCATCCGAGAGTTCCAGGTCCTTCCCTACGTCGAGCACCATCAGGTCCCTTCCGGCGACCGTACGCACTCCCGTGGCCTTCTGGCACATGCGTGCCTGCCTGTCAGGATCCTCCTCGACCATCACGATCCCCAGGTGTACGAATATGCAGAGTTCGGGTTTCACCAGGTTCGCCATCTCGATGGCGGTGTCGGTGCACATGTGGTAGTTGATCCTGTTGCCCAGGGGGGTCGTGACGGGGAGGATGAGCACCCTGCTGCCGATGTACTGCTCCCCGATGTCCCTGGTGTAATAGGTGTCGCTGACATATGACACGATTCCATGGGGCGTGACGAAACGGAACCCGACGTTGGTGGGGTCGCTGTGGTTGGCGCGGCAGATCTCGGTTCTCAGACCGTCAATGTCGAGGACGTCCCCCGGACGGAACGCGGTGCTGGACAGCGGAAGACCCAGGTGGTACGGGGACAGGCACGGGCCGAGTCCGCCTTCGCCGTTTATGACGGTGGGGCTTCCGTAGAGATGCCCTCTCTTTTCCCATCCTCCGCGGGTCATCCCTTCGATGACGCAGGGACCGTCCGAATAATGGTCGGGGTGCGCATGGGATATCACGACGGAGTCGGTGGAGCCGACGTCGTAATGTATCTTCTTCATCTGGGTCAGTGCGCCCGGGCCGGGATCAACGTGCAGGCGCATGGGCGGGTCCCCGTGTTCGATGAGCATCCCCCCGGTGCAGCGGGTCTGGAGCATCGACGTGTGTCTGCCGCCGCCTGTGCCGAGGAATGTAATGCGGAAAGTCATCTCTGTCGGGGTTCCGTATCGCATCGGACTATATCCAAATGACGCAGAGGTCCGGATGCGGACGATACAGTTATTACGGCGCCCGATAATCCGCATGGCGTGTACATAAGGTGGCACGGCTACTCGTGTTTCGAGTTCGCCGACGACAGGATAAGAATGGTGCTGGATCCCCATGACGGCAGATCCATCGGGATCTGGCCTCCGTCAGTAGCCGCCAATCTGGTCCTCTGCACCCATAACAACTACGACCGCAATGCGTTCAGGGCGGTCAGTGGCCACCATACGGATTATACGGAGAAGACGGGGGAGACGGTGTTCAACGGATTCGCCGTCAGGGGCCTGCCTTCGTTCGCCGACGAGAAGATGGGTGCCGAGAGGGGCCTCAACACGATATACACATTCGAGATGGACGGTCTCCGCGTATCGTTCTGCGGAGGGCTGGGGGATGTCCCGTCCGACAGGGTGGTGGATGCGATGAAGATGACGGATATCCTGTTCATCCCGGTGGGGGAATACGGGACGATCCCAATCTCCAAGATAGACGGGTTCGTCCGCAGGGTGGGCCCCAAGGTGGTCGTCCCCACGGATTACCGCGTCGGCGGTATCACTCTGCCCCTGTCTCCTCTGTCCCAGTATATGGAAGGGAAGAACGAGGATGACTTCGTCCATGTGGGCAACGAAGTCGAGCTGATGGCCGACGATCTTTCGGAATTCACGGGATACTGGGTATTCGACCGCTGATCTCCCGTTTCAGTAATCGAATCTTCCGAAGTATCCGTTGCAGAATGCCTTCATATCCTTCTTCATGTTGGATTTGTACTGCGAATTCTCCTTCATGGACGCCGTCGCCATCCTGCGGATCTGCCAGTTGACGGCGCTTACGACGAGTCCGCGGATCTCCGGAGGAAGCTCTGTTTCGGCACACAGTTTGTTTAGGGCGTTCTTCTTCTTCTCGGACAGGCGGCGGGTCTTCCCGTTGAGGAGGCCTCCCAGATGGACGAAGGGTTTGATCGCGTCGTTGTACATGGATTTGCCGGCGAAGAGGGATTTCCCTTCGCCGTCTTTGAGGGCGGAACGGTACTCGTAATAACGGTCCTGGACCGTCTTGCACATGTCGTACATGGCGGGCGGGTCTGCCGAGTATTCTATTGCGACGGCGCATACGACCGAGAGGACGAAGAAATCGGACAGGTCGGAGTTTAGTTTTCCGGCGATGGGCCTTCCGAGGATCCCCTGGGCGGTTTTTCCGGAAAGGTCGAAATTCCTCCGTTTCGCGGTTTCGCAGACGTCGATGTAGCCGTCCTGCACATCGGGCTGCAGGAAGAGGAGGTCTCCGGGGATGTGTTCCGTCATCAGGCGGGGCATCTTGTCCCTCCATATGGCGAAATCCTTGGAGGACAGGGCGCCGACCGCCGCCGACCACTTGGCGAATGCATCGGTGAGGTTCCTTTCGGCGATGAGGGTCTCTCCGGTCGCCATCAGTGATGCAGCCTCTTCCGCAGACGGAGCCGGCTGCGAGTCGGCTCTTATGACCATACGTCCGCATTCAGGGCAGTAGACGCGGACGGAACCGCTGTCGAAACATACATCTTTTCCGCATTTGGGGCAGACGGCTCTTACATCATCCATGACGGTACATCCCGAAGTTCGCATATATAGTGTTTCAGAAAAAGAGATGCCCGGAGGGGATGGAGACACCTCCGGGTGCGGAGTGGGGCCGGAAGGCCCCGGTTAGGGTTTTTGAGATCACATCATTCCGGGGGGCATTCCGCCGGCTCCGGCTCCCTGGGGAGGCGCCGGGGGTGCCCTGCGGGCGGCGATGACGTCGTCGATCCTGAGGATCATGTTGGCGACCTCGGTGGCGGAGTCGACGGCCTGGGTCTTTACCCTGAGGGGCTCGATGACGTTCCTGTCGAGCATGTTGACGGGCTCTCCGGAGTCGAGGTCGATTCCGTAGTACTTTCCGTCCTTGTTGGTCTCGTGGGCGGACTTCATCTTGATGATGACATCGATCTGGTCGAGTCCGGCGTTCTCGGCGAGGGTCCAGGGGATGATCTCCATGGCCTTGGCGAACTTCTCGATGGCGAGCTGTTCCCTTCCGCCGACGGATGCGGCGTATTTCGCAAGCCTGATTCCGAGTTCGATCTCGGGTGCTCCGGCTCCCGCGACGACTTTTCCGTCCTCGAGGGTGATGCCGACGGTGCGGACCGCATCGTTGATGGCCCTCTCGACCTCTTCGATGACGTGCTCGGTTCCGCCGCGGATGAAGATGGTGACGGCCTTGGGGCTCTTGCAGCCGGTGATGAATGCCATTCCGTCCTCTCCGACGCGCTTCTCCTCGACGCATCCGGCGGTTCCGAGGTCCTTCTCGGTCAGCTCGTTGACGTCTCCGCAGATGGTGGCGCCGGTGGCTTTGGCGATGGACTCGATATCGGACTCCTTGAGCCTCCTGTATCCCATGATGCCTGCCTTGGTGAGGTAGTGCTGCACGAGTTCGTCGATGGCCTTGGAGGTGAAGACGACGGTGGCTCCGGTCTCTTTGATGTGGTCGACCATCTTCTTCATGCCGGCCTCCTCCTCTGCGAGGAAGTCGTTCATGCGGGAGGGGTCGGTGATCTGGATCTGGGCATCGATCTCGGTCTTCTTGACCTCGAGGCCGCAGCTGAAGACGGCGATCTTCGCGTCATTGGCGATCTTGGGCATCCTGGAGTGCACGAGTTCCTTGTCGATGACGACTCCCTGCACGAGGTAGGTGTCGGCGATGACGCCTCCGACCTTCTTGGTGATGCGGATGTTCTTGGTGTCTACCTTTCCGTCCCCGTCGGCGACGAATTTCGCGGCCTTGACGATGATGTCGGAGAGGTGGCTCAGATCGGAGTCGTCTCCGACGTCCTTTCCGGTGAGGGAGGTGTCGGCGACGGTCTTGAGCATCTTGTCGTTCTTGGCGTCCACGGCGATCTCGTTGAGGATCTTGATGGCCTCGGCGGCCGCCATGTTGTATCCGTTGGTGATGACGGTGGGGTGGACGTTGGCGTTGATGAGGTCCTCGGACTGCTTCAGAAGCTCTCCGGCGAGGACGACGGAGGTGGTGGTACCGTCTCCGCACTCGGTGTCCTGGGTCTTGGCGACCTCGACGACCATCTTGGCGGCGGGGTGCTGGACATCGAGTTCCTTCAGGATGGTGACACCGTCGTTGGTGATGACGACGTCGCCGATGGAGTTGACCATCATTTTGTCCATTCCTTTGGGTCCGAGGGTGGACCTTACGGAATCCGCTACGGCTTTCGCGGCGTCGATGTTGCTGAACTGCGCCTCTTTGTCCTTGCTCCTCTGGGTTCCCTCTTTGAGAACGATGATAGGCTGGTTGCTGTTTCCGTACATAGGATAAATCCCCTATTCTACGGTCTATGGTTATTATGCGCTTCTATAAAAATATGCCTATGTAACCGAAGGTTTACAACCCGGCCTGCGCAGGCGCGGCCAGATTCAGAAAGCGTTCCTTACTTCCAGTCCGCCGGACGTGAGGATCCCGCGGATCTTTTCCAGCGCTTCCGGGGAGCCGCGGACACGCATCCTCCCGAGCCTTTTGGAAAGTTCCGGACGGGGGTTGAGACGGTCGAGGACGGCCCTTTTCGCACCGGAGGAGATTATCGCTTCGCAGAACTCCTCTTCGTGTCCCTCCAGGTGTCCGAGCACGGGACCTATGAGGGCGTACACGTCTACTCCCGCGGAGACGAGTTCCTTTATCGCGTGCAGGCGCACTCCGGGGAGCGGTGCGCCCGGTTCGAGCATCTTCGACATCCTCTCGTCGGTGCCGGTGACGGTGATCCCCACCTCGCAGTCCATGTCCTTCAGGAGGTCTAGGTCTCTCAGCACGAGGTCCGATTTGGTGTGGATGTGCACCCTGAATTTCCTTTCGTGAAGGATCTCTAGGCATCTGCGGGTCACCGTGAAACGGGCCTCCGCACCCTGATAGGGGTCGGTGACGGTCCCTATGCCCACGGTCCCGGAGAGGCCCGGCAGTTCCTTTGCGAGGCGTTCGGGTGCGTTGACCTTGACCCTGACGATGCGCCAGCCGTTCCAGGAGGAATGGGTCACCTCGGGCGCGTAGCAATAGACGCAGCCGTGCTCGCAGCCCCCGTAGGGGTTCAGTGCATACTGGATCCCGGGGAGGGACGAGGGCGACAGGGCGCGGGCGCAGCGGACGGTCTCGTAGGGACCGTCCCATCTGTCCCTGTTCTGGAACTCGATGAGCCTCGAGCCCTGTCCCACCCCGAACCAGTCGATCATGTCTTTCCCGGACGTCACGGGAGGACGACTGTCCCGACGACCCTCAGTTTCCCGCCTTCGAGATACATGACGACGGCGGCGTCTCCGGGTCTGTGGATGATCTTCCCGTCGAATTCCATCGCCACGTCGCCGTCCTTCCCGGCGGCGCCCGTTATACGGGCGGGGACCATCTGCATCCAGTGACCCACGTGGACCATCATGCCTTCCTTCAGTTCCCCTTTGTAGTATCTGTTGTAGCCGACTTTGGCGGTGACGGCGGCGGTCATCTTCACGGACGGGTCGGTGGAGCACACGAACCCTCTGTCGAGCTCGTCGCTCTCGATGCCCTTGAGGGCGAGACCCACATGGTCCCCCTTCACGCCGTCGCGGGCGTCCACGTCGTGTTTCTGGATGGAGCGGAGGACGACTTCCTTCATGATGGGCCACACGGTCATTTTGTCGTGTACTTTGAAATATCCGTCGGCGACGGACCCGAGGACGACGGTCCCTACGCCCTTGACATTGAAGTGGCTGTCCACCGGGCAGGATCCGCAGGTCCCTTCCCCGGCCGTCCTGTTCTCCGCCTTCGCCATGCCCACGAGGGCGATCCTCATTGCGGTGGGGTCCTCCTCCACGAACTCGTAGTTCTCGAGGGAGGTTCCTGCGATGAGGGGTTTCAGCTGTTCCGGCTGTATGTAGTTCCTGAGGACGATCCACCCGGATGTCTTCTTCTGGGAATCCACCATGACGATGGTCTCCCCCAGGAAGGAATCGATCTTATCCACCGTCAGGATGACGAACTCGGACATCTCGGTGGCATAGAACAGGGATGAGAGTTTGTCGGGGTATTTCGACGGCTCTATGAGGGTGATGGAATCGGTCCCGTCCTTGACCTCGTAGAAGGTCATGTCCGTGACGGTCCCTTTCTTACCGATCTCTGCGGCGAGGCCGGGGGCGCCGACCGCCGCGACGTTGAGGTTTCCCATTCAGATCTCCGATCCCTTGATGAGCTCGAGGCCCGCCTTCTTCAGGACCTCCACCGCCTTGGCGGGGTCGTCGACCCTCATGAGGAGTCCGCCGATCCCCTTGCCGGTGAACGCATACCCGTACTCGATGTTGACGCTGGCCTCTCCGAGGGCGGAGGCGGGTCCGTACAGGGATCCGGGGACGTCGGAGATCTTCACTCCGACAATCTCGGTCTTCTTCACGATGACGCCTTTGGCGGCCAGCTTCTCCGCGGAGCCTTCGGGGTCGTCCACGATGGCCCTGAGGATGCCGAACTCGTTGGATTCGGCCAGGTTGCAGGCCTTCATGTTCACTCCGCAGTCCTTCAGGATCTTGGCCACCGCTGCGAGCCTGCCGGGCTCGTTGTTCACGAATATCGAAAGCTGTGTGATTATCTCGTCCATTCAAAACACCCTCTTGTCTATGACCCTCTTCGCCTTTCCGTCGAACCTCGGGAGTTCCCCGGGGGCCTTCAGTTCCACCTCTACAGCGATGTTGAGGTATTTCTTCAGCTCGCTCTCCACATGGGCGCGGAGGGCTATCATGTCTTCGACCTTGTCGCTGAACGCCTCGGGTTTGATCTCGACCTGCAGCTGCATCCTGTCGAGGTCGCCTTCCCTCGTGACGTATATCATGTACTGGTCCCCGATCTGCGGGATCCTCATCAGGGTGTATTCAACCTGCGACGGGAACACGTTGATTCCCCTGACGATGAGCATGTCGTCGGTCCTGCCGGTGATCCTGCCGATCCTGGGGGAGGTCCTGCCGCATTCGCAGGGCTCCACATCGAGGTAGGTGATGTCCTTCATCTTGTAACGGATCATGGGCATGGCCTCCTTCTGGAGCATGGTCACGACCATCTCCCCGGTGTTTCCGGGTTCCAGGACCTCGCCAGTGTCGCGGTCGAGGATCTCCACGAGCATGATGTCCCCGCAGATGTGGGCGCCCTTCTGGGCCTCGCACTCGCTGAACATCGGTCCCGCCTGCTCGGAGGTTCCGTAGATGTCGTAGCATTTGATGCCCATTTCGTTCTGGAGTTTGGTCCTCATGGATTCGGACCAGGGCTCGGCCCCGAGGATGGCCTTCTTGAGTTTCATGTCCCTCTTCCAGTCGATGCCCATCTGCCTCGCAGTGGTGCAGAGGTGGGTGAGGAATGAGGGTGTGCAGGCGATGACGGTGACGCCCAGGTCCTGCATCATCTCCAGCTGTCTCTGGGTGTTCCCGGTGGATGCGGGGAGGACGGCCGCACCGACCTTCTCCGCCCCGTAGTGGGCGCCGAGTCCGCCGGTGAACAGTCCGTATCCGTAGGATACCTGCATGATGTCGCCGGGTCCGATGCCGGCGGAGGTGAAGGATCTTGCGAGGGCCTCAGTCCAGTAGTCGAGGTCGTGGCGGGTGTACGCCACGAGGGTCGGCTTCCCGGAGGTTCCGGAGGAGACATGGTACCTGACGATCTCGTTCTTGGGGGAGGTGAACATCTTGTCGGGATAGTTGTCGCGCAGGTCCTGCTTGTACATGAACGGCAGCTTCTGTACGTCCTCGAGACAGTTTATGTCAAGGGGGGATACGTTGGCCTCCCTCATCCTGTCGTGGTAGAATTTGTTGAAACTGTAGAGGTTGTTTACGAGCTGTTTGAGTTCGTGGTATTGGAGCTGTTTCAGCTCCTCGTACGGCATCGTTTCGATTCTAGGGTTCCAGAACATGATCAGTTCCCCGTTTTCGGCCTTCCGATTGCTTTCTTATTAATTAATGTACGTTGCGCGGAGGGCATGCCCATATTTCGCGTTTCGGAATATATGCCGTACATGCCAGGCAGCATTACCCTTGACTTGGACAGTTCGATTTCGCGATTTGCGCGATTTCCGTGAAAACCCTTCCCTCCTCCCACCAATCTCCACCCGATCATCCATGCGCATCGTCCGCGTATGCGTTTGTGCTCCTCCACGTGTCACCGTTCCGAAATTTTCTTGGACGGAATTTACTGTCCAATGGCCATAGCCAGACATTCTCAAATTTTTGGATTCCGAGTCCATTGGACAGTAAGCTTGAAATACGGATTCTCGGGTCCGGAGAACCCTTGAAAACGACCGAAAACAGCCTCGATAGCGCTCGATTATGGCGTTTATGCGCCTCGTGAGGTCGTTCTCGTCCGTGAAAATGCGGTCATAGTGTCCGAATCGGACCTGTCGGTCGACGAGAACGGAGTCTATCATTATCCGCTGTTCGGCCCAAGTTTCTTTGAGGAATGCCGCATTCTTGAGACGTCGCCGATAGGGGACACGGATGCGATTCAGAGAATGCTCTGACTGCCGATCCGGAGTTTTTCCGCATCTGGGTCATTCCGTCTTTTGAACCGAACCGAATCCGGGGCCGCCAGGGGCGAAATGACAGGATACGAATTACAGTAATCTATATTACCGTAATTTGTATTACGATAACTATGAGATTCTATGGCCGCGAGAGGGAGCTTTCCGCCCTCCGCAGCATTAAAGAAAGGTCCCTGAAGGAGAGTATGTTCACCGCAGTCCTCGGGAAGCGCAGGGCGGGGAAGACCGCACTGATCCTCGAATCCGTAAGGGATACAGGATACGTGTACCTGTTCGTGACCCGTCTGGATCAGAAGGTCCTCTGCGGGAGGATGCAGAGGGCGATGTCCGATGCGGGCATAGATGTCCCGGGGACGGTCGATACCGTGGGAGACATCCTGAAGGCGCTGATGATACACTCCCGCACCGAACCGATCACGGTCGTCATAGACGAGTTCCAGGAGCTGAGGAACGTCGATCCGTCCGTATTCGGCGACATCCAGGCGGTGTGGGACACGTTCCGTGAAGGTTCGCACATCGACCTCATCGTGAGCGGCTCCGTCCATTCGATGATGACCTCCATTTTCGAGGATGAGAAGGAGCCCCTGTTCGGCCGCCTCACATCGAAGATCCGCGTCGAGCCCTTCCCTCTGGCACAGATGAGAGCCATACTGTCCGAGTATAATCCGGAGCATTCGCACGAGGATGAGCTGATGCTGTTCATGCTCACCGGCGGGGTTCCCCATTACATCGGCGCACTGATGGACGCGGGGGCGTTCACAGCCGAAAGTATGCTGGAGGCCGCACTGTCCGCCGGTTCGGTTTTCCTGAGCGACGGGAAGGACATCCTGGTGTCCGAGTTCGGTAAGGACTACCGCACGTACTTCTCGATCATGCAGCTCATCTCCCAGGGGAGGGGGAAGAGGTCGGAGATCGAGAACATCCTGGGCATACAGGCCGGGGCGTATCTGGAGAGGCTGCAGAGGGAGTACGCATTCGCCAAGCAGATCTCCCCCGTGCCCGGGAAGCCCAATGCACGTAACGCACGGTGGACTGTGTCGGACATGTATCTCCGCTTCTATTTCCGGTTCGTCCAGCCCTATTCGGATTACATCGAGATCGGGAGGAGCGATCTGCATCTCAGGGCGGTGCGCGCTGGATTGGAGGAGTATGAGGGCAGGGCGCTGGAGGATTTCTTCAGGAGAAGGATTGCGGAAGAGTCCGAATACACCGAGATCGGCGGATATTGGAACCGCAGCGGGACGGTGGAGATCGACATCGTGGTGCTTGACGGCATATCGGGGAAGGCGGAGCTGATCGAGGTCAAGAGGAACCCCGCGAAGCTGGATATGAACGGTCTGAAGTCCAAGGGAAAGGCGCTGGAACCTCTGCTGAAGAAGTATGAAGTCACATACAGCGGACTGTCGATGGATGACGTGTGATCCTCCCGCAGGGATGGCCGAATCCGGAGTTTTTCCGCATCTGGGTCATTTTGTTCTCCGGACATCCGGTCCGCAGGCCTGCGGTTTTAATACGGGCCGTGACAATCGGGATGGCATGGAATCCGATGCCCAGAAGGACGCATGGGAGAAGCTGTACACGTCCCAGGGGAGACCCTGGAGAGGCGTGGCGGACATCCGGTGGACCGGTATAGCACCCGGAACGAGGGTCCTGGATCTGGGATGCGGGAACGGGAAGACCTCCGAGGCCCTTCTCGAAGCGGGATGCACCGTCGTCGGAGCCGATTTCTCCGAAGCGGCGGTGGAATCGTGCAGGAAGCTTCTGGGCCGCCGTGCGGAATTCGTCGCGGCCGACTGCCGGGATCTCCCTTTCCCGGACGGCTCTTTCGGCGCCGTCACGGCAGTCCATGTGCTGGAACATGTGCCCCGGCCCGATTTGGAGGGGGCGGTGTCGGAGATGCTGCGCATCACCGCACCCGGAGGGAGGATCTGCATCCGCTGTTTCGCCGAGGGCGACATGCGTTCCGGAGGGGAGAAGGAGAGCGTCAGGAACGGCATCCTCTACAGGTATTTCTCCGAGGACGAGCTGAGGGACCTCCTCCGTACGGAGAAGATACTTTCGCTGGAGCATATAGACGAGCAGACCCGTTTCGGGACCGTACGCAGGCGCATGGAATGCGTGGCGGAACGGACAGTCTTTTAACGGAGTTCCGACATCTTCGGGACGGTATCCATGGACATAGACTACTTCGAACCCGGGCCCAAGAAGGCACCGGTGCCCGTGAAACATCTGTGCATCGCAGCGGCCGCGATAGGGATAATCTCGGCCGTCGCAATAATCCTGAACTGCTGGGTGGCCCTCGTATTCGGTGCGCTGGGTCTTTTCCTCGGAGGATTCTCCATGAGCCGCGCCATGAAGCGCGCGCAGATCGGGGAGATCGGGATGAAATTCGTCTACGTGGCGGCTTTCGGACTCCTCCTGTCGGTCATCGGATTCATCCTCGGTTACGCCAATGTTGTGAGTGGTATCTGAGATGGCTGTATACAGGGGCAAGTATCAGCTGGAGGGGCTTGCGGAGATCTCTCCGGAGATGGAGAAGGACCTGGATCTGGCGTACGACATATGCATGTCCTACCGCGGGAAGTTCCCGTGCGAGATGTGCGGGAAATGCTGCCACCAGCCCAACATAATCATCCGCCCGGAGGAGGTGGACCGTGTGGCCACCGCCGCGGGGATCGACCTCTACACGTTCATGACCCGTTACATCTGCAGGACATCCGACGGGAGGATCTTCATCAACAAGAAGGATGACGGTCCCTGCCCCTTCCTGGGTGCCGACCGCAGATGCACCATATGGAAGAACCGTCCGCAGATCTGCGACGACTTCCCATACATGGTGTCGATGTTCATGTCCCGCGTATATCTGGCACTTACGAATCCCGATGCGGACATAAACGAACTGACGGCATACATGGATGATACGTGGCCCTGTACGAGGGAGATCAGATCCACGGTCGCCGGGAAGGTCGAGGAGGGCAGGAGAATCCGCACCGCCCGCCTCGCCGGCGCCTGATGAAATCCGCCACCTGGGGGATGTACGACTCCGGACGGAGTATGTGTCCTTCTCCGGGTATGCGGATCTTCTCACAGCCCTCTATCGCCGAAGCGATCTCGTCCCCCGCCGAAGGTTCCGTCATTATGTCCCCGAGTCCGTGAACGGACAGCGTGGGCACACGAATCATGCGGGCGTCATTCTCCGCATCGTAACCGTCGACCGCACGCATCTGGCACATAAGACCTTCCGGGTCCGGGGCCGGCATCTCCTTTATACTGCGTCCTTTCTTTTCCGCATCCTCGAAGAAGTCCGTGTCCCTGAGGAGGACGTTGAACATCTTTGCGGCGGTGCCCCATGGCACCGACCCCGCCCTGTACCCCTCCGACAGATAGTCCAGGATGTAGGCGGACCTTGCGGGGCGGTGCAGATAGCTGGAGACAAGGGTCAGGGTCTTCACCCTGTCCGGACAGCGGGCGGCCGCGCCGAGGGCGATATGCGACCCCATGGACCACCCGACGAGATGGGCCCTGAATATACCCAGACTGTCCATGAGCGCGGTGATGTCGTCGGACATGTCGCTTATGCGGAAGGCGCCGGAAGCGCGGGTGTTCCCCGCTCCGCGGTTGTCCACGGTTATGACGTCGAATTCCCCGGACAGCATCCGGACGGCCCTGTTCCAGAACGATACCGTTCCGCCGAGGCCCGTGATCAGGATGACGGGTTCCCCCTGTCCGATCCTCTCGTAGTACATCGATATCCCGTTGGCGTCCGCATATGGCACGGGCCCTCAATCCGTATCGTCCGATTTATCGTTTAGTACAGCGTCAGTTCCGCGTGCACCGTCCCGTAGCGGGAAGTATAGTCTCCGGAGAATCCGGATACGGATGTCCCGGAACCTGTCCCGACGGATACGCTGTTCCCGCCGAACGTCAGGGTCATGAGATATGATCCCGGCCTTTCGTACATGCTGCCGAGTATCTTCCCGAAATACGCTTCCGCAGCCCCGTCCCCGGATGCGACGGATGCCGCCGTCAGGTCCGCGATGTGGTAGACGCGTCCGCTCCCCAGTTCCATCCCGAACTCGTCCGCGGTCATTTTGGATTTGAACAGTTCGTCGCAGATCTCCGATGCATCGTCATCCTGCACGTGTCCTTCCTGGTACACCGTGCCGGATATCATCGCGGCCGCAAGCCCCGTCAGGAGGATGAAGAACATGGCATCCGCGAATCCCGTGAAACCCCTGCGGTTCAGTACCATACGACCGCCTCGAACACCGTCGGTACCGAACGGCCGTCGTCGGAGGGCACCGAACGGATGACGGTGTCCCGCACCGAGTCCCCTTCCATATTCCCGTATTCCCATGTCGATGACGTCGGGCCCGTACACGTCACGGCCACGCCGTTCCACCCTCCGCGGACGGCCTGTTCCTCCGCAGATTCCGCGATGGCGCCCCCGTCGTATTCCCCGTTCACCAGGGATACGGAGTATGCGGCGTTCCAGTCGAATTCCGGGGTTTCCGAATGTTCTTCCGCCAGAGCGGCCGCGAGGAATGCCGTGAAACATGTCAGTACGATGCATACGGATGCCGCAGAGACCATGGCCTCCATGAATCCTATCCCTCCCCTTGCGTTCCTTATCATAGGATGCGTGTCGCATCGGGGGGTTTTAAAACGGACGTACTGCAGTTAATCGGTACCTCTGAGGTAGGCCCCGTAGTTTATCCCGCCGCACAGTCCCGTGAGGTCGAGTTTCATACCTACGTTGTTCTCCGCAAACGCCTTTGCCACGGCCTTTGCAATCCTCTCGGGACGTTTCCTCACGTCGATCCCGGCGGAATCTATGCCGAAGGAACCCAGCTGCCTGAGGTACGGAAGGAGCATCAGATCGGTGGAGTTGAGTATATGTGCCAGACCGTGGGAGCCGCGGTACACCGGGAACCTGTATCCCTTCTCATCCTCCAGGATGCCGTTCTTCATGCCCGGATCCCGGGTGCACATGAGTTCCGTCCTTCCGAAGACCATGACCTCGAGCCTTCCGGGATAATGCTGTGCCAGATATTCGATCTCGCGGTCGGACATCTCCACGGACAGCGTCGTCTGGTAGAACGGCATGTTCACGCGGGAGTTGAAGACGTTCATATTGTAGCTGGCGTAGACGCGGTCGTCCTTTCCGGGCATGTACTGTCCCGGGGTGTGGATCATGAACGGTCTCGAAGTGTCGGGTTTCCAGTGCGGGTCGAATCTGGGGGCTATCGTCACGATTTCCTTTCCGGCCGCATCGCAGATCTCCTGCGCCTCCGGGAGGGAATCGCATTCCTCGTAGTAGATCCTGTGCGCATGGGGCAGGACAGCCTCCAGGTTCCTCACGGATCCGACGTAGAACGACATCTCCGGCAGGTCCCTCTTCTGTCTTTCCGCGATCCGGGGGCGGGAATGTACGGGCCTTCTCTCCGTCTCCCCGCTGAATTTCGGGACGTCCCCCACCATGTTTTTGATCACATCGATGCGGGGATCGTATGTCCTGTAGACATCGTAGGTCCCGTCGGGTATGTCGAACGGCGAGGCGGTCTTCCCGACCGCACTGAGTTTGAATCCCCCGACCTTGACGTCCCCGTCGTAGAGACTTATCCCGTCTCTGACACCGACGGCCTCCTTCAGGTCGGAGGTGTCGAACCTCCTGTTTTTGAAGGAAGCCCTTCCCAGGAAGTATCCGCGGTTATCGGCGTAGGTCATCTGGACAGGCGACACCACGCCTCCCAGGTATCCGTCGCAGTAGCCCCTGTTGAATACGGTCTTCAGAAGTGCCAGATCCTCCTCGTACTCGGAAGGGTCGAGACCTTTGTTCACCGACGAGTACACCTTGGAGGCAAGGTATGCGTACGCCTGGCTCCTCATCCTGCCTTCTATCTTGGCCGAAGTGATCCCGATGGAATCGAGTTTCTTTATCCAGTCCGCGCCGTAGAGGTCGGCGCTGCTGAGCCTGAACGAGGTCTCCCCGTCCATCCTGTATTTCTTCCTGCAGGGCTGGGCGCACTGGCCTCTGTTCCCGCTCCTTCCGCCGACCACGGACGAGAACAGGCATCCGCCGGACAGGGAGTAGCACAGGGCGCCCTGGACGAAGACCTCCGTCTCCACCGGGGAGTCCTTCACAATCTCCTCCAGTTCCGCGAACGTCAGTTCGCGGTTGAGCACCGCACGGGAGATTCCGTTGGCGGCGCACCATTCGAGCCCCTCGCGGGAGCAGATCCCCATCTGGGTGGAGGCATGCTTCTTTATATCCACCGAGTGGAGGGACTTCAGGAGTCCCAGGTCCTGGATCAGCACGGCATCCGCATCGATGTCGGCCAGGAAGCGGACGAACGACACGGCGTCGTCCATCTCGGAATCCTTGATGAGGGTGTTCACGGTGACATAGACCTTTACGCCGCTGTCGTGGGCGTAGTTCACGGCACCCTCCAGCTGTTTATCCGAGAAGTTGTCCGAGAACGCCCTCGCTCCGAAGGATTTGCCGCCGAGGTACACGGCATCGCAGCCGCCTTTTACAGAAGCGACCAGTCCCTCGGGGGAACCGGCCGGCGAGAGTATCTCCATGATGTTCTCCACGGTTAACATATAATAAACATTTCCGCAGGGGTCGTTCCGATTCTTGCGGCGGCAGACCGGTGTCAGCACGGCAGGTAGCCCTACATGTAGCAGTGGCCCGTTATATGCTCATCTCCGCGTCGGACGGAATATGAAGGAAATGAAACGTCCTGCGAAGAGCACCAAGAAGAGCAAGAAGAACGCCGGACCCGTTCCGGGGACGGCTTCCGTGGACAGGTCCGGCAATCTCGTCGTACACTGCGGGGGCTGCGACCAGGTCCCTGATGCCGGGTCCCCCGTATGCGTCAGGTGCATAGCATCCGCGGTCTCCTCCGAGGGGACGGCGGAGAAGATCCGGCTAAAGGCCGGGAGGGATACGGAGATCTCAGGGGGCGCGGCGGAGATACTGTGCGATCTGGCACTTCTGCGCAGGGCGTCCCTTCCCACCAACGGTACCAGGAAGTGTTCCGCCTGCGTCCGTTCCCCCGTGAAGGTCATGGGGGATGCATGGGCGGATTTCCCCGAACCGTCCTTCGCGGCCGCCTGCGACCGCCTCTATGCCCTTGCGGACGACAGTCCCGAGTGCACCGCCTGCCTCCAGAGGACCCATACCGCCCTCAGGGCGGCGGAGGACAGCATGGCGCGCGTGAAGGACAAGGCTTCGAAACTGGCATCGGGGAAGGGGGCGGCGTGATGGTGTTCGGACATGCGGCGGAACCCGTCCGCACATCCCCGTGGGCGGGCATGTATCCTTCCGGGAGCGGCTCCGGATATCCCGGCGCCTCGGTGCAGAAGTCCCGTCCCGTCTTCTCCGGGAGCACGTTCATGGAGGATTACCGCAAGGTCCTCTCCGGAAACGTGAGGACCAAACCTCCCTATGCGGACTGCTGGCTCATCGGGAGCATAGGGGAACTCGATGTTATCGCCGAATACGACACTCCCAGCGGCCACGTGGTCGTGGGGACCGCCTCCGACGGGGAGACGGAGTACAACCTCACTCCTGCGGAATACACCAACTCCGATGCGGTGAACGCCCTTATCGGGGAGGCCATAGAGGAGGTCAGGAGGACCTTCCGCGAGAACGGCGGGAGGACCGACAGGAGATCCGTCGCAGCCGTCGCGAGGGATTACATCGATTCCGCATCCGACACGGTGATGATCGCCTGCGGAGGGAACGCCGGGGCGATGGAGGAACAGATAAGCAGGATGTGCGACACCGTGTACCGCTACACAGTGGGACTCGGGGTGTTCGACATCCTGCTGTCGGATCCCAGGCTGGAGGATGTGTACATCGACGCCCCCTGCGACCGCACCCGCATACACGTGACCATGTCCGGTATAGGGGACGGCAACACCCATATCAGGTGCAGGACCAACCTGGTGGTGGACCGGAGGGAGGTGGACAGTCTCATCAACGTCCTCAAGAGGGAGAGCGGACTGCCGTTCTGCGAGTCCAACCCCGTACTCGAGACGGATATGAAGACGTACGATGCGAGGGCGACGGTCGTCGGGTACCCGATGAGTCCCAACGGGGACGCCGTCGCCATAAGGAAGCATTCGTCGAATCCGTGGACCCTCACCCGCCTCATAGCCAACGGGACGTTGGACGCCCCGACGGCGGGGCTGCTGTCGTTCCTCGTGCAGAACCGTGCGACCTTCCTGATCTGCGGTGCGAGGGGTGCAGGGAAGAGTTCCCTCCTCTCGGCGCTCATGTTCGAGTTCCCGCTGTCCCAGAGGATCCTCACCATAGAGGACACGCTCGAACTTCCCAGCGCCCAGCTGCGCAAGATGGGATACAAGATACAGTCGATGCTGGTGGACGACCGCATGGACGGCGACAGTCTCTCCCGCGCCAACGATGCACTTAGGGTGTCGCTCAGGCTCGGGGAGTCGGCCATAGTCCTCGGGGAGGTCAGGGGGGAGGAGGCGAAGACCCTTTATCAGAGTATGAGGACGGGCCGTGCGGGAAGCGCCATCCTCGGCACCATCCACGGTGATTCCGCCAAGACTGTGTTCGAGAGGGCGGTGCACGACATGGGTATCTCCCCCGAAGCGTTCATGGCCACGGACATCCTGGTCACCGTCGGCACATTCCGCGACAGGAGGACGGGCGCACAGGCCAGAAGGGTGAACGAGGTCGTGTCGACCACCGACCGCGCCGGAAAATTCGCCGACATGTCCGCAGGCAGGCTCGATTTCTCCGTACCCGTTATGAGGAGGGCTACAGCATCCGCATCGATGACGGAGGAGGATGCGAGAACGGAGATAAGGGCCCGGGGACTCCTGAGGGAATTCCTGGCGAATCTCTCGCAGAAACATCCGGAGTTCTGCGGCCCCGAATGGATCGCGGCGGCCAATGACCACATGGCCCGCAACGCCGGGAAGTCCGCAGACGAGATCCTGTCGTCGTTCAGGATGAGAGTCCTCTCCGAGACGGGCGTGGATCCGGGTGATGCCATATGATGTCGGAGACGGCCGGAAAACAACTGTCCGATCTGTTCGGGAGGAAAAAGACCCAGACTCCGAAGAATATCAGGGTCCCGTCCCTTCTGAACGAGGGTCCGGAGGTCGTCGGGCTGATGACCGTCGTCATCGGGAACGGCGGTTCCCTGGATTCCGCCGTGCGCAGCGTGGCGGAGAACGGTCCGCCCCTGTCTGCGGAGATGTTCCGCCGTGCGGCCGACAGGGCCGACACACGTGTAGAGGCCGACATGAGGGCATCCATCACGGAGGAGCTGGCACATCTGCGCGGAGGTTCGGAGGCATATTCCATGGCGGTGCATATGGTCATGTCCGCGTCGGACGCCCGCGACGCCGCGGAGAGGGAGAGAACGCTCCGCGGTGCGTCGGAGACGGCGCTGGCCGGGCTGAGGGAGGCCGGCAAATCATACAGTTCCTCGCTGAACGTTCCCTGCATGGCGGTCTTCGGCATGGGAATCATGATGCCGATGATCCTGATGTCGGTCCTTCCCATGCTCAGCATCAGCGGGATTTTCGGGAGTTCCTCCTTGGACATGGGGCAGATGTCGGCGGTGACGCTGATACTGGTGCCCGCGGCGGTGGCCGCGGTGATGGTATCCGTGAAGGAGAGGAATCCGTTCATGTCGCGCGGGAAGGTCCGTGTTGATCCGAGGATGTTCCTTCCTATCCTGATCTCGATACCTGTGTATCTGGCACTTTCGTTTTCGGGTACGGACGGGGTATCTGCGGGATGTATAGGTTGTGCGGCCGGCGGTGCCGCGCTCTTCGTGTCCGTGTATCCCGGATACCGCAGGGAGACGGAGAGGAAGAAGATTGCGGCCGCCCTGTGCGACGCCGTGTACGAGATGGGGAACAGACTCGTGGCGGGGGAGAACTTCGAGGATGCGCTCGTTGGCGCCGTGGCCGCCAGGGAGGAGTGTATGCAGATCGCCGAGGCCCTGAAGAGAGAGATGGCTCTGTGCAGGGGGGATGTACGCTCCGCGATTGTGAATGCCATGTCCCCCGTGTCGCCTGCGGCGGCGGAGGCCGTGTGCGGGATATACGATGCGGGTCTGAAGGACCTGCGCGATGCCGGGAGGCTCGCACTTTCCGTCGGAAGGCAGATGAAGGATCAGGAATCGGTGCGCAGGGGTATAAGATCCGACCTGCGCAGCATGACAGACACGATGTTCTCCACCGCAGCGTTATTTGCGCCGCTGGTACTGGGGCTCAGCACATCCATGCTGGCGCCTCTGGAACGTATCTCGGAGACTGCGGACCTCAGCGGGACCGCAGCCGTTCTGGCGGTCTATCTGGCGGAACTGTGCGTGATGATCTCCGTTCTGATCTCGTTCCTCGAGGGGGATACGAGGCCGGAGAATGCCGCCCGCAGACTCGGGATCATGCTCCCGATATCGATGCTGGTGTTCCTGGCAGGGTCCAATTTCGGGCTGTGACGGCGGGACGGACAGATACAACACCTGTTGGAAAGGACAGCCCGACGGAACCGTCTCCGTGAATGTGACGTGGTGGATCGCCAAATCGCTGCTCGATTTCAGCAAATTCACCGTGCCTCTCGACAACGAGGTCTACCGGGCCGAGCCTATCCTCAAGAGAATAACCGTGGCACCGGTCTCCGATCCGTATGCTGCGCCTGAGGCCGTATATACTGGCACATATGCGGGACCGATCCCGGGGCCGGCGGGAATGTCCGGAACGGGGGTACAAACCTTATTACAATCAGCCCGCTATTCCGAACACATGATTACGGTTTTCAGGGGCGCATGGATCGTCACGCAGAATGCCGGAAGGGAGATTGTCAGAGGAGACCTCGTAGTGGACGGGGAGAGGATCGTCTCCGTCGGCCCGGAGTACAACGGTACCGCCGACGAGGAGATCGACTGCAGCGGAGACATACTCATCCCTGGTCTCATCAACACTCACACCCATGTGGCGATGTCGGTGATGAAGGGCGTCGTGGACGACCTCACCTTCCCGGATTTCCTCGATAAGGTGTTCAGGATCGATGCGGACCGCACCGACCGCGACCTGGAGATCGGGACCAAACTCGGCTGTGCCGAAATGATGCTGTCCGGGACCACGACGTTCATGGACCTGTATTACTCCGAGGACGTCATCGCGAAGGCCGCCCAGGAGGCCGGTATAAGGGGAGTGTGCTGCTGGTGCTGCCTCGACGAGGATAAAACGACCCAGAAGGGAAATCCTGTCGACAACTGCAGACACTTCCATCAGAAATTCAAGGACGAGAGGAAGATCGTCCCGGGTGTCGGACTCCAGGGAGTCTACGTGTGCAACGAGGAGACCTGCACCGAGGCGAAGGCGTTCTCCGACGAGGTCGGGGCACCCATCAACATGCACCTGTCCGAGACCCGCGGGGAGGTCAACGAACACAAGAGGACCACGGGCATGAGGCCCGCGGAATGGCTGTCCCACATAGGCGTCCTCGGACCGAGGGTGGTCGCCGCACATTCCGCATGGCTCACCATGAATGAGGTCCGTCTGATGGGCGAGGCGGGGATGTCGGTGTCGTCCTGTCCCGTCTCCAACATGAAACTGGCCACCGGCGGCGTCGCACCCGTCCCCGAGTTCGAGAAGTACGGGGTGAACGTATCCCTCGGGACCGACGGCAACACCACCAACAACAGCCTCGACATGATATCCGAAATGAAGATACTGGGTCTTCTGCAGAAGTCCAGCAGATGGGATCCCACGGTGACGCCTGCGCAGGACCTCCTGGACATTGTGACCGTGAACGGGGCCAAGGCCATCGGTATGCAGGATTCCCTCGGTTCCCTCGAACCCGGGAAGTACGCCGACATCGTTGTTCTGGATGGAAAGGCGCCCAATCTCAGACCCCTTCTTCCTGAAAACATCGTTGCAAATCTGGCTTATTCACTCTCCCAGACCAATGTGAAGACTGTGATGTGCCAGGGGGACATCGTCGTGCGCAGTGGGCAGTGCGTCACCATGGACGTGCCGGCCGTCGCGGACGAGTCGGAGGACATATGGAAGACCCTGTGCCTAAGGTAACCATAGGGAACGACAGGGTCCTGTTCGCCCCGCCGGACTACAGGGCCCTCGCCGAGGAGGGATACCTCTCCGCAGACATGCATTTCCATACCAACTGCTCGGATTCCTTCACCCACGTGGAGGATGCGGTGGCATTGGCGCGCATGCGCGGGACGGGGGTGGCCATAACCGACCACAATCTCGTATCGTCCGCCGTGAAGGCGGCCGACAGGGAGGATACATTCGTCATTCCGGGCATGGAGGTCAGCACCTCGGACGGCCCCCATATCCTGATGTATTTCTACGAGACGAAGGACCTGTCGTCCTTCTGGCGCAGACACATAAAACCCAATCTGCAGGCCTGCCCCTGGCTCGCCCTCAGGGATATGACTGCAGAGAAACTGCTCCTGACCGCCGAGGAGGAGGATCTGCAGTGCGTGATCTCCGCGGCGCATCCCATGGGATACTTCGGGAACAACAAAGGGGTGGAGATCTGTATCGAAAAAGGGTACCTCGATGAGGGTATCATCGGGCTGTTGGATGCCTACGAGGTGATCTGCAGCGGCATGACCCATTCAGGCAACCTGAGGGCGCTGGCGGCGGCCGAGCGCTACGGTATAGGGTTCACAGGAGGAACCGACGGCCATATGCTGGCCGAGGTCGGGAACGTGGTGACGGCGGTGAGGGCCACCACCCGCGAAGGGTTCCTGGACGGGATAAAGGACGGTTACAGCCTCGTCATCGGCCAGGAGAAGACGGTCGTGGAGAAGGCCCGCATGGGCTCGGAATCATTCATCCGTTTCCTGGAGCACGCCCCGTCGGCCTTCTATGTACAGACCAAGACCGGGGTGCGCTCCATCAGGCGGTCGGGTTCGAAGATCGGTTCCAGAATTCGCGGGAAACTCAGAAACCAAGGTCCTCGCCGACGAGGATGACTTTTATCCTCTTCGGTTTTCCGCAGAATGTGATCTGCTCGATGAAGTTGCAGATGGATCTGGGGGACATGCAGTCGTCGGTCACGTCGCCGTCCGTGAACAGGGTGTCCTCCATGCCGAAGCGGGCCGCATTCATCTGGGCGGCCGTGTCTTCCGCACGTGCCAGGGCCTGCTCCTGGGTCTTGCATACCTTGTTCATTCCGACCACGGCGATGACGTTCTTCGGACCGAATGTGATGGCGGCTATGCGGTTTCCGGTGCCGTCGATGTTGAAGACGGTGCCGTCCATGCTGACGCCGTTGAAACTGGTCAGATAATAGTCCACCGAGAGGGCGCGTCTTGCGAGGTCCTCTCTCTCCTCGGGAGTGGACGCCTCCGCGCGGTCGAGGACTTTGTAGGGTCCGGACCTGACCTTATCCAGCAGTCCGATCTCGTCGATGGTGGCGGATCCTCCCCACGATACGGAGGATTTCGCAGGCATGAGCGACAGGGCCTTCTCGGCGGCTTCCGCTCCCGTGTCTACGTAATATGCCTCATACTGCCTGCGGCCGAGGTTCTCCAGCAGCAGGGCAGACAGCGCCTTGTATCTCTTTTTCTTAATCTGTTCGATTTCCGCTTTGTCTGTCATGAGGGATGAATCCCGTTCTGCGGTTTAATACGTTTCCGGGAGTCCTTTCGGGCCCCCGGGAGGCGGCGTTTTCGGAATCGCCGCCGGATGATCTCACTGTCCGGCTGGGAAGAGCATGCCTGCAGTCATATCCAGATAATTGCCGCCGCTGTATCCGGGATACTTCGAGTCCATTTCGCTCTTGAACTCTTCCGCATCGGTGCATCCGGCAGCGATCGTCTTCAGTTCTTCGAGATACGCGATCTTCGTCTCCACATCGGATCTGTTCTCGGGGCCGTAGTGGGCGGAAAGGAAGAGTTCGTATCCTTCGTCCAGGTAGTTCTTCAGGTTCGCAATGACCGCATCTGCGTGCGCCGGGCTTCCGATGATCGAGTGGCAGTCATGTCCCAGCATATGCATGTAGGCGGTCTTGATTGACGGTATCGCCACCTCGAAGGCGTCCGCATCGGGACGGATGTCCATTTCTATCCCTGCGAGGGAGAACTTTCCTCCCGTGATAGTCTCTCCCGAATTCACCGCAGATGCATCGAACCCGTCTCCGAAGATTCCGCTGAAATTCCTGATGAGTCCGGCCCCGCCGCCGTTGGTGTTGTAGGCCTTGGCCGATGTTGTGAGGTAGGACTTCGCATCCGGGAGGAAAGAAGCCCCGGCCGCATGGTAGGCGACAAGCTTCCCGGCTACTTCGAGGTGTTCATTCTGAATATACTGGGTCATTTCATTTATGCTGCTCTTGAAACAGGGGAGTTCGATCACAGCCGCCTTTCCGCCCTTCACGAGCAGGATGACCTGATCTCCGATTGCATCGTTGGTGTTGTAGACGCGCACCTCCGTGTCTCCGAAGGGGATGGTCGTCACCGTGCCGTACTCGAGTTCGGTTACAGTTCTCTCTGCGTTCATTTCAATCCTTTCCTTGGGAAATGAGTTTTTCCCGTTGTTGTAACTAATTATGTTACAACTATTTAATTGTAACTGTAATTGTTACAACTACAACTATAAACGATGAAAATATACATCGGGCCGGAGGAGAGATGAAGATGTACTCTTCGAGGTTCACAATCGCAGTGCACACCCTGCTGTGTATAGAGCGTTTCAGAGGCGGATACAAGCTTACCTCGGATTTTATCGCCGGCAGCGTCAATGTCAATCCCGTGATTATAAGAAGGGTGATCGGACAGCTGAAGAAAGCAGGGCTCGTCACCACTGAGGCAGGCGTCGGAGGGACGGATCTGACCAGGGATCCTTCGGGAATCACCCTTGCAGACATCTTTACCGCGGTCGAAGGGGATGAGCCGCTCTTCCATTTCCACGAGCAGCCCAATCCGGAATGTCCTGTGGGCAGAAGCGTGCAGGCGGTCCTGGGTGCCAGATTGGAGCATCTTGAAAAGACTATGGCGGACGAACTGGCATCCGTCACGTTGGCGGATCTCAGAGCGGATTCGGACAGATACCTTTCCGGACTGTGAGTTCAGAGCTGGTCGTACGGTATCAGTGACAGGAACGTTTTGAAACGCTGGGTCTTCGTCCGGGACCCGTACATCTCCTGGGTGTACTCCGTACTGTTCTCCATATCGCGGAGGAATTCCCCGGTGAGTTTCTTCCCCATCTCCTCTGAATACATCATCACGTTGCATTCGAGGTTTATGCGGACGCTCCTCTCGTCGAAGTTGGCGGATCCGACGGAACAGAGTATTCCGTCCCCGATGAGCATTTTCGTGTGGATGAACCCTCCGCGGTATTCGTACACCTTCGCCCCCGCCTCCATGACGATGTTCGCATAGTAGCGGTTCGTCCAATAGACGCAGGGATGGTCCGCCTCGTCGGGGATGATGATGCGTACGTCGGTCCCGGAACGGGCCCTCGCCACGAGGGTATCCAGCACGGGGCGCGGAGGGACGAAGTAAGGCGTCTCGATCAGGAGGGAATCCACGGAACCCCCTACGATTGTGATGAACTGGCACATCACAGGGTTGAGGTTTTCGATGACCGGGTCTCCGGGTATGATCTGCATGGGGGTGCACCCGGCGGCAGGAACGGTGCGGGACAGGATCTCCGACCCCGATATGTCCTCCTTCACCGTATATTCCCAGTCGTCGGCGAACATCCTTCCGAGCTGCTGCGCCTGGGGGCCGGTTATCTTCACGGCGGCGTCCCTCCAGTCCCCGAGGGGCCCCTCCCCCAGATATTCGTCGCCGATGTTGTATCCGCCCTGATATGCGGTGTGTCCGTCGATGACGACGGTCTTCCTGTGGTTCCTGCAGTTCTTGAGGGGGCTGAACATCAGCCTGTTCATGTTGTGGAAGAATGCGCATCTGCATCCCGCTTCCTTCAGGGGACGGATGTAGCGCATGCTCTTCCCGTCGTATCCGTAGTCGTCGAATATTATGCGCACCTCGACGCCTTCGGCCGCCTTCCCGCACAGGATGTCCATGAATTCCCTGGACGTCCCGTCGCGGCGGATGATGTAACATTCGATCCAGATGGCGGATTCTGCCCTGCGGAGGTCGGTGTAGAGTTCGTCGAAGTACTGGGAACCTCTTCCGATGTAGGACACGGAACTGTCCTCGGAATAGGCCATGGCGCCTGTCGCACTGAGGACGCGGGCGGCGGAGAGGACGTTCTTCCTCGACGGGTCTTCCGACATCTTCCTCTCGATGACATCCCTGCCCTCGTTCCTGCGGCGGACGAAACTCCTGCGGAAGATCGGCTTCCCGACCATGATATATGCCCCGAACGCCACGATCGGGTTGAAGAGGATCACCGCCAGCCACAGCATCTGCCGCCGGAAGTCCGAGCGTTTCCTGACGATGAGGTTCGCTACGATGTACAAATCTATCAACAGGAATATCAGATAGAGGAACTGCCACGTGTGGTCCTTCAGGACGTACTCCATTGTATCAGGTGCAAATCTTCCCTGTTAAAATTCCTGTGCATCGGAAGTCATTCCATGACAGAACCGTCGGGGCGGACGGTGAATACGCGGACGGGGATGTCCTTCCCGCTGTTCTTCACGGCGGCCTCCGCCGCGGCGGCTATGCCCGAGCAGCAGGGGACCTCCATGCGGGCCACCGTTATACTTCCGATATCGTTGGATACGACGATGCGGGTGAGTTTCTCCCACCCGTCCTTCGGATCCAGTTTCGGGCATCCGACGACGGCGACCTTCCCCTTGATGAACTTCTCGTGGAATCTCCCGCATGCGAATGCGGTGCAGTCGGCGGCCACCAGGAGGTCGCACCCGCGGAAGTAGGGCGCAGTCTCGGGGACGAGTCTCAGCTGCACGGGCCACTGGGACAGTTCCCCCTCCCCGCTCTTCTCGATGTGTCTGGGGCCCGATCCCGGGCACGGCGCCATGGGGACGGCACCCATGGGGACGGACATCCCCTTCGGGGCGGAGAACGCCGGCACATCCCTCTCCTCGACGGAGATGGCCCCTGCGGGACAGCAGGGGAGACAGGCGCCGAGGCCGTCGCAGTGCATCTCGTTCACGAGGACGGCCTTCCCGTCTATCATCTGAATCGCGCCCTCGGCACAGGCTTCGACGCATTTCCCGCAGCCCGTACACTTCTCTCTGTCGATCTTCACGATGTCCCGTTTCATCCTTTCCGTATTCTCCCCGCGCCGATATATAACATACAGTTTCCGGAGGGAAATCTATTATCCGCCTCTCCGATTACCGGGCATGAAAGACGGACGTACGACCGTTGACGATCTGAAATCGCTGGTCGCCGGTTTCTGCGCCGAGCGCGACTGGGACATGTACCACAATCCCAAGGACCTCGCCATAGGGATGGTCACGGAGGCGTCGGAACTCCTGGAGATATTCCGTTTCAAGGACACGGCGCAGAGTGCGGCGGCCGTGTCGGATCCCGTCAGAGGCACCGATATCCGCGACGAGCTCTCGGACGTGTTCTATTTTGTCCTGCGTTTCGCCCAGATGAACGGCATAGACCTCACGGAGGCCCTGGAGGAGAAACTCGCGAAGAATGCGGAGAAGTATCCTGCGGACAGGGTCCGCGGCAGGAACGAGAAATACAACGAGTATAACGATATATAACGCCTCCGAGATTACATAACATTATTGTGTGATTCCCATGTGGAGCAGACCCCTTCGGAAAACCGTGCGCGTGATGTACGCCTGCGTAACGTTTGAGACCGTCATGGTCGTAGATCCCGCCCTGCACTATTCCGTGGACGAGATACATCTCTTCCATTACATCCGCGACCCGTCGCAGGGCGACAATGTGTACGGGGAATTCTACGGCGAGGTGGTGTCGCAGCTCAGGTCCTCCGCACCCGGAATACGTATAGTCGAACACGCGTCCGAGCCCGTGTACAACTTCCAGAAGATGCTCAGATGCCTCCTCACCAGCATAGAGGAGGCCAAGGGCACGTACGAGGACCCGGAGGTCCTGATAAACGCCTCCGCCGGGCCGCCGGAATTCGCCGCGGCGGCCATCATCGGAGCCCTCATGACCGACACCACCGCATTCACGGTAGGGACCAGGCAGTACACCATCCCCCGCGAGAGGATCCGCGAACTCTATTACAGGGACGGGAAGCCGGTGGGACTCGCAGCGGCGATCTATGAGCCCCGTTCCATACCGTCATTCATCATCGAGAAACCCGATGAGAATCTGGTCAGGAGTCTGAGGATCTATTCCGACATGCGCGATGCGAAACGTTCCGTGACGGCCGTCTCGGTGATCTCCGCCCTCAAGGAGGCCGGGCTGTGGAACTACGAGCCGAATACGAAGGACAGGAAGACGGATCTCAGGCAGAAGGAGATCATGTATTATCAGCGCCACTACATCCAGTTCTGGCAGAAGTTCAAATGGATCGACAAGCCCTCGTCCAAGGCCAAATACGACCTGACCGAGGACGGGAAGAACATAATCGCCACATTCTACGCCGACGGACAGAACGGCTGCTGAATCCATCCGGCTCCGCGCCGGAGGTGATCATCGATGGAACACGAAGACGAACGCTATGATGAGACCCGGACCCTCACCATATCCAATTTCAGGAATCTGGGGCCCCTCATAGACGGCCGTCAGCACCGCACCCGTCTGACCATCAACAGAGGTCTGGACAGGAACTGCATCGGCGGCATAGTCACCCTCATCGGCGCGAACAACTGCGGTAAATCCAGCGTCCTTGCGGCCCTCGAGGCGTGGTACAAGGATCAGATAGGTCCCGACGATTACACCGACTTCGTAAGCGATGTGAGGGAACCGGCCCTGAATATGACCATCGCCGGGGGGAGATACACCGCCCCGGCCTCTCCGCTCACTCAGGCGGATGTCCTCGGCGCCCTCTGCAGCGAAAGGAGTTACGAGATATTCCTGGACCTTCTGTCCGTGATGGAGAGGACCGATCCCACCGACCGCTCCAGTACGTACATGTCGAGCATAGTGGATCCCCTCAAGGATTCCGACGGCAGCGACATAAGGATCAGTTCCGGAACCCTGAGCTACGAACAGTTCAAACAGTACATCGCCGGCGGGATGACCTTCCTCGCAATATTCGACACCAACATGTACAATGCCGTATGCGACACCGGTGCGCGTCACGACCAGACGTTCTTCACCGACGTCTGCTACAGGATCCTGGCCGCACAGCCCGGACTCGGCAGCAGGTTCGGAAGGTCGTGGAGCAGTCTTCTGTCGTTCCTGGAGAATTATCCGGACGAGGCACTGGCCGGGATATTCGGAAAGGAGTCGGTCTCCCTCACGAAGGGTTTCGAGAACCGCTACGGGTATGCCCTGAGCCAGCGTGTCTTCCGCCATATCCCCCACAAGGCCCGCCGCGGGGATCTGGTGTGCGACCCCTACAATCTCACCGATTTCGTGGTGAGCCTCCTGCGTTCCACCGGATGCACCAAAGAGATGATCATGGATGCGTACAAGGCGGGAAGGGCGGCGAGGAAGGAGCTGGAGGCGGGGATAAACAGGTCTCTCGCCACCACCGCCAGCAATTTCAGCGATCTGATGAGCGGGAACGGGTGGTACGATTTCAGGGTGGTCCTCGACAGCAGTTCCGTCTCCGTGGAACTGAGACGCGGAGACATCCTTCTCGACATCGACCATCAGTCCGAGGGATTCAGGTGGCTGTTCGACTTCTTCATAGTCCTGTTCGGGAAGAGGGTCCTCTTCCCCGGGGACATCATCCTCATCGACGAGTTCGGGAATATGCTCAACTACAGCACCGTCGGCGAACTGATAGACACCATGCGCAGGTTCGGGAAGAGGACGGGCGTCACATTCGTCATCGCCACCCAGAATCCGATGGCCGTCGACATACGCCACCTCGACGAGGTCAGGATAGTGAGTCCCAGGAGCAACGGCGGAGCGGTCATAAACAACCGTTTCGACCGCACCGAGAAGGACGACCACGATATTCTGAGGCCGATTCTCGAGGGTCTCACCGTCAACCGCAACTATATGCGTTCCGAGGACAGGATGACGGTGTTCGTGAGCGGGTTCACCGAATATTTCGTGCTGAATGCGTTCTCGTCGGAACTGGACGCCCGCGGGTTCCCGACGAATGTGGATTTCCTGCCCATAAACGGTCTCGGCGGTACCAATGCCGAGATGAGCGACATCCTGATGGAACTCAGGAGGATCGAACGCAAAGCGGTCGTCCTCGTGAACACAGACGAGCAGGGCGACAGGTTCTTTGTTTATTCCAAGGGGATCGGCGGGATAACGGTCGTGAATTTCACGGAGATCACCGACGACAATGTCATGAAATCGGTCGGAGACCTCTTCACTCCGGGCGAGCGCGAGAAATTCGGCATCGACAGCGGTTCCTTCGACAGACTCGCCTGTTTCCTCCAGAGCATCTCTTCCAATTACGACAGCATATCCGCCATGACGAAGCTGCGTTTCTCCAAACTCTTCAGGAATCTGACGAAGCTGCGCAGATGATCCCGGGTTCAAAGTATGCCTGTGTGTTCCAGGAGGATCTTCGCACCGATGAGGATGAGGATGATCCCTCCGAGGATCTCCGCCTTCGTCCCGAACCTGTCTCCGAAGATGCTGCCGATCTTCACTCCCGCCATTGATATGAGTGCGGTGACGGCACCGATGATTCCTGCGGATACGAAGATGTTCCCGCTGCCGTCATCCATTGCAAGGGAGATGCCGACCGCAAGGGCATCTATGCTGGTGGCGACCGCAAGGATGAACATGATCCTGAAGCCGACATCGGCATCCACGTTCTCCTCATCCCCCGACAGCGCCTCCCTGATCATGTTGGCGCCGATGATGAACAGGAGCCCTGCGGCGATCCAATGGTCGTAATCGGCGATGAGGTCGTAGCAGGAACGTCCCAGGAAATATCCGATCGTGGGCATTATGGCCTGGAAGGCGCCGAACCATATTCCGATGATCAGCATGTTCTTCCATTGGATCCTGCCCATGGCGAGACCTTTGCATATGGATACCGCAAAGGCATCCATTGCGAGCCCTACTGCGAGGAGAACGATGGTGAGGGGTTCCATATGCAGTCTCTCCGGGAATTGCGACAAGTGGTCCCCACCCCCTGATTTGAACAGGGGACCTGCTGATATCAGCGGCTGTATCGGATCTCTCCGAGAACACTCTACAGTCAGCCGCTCTAGCCAGTCTGAGCTAGGTGGGGACTGATTCGGATGATAATGAGTCGATATAAAAAGTTATGTGCCTGTTCCCAGAAGTCCGCATTGATGCACGGCTGTACTGCGTTCCTCGGTACTGCCCTGTATGTCCGAAAGAGAGTAAAACCTGCGGTCGGTGAAACCGAAACATTCCTCGGTCGGAAGTCCCGATACGGGTTTTCAACCGATGTATCCGAGTTCGTTCAGCTTGGGTTTCGCACTGTCTGCGGATTTGACCTGTTCGGTGAACTCGTCGATTTTCTTCGACTTCTCTTCGAGTTCTTTCATGTCCGCATTCTCGATGCCGAAGATCTTCAGGAGGACGCCGACCACGGCCGAAGCGGCCTTGTGGTCCTCGAAGAATCCGGAAGTCTCCCCCATAAGGCAGAATCCGTCGATTCCGTTGATCTGGGACATTCCTATCAGGAGTCCCGCCGCACCTATGATGCCCGCCTGGGGTTCGCCGGGATTGAATGTCACGCCCGCCGCCTCGAGTCCGTCCCTGAGTTCTTTTCTCGTGACCGCCCCGTAGACGTGGGGTTCGTCGGCCATCTGCCCCGTGCCGTATCCGCCGAGAGTGACGGTCTTCGAGATGCCGTAGGACATCATGATCTCCATGACATCCTGTGCCAGTATGAACTGTCCTTCGGGGGTGCTCCCCTGACAGTCTCCTTTCAGGAATACGATGTCGGTCCCGTCGGGGGCCTTGGCATACCACAGTTCGTTGCAGGCCATGTGTATGACGCAGTCCTGATCGGGAGTGACCTGCGGAGGGAAGTTCATCGAATATATGCTTGCGAATCTGACCGCCTTCAGGGTGTCGGCCAGGAAATCCCCTGCGATCTTCCCGACGTTGCCGATCCCGGGCAGAGCCTCGATGAGCACGGGGTCTCTGAGAACGGGTTTGGACTCATACTTTACGATACTTTCCATTCTCTCCGAACTCCTGTTTCATCGATTCGCGTCTGTACTTCCCGTAACGGTCCTCCGGCGAAAATCTGGGAGGGACCGGGCACACTGTGGATACGGAGCATCCGCCGCACATGTCGGAAAGGGTGTAGCGTCCGCACTGCGGACATCTGCGGATCCGGGATTTCATCTCACTTGCTCTCGCGCTTGAGGACGGCGGTTCCGCCCTCGGAGGTGAGTTTGTCGATGGCGGCCTTCGCAACCCTCTTGAGGATGTCTTCCGCCGTCTTGTACTCGGATGCGGTGACGACAACCCTGTATCTGGGAGATCCGACGACGGTGATCTTGGTGTCTTCTCCGTCGGCGGCCTTCAGTCCCTCCTCGAGGGCTTCCCTGATGAGGACGACCCCGTTGGGTGCGGGCGAGGTCATTTCGAGCGTCGCCTCGATCTGGACGGTGGGAGGCGCGATGTTTTCCTTCGCGACCTCCACAAAAGCGTCGATCCAGTCGCCCGAATAATAATTGGTGAATTCTTCTGTGTCGGCGACCACGCCTTCGAAAGCATCGTAGAGGGTGCCGTAATCTTCCAGCAGCTGGTTTCCGAAGCTGTCGTAAGCATCGTCGATGCTGACCGAGAGTCTTGCGGAGACAATCTCGAGGAGCTTCTCCGCCTTCTTCTCGTTCTTCCACTGCTGAATCCTTTCCCTCTTCTGGTGGTCGTTGACGGACTTCAGAGAAAGGTCGATGTGACCTTTCTGAGAGTCCACGCCCAGAACTTTGCAGACAGTTTTCTGTCCTTCTCTTACGTAGTCTCTGATGTATTTGACCCAACCAGTGGCTATGTCCCTTACGTGGATGAAACCCTCTTTCTCATCATACTCGTCGAGCGTGACGAACGCACCGAAGTTCTTCACGGAAGTTACGGTGCAGACAACGAGTTCTCCGTTTTCGGGAAAGCCCCTGGTTCTGGACATCAGCCGACCACCTCAAGTACTTCGCCGCTGATTTCTCCGTTTCCGCCCTTGGGGGTTACAAGGGTGGATCCGCAGGTGTTGCAAAGTACCTTGGTGGCTGCTTTCTTGAATACGATTTGCTCGCCGCCGCAGTCGGGGCATTTTACCTTGACAAAGTTGTTGGTCATGTGGATCACTCCGTGAGCTCGAACTTCTTCGCCCTGATGCATGCGGACAGGTGGGCCTTCTTGCAGGTCTCGCATCTGTATCTGAGGTTGACCCTCTTGGTGGGCTTTTCCCTTCCCTCGGGCTTAGGCCTGGGGAATCCTCCGTATCCGGAGGTGACCTCTCTGAATCTCCTCTGTCCCCATTTGAGCTCGCTGGCTTTCTTCTTCTTTACCCTCTCGACTGCGTGCGCGGTGTGGGTGCCGCAGTAGGGGCAATAGGTTTTGATCGTTCTGGGCATTTTCATTATTATCACCTATGAAATGCAGACTTTCCCAATATGCTGGTTCTATTTAATACCCGCCTATTGCGAAGTAACATTGGCTAGCAATACCGAGGTTATATTTAACCGTATAATGGGGAAGTGCGGTTTTTCAGCACTTCATCTCGGTGACGGTGCCGTCGGCATGGGCTATGACGGCGGCTGCGGCCATGTTGAGGAACAGTCCGCATTCCACCACTCCCGGTATGGTGTCTATGGCCGACTGCAGGAAGAAGGGTTTCTCGATCTGAGGGAACTTGCAGTCGTAGATGTAGTTCCCACCGTCGGAGACGAAGGGCTTCCCGTCCTTCATCCTCAGCACGGGCTCACAGCCCTGGAGTTTCAGGCCGTAGGCGGTCCTGACGTGGCCGAATCTGCAGACCTCCACGGGGAGGGACGTCCGCGCACCGAGGGTCTCGACGAGTTTGGATTCGTCCGCGACGATGACCTCGATCTGGGTGGCGGCGGCGACGATCTTCTCCCTGAGGAGGGCCCCTCCGAGCCCCTTGATGAGGTTGAGTTTGGGGTCGATCTCGTCTGCGCCGTCGATGGTCACGTCGATGCAGTCCACGTCGTTGAGGTCGGCGATCTCCACTCCGTTGGCGGCGGCGATGTCCTCGGTCTGCTGGGACGTGGCGACGCATTTCAGTCTGTAGCCGCTCTTCACGAGTTCCGCGACCCTCATGATCGCATAATATGCCGTGCTCCCGGTGCCGAGACCCACGGTCATGCCGTCCTTAACATACTCGTCGACGGCCTTCTCGGCCGCAATCTTCTTCATCGCCGCGGAATCGCACCCTGCCATGGACGCACCTTTCTGGCCCGCCCATCGACGCAAAGTCATTTAAGGATAGCGCAGGATTGAAGGTCCATGCGCTTGGCTTCGCTGTACTCCGGCGGGAAGGACTCCGCATTCTCGATGTATCTCGCGGAGCAGCAGGGGCACGAGATCCCGTACCTCGTCAACATCGTCCCGGAGGACAGGGCCTCCTGGATATTCCACACGCCGAACCTCAACACGGTCCCGGCCATGGCGGAGGCCATGGGCAGGAAACTGGTGCTGGGACACAGCACCGGCGAGGAGGACAGCGATATGGAGGGGCTCCGCGCCGCCCTCGACGGGCTGGATGTCGAAGGCATCGTCACCGGGGCCGTGTGGTCGGATTACCAGTGGGACAGAATGAACATCGTCTGCGGGGATCTGGGTCTTAAGCTGATGGCGCCTCTCTGGAGGAAGGATCAGGATATGCTCATGGAGCAGATGCTCGATTCGGGGATAGAGGCGGTCATAGTCGGGTGTTACGCCGAGGGATTCGACGAATCATGGCTCGGGAGGCCCATAAACGCCGATACTCTGGAAGACCTCAGACGTCTGAGGGAGAGATACGGTATCAGCATCATGGGTGAAGGGGGCGAATACGAGTCGATGACCCTGTATTCCCCGCTGTATTCCGGGAAGCTGAGGATAGCATCCTCGGAGAGGGAGTGGACCAGGAACTGCGGTACCCTCCTGGTCGGGGAACTCGTTCCCGAGGATGCCTGATCTCCGAATGACCCAGACATTGTTTTTCATCGGTCGCGCAGGGATTCCGGTTCGAACCTTCCGAGACGCAGTGCGTTGGCGGTGACCGAGAGGGACGAGCATGCCATGGCGGCCGCTGCAAGCATGGGCATATGGCTGAATTCGCCCATTCCGAGTACATACGGGAGACCCGCCGCGATTGGTATGCATACTGCATTGTAGATGAATGCCAGGAAGAGATTCTGGCGGATGTTTCCGACCGTGGCCCTTCCGATCTCCAGCACCGCCGGGACCGTGCGCAGGTCGGAGTTCATCAGGACGACGTCCGCCGCACCGATGGCTATGTCCGTGCCGGAGCCGACCGCCATCCCGACGTTCGCCTGCGTGAGTGCGGGCGCATCGTTGATGCCGTCTCCCACCATGGCGACGGTCTTCTGTTCCACCTGGAGTTTCTTGACCGCATCGATCTTGTCTTTGGGCATCGCGCCGTAACGGACATCCTCTATGCCGACTTCCGCACATACGGCGCGGGCGGTGCTGCCGTTGTCCCCCGTGATCATCATCGGAACGGCTCCGAGGGCCCTCATCGAGGCCACCGCCGCACGGGACGTCTTTCTCACGGGGTCGGTCACGGAGATCACTCCGAGGGCTTTTCCGCCGGCGGACACATAGATGCACGTCTTGGCTTCGGAAGACAATCTGGCACATTCGTCTTCGAGCCCGGATACATCCACCCCGAGATCTGCCATGAGGGCCGCGTTTCCCGCGGCAGATGTCACTCCCCCGACGGTGCAGACGACCCCGTTCCCCGTTCTGGATCCGAAGTCCGCATGGCCGGGAACGGTTATGCCTTCCTGTTCCGCCCTGCGCCTGATGGCCTTCGCGATGGGGTGTTCGGAGTCCTGTTCGGCCGCGGCCGCATACATCAGGACGTTTCTCGTATCGCCGTCCGGCGCATAGATGTCCGAAACCTCCGGGCGGCCTTCGGTGACCGTACCTGTCTTGTCGAGGACCACGGTGTCCACTTTGCCTGCGGCCTCCAGGGTGGCGGCGCTCTTGAACAGGATCCCGTGTTTGGCGGCCTTTCCGGTGCCCATGATTATGGCGAGCGGGGTCGCGAGGCCGAGTGCGCACGGACACGATATGACAAGTACCGAGATCAGGACCGTGAGGGAGAATGATATGCTCCTCCCGCCTGCGATGAGCCAGATGAGGCATGCGGCGACGGCGGTGCAAATGACGGCGGGTACGAAGACTGCCGCAGCCCTGTCGGCTATCCTGGCTATCGGCGCCTTCGTTCCCTGGGCGCCTTCGATCATCCCGATTATCTGATGCAGGACGGTGTCCTCTCCGACGTGTTCCGTTCTTATGCGGAGACTCCCCTCCCCGTTGACGGTGGCGCCGTAGACTGCGTCCCCCGCCTTCTTGGCGACGGGCGCACTCTCGCCCGTGAGCATGGATTCGTCCACGCTGGAACATCCGTCGGTCACGGTGCCGTCGGCGGGGATCCCCTCGCCCGGTCTCACCAGGACGATGTCCCCTTCCGCGAGATCTTCCGCAGGGATGCGGATCTCCTCCCCGTCCCTGATGACGGACGCCTCCCGGGGCTCCATCCCCATGAGTCCGGACACGGCGTCGTTGGTCCTGACCTTCCCGAGGGCCTCCAGATATTTTCCCACGGAGACGAAGGCCACGATCATGGCCGCGGAATCGAAGGTCAGGCCGTCCGCCATGGCCGTATCGCCGCCGAAGACGGCCGCGGTGCAGTATGCGCCGTACAGGAATCCGACGCCGGATCCGAGGCATATCAGAGAATCCATATTGGGGCTGAGCCTCATCAGTCCCGCTATGCCGCGGGTGAAGAACCTCCTCCCCGCAAAAAGCACCATGGTACACAGTGCCAGCTGTATTGATGAATATATCTCCGCATCGTCTCCGAACGGGACCCCGATGCCGAACATCGGCGCCATGGCATAGATGCTCAGAGGTATTGCGAAGACCAGGGCGAGGATGAGATTCCTCTTTTTGTAGGAGGCTTCCGCACGGTCCGCCTCCGCGATGGCCTCCGCATCGCCGTCGATGACGGTATATCCTGCCTTCTCCACGGCTTTGACTATCTTAGAACGGTCCGTGCCATCGGAATAGGTCACGGATACGGTATTGTTGCCGTAGTTGGCCACCGCATCGGAAACACCCGGGACCTTCTTCACGAATCCCTCTATCTTGACTGCGCATGCGGCACAGGACATGCCGCCGATGCGGAGGGTCTCCTTCGCCATGTCAGAACAGGCCCTTTTTCACCTTCGCAGGGAATCCGGCATCGACGACGGCGGCGATGAGTTTCGTTTCATCGGTCTTCGTCTCGTCGTATTTCACGACGGCTTTTCCCTGCTTCACATCGGCACTCTCGACACCGTCGAGTTTTTCAAGGGCATCGGAGACCTTTCCGACGCATACCTCGCACATCATATTCTCGATCTTCAGGGTGACTTTTTTGCTCATGGATGGCGGAAGGATAAGAAAAGGTTAAAATGTTTCGGCATCCCTAATTCCGGAACGCATCATGCGGATTGGGATTTTTCGATGGCCGCGACGATCTTCGCAATCTCCGCATCGGGGTCCTTCCACATGCCGGGGGTCCATACGCGGTGGATGTGCCAGCCTCTGGATTCCAGATATTTCTGGCGGTGGTAGTCCCTTTCCCTGGTGTTTCCGCTTATGCCGTAGATCCTGCTGTCGCACTCGATGCCCAGGATGTATCTGTCGCCCTGTCTTACCGCCAGGTCGATGGTGTACCCTCCGATGCCCACGTCGCGGGACACGTTGTAACCCTTCCTGACGAGGGCCCCGTACACCCTGTCCATGACCGGCAGGTCGGCGCTCTTCTCGGAGAATCTCCCTCCGTCATCGCCGACGAACGACTGCAGGATCGATTGTGCCAGATCCTCGTTTCCGTCGCTTACGGCCCTGGCATAGGTCAGGTATTTCTTCAGGATCCTCGGTCCCTCGGATTTGAGATTCTCCACCTGCAGGTCCTCGGGTTCGAAGGAGCAGACGATGGCAATCTTCTTCTTCGCTCTGGAGATGGCGACGTTGAGCCTGTTCTCCCCTCCGCGGGCGTTGAGCCATCCGAACCTCTGCATGAACCTCCCCTCGCTGTTCCTGGCGTATCCGACGGAGAACATGATGACATCCCTCTCGTCCCCCTGCACGGATTCGATGTTCTTGACGAACAGTCCCACGTCCTCGCCGTTGTCGAACCTCCTGCTCTCCTCCGCCACGGCCGCGGCGAAGACGGGGTCTCTGGCACATTCGTCGTCGATGCGGTCGCTGATGAGATCCCTCTGGGACACGTTGAAAGTGATTATCCCGATGGTCTCGCGGTTCTTCCTCTCGGCGAAGAATTTCTTCAGCAGTTCCACGGCCCTGTCCGCTTCGGCGGAGTTGCACCGGTCCTGCCAGATCCCGTCGGTCCTGAAGACTTCGATGGGGGGTCTCTCGGGTTTTGCGATGTTGGGGGATACGAAGAGCCTCCCTCCGTAGAACGCATAGTTGGAGAAGGCGATGAGTTCCTCGTATTTCGACCTGTAATGGAAGTTCAGGAGGATGCTGTCGTAGCGGGACCGGGCGAGGTCCAGGAGACTCTCCTCCTCCAGGGCCGCACCGATCTCGAAGTCCGAGTCCTCCAGTTCGTCCTCGTCGCTGTCGTACGTGACCCTTCCGGTACCGAGGCTGGACGGACGGAGCTGTTTGTGGTCGCCGGCGACGACGACCTTCTTCGCCCTGTATATGGACGGTATGCCCCTCTCGACATACATCTGGGACGCCTCGTCGAACACCAGGAGGTCGAAGAGACCCATCTCCATGGGGATGATCTCGGAGACCACCTCGGGGGTCAGGAGCCAGATGCGGATGCCCTTGAACAGTTCGTATCCGTAGCGGTTGATGAACTTGTTCAGACTCCATTTCCTCTTGTTGTCCACAATCCTCGCTATGTCGCCGCGTCTCTTGGACTCGGTGATGTAGCGGAGGTCGTTGCTGAGGGTGCTTTCGAGGACCTGCCTCGTCATCTCCCTCTTCCTGGCCATCTTCGCGTCCATGTCGGCGATGATGCTGTCGAAATCGTGCAGCTCCTGCAGGATCTCCCTGTGGGTGGCGTCGAACCTCTGGAGGTGGTCCTCCAGGATGTAGCGGAGGATCCCGTCGTTCACGGTGCTGCAGGGGGAGTTCAGATCCTTCCCGAGATATAGGAGATCCTTCCCGTACTCCTTCTCCTCGGGGGTGAGGGCGCGGTATACGGTGGCCCTGCTGGCATATTTCTCGTAATCGTCCATGGCGTCGGCCACGGCCATCGGGTCGCCCATGACGTTCTCGATGGTCTTGCCGTTGTAATTCTTGAAGTACTTGTTCACGACGGCGGTGGCGTCGCGTGTGACCTTCCCCTTGGAGAAAAGCCTCGAGAGGAACCCTTTCCTGTTCAGGTCCGCGACCTCTCCGTCGAGGCGCTCGAGGTCGGTCTTCATCTCCGTTATCTGATAGGGGTTCAGGTCCTGTTTCAGGATGGTCATCCACGGGGATTTTTCCGCGATCTCCGAATATTCGGAGTAGTTCCTCACCAGGACGGGGTCCGAGAATTTCCTGTGGAGATTCTTCACATCCGAATATCCGATCGTGAGGAGGGACGGGGAGACGGCGTTCTGATATCTCCTGTAGGTCTCGAACTGCCCCCTGTCGCCGGAGTCGAGCCATCTGTCCATGGCATAGAGTTCGACGGGTGCGATCCCGAAGGAACCCGGTTCGTAGATCTCCCTGGCGATCCCGGTGAGTTTCCCCACGTCGGCGTCTATCAGGTCCGCGATTGCATCGGTATCGGTGCTTTTGGCCAGCGGCGGGATGTTGAGCATGATGCCCAGCTGACGGTAGAATCTGTCCTTGTCGGCGGTGTCGTCAATCTGCATGCAGTATTTGGAGAGGGTGCCCATACGGGAGTAGACGACGTCCAGCGCCGTCTTCTTCTCGGACACCATCAGGACGGTCTTGCCTTTGATCACTGCGGCGGATATGAGGCCGGTGATCACCTGGGATTTCCCGGTCCCGGGAGGTCCCTGCACGACGATCTCGTCCTCCTTCGATATGGCCGTGAGGACGTTCTCCTGCGCACTGTTGAGATGGTTGATGTAGACCAGGTCCTTCTCGGAGGCCTCCATTCCCTTCTCCTTCAGCTCTTCGTCGCTCAGAGGCATGGGGTATTCGGAGTAGTAGTCCCCGCAGTCCGGGTCCCTGATCAGGTCGGAGAGGGTGTGGTTGATTTCGTTCCCGCCCAGGAGGGTGTCGAAATCCCTCTGGATGAAATTGGAGTAGGACGGGTATTTTCCGAGGACGGCGCTGTAGGTGAGGTGCAGTTCCCCGGGGCTGTAACGGGGGAATTCATCGGATTTGTATTCCCGGAACTGGACCGGTTCCGCCTTCCCCTTGGGGACCTCGAGGGGGAGTCCGAAGTCGCCGTAGAACGTCAGGAGGTCCGGGATGAAGGTCTCCTTCTCGTAGGTGTCGATGGTGCTGTCGGGCATCTCGCGGTTCCTTCTGACCGATTTCATGGCCGCCAGGATGAGGGTGCTGTTATAGACCGCATCCCTGGAGTCGTCCGGTTTCACTTTGAAGACGCCTCCGTCCTTCTCCATGGTCACGGGGAACAGCGCCAGCGGCGCGCGGATGTAGAAATCGTCCTCGCCGGCGAGCCGCCCTTCGGCGAACGGATAGGCGATGTAGAGGTCGAAGACCCCTCTTTCCCTCTGGTCTCTGCTGACCTCCCTCAGTATGTTGCTGAGGCGGCGGTACGCCTTCTCATTGTCCTTCCCGCGGGAGGTTTCGCAGACGCGGAGAAGTCTTTTGGAACCGAAGATCAGATCGAGGACGTCCTTTCCCGGGACGGTGTTCAGGAGGTCGTAGGAATTCTTCTGGCCGGTCTTCGGCTGGTAGAGGAGGCGGTTCCCCTTGTTGATGTTGACCAGTTTCTTCTGGAGTTCCCTGAGCGTCTGTGCGAGGCCCCTGTCTATCCGCGCCCCCTTGGCGGCGGTGACGGCGTATTTCCTGGTCACCGCGAGGAAGTCTTCGCCGTACTGTTCCACGAATTTCTGCCCGACTCCCTCGATCGCAGTGAAATCATCCAGTTTCGTCGGTATGCGCTGGGCCATTTCCCTGAGCGCATCGTCCGAACACACGTTCGGCATGCGGCCGTTGGAGTATTGGTGTTCGTTCCGAAGTCTTTCCCTTAAATCGTACAATTCGTTGTAGAGACTGTCCTCCAGACCCATAAGGTTCCCATCCTTTGCGGAGTGCATAATATACAATAATAAAAAAGGTGGCCGGATGCCCCGGAACGGACGCAGAATGTTGTAACTTAGGTATGCTTTAAATCGGCCTCGGACATCGGAGGGGACATGATAACAGTCGGAATGTCGGCCGAGAAGACTCTCACCGTCGGAGAGAACGACACTGCGGAGAAATGGGGCAGCGGAACGCTCCCCGTGCTTGCGACACCCAAGATGATCTTGCTCATAGAGGAGACCGCCATGGCGGCCGTCGCCGCGGAGCTTCCGGAGGGGGACACCACCGTCGGGACCCTGGTGGATGTGAAGCACGTCTCCTCCTCCCCCGTCGGATCCGAGGTCAGATGCAGGGCCGAGGTCATCGAGGTGGACCGCGCCCGCGTGAGATTCTCGGTTTCCGTGACGGATGCGTTCGGGGATGTGGGGACCGGATTCCACGAGAGATTCGTCGTGCACTCCGAGAAGTTTATGGCGAAGGCTGCCGCAAAGATGCAGTGAGACGTGGCTCCGCCCTGGGAGGGACGGCAGTTCCGCACATATTTTTGTAGACCAGTCAATATTTTTATATACTAATATTGACTGGTCAATATTAGTTCGAACACCTGTCGTTTCCGTTTAGGCAGATGTCCGAACGCATGGTCACATTCTGTGGCTGCCAAAGGGTGCCGGCCGCGCACCCTCATGATAATCTCTTCCTCACAACCGCGGCCGATTATGCATTTCGGCACACATGCTGTTTTTTACTGCTCCCCGACATGTTTCCGATGCGGTTCCGGCTGCGGAACAGGAGATGTCTGCGAATCGGAATTGGATATTCGGATAAGAATTTCAAATTTCTTTTTGTTGTTTGCTCAGCATATTTTATTGAGCGGACAATTTTTCATCATTAAATCATAATCAACATTGCCACGAATATGTTCGATTTAGAGGGATTTTTGTTGTTTTACAGCCGTTAATCCTCAAAAATTAATACAGTGCAATCAATAAAAATGATAAGTAGTCAATATTATATAGAAAATATTGACTTAACAATTTCAGCAACAACTGTTGCAGGAATTGAGTGAAATGACCGATTTTGAAACCAACAGGAAGGCGCTGATGGATGCCGTCATCGCCTACAAGGTGCCTGGGATTACCGGGGCCGTCGACGAGGCGTTCAAAGCAGGAATGCCCGCCAATGAGATCATCGACGCCATGGGCGATGGGATGACCGAGGTGGGAGTTCTCTTCGAGAGGGGAAAACTGTTCCTGCCCCACGTTCTGTCCGCCGCTGCTGGTATGACCAAGGCGATGGAGATTCTCAAGCCCCACATGGCTCAGGATGGAGCAGCCGACCTCGACAAGAAAGTCAGCGTCGTCATGGGAACCGTCGAGGGGGATGTCCACGACATCGGAAAATCCATCTGCTCCACCATGCTGCAGTGCGCCGGTTTCGATGTACACGATCTCGGAAGGGATGTCCCGATCGAGAAGTTCATCGATGAGTGCAAGGCCGGCTGCACCATGTGCGGCATGTCTGCCCTTATGACCACCACCATGGTCGTCCAGAAGACGGTAATCGACCGTCTCAAGGAAGAGGGAATCCGCGACAATGTCGTAGTGATGGTCGGTGGAGCCCCTGTTACCCAGTCCTGGTGTGACAAGATCGGTGCGGACGTCTACGGGGAATCTGCTTCCGAGACCACCTCCAAGGCAAAGGTGATCAGGAATGGCTGATGATATCGTCACCAGGATGGGAGACGGACGCACCGTCCGTATGACCAAACAGCAGATCCTCGATGATTTGGATGTCGGAATGAAGGACGGGGCCGAGTGCGCGGGCGTACCCCAGCTGGACGCCAACGACATGGAGGCCCTGGCCGAGATCATCTTCGACAAGAACAGGGTCGTATCCGTCGAGCGCGGACATGAGATCGTCCTTACCGAGGACGGCGGACCCTACAAGTTCATCCTCGACTCCGGCAGCAGCGGCGACGGAGTGGACATGGGAAGGCTCGAGGCCATTCTCCTTCACGAGAAGGCCCTCGGACTTGACACTTTCCAGCTTGCCACTGCTGACTACAGTCTGAAAGCGGTGAAGCCCCTGCTCGCATTCGAGCAGCAGGCCATGGAGGAGATCTCCATGCTCACCACCGTTCCGCTGTTCTACGGTTGCATGCCCAACATGGGTCTCTACTATTCCCCCGATGGTCCCTACGGGAACCCCGCCGACCTGATGAGGGAATTCAAGATTGATGAGGCCATGGAGCAGGCCGAGAAGGCATCTGAGCACCTCGCGAGGGACATCGTGTTCGTCGCAGAGGGGATGCAGAGGGCCGGTTCCGAAGGGTTCAACTTTGATACCACTGCATCCGCGGGAGATGCCGACTTCGTCGGGACTCTTAAGGGTGTTGAGCAGCTCAGGAAGGATTTCCCCGAGGCATACATCAACATGGGAATGTCCTCTGAGAACGTCCTCGGTATCCACGGTTCCATCGAATACGACGGAAAGGCCGTCGCGGGCCTGTACCCCCATGACCAGGTCAAACTGGCCGCTAAGGCCGGAGTCAACGTGTTCGGGCCTGTCGTGAACACCAACACCAGCCGCTCCTTCGCATGGAACATCGCGAGAGCCGTTGCCATCGTGAAATACTGCGAGAAGGTCTCGCCCCTCCCCTGCCATGTCAACATGGGAATGGGTGTCGGAGGGATTCCCATGCTCGAGACCCCTCCCATCGACTGCGTTTCCAGAGGAAGCAAGGCGATGGTCGAGGTCGCACATGTGGACGGAATATAGGCCGGTGCGGGAGATCCCGCAGGCATGTCCATCGCACACTACATCGCATCCGGAATGGGCGGAATCCGCACTGCCGGAGACCTCGTGGCGCGCATGGAATACGCCAAGAACATGAAGATCGACGACGCCAAGAAGTATGTTGCCGACAAGCTCGGACTCGACACCTTCCAGATCTCCGACGAGGAGGTTATGAGGGAGGTCAGGGCCAAGGAACAGATCAGTGTCGTCACCGGAGTTCCCGGTGTGGCGAGGGGTCTCATCTCTAAGATGAACATCGAGAAGATCCTCGGCATCAAGATCAACAGCTGCGAGCACTTCCGCAGCATGATGTCCTGAATATTTTTACTCAATGCGGCCGCAAGGCCGCTTCCATTTCCTCAAGGAGGGATAGAAATGGCTACAGAAGTAGTCTCCAAAGAAGAAATACTCAAGAAAGAGAAGAAATCCGGAGTGAAGTGGGGCTTCATCTGGGCTTTCGCGTGCGCAGTCATGTGGGGTCTGGGATATGTTCCGCTTCAGGTCATCTGGGGTATCGAGCCCCTGAGTATCGGATACGGGTTTGCAGACGCAGACTCCGGCTATCTGGTAGGATCGTTCCTGGATGCCTTTGTACAGGCCCTGACCTTCGGCATCATCCTGACGGTCGTTTGGGCCGGATGCACGGGAAAGTGGAGAGAATACAAGAGGGTCATCACCAACTTCAGGTTGACCAAGTGGCTTCTTTGCGGGGCCCTCTTCGGAGGACCCATGGCTATCTTCGGAGCGGCGCTCGCCACCGGATACATAGGTGCCAGTTTCGCTGCGTCCGTCGCTCTTCTGAGCTGCGTCGTCGGAGCGTTCATAGCCAGAGCGTTCAACCACGAGAAGTTCTCCATGAAGGCCATCATCGGTATCGCTGTGATCATCGTCGGCGGGATCATCATCATGAATCCTATGACGATCATCGATAACATCCGCAATCCGGTCAATGACGGAAACATCATGCTCGGTTATCTTGGAGCGATCATGTCCGTCGTCGGATGGGGTGTCGAAGGGAACCTGTCCATCAAGGCCCTCAATGTCACTGACGTGGATGCAAGTCTCCCCGTCAGGTTCACCGTGGAACTGTTCTTCTGGATCATCATCCTATTGCCTGTACTCTGTCTCATCGTCGGTCCCGATAAATTCGTAGACTGCATATGCCAGACGTTCGAATCCTCGGGCCTGATCTTCTGGATGTTCATCTGTGCGCTTTCCTTGGGATTCTGCTATGCTGCCCAGTACAAGGCATTCCCGCTCATCGGTATCGGGAGGACCCTGTGCCTGTGCAATCTCTACGTGCCGGTATCCATGATCGTGTTGGCGATATTCCTCGGGCAGAGTCTCGATTATCTGCTCGTGATCGGCGCCGCAGTTGCCATCATCGGTACCTTTGTCATGTATTGGGAGAAAGGTTCGGATGATGCCGAAGCCCCCGCGGGAGGCGGTTCAGATGAGTGAATGCGACCTCCCGATGAAGTCTAAACTCCTTCTCCAGTACTATGACGGAGAGGCCATCTGGGATTATGATTCCATAGATGCGCTCCTGAAGTCCGAAGGGAAGGAAGGTTCGGATTACTGGAAATGGACCGCCCGTTTCTGGCTGAAGGAACTCTATATCAACGGTTTCGTGGAGATCGTGGAGGAGGACCTGGATGACGGCTCGCATTTCGCCAAGGATAAGGCCGTCACGAAATACCGTGTGACCGACTACGGTAAGACGGTCATCGACGGCATGCTGAGGTGATTCCCGTGTTCGGAATGGATAATTTATTTGCTTTCGCCCACGCAGACATTGTGTTTGTGGCGCTTGTTTTGGTTATGGATGCCGCCTTAATCTACATGGCCAGGACGTTCTTCAAAAAGGTGTAATCAATGAAATCGATTAAGGCAGAGATATTCAGCGAAGATGAACTCAGACAGATGCATGCGGCCACTCTCAAGGTCCTAACAGACCCTGGAATCCTTGTAAATTCGCAGGAAGCCAGGGACATCTACAGGAATGCAGGGTGCATCGTGGACGACGGTACCAAGGTCGTCAAAATCCCGGAGGAGGTTCTGAACAGGGCCCTCTCCACCGTCCCTCCCGAGTTCACATTGTACAGCCGTGACGGTAAGCACAACGTGAGGATGGTCTCCGACGGTTCCGTGGTCAACGACATGACCTTCGGAGTCGGGACCCGTATCATCGAGTATGTCGGAAAGGGGAAGTACAGCTGCAGGTCGAGCACATTGAATGACATGTGCCAGATTGCTAAGGTCGTGGATTCGTGCGATAACATCGACTGGATCTGCTCCCCCGTGTCGGCCATGGATCTCGCCACCGATCCCGTACGTACTCTGAAGGAAGTGAAGGCCGTCGTCGCAAACTCCTCGAAGCCCCTCCTTCTGGATCCGGAGCCGTCGTTCCTCCCCGAATACTTCGCCATAGAGGCGGCATGCTACGGAGGAGACGCCGACAGGGCCAGAAAGGAACCCTTCTTCATCGTCGGAGGATGTCCTTCCAGCCCTCTGCAGCTGGATTCGACGTACTGCGAGCTCGCAATCAAAGGTCCGGAATACGGGCTGCCTTTCATGTCTCTGAGTATGGCGATGGGGGCTGCCTCCGCCCCCATTTTCCTGGCAGGGACCTTGGTGACCCATAATGCGGAAGTCCTCGCGGGCATAGTCCTTGTGCAGCTGGCACATCCCGGGACCAACGTGTTCTACGGGAGTTCGACCACCTCGTTCGACTTCTTTAACGATGCGGCGCCCGTCGGTTCTCCGGAACTCGCCCTCATCAGTGCGGCCGTCGCCCAGATGTCGCAGTTCTATCACATGCCTTCTATCGTCGCCGGTACATAGTCCGACGCCAAGGAACCCAACGAGCAGGCGGGCCATGAGAAGACCCTCACGGGAATCCTCCCGATACTCGCCGGCGCTTCTAACATCTACGGCGCCGGAATGCTGGAACTGGGTATGTCCTTCTCCCTCGAGCAGCTCGTCATAGACAACGACATCATCGGCATGATGAGGTACGGCAAAGGCGGTGTCGAGGTCAGCGGATCCACCATCGCCTACGAATCAATCAGGGAAGTCGGGATCGGCAACAATTTCCTGGGCTACCCTGATACCATGGCGAATGTGAATCTGCCCTCGCACCCGATAGTGTTCGACCGCAGGATGTTCGACCCGTGGGACAAAGACGGAAGGAAAGACACTGCGGATCTGGCACATGAGGTTGTGGAAAGGATCCTCGGTGCACCCATCTCGAGTCCTCTATCTGAAGAGGCGCTCGGTGCGATCGACGGTATCATCGCCAAGAAGGCCGAGGAAATGGCAAACATGCCAGGAGAAGAAGAGGACTGAAGAGGCTCTTCTCCGGCTAAGGAATGACATAAACCCTTTAGCACATCTCTGTGCAGAAATCCCTTTCTCAAACGGAAGTGAAAAAATGGATGCAATCGAAACCTTGGACTCCGAAAGGCAGGGCAGAATACGCCTCGGTTTTATCTGGGCCGCGCTGTGCGCTGTACTGTGGGGTAGCGGCTACGTGGTCTTGAGTATCGAATGGAATTGTTTTCCGTTCGCCGGCGGCACTACGGTCTATATTGCCGACGATACTGTTTCGACACTGTTCAGCGGGATGATTATATCCGGTTGTCAGAGCCTTGTCCTAGTGATTGTTTTGTTTCTGGTCTGGACCACTCTTCATAAGAAATCGAAGGAAGTGGTTCGGACAATTGCTAAGCCCGGTATTTCCAAATGGTTCCTTCTGGGAGCGGTTCTCGGCGGACCGATGGCCATATACGGGAATATGATCGCTACGACATACGTGGGCGCCACTTACGCATCTACGATAGCTTTGCTGTACGGTGCGATCGGAGTGATTATCGCCAAGGTGCTGTACCGTGAGAAATATTCCGCCAAGGCTGCGCTTGGGATCACCATCGTAATCCTGGGCGGGATTTTTATTGTGGACCCTATCAATATGATTAGGGACATAACCTCTGAAACCGCCCGCGACGGGGTATGGATTGGCTACATGGGGGGTATCATTTCTGCTTTCGGATGGGCTCTGGAAGCGAATTTCGCAGTAAGGGGGCTGGATGTCACCGATGCGGATTCCAGCCTTGTCGTGAGGTATGCGTGGGATGCCATCCTCTGGTTCCTGATAATCATTCCTGTCGGGATACTTATCTGCGGAGAGGATTCCGCATCGCTCGTCGCCGATGCGCTGACGAGCGGTCAGTTTATTTTCTGGCTGTGTTTCGCCGCCCTGTCTCTGGGTATGTGTTATGTCGCAGAGTACAAGGCCATCCCGCTCATAGGTGTCGGACGTACACTCAGTGTGGCGTCGCTGTATGCGATCGTGTCCATCCTCTTCCTGTGGGTCTTCTGCGGTAACGCTCCTTCTCATTTTGTCATCATCGGTGCGGTTATGGGAGTCGCCGGGACATTCATCATCTACTGGGAAGGTTCCAGAACCTTGGGGAACGGTATCCGCGATACAGGAGGCGATTCGCTGTGAAGTACCCTATGAAAGCCTTCCTTTTGAAGGGGTTTGCCGGAAAAGAGGAGATGTGGGAATACGAGGTATTCGGATACATGTCGGATGAGTACGGGGAAGACATGTCCGTATGGAAAGACAACATCCGTTACTGGCTTATGGAGTACGAGGTCGGAGGAATGCTCGAGCTGACCGATGCCGCACCGGATACATCTGGTTATTACCCCGGACGTCTGGCACATAAGTACCGTTTGACGCCGGAAGGTCGCAGCCGTATAGAGACGATGTTGGGGGGAGAATGATGTTCTGGGATGTTTCGGGCGGATTCTGGAATTTCGACGGGGCACAGTATGTGTTCATCGCAGCGGTGCTGATCATAGATGTTGCGATGATAATTCTCAGCCGCAGAACCATGCGCAGACTCTGAACGCTGCAGCCGGGGCGGGCCGCCCCGGCATTTAAACTTTTTAACGAACAGAGTGGGAGCCATATGGATCATAAAATGCAGTCTTCCGGGAAACCGGGCGCAGATACAGGGGGATTTCGTGACGCTTCCTTATTAGCAAGTATTTTATCGCAACGTAAAGATGACAATCAGGACATGTCTGCAATCAATTACACCCCTGCCAGCGATATCATCCGCGGAAAGGATGACATGGAGAATGTGTACTGGAATTCTTTCCTCCCGATCTTCTTCGATCGCATGACCTTCCTGATGAGGAAGGCTATGAGCGACGCCGTAGAAGAATACGGTCTCACCAGTGCCCATTCCTTCTACCTGATTGCACTCAATCTGCAGGACGGTCAGACTCTTGTGGAAATCTCCCGTTTCCTGGATATGGACACTGCCAACACCAACAGGGTGATGAAGGTCCTGAAAGAGAAAGGACTTGTCAGGGACGACCGTAAGACGCCTACCAGCAAGAAGTACTCCATTTATCTGACGGAAAAAGGAAAAGAGATCTCTGATAAGATAATGGATGAGACCCAGAACCGTATGAACGGATATTTCGAGGGGATACCCCGGGAAGAGGTAGAAGGTCTGCGCAGCACTCTTGTCAAAGTCCTCAAAAACGTGGATGACAACTTCATGAAATATGTGGATTCCTCGTATTCCAATCCGTTCTACACCTATCTTTCCACTCTCCCGCCCGGGGAGAATCTCAACATACCCAGAACTTCGGGTAATGATAAAAAGGAACAGTGAACCCGCACTCTGTGCAGTAAAATGTGTGCAAAGCCGGGGGCGGTGCCCCCGGCCCTGTCGCAGGAATTTTTCCGTAGTCGTTTTCAGGCGAGTCTTCTGTCAGCCTCCTTGATGATCTTGTCCACTTCCGCCATGGCGTCCTTCTCGATTGCTGCGGGGACATGGTTCGTGAGGATATCGTTCACCTTCTCATGAGCGAGTTCCAGCGAATCCTTCATTCCCTGTCCGGCCCACTCATCATACATGTTTCTGTCGAACAGCGAGGGGTGCGACAGACCGAACATGCCGTTCATCGTCTTAGGCAGAGGTATGAAGTTCCCTCCGGGTCCGACCTCGGTGATGTCTTCCAGGCTGATCCTGTCATCGCATACGTCGATGCCCTCGATCACTTTTCTGATAAGAGGAATCATATCGTCCACGAGAGCGGCCTGTTCCATGGAGTAGCTCATTCCGAGTTCGATAAGGCCGCCTCCGAACACATTGGACGTTCCGACAAGTGCGGGAACCATCGCATTCATGGTTGCTTCCTGAGCGGACTGGAATCCAGGGCGTTTCGCATCGGATATGGCTCCAGAAGTGACGCTGGGGATACCATAGAACTGGGACATCTGTGCGCTTGCGCTGCTGATGAGGGCGTTCTCCGGGGATCCGAATGGCGCAGTGTTAGTCATAAAGTCGAAGTTGGTGGTACAGCTTCCGTAGAATGAAGGTGCCCCGGGGTTGAACAGCTGGGTAAGGGTTATTCCGGCAAGGGCCTCGCAGTTGTGGACGACTATGGTTCCGGCGAGGTCGACGGGTGCGGTAGATCCGGACATGGCCATAGCCATAGTCATGAACGGCATTCCGTAGGAACCCAATTTCTCGCTGAGGAGACAGAATTTGCTGTCCAGCTGGAGCGGACTGCTGCTGCAGCTTCCGCCCATCATGAACGGCTTCTTCCTGGCTTCCTCCTCGTCTCCGGAGTAGATGGCCTTCATGATCTTAAAGTAATCATCCACATATTCGGGGACGGGGTCGGTGAGGTGGGGCTTGGAGGTGTTGGTGATGATGGCTCTCACTTCGTAAAGCGAGCGGGCGACGTTTTTGGTCATCAGATCCAGTGCGGACACGGGCAGCGTCATCAGGTCGAAGTTCTCCAGACCGTCCTCGAGTTTTGCGATATTCTCTATGTCGGGTATGGTGGAGTCGAGAGTCTCGAAAGTATTCTTGCCTCTGTAGTGGCATATCCTGGTGCCCATTCCGAGATTCATGAAATTCGTCCTGGAGCCGTCGCTGACCATTTTGACATCATGGTCTCCGTCGCGGCTGTGGAAAGTGAAGGAATGAGGTGCCTTGGACATGGCCTCCCTTACCAGTTCCCTGGGGAACTTCACGATCTTTCCATCTACGGTGCATCCCTGCTTGGCGAGGAATCCGCGGGTGGGCTCGTGGTCCACAAGAATTCCAGTTTTCTCCAGAATTCCGAGGCAGGTGTCATCAATCCGGGATGCATCCTCTTTGCTCAATACATTCAATTTAAGAGACTTCATTAAATCCCTGAAATTGAGTACTCAATCAAACTATTTAATTAAATTGACGAATCAATTTATTTTTTTATACCATGAAGTGCATATTCGTGTCCGAGAATGATGTTTTCGAAGAAAAATCAGCGCACCGGTCCGAATGCATCTGCCGACACGGGTGAATCCTCTCATGCATACTGGAACTCGTATCTTCCGATTTTCTTGGATCGGATGAATATGTCTATGCGGCGCCATATGACTGAGGAGGTGTCGGCATACGGTCTTACCAGCGCACACGCCGTTTATTTGATCGCATTGGCTATGAACGGGCCCATGACCCAGAGGGATCTTTCCCAATTCCTGGATCTCGACGCGGCCAATACCAACCGCGTCATAAAAGTGCTCTGCGACAAGGGTCTGGCATATGATGATCGTGAGACTCCCGGGAGCCGGAATTACAGGATCCACCTTACGGTGAAGGGAGAGGAACTGGGAATCAAGGTCAAAGAGCAGACGGTGGAGTGGATGGACAGTATGATGTCCGATGTATCTTCCGAGGAGATAGACATAATGCGCAGTGTCCTTCTGAAAATGCTGCACAAGATGGAGCCCAATCTTGATGATTATATGAACAGCAAATATCAGGATCCGTTCTACACGTATCTGCAGATGAATCCCGGCGGAGACAGCGCATTCCACGTGTCCAACCGCGTGGACAAGCAGATAGGTAATCGCGATGATTAAGTTGAGTAATCAATTTATATCTTTAATTGATTACTCAATCTGCGAATTACGCAGAGGGCGTCGGAAGACCCCTGAATGAGGCATAATCATGACCCAGGAAGACCTTAACAAGAGAGCAGAGAAAGCAGTTCTGACCTACAACATCAACGAGTCCAAAAAAGTCGCACAGGACGC
>CAVIJO010000002.1:0-135597 GCA_963643445.1 Candidatus Methanomethylophilaceae archaeon
AATGTGCCAGATGCACGAAAGGAAGTATTATCTCGGCATGTCCGGCAAGGTCATCATCACCGCCATGGCGTTCTGGGGAAAGATCCCGAAGGTCCGCGTTGAAAACGTAGAAATGTGAATCCGCCCGGCCTCTTCGGCCGGACGGAATAATACGAAAATTGTTCAAACCCCGATCCACTCATTCCTGCAGATTCTCTTAAGAGCGGATATCGCTGCAAGAGCCGCAAGGTGGGATGTCTTGGGGTTATCGGATTCAGGCACATTATAAGTATGCGCCACAGCCCTTCCGAATTTTCCTTCAAACCTCAGTTCGTGAGAATTGCTGGTGGCCTCCGGATCCAAAACGATAATGACTTTGGTCCTGTCGAAACCGAGTCCCAGCAGGGACACTGTGGCGGCAACGTTAATGTTCTTAGGGAAGATCTTGACAGCTTCCCTGGCGGGACCGGAATACACCTCTGTCTTCTCCTTTATGGCATTGACATCGATGCCTCTGTCGATGAGGTACTGAACCCCCGCGAGGGATCTGGGACCCTTGGTGGTGATAAGTTCCACAGAATCCACCTCATCGCAGCTGGCGCTCCTGAGACCGTCTATACCGCAGAGTGCCCCGGAGGGGATGAATATCTTCGCCTCATGCTCCTTGGCGGACTGGAAGAGCGCAGCCCTGTAATCATCATCCACGAGGGAACCGACGGACATGATCATGATGTCGACTCCCCTGGCGACCACTTTGGGTGCGATTTCCCTGGCGGCGGCCTGCGACGACGCCTCGATGACGAGGTCGCAGTGATAGAGTTCGTCCTCGACGGAATCCACAACGATGGCCTTCTTGAGGGAAGCCGCCACCCTGTCCGCGAGATCCTTGACGATATCTACCAAATAGATCCTCTTGACCTCTTCCATATCGTCCGCGGCCTTGGCCAGCCTGGAACCGATGGAACCGCATCCGACGATTGTTATTCTCATGTTTCCGTTGTTAGTATTGTCGGATATTAAATAGTATCCCAAAACGGAGTACTTTCTTTACAGTAATCGTCACAGAATGAACGAATATCACCATTTTCATATATGTTAATCTACGATTTTCGCAGGCAATCCTCCAGTAACGTAGGCCCCTCGAAACATACTAAGATACTAATCCCCGTACGCCATAGGCCACGTATGAAACGGTACGAGGTCCTGGACCACACCGCGGACCTGATGATAAGGGGTCACGGGAAGACCCTCGAGGAATGCTACGCCAACCTGGCATACGGGATGTTCGATCAAACCGTGGATCTCTCGGACGTGAAGCCGATCGAGGAGAGACATATCGAAGCCGAAGGCATCGATGACGAAGACGTCCTCTACTCGTTCCTGGCGGAACTCCTCTTCGCGGAAGACTGCGACGGGATGGTATTCTGCAGGTTCTCCGTCGCCATCGACGGGAACCGCATCTCCTGCGACTGCGCCGGGGAGAGACTCGACCGGTCGCGGATGCACGTAAGGGGCGAGATAAAGGCAGTGACGTACCACATGATGGAGATCGACAGGGAGAAACCTCAGGTCACGGTACTCTTCGACGTCTGAAAAACAACATCTGGCACATATATCATTCCGCATTGCGGACGAAAACATGAGCCTTGCCTGAAATTGCGGCGGCGAATCATTTCTTTAATATGTCTGCAGACATATGGTCCTCCATATGCTCAAACTAGGCTGGTTCTCCACCGGAAGGGGCCCCGGCTCCAGAAATCTTCTGAAGGCTGTTATGGATGAGAAGAAGAATGGCGGACTCGACATCGAGATCCCCTTCGTCTTCTGCAATTGGGACAATACGGAAACCCCCAACTCCAGAGCGGAACAGAGGAAGATGTTCTTCGACATGGTGAATGGATACGGAATCCCCCTGGTGGCCGAATCCTGGAAGAAATTCATGCCGGAACTCAGGAAGGAGGACGAAACCGCCTGGGGGAAGGAATACGGGAAAATACTTCGGGAAAAGACCGGGAAATACGGGATGGATCTCGGCATCCTCGCGGGATACATGCTGTGGATGGACGACGAAACCTGTGACGCTTACGATATGCTCAATCTGCACCCGGCCCTGCCCACCGGTCCGAAGGGGACATGGCAGGAGGTCATATGGCATCTCATCTCGGAGGATGCGGACGAACAGGGAGTCATGATGCACATCTGCACCAAAGAACACGACAGAGGCGATGCTCTCACCTACTGCCGGTTCCCGATAAGAGGAGGAGACTACGACGCTCTGTGGGAGCAGATGTACGCCAAACTCGAAACGAATGATCTGGCACATATCAGGGAGACCGAGGGTGAGAACGAACCTCTGTTCCGCAGAATCAGGGAGGACGGCGCCAAGAGGGAACTTCCCCTCATTGTGGAGACCGTAAGACTCTTCGCCGACGGGGAGGTCTGCATAAAAAACAAGAGGCTGTGGAGGGACGGCAAGAAACTGGACGGCCCCTACGACCTCTCGGAAGAAGTGAACGGGGCGGTCTGAATGCCGGACGAAATAAACCCGATGGCTGACATGGGTCTCGTCCACGACAAGCAGGCCATCATCGAACCCCAGGGCCTCTTCACCAACCGCAACGCGGCGAGGGATCTGTGCGAACACTTCATCCCGAAAGGCGGAAAATTCTACGACCTCGTCGACAGGTACTGGATGGTGACGACGTATGTCCTGAACCGCGACAACCACGGAAAGGGATCCGACACCGTCAGAATGGTCGCCCCGTTCCTCAAGGCATTCGGCGCCACCGACTACGACACGGTCAAATTCTTCAGAGAGAACATGACCCTCGCCAGGGGTGCGGGCGAGACCGCAAGGTATATGATGAATCTGATGCCCGTGTTCATGAACACCAACATGTACAGGCACGGTGCGGAGGTGCTCTGCGACAAGATGGGCATCGCCGGGAACTTCCTGAACGCCAGTTCCCTCGACCTCAACGACGATGTCTGCGATATGACGCGCCGGGAAGCCAGGGAACTCCGCGAGATGGCGGAGACCGTCACCTCCCTGAGAATGCCCAAAGACAAGTACGAACTGGACGTGCCGCTGGAACTGAGTTCCGCGGAGACGGACATGATCGTCCGCCTCGACGACATCTTCACCAACAGGCTCTCCGGAACGGCCGCCGGCGACATGATCTCCAACACCGTATCCGTAGGAGCCAACGAGAAGGCCTACACCCTGCTGGATCTCCGGAAGACCACTCAGGTGGACCTGGATGGAACCGTGTACATCGGCAGCAGTGTGATGGACTATCAGGTTCTGGATCTCGTGAAGGACGGGAACGGCCTCGCCATGTCGTTCAACGGCGACGAATTCTCCGTGCACGGCGCGAACGTAGCAGTCATCGCCGACGACTGCATCGCCGCTGCGGTACTCTCGGCACAGTTCTACGACTCCGGAATCCAGGGCGTGTTCGACCTCATCGACCACTGGAACCCCGAATACCTGAGGTCCTACCCGTTCCCCGACAGGAATCTCCTGAATTCCATGCTGAAACGCAGCGGGAGGAAATTCCCGGAAGTGTACCGCATCGACCGCGACAGCGTGGGCGGAGTCGCCGCCCGGAGCAACGCATACAGGAAAAGATGGGTATCGGGAAAGATCCGCACCGAACAGACCTGATGTGCACACAGGGGGATTGCCCCCTGCATCATTTTCCGCATCCGGTACATGTACGGCCGACGGAAAACCCCGGAATTCGGAAGAGACCCGGTGCCGACCCGGCCCCGTTCACAGTCCGTCGGACCGTCCGGCTATGTCGCGCAGGGCATGCTCGGCATCGGACGGATCCCCGGAGTTATCCACCACATACCATCCGTCGGCCAGCCCCCTCATGCGCTGCCTGATCTTTCCGAGCTTTTCGGGAACCTCGAAACTCTCAATCTCATCGCCGCGCGCCGTGATGCGCGATACGGCCACGACCTCATCCACGTCTATGAGGATCTTCACATCAGGCGTCGGAAGAATCCTGGAGAACAGCTTGTATGCGGCCCGGGCCGGCTTATCCGAAAGATAGGCCACGGACATGATGTAACGGATGAACACGATGTCGTCATATCTGGAACCGCGGCATTTCATAAACCGCACTGATCTCACCACATCGATGATATACAGTATGGTGGAAATGATCTTAGCAGGCTTACCGTCCACGGTCAGGAACTTCGCCTCCAATCTGCCGACCGTCGTATCTCTGTTCGGATGCTCGATTTTCAGCACCTTCCTCCCTTCGGATTCCAGAATACCTGTCAGCATCTCTCCGGCGGTGGTCTTCCCGGACCCGTCTATGCCGTCGATCACGTACCATGCCAACAGATCACAGCCCCGGAAGACGCGCCACTGCGGTAACGGCCATCGAATCAGTCATATTATCGTATGCTCCGGGACGGAACGGCCCCGCCTTCCGGCAGCCGACGTTCGTTTCGCATTTCCTGCGGAAAAGTACTGCGGCAAAGGAGCATACTACGACGGAATAAACGAAAATCAGTCCGGTCATTTCCTGCGTTTCCATCCGTCGCTCTCCTGGCCCCCATAATGTCTTCGGATATAATAGAAAGTGGTAATCGGATGTACCGGATTCCCTGTTCCCGGTCCGTCCGCATCCTCCTCAAATTCTTTATCTGATACGGATATTGGAGCCGTGATGAACAGATACCTGCAGCTCTTCCGCATCGGGAACGTAGTCATGGGAATTTTAGGTGTGATGATCGCCTCATTCATGGCCGTGGGCACCGATATGCCCGACCATTGGAAGAATCTCCTGATCTCGATGGCGGTGGTGTTCATGTTCATCGCCGGAGGAAACTCCCTCAACGATTACATCGACCGCGAGATCGATAAGACCGCACACCCCGAGAGACCGGTGCCGTCCGGAAGAATGAAACCCGAAGAAGCCAGGAATGCCGGGGTCATCCTGCTCGTACTCGCTATCGTCCTTTCCTTCCTCACGTTCGATCCCATATGCATCGCCATCGTCACCGTCGCATGCATCCTGATGTTCTGCTACGAGCTGTTCCTCAAGCAGAGAGGATTCGTCGGCAACCTGACCATCGCAGTCCTCACCGGCATGACATTCCTCATGGGAGGAGCGGTCGTCGGCGCCGCGGAGGCGAATGCCGTCGTGGCCGCAATGGCCTGCCTCGTGTCGATCGGAAGGGAGATCGCAAAGGACATCGAAGACGAGGATTCCGACAGGGGCAGCAGAAAGACTCTGCCGATGAGCATCGGAGAAAAGGCGTCATCCGCCATAGCCTGCGTATTCTTCATCGCCGGCCCGATCCTGAGCGTGGCGCCCATGGTCTGGAACACCTACGGCATCCTGTACTACACCGTGATTCTGGCAGACGTCGCATTCTTCGTGAGTGCGGCATCCGTATTCAGAAACCCTCACAAGGCCGAAAAGGTGGCCAAAATCGGTATGATCCTCGGACTGATATCGTTCCTGCTGGGCGTCTTCGACATCTGATCCGGCGGAGCGGCCGGACGGGAAATAGACCGCCGTCCGCTGCCGAACACTATGCATCTGGCACATTTATCGGCGGACCATCCGCACACATGCGGATGAGTACGAAATCGATGGCCGCACGGAACCGGGTAACCGCATCTTGCGGGAACCGAAACAAAACACCCGCGGGCAGATCCGGGGGAATGACAGGATTAGTGCTCTAGACGGGATTCGAACCCGGGTCCCAGCCTCGAAAGGGCTGGATGATTGGCCGCTACACCACTAGAGCAGTACTCCGCCCTATGCAGGGGATGATTTAAAAAGATTGTTATGGTCCCGCAGCAACCCTCCGTTTCGCCTTTCATTATATTTCCCTATAAAAAAGGACAAAACTTTATAAACCAAATAATCGCATGGACGGAAAAGAGTTGTTACCATGGTAGATGGACCCTTCGAAAGCACGGAAGAGGACGTAACCCGCGTACGTCTGCCAAATATCAAAGAAGGAGAGATGTTCGGCATCGCCGACCAGCTCCTCGGCGCAAGCAAGATCAAAGTAATGTGCGAGGACGGACAGTCCCGCGTCGGCCGCATCCCCGGCAAAATCAAGAAAAGGATGTGGATAAGGGAGGGCGACCTCCTCATCGTCTCCGTCTGGGACTTCGAACCTTCCAAATGCGACGTGAGGTTCAGGTACACCAAGACGCAGGCGGTCAACCTCAGCAAGAGGAACAAGATCCCGAAGAACCTCGACATATTCTGAAAAGGAATCCGATGCCCGCACCTTCATACGAGGAAAAATACGCCTATCTCGAGAAGCGCATAGACGCCCTCAAGACCAATAAGACAGGCGATGAAAGGCAGACCGAAGGGGAGGTCTTCGACCGCAAGACCCTCATGACGATCTACGAGTTCATGAAGAGAGGGCTGCTGGACAAGGTCCACTACCCCATATCCACGGGGAAAGAAGGAAACGTTTTCTACGCCACCGATGCCGACGGCGACCCGCTGGCACTCAAGATCTACAGGACATCCACGTCGACGTTCAAGAAGGTGGCCAAATACGTCGAGGGGGACCCCCGTTTCAGAGGGACCACCGGCAACAGGTGGAAATTCATCTACGCATGGTCCGCGAAGGAGTTCAGGAACCTCCAGAGATACTACGAGGCGGAACTCCCCGTCCCGGAACCAATAACCAATTCGCAGAACTGTCTCCTCATGGAATACATCGGAGACGAGAACAGTCCCGCACCGCAGCTCAGGAATGCGGCCCTCGACGACCCCACCGACACCTACGACGAGGTCGTCTCCTTCATCATAGACGGATGGAGGGACGCCCATCTCGTGCATGGGGACCTGAGCGAATACAACATCCTCATGGAGGACGGAGAACCGGTCTTCATCGACGTGGGACAGGCGATGACCTCGGACTTCTACAATGCGAAAGATCTGCTGGACAGGGACATCGCCAACATCAACCGGTTCTTCAAAAACCGCGGGGCGGACGTCGTCGACCCCGAGACCATCAGGGAAGAGTGCTTCGCACCCGAGGGTGACGAGGACGATGATGGGGACGAAGACGACGAAGATTACGATGACGAAGAGGAGGATGACGAGGAATGAGGTCCATCAGGATACCTGGCGACCGCGTCGGAGCGCTTGTGGGGAAGGAAGGAGCGTCCAAGAAGCTCCTCGAGGAAAGGACTGGCATAAAAGTGCACGTGGACAAAGAGGGCGAAGTCATGATCTACGACGACGCCGAGGGCGTGGAACCCATCAACGCCCTGAAGATCATAGATGTGGTCAAGGCCATCGGGAGGGGATTCAACCCCGACAAGGCCATGAAACTTCTGGATGACGACGACATGTATCTCGAGACCATCGACATCAAGGACGCCGTGGGAGACAGACAGAGCCAGGTGGCCCGCGCCCGCGGACGCATCATCGGAAGGGAGGGGAAGACCCGGAAACTCATAGAGGACCTGTCCGACGTGTATCTCTGCATCTACGGCAACACCGTCTCCATCATCGGCAACTCCATCAGCCTGCCGATCGCCAAGAACGCCATCGAGATGCTTCTCCACGGAAGCGAACATTCCACCGTCTACCACTATCTCGAGAGCCAGCGCCCGAGGCTCAGGATTGCGGAGATGGGATTCGACCTCTGAGGGACCGAAATGGAAGACTGGATTTCCGGAATCCTCGAAAAGGGGAGGGCGCTGGCACATATGGGCCTCTGCGACCACTGCCTCGGCAGGATGTTCGCCAAACTCGGTGAGAAACTCACCGACGAACAGCGCGGAAAGATGATCAGGGAGGCGTTGGGGGGCGACGGCGCACGGGAGGAGGACATGTGTCCCCTCTGCGAAGATGTCTTCGACATGGTCCCCCGTTTCGCCGCAGCCGTGGCGGAGAAGGTGGACACCGTCGAATCCGACAACTTCCTGGTCGGCTGCAGGGTGGACCCCGGACAGACCCAGAAGGAGAAGGAGATCGTCGCCGAATATGATCTGAAAGAGACTTTCGAACCTCTTAAGACCGAACTCAACAGGGAGATAGGGAAGGCGGCGCTGCCCCTCATCAACCGCGCCGTCGAATTCAGGGAACCGCAGGTCGTCGCATGCATCGACACCCGTTTCGCCGATGTCACCCTCGACTGCGCCCCCATATTCATCGCAGGACGCTACAACAAGTTCAGCAGGGAGATCCCCCAGACGAGGTGGCCCTGCCGCGTATGCCGCGGAAAGGGATGTCCCAGATGCCACGGCACCGGCAAGATGTACATGACCTCCGTACAGGAGATTATCGGCGACATCGCCCTGGAGATGGCCGGCGGGAAGGAACAGTTCTTCCACGGCATGGGCAGGGAGGATATCGATGCCTGCATGCTCGGGACGGGACGTCCGTTCGTGCTCGAGATCAGCCAGCCCCGCGTCAGGGACATCGACCTGGAGGAACTGGAGAGGAGGGCCAACGACGGCATACTGGCACAGTACCGCGGACTGCACTTCGTCCCCCGTTCCGCAGTGGCGGCATACAAGGAATCCGATCCCGATAAGACATACCGCGCGAAGGTCGTCTGCGAAGGAAAGATCGACCCGGCGAAAATCACCGAGACTGCGGAAAAATTCAGGGACGTATGCCTCGACCAGCGCACACCGCAGCGCGTGGAACACCGCAGAGCGGACCTGGTCAGGAAGAGGACCGTCTACTGGATCAGGGCCGAGAACTTCAAAGAAGACAGTTTCGACCTCGTGCTGAAGACCCAATCCGGGACATACATCAAGGAATTCGTATCCGGCGACGAAGGCAGGACCCAACCCAACTTCTCGGAGGCCTACGGCGCCCAGTGCAGAGTAGATCTGCTGGACGTTCAGGACATCGACTTCGACGGCGAATGACGCCCCTATACTATATTATATAGGGAATTATAGCAAGATTAATAAATAAGAAGCCGATAGCGTCCACCTATAAATCGGGTATACGATAGGATTAGGTTAATCCACCGAGTCCTCTCCGATATCCCGAGACCAATCAGAGGATTGAGATAAATGCAGAGATCCAGAGGATTCAGATCCAAAACCCGCCAGCTCCTCAAGAAGAAGCCCAGGGCAAGGGGACTTTCCCCCATCACCAGGGGATTCCAGACTTTTGAAGAGGGAGAGAAGGTCAACATCGTAATCGACCCCTCCATCCACAAGGGGATGCCGCACTCCAGGTTCCACGGCCTCACCGGTGTCGTCACCGGCGTCAGGGGAACCGCATACGAGGTCAGCGTCAACGTCGGCGGAAAGACCAAGATGGTCGTCTCCCGCCCCGAGCACCTCGTGAAGGCAGTTCAGTAAACAAATTCAATCAATTCGAGCGGGTGATGCAATATGACTGACGGACAGTACGTTTCATTGGCAGAAGTAAGGGACATGTTGACTGCAGAGAACGAGAAGAGAGAACTCCTCCCTATGCAGAAAAGCGCCCTCGCTCAGGCGACTGACGTCTGTCACATCACCAAGGAGCAGGCGGACGAACTTATCGCCAAGCTCCTCGAGCTCGACTTCATCAAAGACAGCCCCTCCCTGGCCGTGAAGATTGCCGACATCCTCCCCAAATATCCCGTGGACGTTCGTGCCATCTGCTCGAAGGAGAGGCTCATACGTCCGCTCGACGCCGAGATGATCGAACAGGTCCTCGACGCCGTAGCACCCTACCTCTGAACAGGAGGGATTCCGAATGGAAGAGTATGCATACGTCTTAGATTACGTGTCACCGGGCATCGGAGGCAAATTCGATAAGAAGGAGCCTGCCGTGTATGCCGTCGGAGACAGCGATTTCAAACTGTTCGAACTCGTGACGAAAGCGGGTGCCGTCGTCAACATCGGCGACCGCGTATACATCGGGAAGGACAATTCCAAGAGAACCGCCATCGACCACGTGAAGAGGAGGATCGGGTACAACGACCTCTCCAACATGGCCGTATCCGAACTGGAATATTCCGTGGAAACAGCGGTCAAAGCGAACGAACCGCGCTTCATAAAATTCTACAACGAAGCGGGACCCGTCACCATAAAGAAGCACCTCCTGGAGGAACTCCCCGGCCTCGGAAAGAAGACCATGATGGCGATTCTCGAGGAAAGGGACAAGAACGGACCCTTCAAAGGATATGCGGACCTCACCGCAAGGGTATCCGGACTCAAAAACCCCGAGAAGCTGATCGCCGCGCGCATCGTGCTCGAGATCTCCGATCCCAACAGGAAGCGCTACCTGTTCGTGCTCAGATGAGCGAAACAGGCCGGCTCATAGCCGAGACGGGTGTAAGACCCAGCAAGAGCAGGGGACAGAATTTTCTGACAGATGGACGCATAGCGGACCGTCACGTCGGATATGCGGAAATACAGCCCGGAGACAGGGTCCTCGAGGTCGGACCCGGCCTCGGCATACTCACGAAGAGACTCACGGAGATTTCCGACAGCCTCACCTGCATCGAATTGGACGAAACTCTTGCGGATTATATCGAAAAAACATACGGAGACCGCCTTACCCTCATCCGCGGCGATGCCGTGAAGATTCCCTTCCCCCCGTTCGACAGATTCGTCAGCAACCTCCCGTACAGTGTCTCCACCCCGATCATATTCAAACTGCTGGAACATCCGTTCAGGAAAGCGGTCGTAATGGTCCAGAAAGAGTTCGCAGAAAGGATGGTCGCAGATGTCGGGAGCCCGGACTATTCCCGTCTTACCGTGAATCTGTTCTACAGAGCCGACTGCGAGATCCTCGAGAACGTGCCCCGCAGCAGGTTCAACCCACAGCCGAAGGTGGATTCGTGCCTCGTATCCATAATCCCCCGCCCCTCGCCGTTCTCCGTGAAGGACGAAAAGACTTTCTTCGATGTGACGAAGGTCTGCTTCGACCACCGCAGAAAGAAGATAGGCACCTCGCTCAAGGGTGCGGGACTGGTGAAATCCTCCGAAGACATACCGTATGCGGACGACAGGATCGAACATCTGAGACCCGCCGAAATCGCCGAGATTGCAGACGCGGTATGGGAAAGGAAAAAGACCCAGCAATGAGAAATTCACGGAAGACCGATCCGGAACAATACCAACTTATAAGGGCAACCATCCCATCATCCGTTGCGATTATATGCAGATCGGCATCGTCGGAAAACCTAATGTCGGAAAATCTACGATGTTCGGCGCGGCCACCATGGCCCCCGTGGAAATCGCCAACTATCCGTTCACGACAATCGAACCCAACAAAGGGGTGGGATACGTCAGATATCCCTGCCCGTGCAGAGAACTCGGAGTCACCTGCAACCCCCACAACTCCCTCTGCGTCGACGGGACGAGGATGATCCCCGTCGACCTCCTCGACGTTGCGGGTCTCGTCCCGGACGCATGGCAGGGAAAAGGTCTCGGGAACAAGTTCCTGGATGACCTGAGGCAGGCGGATGCGCTCGTCAACGTCGTCGACGTCAGCGGCGGAACCAACATCGAAGGCATACCCGGGAAAGTCGGCGAATTCGACCCCACGGAAGACGTCACCTTCCTCAGGAATGAGATCGACTGCTGGATGAGGGAGATCATCAAGGACGGTCTCGGAAAAATAGCCAGACAGGCTAAGATGAACGGGAGCAAGCCGGAAGCCGTCCTCGCCGAGAGACTCAACGGACTCAAAATCACCGAGGGGCAGATCAAATCCGCACTGGAAAAAGTACCCCTTCCTGCGGACCCCACCGTATGGGACGACGAAACCCTCCTGAAACTCTGCAGCGAGATCAGAAAGGAATCCAAACCCATGATCATCGCCATGAACAAGGCCGATGTGGCCCCCGAACAGAACCTGAAGGCCGTATCCGCCCTGGGGGACACCGCCGTTCCGACCATGGCCGAGACCGAACTCGCCCTCAAGAAAGCCGCCAAGGGAGGGATTATCGAATACAAACCGGGGGACAAAACCTTCAGCATTAAAGAGGGCGTGAAACTGAACGACGCCCAGAAGAAGGCTCTCGACTATATGCGCGGGAATATGGAGCAATACGGCGGGACCGGCATACAGGCCTGCCTCGAGGACGCCGTCTACAAGACCCTCGACTACATCCCGGTATTCCCCGTGGAAGACGAAGGAAAACTCTGCGACCACTTCGGGAGGGTCCTTCCCGACTGCCACCTCGTCCCCCGCGGAAGCACCGCCAGGGATCTCGCGTACAGGATCCACACCGACCTCGGCGAGAAGTTCATAAGGGCGGTCAACTGCAGGACCAAACGCACCGTCGGTGCGGACTACGTCCTCGAACCGGGCGACATAATCAGAATCGTCGCCAACAAGTGAGGGCCGTATGGGCACGTACGACGTAAGGCTCCTGAGCGCATCCTACTCCAGGGACAGTGCGAACGAACCCTACATCGAACTGTTCGGAAAAACCCGCGACAGGAGATCCGTCACCGCCGCCGTCTACGGCTTCAAACCCTATTTCTTCGTCGCGGAACCCGACTCCTCACTGGAGGAGCGGCTCCGCGCCGACACGTCCGTGACCGATCTGGCACATGTGACCCTGTTTTACAAAGGGAAGGACAGGGACTGCCTGAAGGCGACCCTGTCCGACCCCGGATCGGTCATACGTCTCAGGAATTCCCTGTCCCCGGGATATACCGTTCTGGCGGGCGACATCCAATACCACGACCGCTACATCTACGATACAGATATGGGCTCCTGCATCCGCATAACGGGAGAGGAGTGCGACCTCGGCTACTGCACGGACATCACCGTGAAACTGGAAAGCTTCGAAAACATCGAACCTTTCGACCCGGGACTGAAGTATCTTTCATTCGATATCGAGAACAGCATCACGGAACAGACCATCTACTGCATCTGCACGAAGGTGGAGGAGGCAGGAAAATTCTCCACGCCGGAACCGATAACCGGCACCGAGAAGGAGATCATAAGGAAATTCTCCGAACTCATCGAAAAGACGGATCCCGACGTGATAACCGGCTACAACATCGACAACTACGACATCAGGAAGATCATCGAGAGGGCGGAGTACAACGGGATGAAGGATGCCCTCCCCTGGGGAAGGGACCGCGGACAGCCGAAACTGTTCAGCGAGAGGTTCTGGAGGGTCAAAGGCAGGATCATCTCCGATGCGTGGTGGGCCGTGAAGAAGGAGATGCGGCCGAAACAGGAGACGCTCAACGCCGTTTCCAAGCTCATACTCGGCGAGGAGAAGTTGGACGTCGACCCCAAACACATGGACGACGAATGGAAGAACAATCGGGACCGCGTCATGGAATACTGCATACAGGATGCGAATCTGGCACTGCGTATCCTCCTCGCCGTGGGAACCCTCAGAAAAGGCATGGATCTGGCGGCCGTCACCGCCCTCCCGACGGAAGACGTCCTCGTATCGGGGACATCCACCCTTGTGGATTCCCTCCTGATACGCGCAGCCGACCGCAGCGGGGTGGCCGTCCCCATGAGCGGAAAAAAGCGGGCCCAGAAGGACAGTCAGATCGCCGGAGGATATGTGCACACTATGAAACCGGGGCTGTACCACTGGGTCACCGTCCTCGACTTCAAATCGATGTACCCTTCCCTGATCATCGCCAACAACGTCTGCTTCACCACACTGTGTGCGGACGGAGAGATAGAAGCGCCCTCCGGGGCAAGATACATGTCGCCGGAAAGGAAGAAGGGCCTTCTCCCGGCCATCCTCACGGAACTGATGGAACGGAGGGATTCCATCAAGAAGAGGATGAAGCAGACTTCGGATCCGTACGAGCATGGCTACCTGGACGGCCTTCAGGCGGCCGTCAAGATCGTCATGAACACATTCTACGGTGTCTTCGCGTCCGATTTCTACCGCTTCACGGACAAGGGCATCGGCGCATCCATCACCTCGTTCGCCAGAAGCAGGATCACCGGGATAATCTCCGATCTGGAGAACGAAGGCCACCCCGTGATCTACGGAGACACGGATTCGGTCTTCATCCTCTCCCCCGGAAACAGTCTGGAAGAGGCCGTGGAATTCGGAAAGGAGCAGTCGGAACGCTTCTCCAGAAACGGCATGACGCTGGAATTCGAGAAACTCCTGGAACCTCTCTTCTCCCACGGGATGAAGAAGAGATATGTGGGAAGGGTCGTGTGGCCGGAGAAGCAGGACGACCTCCTGGTGAGAGGATATGAGATCCGCCGTTCCGATTCGTTCGACCTCCAGAGCAGGATGCTCACCGAACTGTTCGGAAAGATCCTCGACGAGGACAACTCCGGTGCGCTGGCACTTGTGAAGGACACTATCCGCGACGTGGTCTCGGGAAAGGTTCCGGCGGAGGATCTGGTGATCTCCCGTACCTGCAGGGGATTGGACGCCTATGAGAATCCGGAAAGGATGGCGAACGTGCAGGCGGCCAGGAAACTCATTGCGAAGGGATACAACTTCATCCCCGGGATGAAGATCTCCTGGATCGTCACCGATGCATCCTCCGCACCGCAGGAGGTGGAGCCTTTCATAAGCGGAGTACCATTCGGCGAAACGCCCGACTACAGATACTACGCGGAACGTCTGGCACATATGGCTGCGAGGATCACCGAGGTCTTCGGGTGGAACGAAGCGGACCTGATGATGGGATCTCAGCAGAAGACCCTGTTCGACGACGACTTCATCCCTCTGAACCCCGGAGTTGCGGATCCGGCGGACGGAGGAAAGGCGACTGTCAAAAAGGCCGTGCGTACGAGATCCCTTGATGAATTCTTATGACCCGGTTCTGATTTCGCATCTTTCCGAATCTTCCGCAACCATGGCAGCGGACTGCTCCGACCCTCTGCCGTCCTCGCAAATAGGTGCGGGACTGTACTTTTGCCTGAATGGAATAATTTGTGCCATCCGTATCCGAAACCGGAACAGTACGAACCAGACGTGAACAATCAGTGGCACTTAGAAAGATAGAAACGAATCTGCCGGAAACACGGTTCCGCAGTACATCACATATATCCAGCCTGCGATTCCCCATCATTGATCCCGCGCCCGGGACACACATCCGCCTCCGCGGAACGAAAGGAGACGCATTATGAAGAAACTCGTATTTTTCGCAGCTGCCGTACTGCTGTGTGCGTCAGCATATCTGCTGTCGGATTGCTCGGAAGGGGCCGAACCGACCTACTCGGGGTCCTGCGGGACCGATGTCACCTACGAATTCAATCCCGAGAACGGATCCCTCACCATAAGCGGTTCCGGGGCGATGGATGACTTTGACTCGGGGACGGAGGCTCCCTGGAACCAGTTCGGGGATTCCATCCTGACCGTGACCATAGGCGATTCCGTCACATCTGTCGGCAATGCCGCATTCGCAAGATGCTCATCCCTCGGATCGGTGGCCCTCGGGAATTCCGTCGCAACCATAGGAGGAATGGCATTCTCGGGCTGCCCCATCGGAAGCATAGTCCTGCCTGATTCCGTCACGGACATCGGGGAAATCGCATTCTTCCGGTGTGAGTCCCTCGGTTCCGTGACCTTCGGCAACTCCGTCGAAACCATCGGAACTATGGCATTCTCTGGGTGCTCCTCCCTCAGGATCATCACCCTTCCGAATTCCGTCAAAGACATCGGGGAAAGCGCATTCTACCGCACCGCCCTCACCTCGATCGACGTGGAAGAGGGGAACGCAGCATACAGCTCGATCGGCGGAGTGCTTTTCAACGGGAACGGAACCGAACTGCTGCTCTATCCGGCCGCCAGAACCGATGCGGCCTACAGCATCCCGGATTCCGTCTCAACCATCGGAGACTCTGCATTTCTTGAAAACGGATCCCTCGCATCGGTAACCTTCCCCGCATCCGTCAGAACCATCGGGGACCATGCATTCCACAGCTGTAAGTCCCTCAAATCTGTAAATATCCCGGATACCGTCACATCCGTCGGGAACTTTGTATTCTATGATTGCGAATCCCTCGTCTCTGCGAACATAGGCAACGGGGTATCTTCCGCAGGGGACTGGATATTCTCCCACTGCACGTCCCTCGAATCCGCCGTCCTCGGCGATTCCGTGCCCGAGGTACCGGGCGGCATGTTCAACGATTGCACCGCTCTCAGGTCCGTGACCCTCGGCAGATCTGTCGGATCCATCGGCGACAGAGCATTCGAAGACTGCACGTCCCTCGAGACTATCGATATTCCGAGCGGCACAGACGACATCGGAGAACTTGCGTTCTGCGGGTGCACCTCCCTTGAATCGATATACATCCCCGATGCCGTGGAGTACATAGGGGACCTGGCATTCAGCGGATGCACGTCCCTTACGTCCATCGGGGTCGGCGGAAGCAATTTCAAATACCGTTCCATCGACGGGGCACTGTTCACCAACGACAGGAGCAGACTGATACAGTACCCTGCCGGAAAGCCGACCGATTCCTACGCCGTCCCGGATTCCGTCAGGGAGATCGGACAGGCGGCGTTCGCAGACTGCGCATACCTCGAATCCCTGACTGTTTCCGATTCGGTCGAAATTATCGGAAGCGGTGCATTTGCAGGATGTGCTTCCCTCGCAGCCGTGCACTTCGGAAAATCCGTTAGCAGCATAGAAGACGATTCGTTCGGCACGATCGAATTCTATGACGGCTACGGAAAGAAGATCACCGAGGCATCCGGTCTTGCGGGAAAAACTTTCAGCATCGCCGACGGGACGATGAAGAACGAAGGTGCGGGGACGGATACAGACAATCCCGATTCCCCGACCGTCATGGCGGCCGTCGCCGCCGCTTTCATAGCAATCGCCGCAGCAGTCTGCATCGCAGCGGGAATGATAAAGAGAAAGGGTGCCTGACTGTCTTCGGATTCGGGGGTGCATACCCCCGAAACCGATCATCTGGGTCATCGAACGGAGGGCATTCGGCCCCGCCCTGCATACGGCACATCCCCGGCATCTACCGCCGGGATCTCCATCCTTTCCTATAATAACAGGTTTAAATACGAAATCCACATCTGCAGACCTTACGGAACTTGAGGTTCCGCGGAAATGTACCCATACGGGCGAATCCGAAAAGGTGATTGAAATGGCAGATGAATCTACCGAAAAGAAAGTTCCCCAGGGAAAGAGCATGTACAAATACATCTCCGAGGCCTGGGCGAACAGCTCCGAGACCTATGTGAAAGCCCTCAACCAGGAGAGGAAGATCCAGTGGAGAAAGGAGGAGAACTTCCTCCGCATCGAGAAGCCCACCAGGCTCGACAGGGCAAGGGCTCTCGGCTACAAGGCCAAACAGGGATACGTCCTCGTCAGGGCCAAGGTCAGGAAGGGTGCCTTCAAGAAGAGACAGATCAAGTCCGGAAGAAGGGCCAAGAGAAAGGGAGAGGAACAGCTCATCGTCAGCAAATCCCTCCAGAGCATCGCCGAAGAGAGGACCCAGAAGAGATACCAGAACCTCGAGGTTCTGAACAGCTACTGGGTCGGAGCGGACGGACAGCACGAGTGGTACGAGGTCATCCTCGTCGACCCCGGATGCCCCGTCATCCAGCATGACCCCAAGATCAACTGGATCTGCTACAACAAGCACAAGAACCGTGTCTACCGCGGACTGACGTCTGCCGGAAAGAAGGGACGCGGACTCAGGAACAAGGGCCACGGAGCCGAGAAGGTCAGGCCCTCCGGCGCCGCCAAGGGCAACAGAAACAACTGATGTCCCATCCGCCTTCGGGCGGGTCATCTCTCAAACCTTTTACCCCGCCTTCCGGGGCGGGACCTCCATTTTTCGCAACATTTCCGAAATCCGACGGTTTTAATACTGTACGTTCGGATTGAGGCCCATGAGCCGTCTGACGGAATCGATAAAACTCGGCACCAGGCCCGTTGCGGTATACCGTGCGGAAACCATACCCGACGGGGCATCCGTCCCGACCGCACACTGCGGCATACCTTCCCTTCTGATGAAATGTGCCAGAACCGGGATCAAGTGCGCCGCCGACAGGGAACATACCTTCTGCCACGGAGCTCTCAGCGGATTCGGTTTCGGAGGTATGGAGGACCGTGCCCGCTCCGCCTGCATCCTGTCCGTCATCCCGGAAGGCATGGAGGCGAAACACGGCGGAAAGGGACACTTCTGCGACCCGGAGACCGCCATGATGCAGCTTGACGGCATAAAGGACTACGGGGACGGGGACGATGCCATAGTCTTCCAGGATCTGGGCGAAGCGATGGCCGAAGGCAGGGATATCGAGGTGGTCGTTTTCATAGCCGACCCCCCGAGGATATCCGCTCTCGCCCTGCTTGCGGGATTCGACAGGGATGCGCCCGGGCCTGCGGTGATCGTCCCGTACGGACACGCATGCCAGCAGATCTATGCCATCCCCCGTGCGGAAGGGGAATCGGAGCACCCCCGTGCAGTGCTCGGCATGATGGACATGTACGCCCGCAGATTCATCGACCACGACAAGTTCACATTCGCCGTGCCGTACAGTCTCTACCTGAGAATGGAGGGGAACGTCGGCAGATCGTTTCTCGCCAAGGATACGTGGTCCGAGACACTCGGAAAATGCCTCTGATCATGCGTGCCTTATCCCGGTGATACGTTCGATCTCCGGATCGACGGTACACAGGTCGTCCGGGGAAAGTTCGTGTATGTCTCCGTGACCGGACACGCGGACGAACGTGCGCAGTTCCTCCGAAACGGCGTTCAGATAATTCGCTACACGCTCCGCGCCCCTGACGATATCCAGTCTCCGTTCCAATTCGGGATCCTGAGTGGCAATCCCCATAGGACATGCCCCTGCATCGCATACCCTGTATCTGCGGCATCCGAGGGCCATCAGCGCCGCAGATGCCACGGCGACGGCGTCAGCCCCCATGGCCAGCGCCTTAACGAAATCCCCGCTGGTACGGAGTCCCCCCGTTATGACGAGGTCCTGTTTCATCCCCTGCTCGTCCATGTATTTCCTGGCCCTGGAAAGGGCATACACCGTAGGGACGGAGGACGCATCCTTCAGGAACTTCGGGGACGAGGCTGTCGCACCTCCCCTCCCGTCCACCGTGATGAAATCGCACCCTGTCTCCGAGATGAATTCCAGATCCTCCTCAATGTGCCCCGCGGCTATCTTGATACCGACGGGTTTGCCCCCGCTCCTCCTGCGGAGCATCGCCACCGTCTCCCTCAGGTCATCCGGGGTCGCGACCCCGGGAAAACGGGAGGGGCTCTGTATGTCCTTCCCCTCGGGTCTCTCCCTCATGACAGCTATCGCCCCGTTCACTTTGGAACCGGGCAGATGTCCTCCCATGCCCGGTTTGGTCCCCTGACCGATCTTGATCTCCGTGGCGGCACATCTTTCGAAGGTCTCGTCGTACGTACTATAGCCGTTGGGAACAAACTCGAAGATGTATCTGTCCGAGGCCGCCATCTCGTCATAAAGGGCTCCGCCCTCGCCGCTGCACATGGCGGTCCCGGCGGCGGACGCTCCTTTCGCAAGAGCGATCTTAGCGCTTCCGGAAAGGGCTCCGAAACTCATATGGGAGATGTACACGGGGGTATCGAGGACAAGCGGATGTTCCGCTCTCTTCCCTATGACGGTACGGATACGCACCTCCGCATCGTCATCCAGAGGCATATGTGCCAGCTGTCCTCCCAGGAACAGTATGCCGTCGAAACCGGGAACCGGCAGGAGGGTGTCCATGGCCTCCGTCACACTTCTCCCCGTCCCGGCCATGGCATGTATCATATCCGTCGGTCCGGAACAGCGGACGGGTGCGGCATCCTGGGCGGTAGAAAACTCCCCGGCCTCTTCCGGCACGGGTTCCGGAACATCCTCCCCGAGTGGTTCGAATGCACTTTTCGGAGAACGGCAGAGGGGACATACCCAGTCATCCGGGAGATCGGAGAATTCCACTCCTTCCCTGTCTTCGTCGTAGATTTCCCCGCAGAGGGTGCACCTGTACTTCATACGGATGAAGCGGACGGGTGCGCATTAAAACAAGACGTACGCCGGACCGGGGCTCTGTATCGGTTACAGAGATCGGCGGTCCCTCGACGGGGACGCCTCCGCCTCGGCGACGATGGCCTTCAGTCTTTCCGCCACCTCCGCATCGGTCATCCCGACAGTCGGGAAATAAACGGGAAGATCATACCCGGACTGGTCGAAACCCTCGATCCCGGCCAGGGAATACCCTTTGACGATGCCGAGCGTCCTGTCGGGAACCCTGCCGTCGGAGACCGTCCTGAGATGCGGATCGTATTCTCTGAGGATGTCGAGACGGTAATCTCCCTCGACGAAGACCTTGCATCCCCTCTTCATCATGAGCCATGCGGACAGAAGCCCCCTGTCGTCCGTGACTTCGGCGAACACCCTGCCCTGGGTCCCGAGAGGGAGTCCCGCATGACTGTAGATGTACTCCTGGAAATAATACGTCACTTTAGGCCTCACCTCCACCCAGAAGGTGATGTCGGGGGCGGACAGGTTCACATGCGGATCCTTATCCAAATTGGCATTCCAGATGGCGTCCCCGACCATTCTGGCGATCTCCATGGACGTGAACGGCTGATTCCCCTCGCGGCGGGCCTTGACGGCATAGGTCTTCCCTTCGACCATGCGGGTCTTCGAATATTCGGCCAATGCGGCGCAGATACTCTCGGCATCCGACGGACAGGACTCCGCTATGGAGATGGATGCGACACCGAAGACCTTCCTGACAGAACGGATGGCCCTGTCGAGATCCGCGGTCTCGATGTAGAAACGGGCCTCCCCCTTGCTGACGAGGGCCTCCACGCAGTCGTGTTCCAGCATCTGCATGAGGTTGTCCTTCATACGGTTCTCCCAGCGGAGCCTGACGGCCGTCCCCTTAAGTCCGATTTCCGAATATCTGATCAACAAGACTGCCATACCGTATGCCTCCGCACCAGGTTCTCTGCGGAACCGGGTTCTCTGCATCCTACGGAAAAACGCCCTGCTATTAATCACTCCGCATCGGACGGGACAAATCGGCTTTCTGTAACAGTTACATAATCCGACATAAGGTTAATTTATCACTATCAACAGTCCCAGCCCATGAAATACATCGCTGTGGTGGATTGCGCATCCTCGGGGCAGATGTATATCGACGACATCATCGAGATGGGTTACCGTCCCCTCGCCGTATACACATACTTCGACACGGAACATGCACAGGCCTGGAATTCCAACGTGGAAAGCGTGAAGAAAGGCATCTGCGACAGGGCCGAATTCGTCCAAATGCCCAAGGGCCTGTCGTCCGAGGAATTCATCGAACAGCTGAGAAAATACGAGATCGTCTGCGCCATCCCGGGTTCCGAGGTCGGCGTGCGTTTCGCAGACAAACTGAACGCCGCATTCGGACTCAGAGGGAACGATCCCGATACGACATACCTGCGCTGCACCAAGGCGGGGATGTACGAAGCCCTGGGAAGGGCAGGCATCAGGCGCATCGAATCCGCGGAAGTCGCCTCTGCGGAGGATGTCGAGAAATTCTGGAAAGAAAACAGACTGACGAAGGCGGTTCTGAAATTCTCCGAGAGCGCCGGAACCGTAGGCCTGAAGATCTGCTCGTCGCTGGACGAGTGCGTGGACCACTTCAGGAAAATGCTGTCCATGTACACCATGTCCGGCTCAACGGACTCCCCCATCCTCATCCAGGAATACATCGGGGGCACGGAATACATCGTCAACAGCATCAGCGTCGACGGGAAACACAAGATAACGGACGTCTGGAGATACGAGAAGATCGTCCAGGAGGACGGGATTCTGGTATACGACACCTGCATCCTCGTGGACCGCCTCGTCCCCGGTATGCAGGACATCCTGCAGTACGACTACAGGGTCCTCGACGCTGTGGATATGAAGAACGGATTCTGCCACAACGAGATCAAGGTGGACGAGAAGGGACCCGTCCTCATCGAAACGAATGCGAGGATCATGGGCGGGAACCTCACCCGCGAATACCTCGACGAGATATTCGGCACACATATGACAGACAACACGCTGAAGGCCCTGCTGGAACCGGCGTTCTTCTCCAATTACATATTGGCCCCGTACCTCCCCCGCAAATCCGCGATGTTCAAGTTCTCCATCGTGCCCCGGGACGTGAAGGCCGATCTCGGGCCCTTCTTCGAACTGGTAAGGCACCTGGATTCCTACAGGGAGATAGTGTACTTCGGAAAATCCGGAGTGCAGGAGTATCCGCGTACCATCGACCTGGAAACCTCGCCCTTCTTCATCAGGATGATCAACGAGGACTACGGGAAGCTGAAGAGGGATTACGAACTCCTCAGACTCATGGAGGAACGCTACTTCGGCATGCTGTTCTCGGCGGACGACAGGGTGGAGGGCACGCCCCTGGAGACGGACATCGGGCAGATCGCGGACGCACTCCCCCTCCCGCGCAGATTCGCACTGATGGAGGACGGCAGGACATCCGTCCTGCAGTACGGGAAGAAGACTGTCTCCGACGGATGGGGAATCTATGACGGCGCCGTCTTCGCAGTATGCGGACCGTCCACGCTCACGGATCGCTTCCGCCGGATTATGGAGTGCATGAACCAGATCAGGAGGGGCGGACTCATCATCATCGTTCCCGAAGCGTACAGGAACCTCCCCTACGGGGCAGTAGGTGCGGAAGTCGTCATGAACGTCATGGGGTTCAATTCGGAGATCCCGCCGTCCGTCGGCAACGGCATCCTGTACGGGATAAAGAGATGATATCCCCATGAACGGGTTCGATAACGGTCGCGGCCTGAGTCTGCTCCTTGCACTGCTGGCACTGTCGACCATCCTCGACGGGCTCGATGCATCCATAGTCAACGTGGCACTCCCCACGATCTCGGATGAACTGGATGTCTCAGTGGGCGACACCTCCTGGATCACCCTGACCTACGTGGTGGCGCTCGCATCCCTCCTCCTGCCGCTGGCCAAACTGGCGAAGAACGGTACGGTGAAGAGAATCTTCGTCTGGGGAATCGCCGTGTTCACGGTTTCTTCCGCCGCATGCGGCGTGGCAGGCGGATTCGCCGAACTGGTGGTATTCAGACTCATCCAGGGAGTGGGTGCGGCGCTCATGACGGCCGCCGTTCCCGTACTCATCACCAAATTCCTGCCGGCGGACAAAAAGGGTCTCGGAATGGGGGTTCTCGCCGTGGCATCGGGAGTGTCTATCGTCATCGGACCCTCCGTCGGAGGACTCATAACCTCCGCACTCAGCTGGCACTGGATTTTCCTCATCAACATTCCGTTCGGCATTATCGCAGCCGTATTGGCACTCAGGATTCTCCCGAAGGACAACGGACACGATAAGGCCCGGAATCCCGATTTCGTCAACAGCCTCCTCACGATCTTCGGTATCGGCGCCGGAATGACCTGCCTCCAGAATCTCGTGGGGTCGGACATGTCCCCCGCAGCGGTGGCGGTGTGCGGAATCGCTGCGGCGATACTCCTGTCCGCAATGGGACACAGGATGTCCAAACAGCCGGACTTCGCACTGATCTCCCCGGAGATGCTCAGGCGCCGCGATTTCCAGGTCCTTTCTCTGGCATTCACCATGACCTGCATGGTGATTATGGGGACGCAGTATGTCCTGCCGTATTTCCTTCAGATTTACGGGGAATTCTCCGTATCGGAGTCCGGAGTTCTGCTGTCTGTGGCGTCGATCTTCGCGATCATCCTCTCCATACCGGTGGGGAGGTGGTGCGATACGCGCGGCTGCAAACTGCCTTCGGTCCTGGCGGGCGCGGGACGTCTCGCATTCTGCGTGATATTCATCATCGTGGTGCCCAAGGATGACTTCCCGCTCCTGCTGGTGGGACTTGCGATTATGGGCTGTTCCATGGCATTCGCCGGCACCGGCCTTGCAACCGCCCTGATCCACCATGCGGATCCGGAGCATCAGGCCGATGCCGCGACCTTCCTGCTGGAAGTGAACTATGTGGCCGCCTCCCTCGGAGTGGTCCTCTATTCCATCATATTCCAGTCCGGGATCGGATCCGGGACGGCCGCCAGCGTCTCCGGAGACGTCATAAACAGCTGCTTCGACCTGGCCATGGCTGTGGGATGCATCCTTTCCATCATAGCCATAATCGGCACAGTCTACGTGAAAAACATCATTCCGAAGAAAGGCTGAGGACGGGCCGCCCTGCTTTCCGCAGGGCGGCAACCGCCCGAACGTCAGTTTTATTATCGGCATCCGTATGGAAGAGCCGATGGAACCGTTTCTTCTGCTCACATTGGTCCTGATTGCCGTCGGCGCAGGAATAGTGGGGGCCCTGTTCGGACTGGGAGGAGGCATCATCTTCATCCCGGTGCTGACGATACTGTACGGAATGGATGCGACGGCCGCGGCCGCCGCGAGTCTGGTCGGGATAGTGGCTACCTCCACGGGTTCGGCGTCCGGGTATGTGAAGAAGGGACTGTCCAACATCCGCCTCGGCATGATGATGGAGATCACCACCTGTATAGGCGCGGCCGTGGGTGCGGCTGCGGCCATGTATCTCGACAATACGATCCTCCTGGTGATCTTCTCCTGCGTAATGCTCTACAGCGGATTCAAGATGGCGGTCTCGCCCGAAAGACACATCGTGGACGAGGAGGACGGGAACCCCATGACATTCGAATACGAGGATCCGACGGCGGACCCGCCTCTCCAAAAATATACCGTCGGGAATGTGAAGAGCGGTATGGCCCTCTGCACCGTGGCCGGCGCAGTCTCTTCCATGACCGGAGTCGGAGGAGGGGCCATAAAGGTCCCCCTGATGAACATCCACATGCACGTGCCTGTCAAAGTGGCGGGGGCCACCAGCAGCTACATGATCGGCATAACCGCATTCTCCGGCGCCATTGTGTATTTCATTCACGGCGCAATCGTCCTCGATGTTGCGGCCGCCGTCGCCGTAGGTGCCTACATCGGTGCGCGTGCGGGAACCTGGATCTCCTCCAGAGTCAATGCGAAATCCCTGAAGAGATACATGTCAGTGGTATTCTTCGCCATAGCCGCCGTGATGTTCTGCGAAGCGGGAGGGATACTGTGAGCGAACGCCTGAACGTGCAAACGGCTGCGGTCCTCAGAGCGGGGACTGTGATCGGGATATCCGTGCTCGCCGTCGGTCTCCTGCTGTCGGCATTCGACATATCGGAATACATTCTCACCGCAGGCGTCGCAGTACTGATCTTCACCCCCATGGCGGGCGTGGCAGTATCTGCGAAATGCCTGTGGCAGGAGGGCGACAGAAGATGGACTTCTGTTGCGATCATCCTTATAATAGCAGTCGCTGCGGGAATGGTTCTCGCATTCGCGGGCCTCTGAAAAAATACGTCTGGCACAATCAGCGGGGAGGGTCTTTCCTCTTTCCCGCCTTCCATTCCCGGAGGGCATCGAGCCTGCGCCGGTAGTACCTCTCGTCGCCTTTCGGACCGGGCTCATAATACCGTCTGCCCTTCAGGGAATCGGGGAGGCACTGCATCTTCGTGACTTTCTCCTCCGTACCTTCCGCATACTGATACCCCTTCCCGTAATCAAGCTGTTTCATGAGTTTGGTGGGGGCATTGCGGATCTGCAGCGGAACAGGCTCGGCCGGACGGCGGTGGATGTCGTCGAAGGCGCGTCCCAGCGCCACGGGGACCGCATTCGTCCGCGGTGCCAGCGAAAGGTATATCGCGGTTTCGGCGAGGACCGTACGGCACTCGTGCTCCCCCAGTTCCTGGCATGCATAATAGCACGAAGTGGCCATGCGCAGAGCCGTACTGTCCGCCAGCCCCACCGTCTCCGCCGCCGCCTCCATGAGACGTCTGGCTATGTAGAGCGGGTCCTCTCCGCCCTCCAGCATTCTGGCGAGCCAGTAGACGGCCGCATCCGGATCGGAATTTCTCATTCCCTCATGGAATGCGGATATGATGTTGTAATGCTCCTCCCCGTGCTTATCGTATAGCACCGAACGCCGCCCGACACAGGAATCCATGGCGTCCTCCGGCACAGTCACCGTGCCGTCCCCGCACGGAGAGAACTCGACCATCTCCTCGAGGGTGTTCAGAGCCGCCCTGACATCGCCGTTCGCATACACGGCGATCCTGCGTATTACGCTGTCTGGCACATTGACCTTCTTTCCCGGGAACCCCTCTGCGGCGGCCCTTGTCAGAATTCCTGAAATGTCGTCCGTCCCGAGGCCGTTCAGAACGAATACCCTGCATCTCGAGAGAAGTGCCGAATTCAGTTCGAAGGACGGATTCTCCGTGGTGGCGCCTATAAGAGTGACCGTACCCTTCTCCACATAAGGCAGAAAAGCATCCTGCTGGGTCTTGTTGAAACGATGTATCTCGTCCACGAAGAGGATGGTCCTCTTCCCCTTGGCCCTCCTCTTCTCGGCCTCGGACATGATAGCCTTCACTTCGGCCGATGTGCCCGTGACGGCGGAGAAACTGACGAACTCCGCCTCCGTACTCCGGGCGATTATCCCCGCCAGGGTGGTCTTTCCGACCCCGGGCGGACCCCACAGTATCATGGATGTGACGGCGTCCCGATCGATCATGGTGCGGATGGTCTTCCCGGGTCCGACGAGATGCTCCTGACCGGCGAAACGGTTCAGGTCCGTCGGACGCATCCTGTCCGCCAGCGGCGACATCCCCGTATCCGGAACTTCCTCGGAAATCAGCATCTGGGTCATTCGATCAGTCCGGAGGATCCTTCCTCTTTCCGGCCTTCCAGTCGCGGATGGCCTCCAGCCTCTTGCCGTAGAACGCCTCGTTCCCGCGGTCCCCGGGTTCATAATAAACCGTACCGGAAAGCGAATCGGGGAGGCACTTCATCTTGGTAATCTTCTCCTCGGTGCCCTCCGGATACTCGTACCCATCGCCGTAACCGAGCTGCTCCATCAGCTTGGTCTCCGCATTACGGAGCTGCATCGGAACAGGCTCCGCAGGCCTGTTCCTGACGTCGGAAATGGCCCTGTCTATCGCGACGGCTACCGAGTTGGACCGAGGGGCCAAAGACAGATAGATCACGGCCTGCGTGAGCGCGAAACGGCACTCCGGCATGCCCATGTTCTTGCATGCGAAGAATGCGGACGTTGCGATGAGGAGGGCATTGGGATCCGCCATTCCGACATCGTCCCCCGAGAATTCTATGAGTCTCCTCGCAATGTAACAGGGATCCTCCCCTCCCTCGAGCATTCTGGCCAGCCAATAGACGGCCGCATCTGGATCGGAATTTCTCATAGACTTATGCAGTGCGGAGATGACGTTGTAGTGCTCCTCCCCGCTCTTGTCGTAAAGGAGTGCCTTCCTGGTTATACAGTCTGCGACCGCATCCTCCGTGACGGAGACGCACTCTCCCGCGGAGGGACTGTCGGCCACGGCCGCCTCGAGGGTATTGAGGGCGGTCCTCGCATCGCCGTTCGCATACTCGGATATTATGCGGATGATATCGTCCGAAGCGGAAACCTCCTTTTCCGGAAAACCTTCCGCAAGGGCTTTCCTCAGAAGTACGGATATGTCTTCCGCCGTGAGGGGCTGCAGGACCAGCACCTTGCACCTGGACAGCAGGGCGGAATTGACCTCGAACGAAGGGTTCTCCGTGGTGGCCCCGATCAGGATTATGCTCCCTTTCTCCACAAAGGGCAGGAACGCATCCTGCTGGGCCTTGTTAAAACGGTGGATCTCGTCCACGAAGAGAACTGTCCTTCTTCCGGACTGTCTCCTCTTCTCGGCGGCGGCCATGATCTCCTTGACTTCCTTGGTACCGCCGGTGACGGCGGAGAAACTGACGAACTCCGCCTTGGTGCGTTCGGCGATTATTCCCGCAAGCGTGGTCTTCCCCACGCCGGGAGGTCCCCAGAAGATCATCGACTGTATCCTGTCCTGCTCGATCATGCTGCGGAGGATCTTCCCTTCGCCCAGGAGGTGCCTCTGCCCAACGAAACCGTCGAGAGTGCGGGGCCTCATGCGGCCCGCGAGGGGCATGGTCTCCGCCGCCTCCGCAGGCTTCGGATCGTCGCCGAAAAGAGTGGTCTGCGCCATCCGTTTTCCTCTTCCGTCCGATGGATGTCCGCATATTGAACGTTAACGCAGGACCCCTGCACCCCGGAATACGGTGCAGAAGGACGGCAAAATCGAGATCTGGCACATTGGATTTACAAAGTATGTGCACAGAAGTGAGAATGATAAGTGGTGCAGAGGGCGGGATTTGGACCCGTGGACCGCTAGGGATTAGGCCCTGAACCTAACGTCGTTGGCCAGGCTTGACTACCTCTGCAGTAAAACCGCTTATCAGTTTTTACTATAAAAACCGAATGGTTAAAGAAAGGAAAAACTTTGAACAGGGGACTGACCCGAAGGGTGAAGCGCTATGTTTCACTCCTTCATGATCTTCATCCAGCCGCCGGACTCGTAGATGGCGAGTTTCCTCTGGCCGAGAATCTCCTCGAACTCATCCCATGTGATGACATCGAGCCTGTTGTTGGTTCCTTTCGTGAACTGAACTCCGGAGGTGCCTTTGACCTTTCCGGGTTTGAGACCCTTGATTTTAGCGATGTTCTTCGCCTTGTCGAACGCAATCTTCTGCATTGCCATGTGTATCCCACTGCCGTTTCCGGCAGACGTACTATCTAAATCGTTTATATTTATAATTAGTGCTGGCACATTTGGTTTTCGGCACCATTATGCACAACTGGCACATCCTATTCCGGGAATCGGGTATCTGGACGGCCCCGCGCATCGGAGATGCCGTTCCGGGACTGAGAAACGTGAAAAATGGAGCATTCATCCAATTAGAACGAAAAACATTAAACCGGACCGCCTATGGATGTATTATGGAAAACGGAGAGGAGGGAACAATCTCCGCACCCGGCTGTACAGATGTCACTCCTGAGAAAGCTCAGACCGTAGGTCTGCATCTCGGTACTGTTTTCAGAACCATCGCGGTGGGCAGGGACACCTCGCCCGGCAGCCCTGCGGTATGTCAGGCCCTCGAGTCGGGGATTACCGCCGCAGGTGCGGACGCAGTCGATGCGGGCATAGCACCGGCACCCGTCCTCTGCTATGCGTACAAGGGAATAGACGGATGCATCGTCAGCATCGGATGCCCGGACACATACGGCGGCGGAATCGGAATAACCGTCTACGGGCCGGACGGCGCATGTATCCCCTCGAAAAGACTGGAGGAGATCCTAAGCAGCGCTATCGGGGAACTCCCCTCCTACAGCGGCATCGGGAGGATCGTCACCGACTCCTCCGCCAACAGAAGATACGCGGAAGGCTTTGCGGACGAGGATCTGAAGAACGGGGGATTCGCCGTACTCGACTGCGGGTGCGGGAGTCCGTCCCTCTGCGCTCCCCTCGCCCTGTCCGAAATGGGTGCGGACGTCATCAGCCTCAATGCACACATAGGCGAGAAGACGCCTCCCAGATCCCCCGGGATCGGCAAGGCCGACCTCGCGAACCTCTCCGACTTCGTGAACGCCAGTACCGGAAGCATAGGGCTGGCGTACAACGGGGACGGTACGAGGTTCGCCCTTATGGACGAGGGAGGGAAATTCGTCACGGGGGAAAATCTCCTGGCACTCATGATAAGATTCCTCCGGCCCAAGGTAGCCGTGATCCCCTTCGGATCGTCGGAGGCCGTGGAAGATGCATTCTGGGCCCCCGCCCTAGATTACGACAGGGATTCGGGAGAGGAGGAGAACAGGAGGATTATCAGGGCGGACGGCACCCTCGAAGCCGTCACCTCCGCCGCGGCCGACAACGGCGCGGATTTCGCAGGGATGGCGGACGGCACATTCATATTCCCCCGCAGATCCATGTGTCCCGACGGCATCTATGCCTCGGCGGTCATCTCATGCCTTGCTGGACAGAGGAGCATAAGAAACATCCTCGAGGACAACCCGTCCTACCTGAGCATGAATGCGACGGTGAAATTCTCCGGGAACACCGAGATCTTCGGAAGAAGATTCCTGGAGGAGATCAGAAACTACGACATAAGGGAAGTCGCCATCGGAGACGGCTGGAAAGTCGTCATGAAGAACGGGATTTATTTCGTCAGACAGGATCAGAACGACCCCAAACTGCTCAGGATAAATGCGGAATCCAGGGACAGGGTGTATCTCGTATCGATGCTGGATCAGGCCGTCGGCATTCTGGAGAACTGCACGGCGGATCACTGATCAGCCCTGGTCCCGTCCGCATAAAGCATGTCGATACGGATGGGTTCGCCTGCCGAATTATACGCCTGCCAGCTCCTGCGGTCGTAAGGCTGGCAGGTGATGAAATGCACCCCGCCCATGCTCCCGAACACATCCCTGTCGTCATCGGACGCCTCGTTGGAGTAACCGGGATGGGAATGCGCCGAACCGCTCCTGTGGAAGTCCACCGGCTCCATCCAGTCGAAGATCACGCTGTGGGAATCCCCGAATATGGTCCCCGGCAGCATGACCATCTCGTCGATGATGCCGTCATGCTCGCGGTGGAGGCATATGAACTCGTCAGGATACGTGGATTTGGCCGATTCGTTGAGAGAATCGATGAAATCGACACTTACTCCCCTTATCTTCGTCATAACATGTCCACCAGCTTCGTCCTGACACGATGGTAGAATCCCTTGTGGAAACTGACGAATCTCGCCTTCTCGGCGGATCTCACGAAATCGATCCTCGCACCGCCGTCGACCGGGTGTTCCGTACGGCCGTCGATCACGAGGAGACATCCCTTGTCGAGGACGCATTCGACGGTGACTTTGGAATCCGAGGGGACCACGAAAGGTCTCGAGGAGGAGTTGTATGCGGCCATCGGCACGATGACGAATGCGCCGACCTTCGGATCGACCAGCGGCGCACCGAGACTCATGGCATAGCCCGTGGAACCCGTGGGGGTGGACACAATTATCCCGTCCGCCCTCACCTCTGCGGCGGGTTCGTCGTCCACATATATCCTGAACTGACGGATCTTGGCCACGGAGTCGGTATGGACGACGGCCTCGTTGACGGCCGCCTCGAAGGGTATGCATTCAGACGAAGAATCTATCTTGAATCTCTCGTCGATGTCGTAATCCCCTCTAAGAACCCTGCCTATGCTGTCCTCTATCTCGTCGGTGCCCACTTCGGCCAGGAATCCCACGCCGCCGGCGTTGATCCCCAGCACCGGGGCGCTGTTCTGCATGAGGGTGCGGAGGATGGTCCCGTCGCCGCCTATGGTCACCATGATGTCGACCCACATGTCGCTTATCTCGGAACCTGGCTTCCCGGCGATCTTTCCCGCAGAGATGTCGAAAACGATTTTACTGTCTCCGAGGGCTTTCACGGTCCGGTCCACGTACTCCCTGACCCCCGGGACGTTCGGATTGGCGACGATTCCGAACACGGGGCCCTCCTCCTTCCCCTTGGCACGTTTCCTCATGACGAAATCGAAGAGGACGGGGTCGGCGCATGCCAGGAAATTGGAACGGGTCTCGAGGCTGAAGGGCATATCGAGCGCCTCCCCCCTCAGGTCGTAGATGTGTCCGCCGGCTTCCATGAGTATAAGGTAGCTTGCGGCGATGTCGACCACCCTCACGGCGCGGTTGTACCTCTCGGAATTCATGTAAAACCCGTCCGCCTGCCCTTCGGCGACGAGCTCCATCTCCAGAGAGGCGCATCCGTATGCGCGGGAGGATTTGACCCTCTTCGCCAGTTCGAATGCGGTGGGGTCGGCCCCGTTGCCGAGGTAGATCATCATGAAGAGGTCCCTCTCGTCCGGCTTCCTGACATGTATCCTCCGGCCGTCCTTGAACGCTCCCTTCCCTTTCTCCGCCCACACGGATTCGCCGGTGACGACGTTGCGGAGATATGCGAGACGTATGTCGGAGAGACGGCTCTTCCCGACGGCCATGGACACTGTGTACAGCGGAACACCTGCGATCGCATTCGAGGTACCGTCTATGGGGTCGAGTACGAGGGTCTCGTCGAAACCGTTGTCCACGTACCCGATCTCCTCGCTCAGGACGTTCAGCGGAACGGCGTTCCTCACGATGTAGTCGAGGACTGTGTTCTCCGCCACCTTGTCCACCTCGGAGGTCGGAGTCCCGTCCGCCCCCATCTCGATATCCTTCCCCATCTCCTGACGGGGGATGAGGCGGACCGCCTCGGCCACGGCATCCGCGATGGCTTCCAGCGTCTTCAGCATACTTTCCATACCCATGTCTACCGTACAGTCGGCTTTTAAGGTTGTCCCTGCTTCCTGTTTTTATACCATCCGACATATCGGGATGGCATGCAGCCGCTGGAGTTCTCGGACGGTACGGTATTCTCGGAGAGAGGCCGGATATACACTGTATCCGCGGCCCCGGGACACCGCGTATACGGGGAGAGGACCCCTGTCGTGGACGGGACCGAGTACCGCGAATGGAATCCCAGGAGGAGCAAACTCGCCGCATACATAACCAACGGCGGGAGGATCCTGCCCATAAAGAAAAGCGGGAACATCCTCTATCTCGGCGCATCCAGCGGCACGACCCCGTCCCACGTCTCCGACATTGCGGGCGGGGGGAAGGTGTACTGCGTGGAATTCTCCCCCAGGATGTTCAGGGAACTCGTGGGGAACTGCACCCCGAGACCCAACATGATACCCATTCTCGCAGATGCCACCAAACCGTCGGAATACAGATTCCTGGTCGGGTCCGCGGACGTCGTATACGAGGACGTGGCACAGAAGAACCAGGCGGACATCCTGGCGGATAACATGGAGGAATTCGGTGCGAAATACGGCATGGTGGCCGTCAAGGCCCGTTCCGAGGATGTGGCGGAATCCCCGAAGGTAATCTTCCGCAGGGCGGAGGAGAGACTCAGGGAAAGGGGGATGAAGATCCTCGACGCCCGCAGTCTGGAACCTTTCGAGGATTCCCATGAGATGATCGTGGTGGAAAAACTATGACTGCGGCGGACGACACCGACGACACCGTCTACACCGTCGCATTCAGGGACGGGAAGTTCCTCATGGTGTGGAACCCGAAAAGGAAGGGGTGGGAGATGCCCGGAGGCCATGTGAGGAAAGGCGAGGACTTCGCCGACGGGGCCGCAAGGGAATTCTCGGAGGAATCCGGATGGACCGCGGAGATCATAAAGATCCGCGATCTGGGACATTGCCGCGTATGTGCGGGCATCCTCGTCGGGGAACCTTCCCCGGACCGCGAGATGGAGTACCGTCTCTTCTCGGAACTCCCGGAGGAACTCGCATTCCCACGCGACGAATACCTCGACACGGTGCCGTGGGCGGAGAGGGCCGTGTACGGGCCCCGGGATCCGGCCCGACCTCTCCTTCATACTATCTTTTAAATACTGTGTTCCAATAGGGAAACCCAGCCTCGCCGCCAAGATGAGTGATTCATTATGGCAAGAATGCATACTAGAAGAAAGGGAAAGGCGTGCTCCAAACGCCCCATGATTTCCGAGAACCCCGACTGGGTCCCCCTCAAAGCCACCGAAATAGAGGACATAGTCGAGAAGCTCGCGAAGGACGGAACCACCCCGGCAATGATCGGGATGATCCTCAGGGACCAGTACGCAGTGCCCAACGTAAAGCTCGCCACGGGCAAAACCGTCACCGAGATCATGGCAGAGAAGAACGTCAAGGGAGAGCTTCCCGACGACCTCACCAACCTCATGATCCGTGCGATCAACCTGAACGGCCACGTCAAGCAGAACCCTAAGGATATCGCCAACAAGAGGGGTCTCGCTCTGATCGAAGCCAAGATCAGGAGGCTCGAGCGCTACTACAAGAGGACCGGTGTCCTTCCCAAGACGTGGAAATATTCTCTCGCCAACGCAGAACTGATGCTTAAGTGAGACACATGGTCGATTCCGACCTTCCATCAAAACTGCTTTCCATTCTTTCCAAAGCCGCGGACACCGTCCGCGGCCACGGTTTAATCCAAGTCTATTCCCATTACGATACCGACGGCATAACCGCCGCATCGATCATCGGAAAAGCCCTCTCCCGCGCAGGAAAGGAATTCCGTATCACCATTTTCCCCACGCTTTCCGAAGACTACATGGAGGTCATCGAGAAGACCGCCTCCGAATGCATCCTCATCACCGACCTCGGCGCATCGTACATCGAGCGTCTCGCCGAGATTGAATGCGACGTGATCGTCCTCGACCACCACACGGTTGGTGCGACCTCCGAGAAGGTGATCTACGCCAACCCCCACCTGTTCGGGGTCGACGGCATGACGTCCGGGTGCGGGGCGACCATGGCCTTCCTCTTCGCGATAACCCTCGACGAGAGGAACTGGGACCTTGCACCGCTCGCGGTCGCCGGCATGGTCGGAGACCGTCAGCATCTCAACGGCATCTCGGGATTCAACACATTCGTGATGAAGGGCGCCGAGGAAAGGGGGCTCGTGGAGGAGATGCCGGGATCCATGATCCCCGTCGGGAACCTCCGCAGGGAACTCCTGATATCCACCGACCCGTACATCCGCGGCGTCAGCGGGAACCCCGAAGGTGTGTCCGCCCTCCTGAAGGATGCGGGCATATCAGAAGATAAGAATTCCAGGGATCTCACGCCCGAGGAGAACACGAAACTGTCGTCCCTCATCGCCGTGAAACTCATAGAACAGGGCGTCTCCCGCGAGAAACTCGAAGAGATGGCCCGTACAAGATACTATCTCACCGGCTGGCACATGGATGCCGAAGGCCTCTCGTCCATACTGAACTCCTGCGGACGCCAGGACCTGCCGTCCATAGGCGTCGGCACCGGCATGGGCGACCCCGACTGCCTGAAAGCCGCCGAGGAACTCGACGGAAAATCCAGAGAGGAACTGACGGAGAAGGTCGTGGAACTGGACGAATCCAAGGGCATCGTCGAGATGAAGAACATCCAGTGGTTCGACAGCTCCGCATCCGGATTCACGGGCATGCTCTGCGCCACCGCGATGAGTTATATCGGAAACCCCGACAAACCCACTCTGGGCATCAACTCCTCCAAAGAACCCGCCAACATATCGTCCAGGGGGACGTTCTCCCAGCTCGCTGCAGGAGTGGATCTCGCGGCCGCCATGAAGGAGGGCTGCGCATCGGTCGGAGGCGAAGGGGGAGGACACAGGATCGCCGCGGGAGGCTCCGTGAGCCCTGCGAAGGTCGAGGCGTTCCTGAGGAACATCGATGCCATAATCGGCAGCCAGAAGGCCGCATTCAAACAGCAGAACTGATCTTTTATCCGCGCCAGGTGACGGAGACCTCGTCGGTCCTGAACCTCTGTCTGACCTCGGTGTCCTTCACATCCATCCTCACGCCGGAACCGTACATCAGATTCCCGAGCCATGCGATCATGGCGCCGTTGTCCCTGCAGAGGCGGCTGTCGGGAACGAACATCCTCCCGCCCCTTTCTTTGGCCATCGTGCCGACCATATCCCTCAGACGGCCGTTCTGGGCGACTCCTCCGCCCAGAAGGACCTCCGACTTGCCTATGTGGGCCATGGCTCTCTCGGTGACCTCCGTGAGCATCGAGAACGCCGTCTCCTGGACCGAGAAACATATGTCCTCGAGACGGCACCCTTTCTCCTTATATGCGACAGCAGCTGTCAGAATGCCGGAGAAAGACACATCCATCCCTTTGACAGAGTACGGAAGATCCAGAAGTCTGTCGCCGTCCCGGGCGAGCTTCTCGATGGCGGGACCGGCGTAGAATCCGAGGCCGAGATCCCTCCCGAGCTTATCGAGCATGTTCCCGATACCGACGTCCTGCGTCTCACCGAATATCCTGTACCTGCTGTCCGAATACGCTATGACCTGCGTGTTCCCGCCGGATGCGTAGAGCAGACACGGATCGGTGCAGCCGGTGACGGCATTTCCGATCTCGATATGTGCGATACAGTGGTTCACGCCGATTATCGGGACTCCGAGCGAAAGTGCCAGAGAACGGGCGGCGGTTCCCGCCACGCGGAGACACGGACCGAGTCCGGGCCCCATGGAGAATGCGACGAGATCCACATCCTTCAGGGATATCCCTGCCTCCGAGACGGCCTTCTCGATATTGCCCGCCACGACCTCGGCATGATGGTTGGCGGCTTCTCTCGGATGGAGGCCTCCCTGGGGCGGCCTGTACATGTCAATCACATTGGAGAGGACCTTCCTCTCCGAATCGACGACTCCCACCCCGAGCGTGTGTGCGGTCCCCTCGATACCGAGCGTTATCATCACCGGCGGGACACGGTAGACCGTAATAAATCCTCGCAGAAGGCATGGTTTCCGAATCGAGACCATTTATAAACTCCCCATAAAGTATAATAATAACCAGTTGCTACGGAGGAACGCTGGGCTCGTGGTCTAGGGGTTATGACGTCACATTGACATTGTGAAGGTCGCCAGTTCAAATCTGGCCGGGCCCACCAGCTTTTTTCACCATCCACACTGCGGGGAACTCCCTCTTCGGATTTTCGGCAGACTCTTCCGCATACGGCTCTCCTGCGGTTTCGATTAACGATGAAAAAACCCAGCAGACCGAAAATGTCTGCCGGGCAATGTATCGGAAAGGTTTTCAGAACGGCGCCCTATTAAAAAACGGACACGGCGATCATACATATGTCCCATAATCGTGATTTCACATAAATCGGATTTAAATTCTTAAAAATTATCATATAATCCCATTTTATGCGGATTTTTCACAAATCTTTATCTTAAATTACTGCATGCTCTCTATCACCTATCCCACACGGGACAGACAGGACGGTGCAAAAATGCTGCTCGATTTCACTGTGGGTAATTTCGGCCCGTTCAGGGACGATGCGACTCTGAGCATGAACGCCACGAAGATTACCGATCATACGGAAAATCTTCTGAATTCGGATCTCTCCGATGAAAACATTCTGTCCTCCGCTATCATATTCGGTCCGAATGCAGCAGGCAAGACCTTCTTCGTCAATGCGCTATCCGCCCTCATCGGAGTGATCCAGACGGTCGACGGAGCGATACCTTCCGCCCTTTATGCACCGTACAGACTTTCGGCATCATGCAGGGAATCGCCGGTCCGTATGAGAATCCGCCTGATACTCGGCGGCATCCTCTATGATTACAGAATCGAGTATGAATCCGGCACCGTGATTTCCGAATCCCTCCGCTATTATCCGAGAAAACGGCCCGTCAGAGTATTCACCAGATCCGCCGGTAATGAATTCGTCGGCGCCAAGAAACACATTGAGGCCATGGCCGCTCCCGGCAAAACATATCTGGCTATGGCATCTCTGAGTGGCGACCCTACCTGCACCGGAGTCCGCAATGCTATACTGAACGAATTCGTCATACTGCCTCCGGACCTAAATATACTGGTTCAGAGGTCCTGTGCATTCAGCGACGGCGACCCGCAGAGAAAGGCTATGACCGTGAAAGCGCTAAATACTGCCGACCTCGGCATCAGTGATTTCACCTTCACCGAAAGGAAAATCAGCCTGTTGGATTTAAAACGGAAAATACCCCCGGAACTGTATGAATCGGCCCAACGCAGTGCGGACACCCTGTCGACAAGAGACATATTCCTGAAACATGAATTCCCGTCCTCCGAAGCAGACGAGATCGGCAAAATGTTTCCGATAGAGCTTGAATCCGCAGGAACGACGTGTATGTTCGGCCTCATAGCCCCGCTGATCGATGTCCTGGAAAACGGCAAGATTCTGGTAATGGACGAACTGGGCGCGCACCTGCACCCGGTGCTCACCCGCTGGATAGTGGAGCAGTTCTCCGAGAGAAACAATCCTAACGGCGCTCAGCTCATCGCCAACACCCATGACATCAGTCTGATGGACATCGCCGGACTCCTCCGCAGAGACCAGATATGGTTCGTCAACAAGGACCGCACGGACGGATCGTCCGAACTCTACTGTCTCTCGGATTTCGGCGGCGTCAGGAAGGACACCGATGTTCTGAGAAGATATCTGGACGGAAGATTCGATGCGGTGCCGGCCGTCAAACACCGCGGAGCGATTGAATGAGCAGCGGAAAAAGACGCTGCAGGCCCCGCTACCCAAATGGCAGATTCAGGCCCCAAACGGACATGATTCTGGTAATGGGCGACGGGGATTCGGAAAAACGCTATTTTGAACGTCTGTCAGATCTGTGCGCAACCGTAAGCATAAAAGCATATGCGATAGGAAAGACGGGCACAGACGTACTGCTGAGGAAAACCAGGGAATGTGTCAGGATCCACCGCCTCAACCCATCAAACGGCGACCTTGTGGCCATCGTAATGGATCTTGACGGCCGGTTTACTGAATCCGAAATAAAAGAATTGGAACAAAGGTGCAGGAAACTGGGGTACCGCCTATTCATATCCAACCCTTCTTTCGAAACATGGCTGCTTTGCCATTTCCGCCTCCCGACGCATCCGTATGAACCGAATGAAGCAGTCGAGGACCTGCGCAAAGAGCTGGGAGGGACCTATGTCAAATCCAGGGGTTTCGATATCGACAGCCGCATGGTCTACAACGCAATGGACAATGCAAGAAAACTTCTCCCCGATGGCGAATGCACACCGGCTGGGTGCTATCAACACAATCCCAGCACGACGGACCATGTCCTGGCGGATGCGGTGTACGGAAAAATCTCCAAATAATGCGATATCGGAGTGCGCACCGTCCGATGGATCCCGATTCAGGCTCGCAGAGGATCTCTGTACAGAATACACGGAACCGAAAGGAAAAGACCCAGCAGACCGAAAATGTCTGCCGGGCAATGTATCGGAAAGGTTTTCAGATCGGTTTCCTGCAACGCCTTGCGACGAGAAGTCCGACGAGGATGATGATAACAACCGCAAGCACTATGCCCGCAGCAAGTGCAGAGGAATGGGCGCCCGAATCGCCGTCTTCTGCCGCCTCGTTCGAAGGTGCTCCGACAAGCATCATCTTATCCGAGGTTCCGCTGAAACTGCATCCCGCCAAATTAAGAGCAGTCTGTTCCATGACCGTGCTCTCATCGGAGTAGAATCTGATCCCGTCGAACGCCTTGTATGCGAAGACGGATGAGACATCCATTCCGAAGACCATCTCCGTCATACCGGTGCAGCCGGAGAACGCCGAGGATCCGATGTACGAGATCCCGCTGCCCAGATTCACAGACGAGAGGGAAGTGCAGCCGGAGAATACCTCCGCACCGAGCACCCTGACGGAATCCGGCACCGTCACCGAGGTAAGGGAAGTGCAGCCGGAGAACGCCCCGTCTCCGATGGAGACGATGCTCCGGCTCAGGGTCAGTTCCTCCGCAGAGGTACATCCGGAAAATGCACGGGCACCGATGTAGACGATGTTGCCGCCGACATCTATCTCTGTCGCGGAAGCGCATCCGGAGAATGCCTCCGCACCGACCGCTGCGACGGAATCGGGGATGTCGACATATGTCAGAGAAGAACATCCGCTGAATGCGGCGGTCCCGACGGACGTTATCCCTTCGGGAAGATACAGACGTGCCAGACTGCCGCAGCCGCAGAATGCGTAGTCCCCGACGGACGTCATCTTCTCACTTATGGCGATCTGCGTCAGACAGCCCCTGCTGATGTACCAGGGGGTGTTCTGATAGTACCTGTCGGAGGAGGGATCCGCATCGTAATCGAATCCGCTGCCGGAGCCGGTGAGGTATACCGTGTCCACGGACGTGCATCCGGAGAATATGGGGCTGTCCTTGGATCCGACCGCGTTCATGCCCATGGGCAGGGAAAGTGTTTTCACGTTCAGGCACCCGGCGAACGCACCCGCGCCGACGGTCGCGGAAACGGGCACCGTCACCGAGGTGAGGGTTATGCAGTCGGAGAAGGCACCTCCCCCTATCGAGACGACCGTGTCCGGGATGCTGAAATTGAGGGACTGACACAACCTGAATGCGGAATCCCCGATGGATATGATGCCGGCGGGGATGCTGACCGTTGTGAGACCCGTACATCCGTCGAACAGCCTGGCTGCTATGGATGTGATGCCGGCGGGGATCGCCATCTCGGTGATTGATGAACATCCTGCGAATGCGGATGCTTCGAGACGGGTGACACCGGCGGGGATGGCAACGGACCCGAGATTCCGGCATCCCGAGAATGCGGAATCCCCGATGGAAGTGACACCGGAAGGGATTGCGATAGATTCCAGCGACGAACAGTCCCTGAACAGATTCCGCCCGATGGATGTAACGGAATCCGGGATGTTGACCGACTTCAGCTTGCTGCACCCGTAGAATGCGGAGTCCCCGAGATGGGTGACATCGCCGAGGATCCTGACGGTTTCGAGGGATGTGCAATTCAGGAACGCATCGTTCCCGATTGAGGTGACGGATGCGGGAATGTCGATCGATTCCAACTTGCTGCATTTGGCGAACACGTTTTCTCCGATGGATGCGACGCCGTCGGAAATCGTCACGGATGTAAGCGAACCGCATTCGGAGAACAACTCGCTGCTGAGGGACGTCACCGCAACCGGAATCGTGACCGAGGTGAGGGCGGAACCGCTGAATGCACCGTCTGCGATGGATGTGACGGAATTCGGGATATCGATCGACTCAAGCGCCTTGCAGGAATCGAAAACGCTTTCGCCTATGGATTTGAGTCCGTCGGGAAGGGTCACCGATACGAGTGAAGAGCAGCCGTAGAACGTGCAGTATCCGAGAGAAGCAACTCCGCTGGGTATGCTGATCGACGTCAGTTTCCCACACAGGAAGAATGCACAGTCGCCGATGGATGTGATCCCATTCGACATGGTGACCGAGGTCAGATTCGCACAGCGTGTGAATGCATAATTCCCGATTGATCCGACGGTATCCGCCAGCGTCACGGAGGTGAGGGATTTGCTCTCGAAGAGAACGAAGCCGGTGAGGGATGTGACCCCGCTCTCCACCCTGAGAGTCTTGATTTCGTTCAAATGGGACGCCCAGGGTATGGCCTCCGTCGGTTCCGACGTCACGCCCTCCGCACCGGACGACACGTGGGGCCGCCCGTAGTATTCATACATGTCCCCGTTCCCGTAAATCGTCAGCGTACCCGACGAATACTTGTACTGCACATCGTCCCCGCATTTGCCGGTCTCGGCGGAGGATTTCGACTCCACATCCGCAGAAACCTCCGACAGAGAAAGCACGGCCGATACGGACACCAGCACCAGAACGGCCAACAGAACGTATTTCGTTTTCATTCCGACACCCGTAAGGTATGGGCAGGATCCCCGCCCTGCCCGAACAGCGTTGACACGCAGTCCTCCGTATATAGGATTTCCTAAAGACTCATTGAATCTGGGTCATTGCGATGCGGAATCGGGGATACGGCCGGAATGGGCCGATAGGATCCCGGCCGACACGCACGTCAGTGAAGGAATACCGCATCCGCTAACCTAGAAAACGCTGTCTTCCGAATGCTGACATTATGTATATCGGAGATTATTCGGAACACTTGGAGAGAGCGCAGAACACGAGCGAATTTATCCGTGCGACGGATTCGGCGACCTCCCGTCCCTAATCTGTAAGTTCGACCATCTTCCTGAAAGGCCTCTGATCTTCCTGCACCTCCCTGACCAATCCCAGTTCGGCGAGGCAGTCCACTCTCTTCTTCACGGTATCCGATGAATTCGTTACATTCTGGGTGAGTTCCGTCTTCTTCATCGGACCGCTCCTCAGGATATAGAGTATCGCAAGGATATGTTTCTCTTCCAGTCTGGAAACGGGTATGTCCGGAAAATTCCTGCGTCCGATGACGCCTTCTAGATACAGCTCGGGCATACCGGTTGCAATCTGATTTATGCAGTTATAATTATCATCCCGAATCTCGAGATTCGGGATTCATGACAACGAGTATTCCGGATATTCGAATGTATCACGGCAGCAGAGCGATGTTTTCGCTGCGGATGACGTCCTTACGGGGCATACTCCCGCCGAGCACATCCTTCGCAGCGTCCGAACGAAGCCCCTTGATGCGTCCGATATCGGCGGATCCGTAATCTGTCACTCCTCTCGCGATGACTGTATTCCCGCACACCACGTCGACGACCTCCCCCTCGCCGAACGTTCCCGAGACCGCCTTTATCCCCACGGGCAGAAGGGAACTGTGCGCCTGCACCGCCTTCCCTGCGCCTGCGTCCACGGTGAGGGAACCGTTGGGATGGGCCGCCTTTATCCATCTTCTCTTCTTGGTGATGGAGGTATCCGAAGTGAAGAGCGTTCCCACGTCCTCCCCTCCGACAGTCCTCAGAATTATGTCGGACTCGGCACTACTGGCTATTATCATTCTGCACCCGGCGTCGCTGCATATCCTCGCCGCATTGATCTTGGTCTTCATTCCGCCGGTACCCATCTTGGAACCGGGACCTCCGGCGGCTTTCACGATATCCTCGCTGAGATCCGATACCACCGGGATCAGCTTCGCATCGGGATTGTATTTCGGATTCCCGTCATAAAGACCGGCGACGTCCGACAGAATCACCAGAAGATCGGCATCGGCCCTGCTTGCAATCACCGCCGACAGAGTGTCGTTGTCTCCGAACACGGGCCCGATCTCCTTGACGGAGATGGCATCATTCTCGTTGAAAATCGGTACTACGCCGTACTTCAGGAGTGTGGACATGGTGTTGTTGAGATTCAGGACGGTGTCCCTGTCCGAATAATCGTCCAGCGTGATGAGGATCTGTGCGACGCTGCACCCGTATTTCTGGAACGCATCGTTCCATTTCTGCATGAGGATCCCCTGGCCCACCGATGCGGCGGCCTGCTTTATAGGGACCTCGTTCGGCTTGGGTTTGGCCTTCATGACCTCCAGGCCGATACCGACCGCACCGGATGATACGATCAGAACCTCCTTCCCCTGTTCCTTCAGGGCGACTATCTGCCTTGCGGCGGAATCCATGAACTCCTGCGAGGGGACCGAGCGCCCTCCCGTCACGGAGGATGTACCTACCTTGACGACTACCCTCTCGACCTCTCCCAGAAGTTCCTTCCTGTCCATTTGTGTCACAGCCTGTATTCCGCATCAAGATGTCTGTGCGTGTACTTCTTCGCATCGGGGCCGGAATACTCCGCCACCGTCTGTCCCTTCCCGACGAGGACGTACTTGTAGATTGTCAGGCCCTCCATACCCATGGGTCCGCGGGCGTGGATCTTTCCGGTGGATACACCCACCTCCGCACCTTTCCCGAAACGGAACCCGTCGGCGAACCTGGTGGAGGCGTTGATGAACACGTCGGCGGAATCCACACCCCTCACGAATCTCCTCTGGGTCTCCTCATTCTCCGTGATGATGCAGTCGGTGTGATGGGAACCGTGGGTGTTGATGAAATCCATGGCCTCCTCGGCGGAGTCCACCATTCTGATGGCGATGATGCGGGAATCGTACTCCGCGAACCAGTCGTCCTCGGAGGCATCCTTCACGCCGAAACCGAGGAGATGCGCCCTGCATCTCCCGTCGACCCTCATCTCCACCCCGTTGGCTGCGAAGAGGTCGGCCATGCGGGGAAGGAAGTATGCCGCCGACTTGGAATGTACCAGGAGTTTCTCTGCGGCGTTGCAGACCGCAGGATACTGTATCTTCGAATCGAGGGCGACTTTGAACGCCTTCTGCATATCCGCCTCGGAATCCACATAGACGTGGCACACCCCCGCCGAATGACCCAGCACCGGGATCCGGGTGTTCTCCTGGATGTAGCGGACGAATCCGTAGGAACCCCGGGGGATGAGGAGGTCGATGTACCCGTCGAGCTTCAGGATCTCCGCGATATCCTCCCTCGTCTCCATCAGGACGAAGGCCTTCCCGGGGACGCCTGCCGACACGGCGGCATCCCTGAGGATATCGAAAAGAACCCTGTTGGAGCGCCTGGCCTCGGAACCGCCCTTGAAAGCGATGCTGTTCCCGCTCTTGAGGCACAGGGCCATGATCTGCGGGACCACGTCGGGACGGGACTCGAATATGACTCCAATCATGCCTATGGGGCACCTTATCTGATACAGTATGAGGCCTTCGTCGAGTTCGGTGGCGGACATGGTCTCCCCGATCGGGTCGGGGAGTTCCGCCACGCCCTTCAGACTTGCGACCATGTCCGAGATCTTGGAATCGGTGACCTTCAGCCTTGCGAGGATCTCGTCCGGCACATTGCCTTCGGCCTCCTTCACGTCCTCCGCATTAGCCTCCAGGACCGCGGCGCGGTTGGCCTCCAGGGCGGCGGCCATGGCCGCAAGGGCCGAGTTCCTGACATCCGTGCCCAACGCAGCCATCTCCAGAGCGGCCTTCTTGGCATCCCTGATCTCGGATACTGTATCCGTCATGGGTGCTCAATCGACCTTTATAATTTAAATTTTAACAGAAGGGACGGAAAGAAAGCAGGAGCGGAACACCGACTACGGAATATAAATATTGGAAAACGGTTGGTGCGTGCAAGCCGAGATAGCCAAGCCCGGTATGGCGGTGGTCTCGAAAACCACTGGTCCTTGACCTCGGGAGTTCGAATCTCTCTCTCGGCGCCATCTTATTACCGCAGCCGTTCCCGCCCCGCCTCCCGCATCGACGGAAGACTCCCGGCGGAGATACCTGTTTATCCCTGTTCCCTTATCTCTCCGGAGGTATCCATGATAATAACCACGACGGAACGGATCCCCGGAAAGGAATACGAGATAATCGGAATCGCCCAGGGAAACACCATCCAGACCAAAAGCATCGGCCGCGACTTCACCCAAGGCCTCAGATCGCTGGCCGGAGGGGAGCTGAAGTCGTACGTGGATATGGTCTCGAAGGCCCGCACCCTCGCCACCCAGAGAATGGTCGAGGATGCCGAGAAACAGGGAGCCGACGCAATCGTCATGATGAGATATGCCTCCGCGGATGTGGCGGCAGGTGCGGCGGAGATCCTCGCATACGGGACCGCGGTCAGATTCGTCTGACACAAACTTCTTCCACTGACACGCAGAGGGCTGAAGATGGCGAAAGAGGACCAGTACAGGAATCCGCAGGGAGACGAAGGCCGCGAGGTCATCAAGGAGATGAACGAACACCACCGTGAGCTCACCGCATGGGGGCTCGAGAAGATCGGTTCGGTCGGGGATTTCAGTCCCAAGAGGATTCTGGACATCGGGTGCGGGGGAGGGAACTGCCTCCGTATGCTCGCCACCCGCTATCCGAATGCGCATGCAGACGGCATAGATATCTCCGAAGACGCCGTGAAGATGACCCTCGAACGCAACGCCGCATACCACAGCTGGGGAAAGATCGACGCACAGGTCGCCGGAGTCTCCGACCTGCCCTTCCCGGAGAAGAGTTTCGGTCTCATCACCGCCGTCGAGACGTATTTCTTCTGGCCCGACCTCGAGAAGGACATGGCGCATGCGGCATCCCGTCTGGAGGACGGAGGGGTGATGCTGATCGTCTCCGAACAGTATCCCGACGGGAACAACGATGCGGCGCTGAAGGAAAACTGCGAGAAATACCACATGAACATCGTCGCCAACGAGAAACTCTCCGGAATCATGGAGAAGGCGGGACTGAGGACCCGGACGTTCACCAATCCCGACAGGAACTGGGTGGCGTTCGTCGGCAGGAAATGCTGAGCAAGAGTATATAAACAACCCAATTAGTCCGGCGGTCATGGGATTGTTCTCCAAGGACAGGATCGAACTCGGAGACGGCGGACTGTCCGTCGAATCCGATTATTTCAGTTATGAAATCCCCTATTCGGAGATAAGAGACGTACATCTGAGGGATCCGTTCGACTTCGAACTCGGCGACATGGTGGAAGGTTCCCGCAAAGTACTGAGCCAGTGCGGAAAATTCAGGAACAGGGAATACGGCCCCTACAGTCTTCTTTTCCACGTGACGTCCAAACTCTTCATCCTGCTGGATTTCGGAAAGGACGGCCACCTCGTGTTCAACCTGAAAGACATGGAAGGCACGAAGGACTTCTACAGGCACCTCAAAAACATTGTGAAGACCTCCCCGTCCGAACCTGTCCGCGATAGACTCTAATAGTATGGTTGGATGTAGCATCCAATATGAGAACCGCTCAGGCCGAAGACTACGTGAATGAAATTCTAGCCATGGCAGACGGCGGCAACCACGACGCCCAGTGCAGTATCGGCATAATGTACCTGAACGGAATATCCGTGGACAGGGACGAGAAGAAAGGAATAGAATGGCTGAAGACAGCGGCGGAACACGGATCTGCGGAAGCCGCCAGCAAACTGGGTATTGCCCACTACTGCGGCATCGGCACCCCCGTCGACTATGCCGAAGCCCTGAAATGGTTCTGCACTGCGTCCGATATCGGACACGGTCCGTCCGATGTATATCTCGTATGGATGTACGCCCGCGGCCAGGGAACCTCCAGAAACGCCGCGGAGGCACTAAACCATTATTTCCGTGCGATAGCCTGCGCGGATGCAGGCGATGCGGCCACCCAGGGACATCTGGGCCGCGTATACATGATGGACGACAACGTATTCGGGAAGGACCCCGTGAAATCCGCCCATTACCTCAGACTCGCCGCTCTGCAGGACGATGCGGACTCCCAGTACAGTCTCGGCCTCATGTATGCGGACGGATTCGGAGTAGAGCGCTCCGTCCCGAAGGCACGGATGTGGCTCGGAAGATCTCTCGCCAACGGCAAAACGGAAGCATCCGAAGCCCTGGAAAAACTCTCCGAACGCAAAGTGCCAGCAGATGTTTTTTAAAGCGGCACCAGCACCCCGCCGCCGTATCTCCTGCAGGGAACCGACGGGCCTCCGCGGAAAGGCATGACCCTGCGTATGGCATCCCCCGACAGAAGATTGTCTCTGCATTCGGCCTCGCCGCAGTCGTCGGGAGTCAGCAGAAGACTCTTCCCGTCCGCACTCACCCGGACAGAATAACGTCCGGTGCGGAATTCCGAGGACAAAAGACCGTCGGGTGTGTTCCTCACGGTCGGACACGTCTCCCTCCCGAGCTGTACGTCCATCTTTTCCGTCAGGGCCTCTATCCTCCTCTCATACTCCTCCGCCGTCCTTTCGTAGATTTCCTTGGGGACCGCCTGCATCTCCGCAATCGCAGCGGCCGCCTCATTCCTGCATGTGTTCCAGAGGACCTCTGCAATCTCCTTCTTCTGATCCATGCAGAGTTCCATGAAAAATGACGCATCTATCTTTCTGATAGCCCTTGCGAAGTAGTTCCCCATCCCGTAAGGATTCATTCTCAGAGAACAGAACCACGTCTCCCCGGGAGAAATGACGCCTTCGCTGGCCCTGTCGCGGAGAACGGCCACCCCCTTGTAGCGGCCGGAAACGTTTCCCATCCGATCGACAGCGAAGGAGACCGCAGCCACTGTGTCGAAATGTGCCAGATACGGATCCCGGGGCGGTTCGGATCTCATGCCTCCTCACCTGCCGGGTCCGCCTGCGTCCTGTGCGCAGGCATGATGACGGGCAGGGAATCGAGCTCGCGGAACAGATCTCCCGCACGGATCACGGACTGACTGACGGACGACCTGAAGGCCGCCACCTCCACCCTCTTCCCGGCGGACTGCACATGTTCTATCGCAGGGATGAAGTCCCTGTCCCCGGAGACAATAAGGGCGGTGTCGAAGTGATCCATGAGCGCATGGGTGACCATGTCGCAGGCCAGACATACGTCGACCTCCTTCTGGACGTTTCTGTTCGGATCGCACGATTCCCTCACGACAACTCTGAATCCCAAATACTCCAGTCTGTCGCGGAGCCGTTTCGAGGGATCCTCGTATCCGTAAGGCATCCTCGCATCGTAGACGTAGGCCGCTACGAGATTCCTGTTTCCGGCGAGTCCGTTTACCAAGCCGCACAGGTCGACGGTGGCGTTTCCGCCGTCGCCTACGGCATCCGATGATCCGCTGAGCACATTGCGCAGGTCGATGAAAGCCATCAGCCTGTCTTTTCCGCATCCGGTAGTCAGAGACATACTCTGAAGGACCTACCGGATGCATATAAAGCACGGATACTACATGCAGTATTACTGTTTCTCACGGGCCTCCGAAGGGATATTGAAACCCTTCAGGTCCATGCCGCGCTTCACGAACACCGCCCACAGGGCGATGTAGATGACCGTTGACATGGCGATCAGCGCCGCGATTCCGAAGACATAATCCTTCCACGGAAGGGTGGAGAGGATCATTCCCGCGCATCCGATCATGAAGAACACGAAATTGGAGAGGGACGAGACCGCACCGCTGTCCCCGTCATGGCTCGCCATCAATATGCCGAGTCCCCACGGGCGCACCGTCATGGTCGAGAACATGCAGATCGCGAAGCAGATGAAGAATGCATACCATCCGACATCTCCGACGAGAAACATGGAGACTGTACTCACGGCGCTGATGGCCGGGAACAGCAGCACCTTGCGGCGGCTGGGAGTGTTCTTGGTGAGTTTGTTGATGATGATCATCGCCACCGTGCCAATTATCAGCGTTGCGGCGAGAAGGACGGAATAGACCGTCTGTCCCAGACCGAACATATCCTCGTAGATGTAGGACGAGACCGAGAGATACGCCATGAACGGCATGTTGAACAGGCACGTCATTATGGCGAATATCAGGAAAGAAGGGGCTTGGCAGAGCTTCTTCATACCGCTCATGCTCTCGCGGATGCCTCCGGCGATCCTCTCCTCCTTCGGAAGAGTCTCATCAAGCAGCAGGGACAGGAAGAGACATATCAGAGATACGGCTGCGGGGGCGATAAAGGTGGATCTCCATCCCCACGCCGCAATCATCCCGGATCCGATGATGGGTGCCAGAAGGGGCCCGAGAACCCCGACGATGGCTACTATGTTGAGGACTTTCAGACGGGCAATTCCCTGATAGCAGTCTTTCACAAATGCGACCGAAAGGGTCATCGCCGCTCCGGCACCGATGGCCTGCAGAACCCTCAGGGCGATCAGAGTCTCGACACTGTGCACGAATGCACACAGAAGAGTTGTGACAGTATATTCCGCAAGGGAGAGGATAAGGGGCATCCTCCTCCCGTACTTGTCCGTGATCGGACCGAGGAGGAAGATGGCGATGGCCATAGCGAACATGAATCCGTAGAGGATCATGTTCATGATCGCCGCCGTTGTTCCGAATTCCGTTACCATGTCCGGAAGCGCAGGAAGGAACATATCTGTAGATATGGGACCGAACGCCCCCAGCAGTATGATCAAGACCAGGAATGATCCCGAGTTCAGACGCCGCTGACCGTTCATTGCCGACATGCGGCAGGCGAAACTACACTTCTGTAAAAGGTTTTGTATTATACTCCGCTCAGAACGCACGAAGCAGTGCATCCATGACGTCGGCCAGATGCTCCAATGCATCATCCGCGTCTTTCATTGCGTTGACTCTTCCGGGCGTGCCTGCCTCCATCGCCTCGGATGCATTGTGCTTCTCGAGATATGCATCGTATGCGGCTATGCCCTTCCCCAATTCATCGGCTACGAACGCATCCCCCGCATCCCTGCAGGATTCCGCACTCTTCCTCATGTCGCCGAATGTCTTGTTGCACATGCGGACGGCGGCCTCCCTCGAAGGGGTGCCCTCCTCAGTATCCAGCGCCTTTGCGACCGTGTTGCATGCAAGCGTCACCATCGTCGCTGCGGTGATCCTCACCACAGTGAAATCCTTGGACATGACGTGCTCCTTCTTTCCGTCGTTCTCTCCCGACATACTGTCTCCTCCTGCCGACATTTCCGAACAAGTCAATAAGACTGCCGTCCCAGATCGATCCCCGAAAGGATCTTCTCCCTGTAGGCCCCGGCCTCCTCCTCCGTACCCGCGAGCAGGAGGAACTTCGTCTTCTCCAGGATCTCCTCGTCCACATAGGCGCCTGCGACGCGGGCCATGAACAGCCCCGGCATGAAGTCCCAGATCTTGTTCACGAAACGGATATGTATGTCCGTCCTCCCCGATGCGATGTATGCGAAATCCACGCAGGCGGCACCGAACATCCTGACGCGCGCCACCTCATCCTTCATGGCGCCGATGATCTCATAATGCAGATCCCTCCACACCTGTTTCTTCCTGGAAAAATCCCCCGTCGACACGACGGCCTTCTTCAGATCGGTATTCCTGCGGGGATGCACCGGAACCCCGTTGAGTTTCACTCCCCCGGCCTCGGTCGCCGTGAACATCTCGCCGCGGACGGGCAGGTATATGACGGACATGACAGGCTTCCTGTCCTCCATCAGGACGATCTGCGTCCCGAACATCGGGATGCCGTGTTCGAAGTTCAGGGTGCCGTCGATGGGATCGATAGCCCAGGTCCTGGCACATGTGAGGGAGTTCTCCCGTCCCTCCTCCGCGATGAAGAGGTCTCCCGGGAACTGCGCCGATATCGCATCGATTATGCTCTTCTGTGCGGCCTCATCCGAAACGGTGACGAGATCATAGGAACCGACGGCATTGGTCTTCTCCTCGGACGGCCCCGCCCCGGAACCGACGTACATGTCGCCCGCGGCACGGACGGCGGAGACCGCCGCCTCCAATTCACGGGAATACGGATCTTCCATGACCCAAACAAGAAAAAACGGACATATACGTTTTCAGGCGAAGGGGATGATTCTGCGGAACACGGAGGTCGCACGGATCCCGGGGAACTCCTCCCCCGAACCGTCCCCGGCGAAATACCAGTGTCCGTATCCGATCTCCCTCAGAACGGATTCCAGGATTTCCGCAGACTGCGGGATATCCGATCCCGGAGAATACCTTTTCCAGGATCTGGGACAGTCGCATGTCAGCACGACGTCCACCTTCCCGCCGGCCTTCCGTACGTTGCCGCAGGCGACATTCGCATCCTCCCGCGACGGATCCTGCTCCGGCCACCAGTCCCAGTATCTGCCGGCATCCGTACGCCCCGGAACGGTCATCCCGCCCATTGTCAGCACCGTCCTCCCGCCGAGTCTGAAGACCTGCCCGCGGGTGAGATGAATCAGCCCTCTGGACACCGTATGGACGGTGCCTCCGTTCCACGGGAACGGGGGATAATCGCCTATGAGGTCGTAATCGTCGCCGGGGCCGTCGAGGAAAAGAACGGAACAGGGGAGAGACCTGTATTCCTCCGCAATGCGGCGTAGATCGGCGCGGGGTGCGAACACCCCGCTGTCCCCGAGAATGACCAGAAAGTCGTTCTTGGACATGGATGCGACGGCCGGATCGGACTCCAGACCCGAAAGACCCAGAGGCCCGGAGAACCCGGCCGCCGCTGCGAACATCTCACTGCTTCCCGTCGATCTCCCTGTATTCGGAAGACCTCTTCTCCCTGCGGGTCGATAACACGGATGCGACAACCGTCACTGCGAGGACCGTGATTATGAAGGCGAGGGATACGACGACCGGGATCTCGCAGATATCGGCGGCCGTCAGGAACATCTTCGCACCGATGAACGCAAGAATGACTCCGAGCCCGTACTTGAGGAACTTGAGCGATCCGATGACGTCCTTTATGACGAAATAGAGGGACCTGAGGCCCATGACTGCAAAGATATTCGATGTATAGACAATGAATATGTCCGTGGAAATGGCTAGCGCCGCCGGAATCGAGTCGAACGCGAACATCAGATCGGAGAGCTCGATGACTATCAGGCAGAGGAACATCGGAGTCGCCAGACGCTTCCCGTTCTCCTTTATGAAGAACTTGGCTCCGTGCAGTTCGGGTGTCGAATTTATGCGCCTGCTGAGACGGTACGGAAGGGTCTCCTCCGGAGGCTTGTCCCCGCTCTTGGAGAGGGCGGTCTTGTAAGCGGTGTAAATGAGTATGGCGCCGAACACGTACATCATCCAGTCGAAGGCATGGAGCAGTTCCGCACCCGCCGCAATGAATACTGCGCGGAAGAATATGGCCCCCATTATGCCCCAGAACAGAACCCTGTGCTGGTCCTCTCCCGGGATCAGGAACGCCGCGAAGATGATGATGAAAACGAACAGGTTGTCCACGGACATGGACAGCTCTATCACGTATGCGGCATAGTAGGAGACGGCCAAATCCGAACCCAGTTCGAAGAAGATCAGCAGGCCGAACGCAAGGGCCACGGCTATGTATACGACCACCATCTTGGCGGCTTTGCGCGTGTCGATGGTCTTCGCATCCTTGTCCACGACCGCCAGATCTATAATCATGATCGCAAGAAAAATGACTGCGAAGATGATCCAGAGGAAGGACTCACTCATAGTATTCCGGATATACAGGACGGTTATAAATCATAAGGTCCGGCGTCTCATTCGGATTCCGGGCCGCCCAGAACCTTCCATACGGTGAATATGTTCCTCCCGGCGAAGTACTTGTAATCCATGTAGGTGACCAAGTTTTTGATCATGTGGATCCCGAAACCGCCGATGGGCCAGTTGCCGACGTCTTCGTCGATCTCGATCTCGTCCCTGCTGATAGGGTTGAACGCATCCGCGCTATCGGCAAACGTCAGCTTCATCTCGTTCCTGCGGGCGCTGCAGTATACGGTGACCTCCCCGTCCGAATCTTCGTAGGCGTGGTCGCAGATGTTGACGAATATCTCCTCCGCAACAATCTCCATCTTGAGGATCTCCTTCTCGGGAAAACCGTGTCCCGTCAGCACCTCCTCTATGAACGCATTGACCTTTCCGAGTTCCTCCGCCTTCCCGGGGACGGTGAGACTGCGGTAGTCCGGACGGCGGACAATGAAACACAGCATCGTTATATCGTCCGACTGCGGCTGCTTCCCCGCAAACTCCCTCACGGCACTGCGGACGTTCTTCACGATGCCTTCCGCATCCTCTCCCGCAGAAGCGTCGAGGGTCTTCTCGAGGCGCTCTCTTCCGAACTGCTCCCCCCCGGCGTTGAAAGCCTCGTTCACCCCGTCGGTATAGCAGAAGAACGTATCCGTGTCGGATACCGAGACGGTATCGGTCTTGTAACGGACGGCTTCATTCACCCCGATCATCAGCCCCTTCTTCACGGGGAGTTTCCCGAACTTCCCGTCGGAATGCCTGACGTACGGCGGAGGGTGCCCGGCATTGGCGTACTGCAGGGTCCCGGTGTCGGAATCGTATACGCCCATCCATACGGTGACGAACTGCTCCGCGGCGTTTCTGGCACATACCTCCCTGTTCACTGCGGAGAGGATGCGCCCGGGGTCGTTGTGGAGCATCGATGCCGCCCTTATGGACCCCATGACCCCCATCATCATCAGCGAGGCGGGAAGACCCTTGTCGGATACGTCGGCCGTGACGAACGCAGTGAGGTTCCTCCCGATGGAGAAGCAGTCGTAGAAATCGCCGGCCACCTCCGCGGCCGGCTCCATCATCCCGTAGATGTTCAGGGACCGGGTGATGGGGAATTCGGCGGGAAGAGCCGCCTGCTGTATGTCCTTCGCAAGACCCAGATCATGTTCTGTGCGCTTGGCGTTCTCCTGGGCCTCAATCAGGAGCACATACTTGTAATACAGAACGACCGCAAGACATCCGAACAAGAGGACGGCTGTACAGGACCACCCGTAGAGCATATGTGCATAGGGATCCCCGGCGATCCCCGCGTCGTCGAGCAGCGAAGGGATGCAGACCGCATACACTGCAGCCACCGCCACAGGGACCAGATACCAGAGGAACCGGCTCTTCCCGAGGGTGCTCAGCAGGGCGGACAGCGCCCCTCCGACGAGCAGGAGGATGAGATAGTACCACTGGAGATCGTAGTAATCCGGTATGACAAGTATGTGGACGAATATCGTAAATGCGGTCACGGCGGCGACATACAGGGGCCCGCTGCACATACCCGTCAGCATGAGCCCGACGAAACCGCTCTGGAACAGCGTGCTGTCGTTGCTCCCCATGACACCGTTCAGGACCGACAGCCCCGTCATCAGCGCAAGGAAGGCGGCCTTGTAGTACCAACCGGAGAACCCGGGCTCCGTCAGCGCCCTGTACATGGGGCTGCGGAGTATGAGATACATGATCAGCACGGTGACGATGGTCCAGGCGACCCCGCTGCTCATGTAGTACGAGATCGCGTATGCGGGGTACTCCTGCATATCGAGATTATACGTCACGTACGCGGCGGCTGTGATCAGCAGCGTCGCGATGATAAATAGATTCTGCAGGGCAGATGCCAGTTTTCCGTCCATCAGACCGTCACCGTCAGGTTATTCAGTTTCACCGAATAACTGTATTCTATGTTCTTCGCGGCCGCACGCACCACCCTGATACCGAAGTGCTTCCCGTCATCGGCCGTTATAGGATTGAATCTGATGCCGTCGTCCCTCATACGGAAGATCACGTCGTCCCCGTCCTTCGCGATGCGTATGTCGATGAAATGCTCCTTTCCGTCCGTGAATGCGTATTCCACAACGTTTCCCGCCATCTCCTCGATGCAGAGCGCGATGCGGTCCGCCTTGTCGCGGGAGATACCATGCTCTGCGCAGATGTCCGAGATCCGCTCCGTGAGCCCAGAGACCGCCTCCATCCTGTTGGGGATGGACAGTTCGCAGACCGTGTCCGCGGAGAAGGCGCCGGCGGGTGCGATGATGAAGTCCTCCGCATGATGCGGAAACTTCCCTGTCTTCACTCTGATGAACACCGCAATCGTAAGCACGGAGAGGATGTCTGCGAGCACGAAGGACAGCCACACCCCGTCGAGGCCCATGACAGGGGCGAGGGCGAAGGACACGAGGATGACATACAGGGCGCCTCTCGAGAGGGAGATAACGTTCGACATCATCAGATTCCCCATCGTCTGGTACATATACAGGAAGATGAGACAGACGGTGGACGTGGGCTGGGACAGCGCGAACAGCCTCAGGCACCTGACCGCCAGATCGAGGTCCCCGCCGTCGGCTATGAACATCCTCGCCACAGGTTCGGCGAAGATTATCAGCACGGCCGCGGCTGCGGAGGACACGGCCGCTCCAGATTTCAGAGTGACGCGTATCGTATCCGTGACGGCCCTCCTGTCCCTCTCCCCGAAGAAGATTCCGCACATGGTGGCGACCATGAGCCCGTATCCGGTGGAAATAGCTATCAGAAACTGATACACATTGGTCTGCACCGAAAGTGCCAGCACCGCGGCGGAGCCTCCGAGGGACAGCAGGAATGCGTTGAGTACGAGGTTCTTGACAGTCTGGGAACCCCTGTTTATCGCAGTGGGGAGACCCGCCATGCAGATGTCCTTCAGTTCCTTCCCGCATCCCGAGGGGGAGCAGAACCTCATCATGCGCTCCTTTCTCCTGAAATGGGTGAGGGCGACGGCGAGTCCGATGACGTTCCCGAGCATGACGGAGAGCCCGATACCGAAAAGACCCAGATCCGTGGATGATGCGCTGTATACCGCAGCAGCGGTGTTCACGATGATGACCACCACCATCGAAATCAGCGAGATCCTCTGATTGCTGTCCATCCTCAGATAGATTAGCAGATTCTGCAGGAGGAGGAACGGCACCGCCGAGATCCCGAGTCCGCGGATATAATCGGCCGCCATCCCTTCGATGCTGTCCTCTGCGCCGAACAGATCCGACAGGGGATCGGCGAACAGGAGGCAGAATGCCGTGAAAACGGCACCCACGGCGGCGGATGCCAGTGTCGTCACGGTGTAATTCAGCCGTACGGCCGCCATATCTCCCCTGCCGATGTGGTTCGCGCACCTTATGGAGCCGCCGTTGCTGAAGATTCCGGCGGCCGCGCCCAGGAGGATGAACACCGGCGAAGCGAGACCGAACGCCACGAGGGCGTCGGACCCCAGCATCTGTCCTGTGATCAAACCGTTGATGACCATGCTCAGCGTGGCCGTGAGCGTCACCAGTATGGTGACGGCCAGGTGGCTGTGCAGGACCTTTTCGATCAGGTATGTGTTTGTATGCATCGCTCATTCCAGTGTGAGAATCTCGTCGAGACCTGTCTCGGTGAACACTTCCATGACGAGTTCGGGCACGTTCCTGATAACCATCTTCCCGCCGTTCTTAGCCATCTTCTTCTCGAGTGCCAGTATAACCCTGAGGCCTGCGCTGGAGATGTAGATGCACGGCGAAAGGTCGATCTCGATGTACTTGGTATCATCCCCGATCTGCCTGTTCATGTCGGCCTCGAAATCGGGGGAGGATGTCCTGTCCAGTTTCCCCTCGATGACAGCTTTGATCTCTGTTCCGTTCTTTGCGATCTTCATTCTTCTTCCTCCCTGTCGACAAGTATTCTGAAGAAACGGAGCTGGGCTTCGTTCATGATTATCTTAACCGGTTTTATCTGGGTGGATGCGCCGCCCATCATGATCTGTTTGTCCCTCCAGAGGGCGTAGGTCTCGTCCTGGAGATAGTGGGACACCACGGGCCCCGTGAGCCTCCTCTCGAACTTGTACTCGAGCATGGGATTGGCCCTGATGAGCTCCTTCTGCAGGCATGCGGACAGCTCCTTCAGGTCCGCCTTCGGACGTCTGGGACATTCGATGAAGAACCTGTAGCAGGACGGCGTCATGTCGGTGTCGGGGTACACGCAGAAGTCAGTGTAATCGAAATCGAGGTCCTTCGCGGTAGCGTCCACCGCGGCCCTGAGGGCGGGCTCGTACGTCTTCTCCCCGTTGAGGTTGACGCACATGTCTATGCGGTAGAGGTATTCCATCGTCGGAAGGCTGTTGTACATCTTCACGAAACGGACGGCATCGCGGGTCCTGTAGCGGTACAGTCCCGACTGGGTCGTCAGTATCACCTCGTACTCCTTCCCGATCTCCACCTCCGACACCGTGCATGTCTTCGACGGATCCTCCTCGCCGAGGGGGAGGAACTCCAGGAACATCGTGTTACCCAGGGGAGCCGAGTCCGGCGTGTCGAAATCGTACGGGGCGGAGATCGCACCTTCGGATGCCACGATCCCGATCATGACCACCGGGATGTCTTCGGAGACGAAGTTCTCCCTGAGTTTGCGCAGATATGCAGAGAAGGTCCCGGTGCTCACACCCATGACGAACGTGAGGTTCGGCCATATCCTCTTGGCTATGGTGTTGCTGAAACCCTCCGAGAATATTTTTCTGAGTTCCTCCGCCCTCTCCGGCATCGGGACGAGCTCGGATTCCAGCTTCGCACGGACGGAGTCGGACATCTTGACGGAGGGGTCGATCTTCCCGGTCTCTATGTCCCTGCAGAGCATCTCCCAGTTGCCCTGGATGTAATGGAACAGGTCCAGGACGAACGTGATGAACGTGGTCTGGAGACTGGATACGTCCCTGTACGCGAGGCCGTATCTGGCATGGAGATACCTGCTGTCTGTCTCCTTCTCGGGACATACGGCCTCCTCGGGGGAAGTGAACATCTCCGGCTGCATCATCTGCCAGTCGTACACGCACTGGCCGGATACGCCGTAATATCTCTTGGGAGGAGTCCCGACGACGGCCCTGGCGGACGCCTCCGCGACGGAGAGCGCCTTCCCTTTCAGGAAATCGGTACCGAAACGTTTCACTGCCATCCCGTAGGGCCCTGCGAAGGCGTAGTCGAGCAGGTATCCCATGGATACCGAGGACATCGGGATCTTCTTGGGATTGCCCATGGTCCCGGAGGACCTGTTGTACTGCGCCACCCCGTACACGGAATGGAGATGTTCCTCCTTCCCCGTGAGTTCGCGGACCACGTATTCGGCGTAATCGTCGTAGACTGTGAGCGGGACCTTCCTTTTGTAGTCCTCCACCGTTCTGATACCGGAGAACTCCATCTTCCTGCCGTATTCGGTGTCCTTATTGTCGTCCAGTATCCTGAAGAGGAGTTCCTCGCTGATCCTCTCCGGATCCTTGGAAAAAGCCTCTAGGTCGTCCATCGCCTTCCTGCCGCGGTCTGCGGCCGAAAGGTTCATCTGGACGGTTTTCTCCGTTTCTGCCATAAGCGCGGGATGAATTTATGTTATAAATGAATGGCGAACTCCCGGGACCTCGGTGTTTTCAGGCTTTTCTCCTCCTGATGATGACCGACATCGTGCCGTCACTGACGCTGAACGTCTTCCCGACGGGATTCGCCTCGTTAGGGAGAAGGGCCCTGCCTTCGGAATCGTAGAATGAGACCCCGTCGAACGCATGGAGGCCGATGGATGCGACCGAATCGGGGATTAACAGGAACTCGAAGGAGGGACCGCCGGCGAATGCAGACATCTGCCGACGGTAAACGTACGTGTGCTGATCATAAATCTGTACCGCAGGAAGGATGGCGGGAGGGACGAGGTTTTATCTGACAGTAACCGAATGGAGAATCATGTTCGGAAACAGGAAGAAAACAACCGGGACGAAACCCAGTAAAGTATACAGGGATTTGTGCACCGCCTTCGACTCCGAGAACATCAATTACAATTCTGATGAAGAGCATTTCGCCGTATACGGCACCTTCATCGGAGACGACCTCCCCATAAAACTTTCCGTCAATATCGACACCGAGATGCCCATCATGTGTTTCGATGCACTTCTGGACTTCCTGGTCCCCTCCGGCAGCGAAAACGCCGTCATCAGCGGACTCAACGAGATTAACAGCACCCTCCACTTCGGGGCGTTCGTTTTCAGTTCCGACGAGAGACGCGTGATTTACAGATACCATCACCTGTTCGCCGAGTACGTTCCCTCGAAAGAATGCATCATCTCGATAACGAAAATGGTCATAGAGACGGTCGATGCCAACGACGGCAATCTCAAGAAGCTCATCCCGGAGCAGACGACGTTCTCCGACCCGATGTTCAACTGAGACATCTGGCACATCGTAAAAACGGACTGCGCCCCCGAAATAAGGAGAGCGGACGGGGGCGCGGGGAAAAAAGTTTCAGATCCCGAGCTTGTCCTTCAGCTTGGTCTTGCGGGCCTTCTTCGTGCCGGCCCCGTCATCCAGTTTCTGCAGGAGTTCCTTCTCGTAATCGGTGAGTCTTTTCGGCACGGTTATGCCGAGGACGATGTAGAGGTTCCCGCGTGCGGTGCGGCCGAGAGACGGGAGCCCCTGTCCCACGACCTTGAGGACTCCGCCCACCTGCGTACCGGCGGGAATGTTCACGCTCATCATCTGGCCCTCGAGGTTCTTGACCTCCAGAGTGCCTCCGAGCGCGAGTCTGGGATATGTGGTCTCGGCGTCCATCCACAGGTCGCTGCCGTCCCTCTTGAATCCCATGTAGTCGGTAATGTGTATCACGACGTAGAGATCCCCGGCGGGACCGCCCCTGTATCCGGCATCGCCGGCCCCGGGTATGCGGAGATTGGTACCCTCGCCCATCCCGGGCTTGACATTGATGCTGACCTTGGTGTTCTTGGTGACCCTTCCGCGGCCGCGGCACTTGGGACATTCCTCGTCGTAGGTCCTCCCGGTACCGCCGCAGCGTTTGCAGGGCGACACCTGGATGGTGTCGCCGAACGGGGTGCGCATGCGGGTCTGCTGCTGACCGCTCCCGCCGCAGACGGGGCAGGATTTGGTCTTGCCGCCCTTGCCTCCGGTCCCGTGACAGTCGGGGCATTCGGAGGTATGGGGGACGGTGATCTCCACGGTCTTCCCCTTGAGCACATCCACCAGAGTGATGCCGAGATCGTAGCGGAGGGATTCCCCGGCCTGCGGGGCGTTGGGGTCCTGCCTCCTCCGCCCGCCGCCGAAGATCCCGCCGAACAGATCCCCGAAGATATCGTTCAGATCGTCCCCGTGGGTGAAGTTGTCCCACGAGAACCCTCCCTGCCCGAACTGTCCGTCGACGCCGGCGTGCCCGTACTGGTCGTACATGCTGCGCTTCTGCTCGTCGGACAGAACCTCGTACGCCTCCGAGATCTCCTTGAACTTGGCCTCCGCCACCTCTTTGGGTTCGGTAGACACGTCGGGGTGGTACTTCTTCGCAAGGGTGCGGTAGGCCTTCTTGATCTCGTCGGGAGTCGCGGTCTTGGATACTCCGAGTACCTCGTAGTAATCCCTTTTCTCTTCGGGCATCTGAACTTACCTCTTCGGATCACTGGTCGTCGACTATCTTGTAGTCGGCGTCAACGACGTTGTCGTCGGCCTTCTTGGAAGCGCCCTCGTTCTTCTGGGCCTGCTCCTGGTATGCCTTCGCGGCATCCTGGGCAGCCTGCTGCTGCTCGGGGGTGGCGTTCTTGTAGATCTTCTCGCTGATGGGAGCCATCGCCTTCATCAGGGCGTCGGTCTTGGTCTTGATGTCGTCGACGTTGTCGGTCTTGGCCGCAGCCTCCAGGTCGGAGACGGCCGCCTCGACGGAGGTGCGCTCCTCGTTGGTGACCTTGTCACCGAGTTCGGACAGGGTCTTGCGGACGGAGTAGACCATGGTCTCGGCGCCGTTGCGGGCGTCGATGAGCTCCTCCTTCTTCTTGTCCGCGTCGGCGAACTTCTCGGCATCCTTGATGGCCGCGTCGATGTCCTCTTTGGACAGCTTGTTGGAGGATGCGATGGTGATGTGCTGCTCCTTCCCGGTACCGAGGTCCTTCGCGGAGACGTTGATGATACCGTTGGCGTCGATGTCGAAGGTGACCTCGATCTGGGGCACTCCGCGGTGCGCAGGAGGTATTCCGTCGAGGACGAATCTTCCGAGACTGGTGTTGTCGGCGGCCATCTTCCTCTCTCCCTGGACGACGTTGATCTCCACGGAAGGCTGGTTGTCGGCCGCAGTGGAGAACACCTGGCTCTTCTTGGTCGGGATGGTGGTGTTCCTGTCGATCAGCTTGGTGGCGACTCCGCCGAGGGTCTCGATACCGAGGGACAGCGGGGTGACATCCAGAAGGAGGACGTCCTTGACGTCTCCGGAGAGGACCGCTCCCTGGATGGCCGCTCCCATGGAGACGCATTCCATGGGGTCGACTCCGTGCTGGATCTTGGGTCCGACGATGGACTCGACGAAGTTCTGGATGATGGGCATCCTGGTGGGCCCTCCGACCATGATGACCTTGTCGACGCCGTCGGAGGTGAGTCCCGCATCGGACAGGGCCTGCTCGATGGGTCCCCTGCATCTCTCCACGATGGGCTCCACGAGCTCCTCGAGTTTCGCACGGGTGATGGTCTGAACCAGATGTTTGGGTCCGGAGGCATCTGCGGTGATGAAAGGCAGATTGATCTCGGTCTGCATGGTGGTGGAGAGTTCGATCTTCGCCTTCTCGGCAGCCTCCCTCACCCTGACCCTCGCGGCGTTATCCTTGGCGAGGTCGACACCGGTCTCGTTCCTGAACTGCCCGATCACGTAGTTAGTGAGGGCCTCGTCCATATCGGATCCTCCGAGCTGGGTGTCTCCGGAGGTCGAGAGGACCTGGAACACTCCGTCGTCGAAGTCCATGATGGTGACATCGAGGGTTCCTCCTCCGAGGTCGAAGACGAGGATCTTCTGGGACTGTCCCGCCTTGTCGAGACCGTAGGCGAGAGCGGCCGCAGTGGGCTCGTTGATGATACGGACGACATCGAGTCCTGCGATCTTGCCGGCGTCCTTGGTGGCCTGCCTCTGGTTGTCGTTGAAGTAGGCGGGGACGGTGATGACGGCCTTGTCGATGGGTTCGCCGACGAACGCCTCCGCGTCCTTCTTGATTTTCATAAGGATGTATGCGGAGATCTGCTGGGGGGAGTACTCTTTCCCGAGGGCGGTAACCTTCTCGCTGGAACCCATCTTCCTCTTGACGTTCTTGATGGTTCCGTCGGGGTTGGTGACGGCCTGTCTCCTGGCGGGCTCTCCCACGAGGAGCTGTCCGTCTTTGGTGAATGCTACATAGGACGGGAAGGATTTCCCGCCGACGCTGGTCCCCTCTGCGCTGGGGATGACGGTAGGCCTGCCTCCCTCCATGATGGAGGCGGCAGAGTTGCTGGTTCCGAGATCGATTCCGATTATTCTTGACATTTCTAACACCTCATTGTTCTCTTAAACGGTTTATTCGGCCGCATCCCCTTCCGGGGCGGCCTGTTTCTTCTTGGTTACTCTGACTTTGGCATAGCGGAGGACCTTGCCGTTCATCATGTACCCTTTCTGGTACACTTCGGCGATCATGTCGTCCTCGTCGCCCTCCGAGACCATCAGGGCCTCGTGCATATTGGGGTCGAACTTCCCGTCCGCAGGAATCTCCCTGAGCCCCTGCGACTCGAGTATCTTCATCAGGTTGCCCCTGACTGCCCTGACCCCCTCGGAAAGGGATGTCTCCTCCTTGACGGAGGCGAGCGCCCTCTCGAGGTCGTCCGCGATGTTCAGGAGCTGCGACACGAGGTCCTTGGTGGCGTATTTCCGATATTCCTCGGCATCCCTCTCGGTCCTCTTGCGGTAGTTCTCGAAGTCCGCCTGCAGGCGTTTGGCCATATCGAGCATCTTGGCGGAGTTCTCCTTCTCCTCTTCGAGACGTGCTTTGAGTTCCTCAACGGCCTTCTTCTGACCTTTGTTTTCCTTCTTCGCAGTATCCGCCTCCTGCCCGGGGGCTTCCGCGCCCTTGTTTTCAGACTTATCAGTCATAGGTGAACCTCTTGCGTGAACTTTCGGGGGACGGGAGGGCTCCTGACCCTCCCGTCCGGGTGTGTTTCAGAAGACTCAGTCGTCCATTCCGCCCATTCCGGGTGCTCCTCCGGCGGGAGCGGGGGCGGATTTGGAGGCGATGACATCGTCGATCCTGAGGATCATGACCGCCGCATCGGTTGCGGAGGAGATGGCCTGCTGACCGATCCTGATGGGCTCGATGACGTCGAGGGCCATCATGTCCTCCACCTTTCCGGTGAAGGGGTTGATTCCGGCGTACTTCTTGCCGGCCTTGTGCTGCTTCCTCATCTCGATGACCATGTTGATGGGGTCGAGACCCGCATTCTCGGCGAGGGTGGTGGGAATGATTTCCATTGCGGACGCGAAGGCCTCGATGGCGATCTGCTCCCTTCCGCCGACGGATGCCGCGTAGTCGCGGACTCCCATGGCGAGCTCCATTGCGGTGGATCCTCCTCCGGTGACGATCATTCCGTCCTCGATGGAGACCTTGACGACGGACCATGCATCGACGAGAGACCTCTCGACCTCGTCAGCGACGTGGTTGGTTCCTCCCCTGACGAGGATGGAAACGGTCTTGGGGTCCTTGCATCCGGTGATGAAGGTCATCTGCTCGTCTCCGACGAACTTGAGCTCGACGGACTCGGCGTCTCCGAGGTCCTCGGCGGACAGCTCGCTGATCTTGCTGACGATGGAGGCGTTGGTGGATTTTCCGAGCCTCTCCATGTCGGACTTCTTCACGCGGCGGCATGCGTAGATGCCTTCCTTGGCGAAGAAGTGCTGTGCGAGGTCGTCGATTCCCTTCTGGCAGAAGACGACGCTGGCTCCGGCCTTCTTGACGGACATGACCATGTCCTTCAGGGTCTTCTCCTCCTCGGCGATGAACTTGCTGAGCATCTCGGGGTCGGTGATCTGGATCTTCGCGTCGATCTCGGGTTTCTTGACCTCGAAGGCGGCGTCGATCAGGGCGATCTTGGCGTTCTTCACCAGCTTGGGCATGGTGGGGGAAACGGGCTCCTTGTCGATGATGAGTCCTTTCACGAGGACGGACTCGTCCATGCTCGCTCCGGCCTTCTTGACGGTCTGGATGTTCTTCAGGTCGGCGGTGTACTTTCCGTTCCCGTCCTTCTCGAGGATGGTCTTGACGGCGTCGACGACCATCTTGGCGAAGAACTTCTTGGAAGCGTTGACCTGCTTGCTGATCATAGAGGTCTCGGCGATCTTCTCGAGGAGGGCCTCGTCGTCGAGGGACACTTTGGTCGCGACGTTCTTCAGGATCTCCTGGGCTTTCTCGTTGGCAAGCCTGTATCCGGTGGTGATGATGGTGGGGTGGACGTTGGAGTCGATCAGGTCGAGGGATTTCTTCAGAAGTTCCCCGGCGACGATGACGGAGGTGGTGGTTCCGTCTCCGACTTCCTGGTCCTGGGTCTTTGCAACCTCCACGAGCATCTTGGCGGCGGGGTGCTGCACATCCATCTCCTTGAGGATGGTCACACCGTCGTTGGTGATGACGACGTCGCCGATGGAGTCGACGAGCATCTTGTCCATTCCCCTGGGTCCGAGGCTGCTCCTCACTGCGTCGGCGATGGTCCTCGCCGCGGTGATGTTGTTGAACTGAGCATCCTTTCCTTTGTCTCTCTTGGTGCCTTCCCTGAGGATCAGCACAGGTGCGTTACCCATTCCCATATTTATTTCTCCGATAGCTTCCGCCCCTTACGGCGGAATATGTACCCTTGATGGTTAGTCCTTCTATATAACTATTGCTATGGTAGACAACTGAGGGTTAATTACATATTGGATGAGTGACTGTAAATATCTGGCATATCGGAAAGTATCGTTTTTTGATTACTCATTCTACATATTCCGAAAAATGATACGAAAAACTATTTTTATCCTTCAAAGGAAAATCTGACTGCCTGCGGGACTGTTTCCGGGAACGGAAAACCCGTGCCGCATCGTCGGCATATGTTCGCAAGTCCTTTAATAACATTATATAGAGATTGAAAGGCTCGTATGGATGAATTGATGGCATGGGTGGTTCTTATCATCGCCAGCTGTATCGAACCGATATGGGTCACCTGTCTTGACAAGTCCGAAGGTTTCAAGCGCAAGGGATGGGGCGCCGCAACCATTATCCTGGTCCTGCTCTGCCTGTATCTCCTCGCATATGCCGTCGGAATGACCGACAGCGACGGAAACAACTATATCGGACCGGGAGTCGCCTATGCCGTACTGGCGGGAATAGGTGCCGCGGGCATCGTCGCCGTAGGGCGCGTCCTGCATCGCGAGAAGCTCACGGCCAGAAGATTGTTCTTCGTCCTGCTGATCGTGCTCGGGATCATAGGTACCAGACTTGCGGGAGGTCTCTGAAATGAAGTTCCTCGAAGGGAAGAGCGAACTTACGCTCGCATGGATCGTCCTGATCCTCGGAGGTGTGTTCCAGATCGGATGGTCCATCGGCGTCGATTACACCGAGAAGTTCACCGTGTGGACCTGGGACATCGTCACCATCGTGTTCCTCGCGCTCAGCATGATATGCATGGAGTGGCCCATGAGGCACGGCATCGCATTCACCACGGCCTACGCCGTATGGATCGGTGTCGGTGTGAGCCTGACCGTCGTCGTCTCGGCCCTGCTGGGTCTCGATGACTTCAACTGGCTCATGGGAGTGTTCCTGATAGTCGTCATCGCGGGAGTCGTCGGTCTGAAGGCCACGCCCGTGGAGTATCTGGACCCTCTGCCGGAAAAGAAGGAAAAGGAATGAATGCCCAGGGGACCGGGTTTCCCGGTCCCCCGTTTTTTGATTCCCCGATGTCGCGCACGTATGTGCCAGCATAGGGAATTATGCGGCCCTGCGGATAACCTGCGGGACCGAAGGTGTTTCAGTGTATGAACAGTAGCTCCCTGTACTTAGGGAGAGGCCACATCTGATCGTCGACCATCATCTCGAGGGAGTCCACATGGGACCTGATCTTCTCGAGCATCGGCGCCATCTTATCGTAGTAGATGATAGCTGCGGCGCGTCCTTCCTCCTCCTGGGACAGTTTGGCATCCAGGGCATCAAGCTCGTCGACGAGGCTCTCTGCGGCGGATATGTCCTCGGAGATGCATCTGATGAGGTCCATCTGGGATGCAGCCATCTTCCTGAAGTCCTTGTCGCCGTAGATGTCCTTGAGGTTCCTTACGTTGTCGAGGAGAATGTTCTGATACCTGATCGACACAGGGATGACGTGGTTGGTGGTGAGATCGCTGAGGACCTTGCCCTCGATCGCCATCTTCTTGCAGTAGATCTCCCAGAACACCTCCTTCCTGGAATCCAGCTCGACCTCTGTCATGACCTTGGTCTCGGCGAATATCTTCACAGTCTGTTCGGAAGTGAATACATCGTAGACAAGGGGCACGGAACTCTCGCAGTCGAGGCCGCGTTTGAGAGCCTCGGCCTTCCACTCGTCGGAGTACCCGTTGCCGTCGAAGCATACGTTCTGGCATGCCCTGTAGGTCTCGCGGGTCTCGTCGAGGACCGCCTGCATGACAGGAACACCGGATGCGATCCTCGCATCGACGGCCTTCTTGAACTGTGCCAGCTGGTATGCGAGTATGGTGTTGAGGACGGTGACGGCACCGGAACAGTTCGCGCTGGAACCGACCGCTCTGAACTCGAACCTGTTGCCGGTGAAGGCGAACGGGGAGGTCCTGTTCCTGTCGGTGTTGTCCACCAGGAGTTCGGGGATCTGCGGGATTCCGAGGCTGTATCCCTTCTTTCCGGCGATCTTGACCATATCCTTGCTGTCCAGCAGCTGGGCGAAGGCCGCGCTGACCTGCTTGCCGAGGAACGACGAGATGATCGCCGGCGGGGCCTCGTTCGCGCCGAGCCTGTGGGCGTTGGTCGCATTGAGGACGGTGGCCTTGAGGAGGGCGTTGTTGTCATAGACCGCCTTGAGGGTGTTCGCCATGAAACACAGGAACCTGAGGTTCTCCTTGTCGGTCTTTCCGGGGGACATCAGGGCGATACCGCTCTCGGACCCGATGGACCAGTTGCAGTGTTTCCCGGATCCGTTGATTCCTGCGAAGGGCTTCTCGTGGAAGAGCGCCTCGAATCCGTGTTTCTCCGCAACGGTCTTCATGAGGGACATCAGCAGGAGGTTGTGGTCGATGGCCAGGTTCGACGACTCGAAGACGGGTGCGATCTCGAACTGGTTGGGCGCCACCTCGTTGTGCCTCGTCTTCACGGGGATGCCGAGCTTGTACGCCTCGAACTCCAGATCCTTCATGAACTCGAGTACGCGGGGCGGGATTGCGGCGAAGTAGTGGTCGTCGAGCTGCTGGTTTCTGGCACTGTCGTGTCCGATGAGGGTGCGGTCCGTGAGAACCAGGTCGGGGCGCTGCATGTACAGGTCCCTGTCGACCAGGAAGTACTCCTGCTCCCATCCGAGATAGGAGTGGAGGACCTCGTTTCCCTCGCCGAAGTATTCCAGGATTGCCTTAGCGGCCTTGGTGACGGCGGAATCGGATTTCAGAAGAGGGGTCTTGTAATCGAGGGCCTCCCCGGTGTATGAGACGAACACGGTGGGGATGCACAGGGTGTCCCCTATAACGAAGGCGGGTGACGAGGGGTCCCATGCAGTGTATCCTCTGGCCTCGAAGGTGTTCCTGAGTCCTCCGCTGGGGAAGGATGACGCATCGGGTTCCTGCTGGAAAAGGAGTTTTCCCTCGAATTTCTCCAGGGACTGCCCGTGGTCGCGGGGATGTGCGAAGGAGTCGTGTTTCTCGGCGGTGCCTCCGGTGAGAGGCTGGAACCAGTGGGTGTAGTGCGTCGCCCCCTGGTCCATGGCCCATCTCTTCATGCCCTCGGCCACGTGGTTCGCCACGTTGCCGTCGAGGGTCGCTCCTCTCTCGACCGTCTCGTAGATGGATCTCCTGGTCTCTTCGGAGAGATATCTCCTCATGGCGGCCCTGTTGAAGACATTGCGTCCGTAGTACGCGGAAGTCTCATTCTCCGGGGCCTCGGCGATGACGGGTTCCTTTGCATTGGCTTTCTCGACTGCAGTGAACCTGAAGGTCTGCATAATGTCTGTTAGTTCCGTTCGCTTAATATAATTTTCCCACCGAAAAAACTCCGTTTTGACGCTGAAACAGCAGAAAACATACCACCTTCAATACTATTTCAACCTTTTAATTAGACAAATATCTAATAAATCAATAAATTGAATAAGTGTTAACAACCATATTATCAGGTTAACGGTACTAAACACGAGTATATATCCTCAATCAGGCAGACAAGTGCATACCGGGATGTCCTCGAATGGACGGGAAAAACCTTTCCGAGAGGCAGGCCAGATGTCCGCGGACAGTCTGCCGGAGCAAACATCTGGCACATACATTCCGTGCAATAACATAGATTGTTTCAAATACCGAGTAGAAATATGATGCATCCGTAAGAAAAAGGGGGACACGCCACGGGATTCAAATTATTCAAATCCGGCGACCAGCTGTATGACGAGGCTATCGACCTCGTAAACAGGAAAGAGTATGGGAACGCCAAGGAGAAATTTGCAGACGCACTGTCCAAGAACACCGGCAAGGCTGACATGGCCCAGACGTACATCAGCCTGATCTCGCTCCTCGGCAACCGCGGGGACCAGAATGCCTACAGGAATCTCCTCAACCGCCTGGAAACATGCGGAGAGAGTTCGTTCAAATTCGGTCTCACGGACATCGATGTGGAGGCTCTGAAGACCGAGTGCAACCTTTCGATAGAGGAAATCGGCACCACGAGCATGCCCGACTCCGACTACATGGCCAAGGGCCAGGCGATGATCGACCTGGCGGCAAAATATGCCGGCCTGATCGGAGACAACCCTCTCAAGATTGCCGAGATTGTCAGCGGCAACACCGAGGCCAACGGCACCAGGGAAGCCCTCATCCTCCAGGCCATGGCCTACGAGTGCATGGGAACTGGCATCGTACTGAAGGATCCCAAGCAGGGTTCCGAGTACATGCAGATGGCCTACAACTTCCGCAGGCAGATAGGAGACTCCGGGGACAGGGACCTCGAGCTGATGAAAAGCTACGCAAAATCCGGCAAATGCTGGCTCTGCGGAAGACCCGCCAACGGGGAGGGCGTCCACTTCATATCCGTCAGGAGTACGATATCCCAGATGTTCAGAGACAGGGAGGGCTCCAATATCATCAGAGCCGCCAACGACGACTTCGAATCGATCTACATCTGCATGCCCTGCTACACCGCCGTGTCCAACAGGGCCGACCAGATCTCCAGGGGCTACTACGACCAGGCCATCAGCGAAATGAGGGCCATGGAGGCGAGGCTCGAGATGGAAATCGCCGCGGTCCGCAGAGACCTGGCGTTCGCCAGAACGAGGTGATCGGTACGGACAGCATGGTTTCCCTCAGATGCAAATACTGCGGCGCACCCCTCGATGCCGGGGATATCAAGGGCGACAGTCCCTACGTCACATGTCCCAGCTGCGGCACGACCCAGCAGAGAATCGACGCACAGGCGTACCTCGACCAGCTCATGGGACAGGTCCGCTCCTGGATCAACAAGGCCGTCCCCGGCGGGCTGAGCGTCGCCCAGTCGGAGAACGTGGACAGCGTCGCAAGGCACAGCATATTCATGAACAGCGTCAAGCCGAGGGTCGACATGGAGTTCGGCGAATACAAATTCGCCCTCACATCCCTGCTCGCCAACCCGATGCTCGTCATGCCTTTCACCGTAGACACGAAAATCAAGACGAAGCACACCCCCGCCCAGGCATTCGAGTTCAGCGAGAAGATGTCGGGAGTGGCGCCTCTGGCGGTGGATTCCGACAGCAAGGACCTCATCACCACGGCGAAGAACGTCTCCGATGCCTACGCCCTGCTGATCAACAACTCCAATCTGCTCAAGGAGAACAAGGACGGAAGGTACATCCTCATGTCCAACAACTTCGGCGCGGCCTCCGAGGACTTCGGGGCCCTGAAGGACTACGAACCCGCGGCCACCCGCTTCGCCGGCCTCAGCACGGCCTGTCAGGGATGTGAGAAGCTCCTCAACGGAGACGTCGCCACAGCCCTGCAGCTTTTCGAACAGGGGAAAAGCAAACTGAACGAGGCAAAGACCCAGCTTGCCGGGAACATGAAAGTCGCCATCATGGGACAGCCCATCGCGACGGAGATCAAACAGGTCGAGGCACTCGAGGAGACAGCGAAATCCGTATACTCCATGGGCGGAGACCCCGTCAAGGCGCTGGACAATATAAGGCGCATCTTCGAGTACGAGTTCCCCTCCGGAGGAAACTGGGGATTCATGCTCAACAACAAGGACAGGCTGACCGAGATATTCGCCAACATGACAGATGCCGTGAAGGCCAAAAGCGGAGGGTCCGTCAACATCGCGCCCGGCGACGGAGACATACTCGTCCCGTTTTGGCACATCGACCTCAGGTACAGTTTCCAGACGGGTTCCCTCTGGAAGAAGAAGGCCGTCGAGGTCCGCGAGGACCTCCTGGTTCCCGCAGACTTCGTGATAGACGAGGCCTGCCTGAACAATCCCCGTTCTGCGGTCACCGACATATTCAGCGTCAGGACCAAGGACGGCGTCTTCGCAGGCATCCTAGGGAACGAGAAATCGATCAGCAACGGTTCCGGGATCTCCGACATCGCATCGAGTGCGGCCCCCAACTCCATCGGAAGCAGGGCCGCCGTAGTGCCGCTCAGCACCGAAAAGGAAGCCGAGCGTCTCGCAGAACAGTACGTGAGCGCCGTGGCCTCCGCCGAATCCAAACTCAAACTCAGCAACCCGGACGTGGACAAACTCATTTACATCCCGTTCAGAAGATCCGGCAACCGTCTGGAAGCGCCGTCCAGCTTCGGACAGCTCGTCCCCGGCAGGATCGGACGCACGGACCTGAACGAACTGATCATCATCTGAGAATTCAACGAAAGGAAGGGATTGAAATGGTAGACAACCAAGGAAACGCATACAGGACGAGAGGCGTCATAATGGCGGCCGTTGCGCTCATCGGCATAGCCATATGCGCAGTCCTCTACGGAGTGGCAGGAGTGGACCTCCTCACGGTATTCGGAGCATTCCTCGTCATCATCGGCGCGGACCTGTTCCTCGTCGGGGCGACCTACAGCTCCGCACCCGACAAATTCGGACCCTCCGAACAGATGTACAGAGTATCGGCAGGTCTCCTGGTGACCGTCATCGGCATAGCCGTGGTCCTCATCGGACTCAACGTGAACATGTGGGTGGCCGTCGCCGTAGTGATTGTCGGAATCGCACTGATCGGTCTCGCCACCGGACTCATAAACAGCAAGAAATCCAAATTCTGAGGGTGAAGGCAAATGGCTAACACACTGGAAAACAACGTAGAAGGCCAGATGGCCAAGAACAGGTCCCTCGTCGAGAGGATCGCGATGTACGTCCCGTTCTACAGGGGCTACAAGCAGAAGAACCTCCGCAGGGACGAGGACAGGGCGATCAGAGACGTCGTGGCCAAGGAACTGATGAACGTGAAGACCGACCTGTCCAACGCATCCCGCGCCGCCGTCGGCGACCTCGATGCCATGAGGGACGCCGAGAGAATCAAGGCGAAGGTTGACAGATACTGCGTGGACGTCAAGAAGGCCGCGGCCGGATACAGTGCGTTCCACGACTCCGTGAAGATAATGGAGACGGAACTCGACAACATCATCTCCTGGGACGCCCAACTGATAGACGGCGTGCAGAACCTCAAGACCGCATCTGCGGAACTTGTGCAGTATGCGGACACCGGCGAGAACATCAGGCCGGCCCTCCGCGCCGTGGAGAAGGAGATCGATGCGATGATCGAGGCCTACAACCAGAGGGAGAACATCATGAAAGGCTTCGTCGGCGGAGAGGAGTGATTCCAATGGCAGAAAAGAAACAGAACGTCGTATTCTGGAAAGACCAGGGACCGGATGACATCATCTACGTGTCCCCCGATGACGACCTGAGGACCATCACCTCCGTCACCGTACCCGAACACTCCGTCGCCCTGTTCATCAGGGACGGACAGCTACAGGGGATCCTGGAGCCCGGAAGGCATGTGGTCACCAGCGCCAACATCCCCTGGCTCACCGCCCTCTACAACAAGGCCCTCGGATTCAGGGAGACCCCCTTCAAATGCTCCGTGGTCTTCATCTCGCTGAAGATCTTCAACGGAAGGTGGGGCCTCAGATCCATGATCAAAGCAGCCAAGGAATACGAGGTGCCCATAACCCTTATGGCGAACGGGGACTTCCAGTTCCGCATCCAGGACGTCAACGTGTTCTACACCCAGGTCCTGGGAGGAATGAAGAGCTACACGACCGGCGACGTGAACCAGTTCATGAAGAGCTTCATCACGGAACAGCTGATCCAGCAGCTCAACACCCAGTATTACATGGATGTCATGGGCAACCTGGAGAAGGCCTCCACCTCCACCAAGATCCTCATCGACCCCTACTTCCAGCAGAGAGGAATCGAACTGCTGGCACTGAAGATCAACGAGGTCTCCACCACCGAGGAGGAGAAGACCAAGGTGTTCGAGTACCTCCAGTTCAGCAGCGCCAACGGAGAGGCCTTCAAGAGATACGAGGTCATGGACCGTATGGCGGATGCCATCGGAGATTCCCAGGGAGGTGCGGCCATGGGCGCAGGAATGCTCCTGTTCCCGCAGATGTACCAGCAGCTCAGCCAGCAGCCCGTCCAGGGAGTGCAGCAGCAGGCGGCGCAGCCCCAGGCCCAGAAGGTCATGTGCCCGTTCTGCGGCGGTCTCAACGACTATCCGTACAAGTTCTGCGGGAACTGCGGAAAGCCCTCCCCCATGATGCAGAACCAGCAGCAGGCCGCAGCACCCGCCGCACAGCCTGCGGCGGCGGCTCCCGCCGCCGGAGGAGCGGTCTTCAAGATCTGCCCCTACTGCGGACAGGATCTCAGCGGTCTGAAGAAGACCCCCAAGTTCTGCCCCTACTGCTCCGAGCAGCTTCAGTAAACCCTTCAAACCCGGGCTCCGGCCCGGGACCTTGTCTTTTCCGATATGTTTTTACGCCTGTCCAGAGTGGTACGGCCCAAGGTGTTCTCCGTGGACAGGATCATGTTATCGGTCATAGACCTCGCCGTCAAGGCGGGAGAGATGGTTCTATGCGACTCCGGATTCGAAGTGAGGAACAAAGGGACCAAGGAGAACTACGTGACCTCCACCGACGTCAAGGTGCAGGAATACCTGCGGAGAGAACTCACCGCACTTATCCCGGGATCATACTTCATGGGGGAGGAGGGGGACCTCCCGGAAGAGGATGACAGACTCCGCGGCAGCGACCGGTGGATATGGATCGTGGACCCCATCGATGGGACTGCCAATTATGCCAGGGGGATGGAGAACTCCGTCGTCTCCATCGCCTTAGTACGGTACGGGAAAGTGGTCCTCGGGGCCGTACGCCACCCGTATCTCGACATGACCTTCCATGCGCAGAAAGGCATGGGCGCATACATGAACGGAGAGAGGATCCGCGTCTCAGACAGGGATCTGGCACATTCGATCTTCGCGACTGCATGGTCCGCATACGACAAGAGCCGGGCCCACCAGTGCTTCCGCATATCGGAGAGGCTTTACGGCGAATGCGAGGACATCAGGAGGACCGGTACGGCCGCCTTCGAACTCTGCATGCTCGCCAAAGGCGCCATAGACATCTACTTCGAGATCAACCTCGCACCGTGGGACTACGCCGCCGCCTCACTCATCGTGAAAGAGGCGGGGGGATTCACCGCATCCCTGAAGGGAGACCTCGACCTCTACGCCCAGGGAACCGCCATGGCCGGCAACACGGAAGAGAACCTGGAACATGTGAAGGCCGTGGTCTCGGAGGAACTCTCTGGATCCGAAAACAATGGGTCCGACTGAAGTTTTCATCAAACCTATTACGATTTCCGCAGTAAATTGCCGTTAATCGTACGAAGATAGATTATTTATATCTTAAATTCGATGTCTATATCACAGGAGGCGCAAAACCATAGGCAAAAAGAATACGTCGGAATTCCGCGGAGAGAAGCATATCGTTCGGAAGCTCACCGCCATGAGCGACGCAGGGCCAGTTGGCGCGTCTGTGTGCGGAAGTTTCTAAGCGGTCAACTCAGGTCTCTCTGACGCGGCCAAACCCATTAGCCCCTCGGGCATTTTTGTAACAATCTATAATACGGACCTCCCTGTTTTCAGCCGCATGGCAGAAGACCTCGAGAAGTACGTCACGACCATACCTGATTTCCCTCAGCCCGGAGTCATGTTCAGAGACATCACCACCATCATCTCCAACCCCGTCGGCCTCAGGCTCGCCGTGGACGGACTGTGCGACATGGTGAAGGACATGGACGTCGACATCGTGGTCGGCTCTGAATCCAGAGGATTCGTCTTCGGAACCCCTGTGGCCTACAAACTCGGCAAGGGCTTCGTTATGGCGAGGAAGAAAGGCAAACTTCCCCGCGAGACCGTATCGGAGACCTACGACCTCGAGTACGGCACCGCCACCCTGGAAATGCACAAGGACAGTATCAAGCCGGGGATGAAAGTATTCCTGGTGGACGACCTCGTCGCCACCGGCGGAACCACCGCCGCCATCATCAAAATGGTGGAAAAACTCGGCGGAAAGATCGTCAAGATCGGATTCGTCCTCGAACTCGCCGGATTCGACGCCAAAAACAGAGTACTCAAAGGCTACGACGTAGAGAGCCTTCTCTCCTATCCCGGCGCCTGAAAGGCCCGGATACGGATGGAGGGCGTGCCGGGATTCGAACCCGGGTTGTCAGCTCCGAAGGCTGATAGGATCGTCCTGGCTACCACACACGCCCGTCCGCACCATCGTCGGCGCTCTATTAATTATGATTGGACGGGCGGCTCTCTCAATACCCTTTAATCAAACCTATCCGATTACCGTCGCAATGTCAAAGGTTGTAATGAACGACGGCGCGGGCGGAGAACTCATGCAGGAGTTCATCTCGAAGCATATCACCGGCCATTTCCCAAAAATGGAGTCGGAGATCCCGCTGGACGCATTGGATGATTCCGCAGTGGTCGACGACGTCGTATTCACCATCGACGGACATACCGTCAACCCCCTGTTCTTCCCCGGAGGCGACATCGGGAGGATCGCAGTCTCCGGAACGGTCAACGACATCTCGGTCATGGGTGCGAAACCCATCGGGATCGCCAGTTCCGTCATCCTTGAGGAAGGACTCGATTCCGACACCGTCGACAGAGTCATGAAAAGCATGGGCGCCACCGCCGGAGAGGCAGGCGTCCCCGTCGTCACAGGCGACACGAAGGTCATGGGTGCAGGCGAGATCGACAAGATGGTCATCACCACCGCCGCCATCGGGAAGAGGCCCGACTACCTCGACCACGACATGGAGGTGGCCAACTCCTACAGGAAGGTGGACAGCAGATGGTGCTCCGATTCCAACACCCGTCCGGGAGACGTCATAATCGTCTCCGGATACATGGGAGACCACGGCATAGCCCTCCTCTCGTTCAGGGAAGGATACGGATTCGACAGCGTCATAGAATCGGACGTGCAGCCCCTCAACAAAATGATCGAGAAGGGTCTCCGCACCGGAGGCATCGTAGCGATGAAGGATCCGACCAGGGGAGGACTTGCGAACACCCTCAACGAGTGGGCTGAGAAATCAAAGTGCCAGCTCGAGATAGATGAAGCGGACATCCCCCTGAGGGACGGTGTCGTCAGCGCCTGCGAACTGCTCGGGATCGAGCCCCTCAACATAGGGAATGAAGGCAAGTGCGTGATTTCCGTCATCCCGGAGATGGCGGAGGAGGTCCTGAAAGCCATCAGGTCCACTCCCGAGGGAAAGGACGCAGCCATCATCGGAAAGGCGTCCGAAGGGCCCGCAAGGGTCATCCTGCGCACCGAAGTCGGCGGAAGGAGGATTCTCGAACCCCCGTCCGGAGACCCCGTCCCCAGAATCTGCTGAAACTTTTCAAAGGGGAGACGGAAACGCCTCCCCGTCTCCCTTTTTCCGCAACCGGAACCCCGAATGACCCAGATGTCTGAATCCGTATCCTGCCCGTTTTTCCCGAAACGGTACGGAACCCCCGCCGGAGAATAGAACCTTTATAGAACAATCCTGTTGATACCCAATCAGAGTCGGTCATCATGGTCACATTCCTTCCGTTCAAAGGCTACAGGCCCAACATCCGCGCGGGCGAGAACATCGGCAGCCGCGTATCCCCTCCGTACGACGTCATCGGAGACGACTATCTGGCACAGCTGCAGTCGGACGCCAACAACGTCACGAACCTCACCCTCGCACCCGATGCAGACAAGAGATACACGCAGGCCAGGAAGAGGCTCGACGGTATGATCGAAAGCGGCGCCCTGAAACAGGACGAGCCGTCGTTCTACATCTACGACCAGACGTTCGAAGCCGACGGGAAGACCTATACCAGAAGGGGTCTCGTGGGCATCCTGAAGACGGAGGACTACTCCGAAGGGAACATCATTCCCCACGAAGAGACGTTCTCCAAGGTGAAGGCGGACAGGCTGAACCTCCTGAGGGACATGGAGACCCACCTCGAGAGCATCTTCGGGATATTCCCCGGTCTCGGGGAGGACCTCAACAGGGAGACCGACAACAGTGCCAGACTGCTCTACAGATACGTCGACGGGAACGGCGTCGAGCACAGGTACAGCAGAATCTGCGACCCCGGTCTCTGCGGGAGAATCTCCGAGAAACTGAAGGATCAGAAGATGCTGATTGCGGACGGACACCACAGGTACGAGACCGCTCTGAACTATGCGAAGGAGAACCCGGACTGCGAGGCGAAGCAGTACGTCCTCTGCACCATGGTGGCGCAGGACGACCCGGGGCTCGTCATATGGCCCACCCACCGCCTCATCGATGCGGGGGACATCGGGGAGACCTCCGCCATCAAGAAGATCGGAAAGACCATGGCAATGAAAGAGGTCTCCGAGGAGGAGATGGAGGCGGAACTCGGCTCCCACCTCTTCGGGATGATGTTCAGGTCCGGAAGGTGCTTCCTCCTCGACAGCACATCCGATGACGGCAACATCCTCATGAAACTCGACACGTATGCCGCCCAGCAGAAGATCCTCTACGGCGTCTACAAGAGCGACGAAGGGAAATCCAAGATCTCCTACGACGCCGAACTGGAATCCGTCAAGAAGGCCATGGCCGAGAAGAAGCACGATGCGGCCGTGATCCTCAATGCGCCGTGCCTTCAGACGATCTGGGACATTGCTGGACAGGGCAAGAGGATGCCCAAGAAGACCACCTACTTCTTCCCCAAGATCTGGTCCGGCTGGGTATTCTACAGGATGGCATGAACGGCCCTGCCGCATACGTGCGGCACGGCCCTTTCTTTTTTGAATGAAGGCAGAGGATACGCAGAACCGTAATCCGCAAAAATGATGAGATGGAGCCGCTGGAGGGAATTGAACCCTCGGCCTACGCCTTACCAAGGCGTCGCTATACCCCTTAGCCACAGCGGCAGCATTCCTCGCTAATTGTACATTCATATTTAATGGTTATTGGCTGGCAAGTTCCGGAGGACGGTCCCGGGACTCCGAACTTCCGACCGTTCTCCGGAAAGAGGCTATTTTATCGATGAACACGTTAGCGGCGGACATGAAGAAGGAGATGAGCTCTTTCGATGTCCGCTCCGTGGTCACCGAGATGGCCGCATTGGAGAACGCCCACATGGACAAAATCTTCCAGTGGGGCGCGGGAAACGTCCTGTTCCGTATCAACACCAAGAACGGCAAAGAAGATCTTTTCTTCAAGGACAAGAAATGGCTCTATCTGTCACCCGACAGGCCCGATACGCCGGTCACCCCCACCTCCTTCGCCACGTTCCTGAGGAAATACCTCGCCAACGCCCGCATCGGAAAGACAAGGCAGGTCGGTTTCGACCGTATCGTCGAGATGCAGGTGTTCAAGGCCGAAGGCGAATACCTCCTGATCTTCGAGATGTTCGGCGGAGGCAACGTCCTCCTGGTGCAGGACGGGAAGATCGTCAACTGCCTCACCCAGAGGACCTTCCGCGACAGGGCCACCCGCCCGGGGGAGGAATACGTCATGCCCAAGGAGCGGTTCAACCCCCTGACCTCCGATCTGAAATCCTTCGGGGAACTCTTCAGAAGTTCAGACTCCGACACCGTCAGGACCCTGGCCACCGTCAACAACCTCGGAGGGCAGTATGCGGAGGAGGTCTGCAGACGCGCGGGCGCCGACAAGACCGTGCCCGCCAAGGAGGCGGACGAAGGCACCGTCGCCGCCCTCCACTCCGCGGTCATGGAGATCGCGGACTACGTCATGGGGAACCCGTGCCCGACCGTGTTCCGCAGGGACGGGAGGATAGTGGATATCGCTCCCATGGATCTGCAGATCTACGACGACTGCGTGAAGGAATCCGTCCCCACTATTTCCGAGGCCATCGGGAAGTACATGGAGGAGAACAGGGAAGAGGAGAAGAGGGAGTACGTCGACCCCGAGATCGAGAAACTCAAGAAGAGGATCGAGAAGCAGAGGGAGACCGTGGACGCATACCGCATGGAAGCCGAACGCCTCAAGGCACAGGCGGATTCCCTGTACACGGAATATCAGAAGGTGTCCGAACTCCTGAACGTCCTCGGGGAACAGAGCAGAAAACTGTCATGGGAGAAACTCACGGAAGGCGCCCTGAAGATTCCGTACGTGGCCTACATCGACCCCTCCAAGAACACTGTGGCTGCGAAGATCGGCATCCTCGAGGTGGAGATGGACTACACCAAGAACATCGACACCAACGCCTCCGACATATATGCCAGAGGGAAGGAGCAGGGCGCCAAGGCAGACAACGCGGAGAAGGCCCTGAACGACTCCCTGGCGGAGCTGGAGAAGAAGCAGAAGGGTTTCGATAAAAAGGTGGCCGCGGAACTGTCCAAGGCCAAACCCACGAAGAGATTCTGGTTCGAATCGTACAAATGGTTCATATCCTCCGGAGGGAGGCTCGTCATCGCGGGAAGGGATGCCCACTCCAACGACCAGGCGGTGAAGAAGCATCTGAAGGACGGTGACATTTATGCCCATGCGGACATCCACGGCGCGCCGTCCATTATCCTCAAGGACGGCCTCAAGGCATCCGGAGAGGAGCTCAGGGAGGCCTGCTGGTTCGCTCTGGCACATTCGAAGGCGTGGATGGCCGGATCGGCCGAGGGAGGGGCTTTCTGGGCCTATCCCGACCAGGTCAGCAAGACCCCCAATGCGGGAGAGTTCGTCCCGAGGGGAGCGTTCATCATCAGAGGGAAGAGGAACTACGAATACCACCTCCCGCTGGAAATGGGAATCGGGGAGATGTATTACGAGAACGAACGCAAGGTCATGTGCGCCCCCACCCCGGTGATCGAGAAATGCAGCGAGAGATACTGCGTCATCCGCCCCTCGAAGGAGAAGAACGGCAGGATGGCGGGAGACCTCGCCAAGATGTTCGAGGTCCCGGAGGAGGAGGTATCGAGAATCCTCCCGCCGGGATCGGTGGAGATAGTCCGCAGAGTGTTCCCCAAGCCGGAAGAGGACGAATGACGGGAACGGCGCCGGGTCCTAGTTATTAACACGGATACGGTGTCCTGCCCCTGCGGATACATCGATTACGCAGTATGACGGAAAATGTCACCTGCGACAAAATGGATTCGGCGGCATATGCAGAACGTATCGGCGCAGAATGGCCGGCCGAACCTGACCTAACGCCTCGGACGCGTAAGAGATGCGATATCCGAATCAGCAGAGGCCGGACGGCGTAAACGCATGAATATCCCGGATTCGGAAACCAATGTCGAAAAAGGCATGGCGGGCATATTGGGATTCGAACCCAAGTCTAGGGCTCCGCAAGCCCCTAGGATATCCAAGCTACCCCATATGCCCGTGTAATTTGCGGTCAGATCCTTTCGGATAAGTAAATGGTTTTACCTATCATGCCTCAGGGTGAGACAGATAGCGGGTGATGTATCCGGCGATCTTGTTCCTCATGGGAACCGTCTTGACGTCGGTAAGGGTTGCGACCATTTCCTTGTTGTTGTCGAAATCCTTGTTGAACGCCTGAGGATATTTGTTGACGAGTTCGATGGATACTCTCTTGATGTAGGTGGGTCTTATTCTTCCCATATCTTTCACCGAGTAATCCGACTGATGGATATTCCTTATTTAAAACATTGTGAACAGGAAGTGCCTGCATCCGTACGGGAGACCCCGTTTCCCGCATACTCCGATGCGTAAAACACGGGCCTGCGGTCACTGTCCTTTCATATCTCTGCGGGGATGTCCGCAGGTCTTCTTCCCCTCTGGACACGGCCCCCTGACGCATGCGGGTCCCGCATCGACGAATATGACGGGGGATACCTCCCTGCAGAGACGGAGCATCTCGTCGGCCATGGCCCTGATCTCCCACTGGGCCCTGTTGCAGCACCTCATGGAGAAGAAGTGGAGCAGCTCGCGGGCGTTCATCGTGATGGTGATGTCGGTGGTGCAGCCGTTAGGAAGGACGTACCTCGCATCCTCCGCGGGAATACCCAGATCGATGAGGTCCGCATACGCCTTCCATATTCTGTCCATGGTATCGGCGTAGATCTGCGATGCCTTCCCGTCCCCCTTCACGGTCTCGGGAACCACGAACGTCGGCTCCGAGATCTCCACGTACCTCTGGGACTGCTGGGAAAACGATGCGATGCGGTGCCTCACCAGCTGATGGGTGAGGGCGCGGGAAACTCCCTCCACGGAGAATGTGAACACTGCGTGTTCGATGACGGAATGATGTCCCATCCCGATGACACGGCGCAGCATCTTCTCTGGGTCGACATCCTCCAGGAGGTCCGCAGAGGACCTGTCCGAGTAACATGAATGCGCCGCCGCAGCGCAGATCCTGTCTGCGTCGGGGGTATGTGCCAGCAGTGTAACTTTCATCAATCCGCACCTTCCCAATACTCTGTCTTGAGTTCCTTCAGACGGGCGGGATCCATGAGTTCCTTCAGACGGATCACCCTCCTGTCCGAATCCGGAAGCAGTTTCAGGAGACCGTCCACGTGGCCGTCCCCGACCACCGCCACGACCCTCTCGTGGGTGGCGCATATCTCCCGGATCCTCGCGGCCATGTGCTCGTTCCTCTCGTCGATGAGGACCCTCACCATTGCGGGATACTTCTTCCTCATCTCCTCGACATAGGCCGCCTGGTCCTTGGAATAATCCTTCTGGGTCTTATCGACCTTCCTCTTCCCGAAGATGTTGTCGGTGATACCGGACATCCTGTAACGGAACCTCTCGCCGCGTCCCATCTGGGACCACATGCGGTCCATTGCGGCGGCTGCGTCCGTGTCTATGCAGAAGATCTCCGCATCGCAGGACTTCGCTGCGCCGATGGCCGCCACCATGTCCGCTCCCGCGGTGCTCCTGTTCTGCGCAGACATCTTCTCCTGGTATCTGGCAGACTGCCTGTAGGCCGCATTCGTATTCTTCAGCCGCTCCTCCTTGGATGCGTCGGGATCTATCCCGCGGGCCTCCAGATCCTTCCTGAGGGCCTCCTTGTCGCCCGTGAGGGCGTGATACCTCATATCATCGAGTTCCACGCACACGGCCTGCGGCCAGCACCGTCTGACGATGAACGAGACGGGTTCCGATATGTTGAAGACATGGCCTGTCCCGATTATCGTGAGCATATCCTTCCCAATGCCGTCGGGCGATATAACGCATTTGTTCCTTCCGGGACGGTCACTCCCCGGCCGATACGGGACAGCCCTGTATCCACTCGCCGGAATAGGTCACGGAGCCGTCGGGAGCGTAGAGGACGCCGATGCCTTCCATCTTCCCGTCCTTGAAACCGCCCTCGTAGACCTCGCCGTTGGCCCAGGCCATCTTCCCTATGCCGCAGAAGGTTCCGTCGACAAAATCCCCTGTGTAGACGTCTCCCGCAGGCCATCTGAAGATGCCCTTCCCCGTGCGGACGTCGTCCCTGAAATCGCCCTCGTAGACCCTTCCGTCGGGCCATCTGAACGTTCCTCTCCCGGTGCGGACGCCGTTCTCGAAGTAACCCACGTAGGATTCGCCGTTGTTCCACATGAACATCCCGAGACCGTGCTCGGTCGTCCCGTCCTCTGCGACCGCACCGACATAGTACCCGTTGTCGTAATCGATCCTGATGTCCTCTGCCATGAGCAACCCAATCCCGCATACGGTGTTAAAACCTGCGCTGCGGGGACCAGTATAATCTACGGGCTCGGCATATCCCCGGCCATGCGCAGAAAATACGACCTCGTCTGCTTCGACATGGACGGGGTTCTCACCAAACTGAGGAGTTCCTGGGCCTGGATCCACCAGAGTCTCGGAGTGGAGAACGAAGCCGCCTACAGGGCGTTCATCAACCAGGAGATCGACGAGAGGGAGTTCATGCGCAGGGATATCGCCAAATGGAAATCCGCGAAGCCCGACATCTGCGAACGCGACCTCATCCGCTTCTTCCGCGACATGCCGGTCATCGACGGCATCCAGGAGACCGTGGCATCCCTCAGGGAATGCGGGATGAAATGCGTCATAATCAGCGGCGGCATAGACATCGCGGCGAACATGCTGAAGAACGAGTACGGGTTCGACGACTGCGTAGCCGACAGAGTGCTCACCAATCCCGACGGCACCCTCTCGGGGGAAGGGGAGGTCGTGGTCGATCTGAAGGACAAGGGGATTTTCGTCAGGAAATACATCGAGAAATACGGCACCTCTCAGGAGAGGACCGTGTCCCTCGGCAACTCGTTCACCGACATACCGATGTTCAAGAACTCCGCCGTATCGATCGCGTTCAACCCCACCGACCCATACACGTCGGATGCAGCCACCTACACGGTGAAAAGCGACAACATCGCAGACATCCTGGACTGCATCCTGCCCGACGGGCACGGGAACTGAATCTCACTCGTCGAGATCCATCGTCCCGTCGTCGTAGACGGATTCGTCGAACGGGGCGTCCTCGTCGACGAGGAGTTCCTCGGGGCGCTGCTGTCCGCTGAGTTTCTTGCCGTAGATGCGGACGATGTCCCTGGCCTCCGCAGTGCCTCTCCTGATGAGCTTCGTGTGGGTCTTGATTGCGTGGATGACCGCATCCCAGGTCTCGAAGTTCATGATCATCCCGACAGTGAACTCGTCGTCGGGCTCCGCCTCGACGTACATGGGGTAGGTCTTCTTGTAATCGTTGACGGAGACCTTCACGTGGAGAACGTCGAAACTCTTGACCCAGAGGGCCTTCACGTCGGGTGCGTTGCAGGATTTCCTCCTCTTCCCCTCGGCGTTGTCGATATAGGTGATCCTGACATGGCGGCCGTCGTCCAGATCGAACTCGTCCCCGACCTCCACGATCTCGTCCTCCAGGAGGACGGTCTTGGTAACCTCGGTGACATCCTGGTCACTGAACATGACCTTCACCTCGATCTTCCTGGGAAGTCTGATAGTCCCGGTGAACACGCGTCCGCACTCCCTGCAGCGGAAGGTCCCGCTGATGCTGGATTTCCCCATCTTCGCCTTCAGGATATCATGTTCCGTGATATCGGCGCAGTCGGGGCACTGATATAATATCGTATCCGGGAGTTCTTCTGCCATATCCTTCACCTATGGGCCACGTGTAGGCTGTCTTATTTATAAAGCCTTTTAAGGGATCCGAGATTGAACGGTTTTCCGTGGCCGGGAATGACCACATCGGCGTATCTCGCGATCCTCCTCATGGATTCTGCGGCCTTCTCCGGATCCGTGTTGAGGGCGGGGACGGCCTTCTTGGCCAGGTTGTCCTGCAGCGGGACTGCGTCCCCCGCGAACGCATAGTTCCTGTCGGCGTCGACGAACACGGAACCGGAATCATCGCTGTGCCCGGGAGTGCGGACGAAACGCACGCCTCTGGCGATCTCCTTCTCGGTCTCCAGAACCGAGACCCCGTCCATAAATTCCCCGCCGGAGAACTTGTAGACCTCCGCATTGCGGAACATTCCGACGTTGCCGACGTGGTCGGGATGGGAATGGGTGAGCAGTACGATGTCCACATCATCCGGGAATATCTTCCCGATCTGCCTGAAGGACGTCTTTATCCCGGCCCTCATGTACTCCTGGGACGTGTCGATGACGATGTTGTGCCCGTCATCCGTCCTTACGAGTGCCGAGGTGGACCATGTCTCGGAGGGGATGACCGCACCGGAGACGTCCCTCCCGAGGTGTCCGATGACCAGGATGTCTATGGATGTCATGGAATCAGGAATAAAATACCCCGATGAATATGTTGTCCCGGTACAATGGAATACAGAGACGGTCTCGATATAGCGGAGGATCCGGAGGTATATCCTCCGTCCGAGGACAGCATACTCCTTGCCGAATCTCTGGACATCAGGAAGGGGGAGAAGGTTCTGGAGATCGGGCCCGGCTCCGGGATCGTTTCCATACAGTGCGCACTGAACGGGGCGGAGGTCGTCTGCGGAGACATCAACCCGAAGGCGGTGGCTCTTACAAAGAGGAATGCGGAAGCGAACGGTGTATCCCTGAAGGCTGTGGAGAGCGACGTATACTCCGCCGTCGAAGGGAGGTTCGATACGATTGTGTTCAACCTCCCGTACCTCCCCGTGGAGGACGAGGGCGAACTGGCGAAAGCATGGTCCGGCGGGAAGGACGGCCTCGGGCCTCTGCCGAAACTTCTCGAAGGCGCGCCGGAGCATCTCCTCCCGGGCGGGAGGGCGGTCGTAGTGGTGTCGTCCCTCATGGACGGAGAACGTCTGAAAGAAGTCATCGGAGAACGCCCGGTGAAAGTCCTCGGAGAACTTCCCCTGTTCTTCGAGAAACTGCAGGTCCTGGAGATCCGTTTCTCCGACCTCTGATTTTTCCATCTGGCACATATGCGGTTCCAACTTGGATACAGGCGCTGCGCCGTCTAAAATGTGTGAAAAATGCAGACAAATCTACAAAATTGATGTAAAAAATGCGTGAAAAACTGCATTTTTATCTGTAAAAAATGCAACTCTTTAAATACAGTCAAATCGTCCGAACCATATGCGCCGCCTCGTAATGAACGAACTGATAGCGTGGAAGAGCAGCAGGGACCGCATGCCCCTCATTCTGGACGGCGTACGCCAATGCGGCAAGACGTACATCCTGACGGAATTCGGGAAAGAGCAGTACGAGAACACTGTCTATCTCAACTTCGAGAAGACGCCCAGCATCTGCGGCATCTTCAAAGGCGACTTCGATGCCCGCAACATCATTTCCAAGATCGAGCTGGCAACGGATTCCCGTGCGGAACCGGAAAAAACGCTGATAATCCTGGATGAGATACAGATCTGTCCCAGGGCCCTCGCTTCTCTCAAATACCTGTGTGAGGACGCGCCCGAATACCACATCGCCTGTGCGGGCTCCCTTCTGGGACTGCTGATCCACGGAAACGGGGAGGACTGCCACGTCCCGTTCCCCGTCGGAAAGGTGAACCGGATAAGTATGTATCCCATGACATTTCCGGAATTTCTGCTGGCCAAAGGAATGGACAGGACCTACACATATCTCCGCGATCTGAGACCTGGGGAGGAGATACTGGAGACCGTGAAGGAAAAGGCGGAGGAGGCCCTGCGCGAATACCTGGTCGTGGGAGGCATGCCGAAGGCGGTGAAGGCGTGGACGGAAAACCGCAGCCTCGACGAGGTGAACGCCATCCTCAGAAATCTGCTACTCGACTACGCCGACGATTTCGGAAAATACGCCATCAAAGACCTCCGCAATCTGACCCTTCTGTGGAATTCCGTCCCGGAGCAGCTGGCCCGCGACAACAGAAAGTTCTTCTTCGGCCATGCCAAGAAAGGTGCCAGAGGAAAAAATCTGGAGAATTCCCTCCAATGGCTCACGGATTCCCATCTGGTTTACAAGGCGCATCTGACGGAAAACCCGCGGATACCCCTATCCGCCTGCGCCGACCCGACGTACTTCAAAATCTACATGGCGGACCTCGGACTTCTCCGCATCAAATCCGGATACCCCGCGAGATTCGTGGCGGACAGCGACCCGTCGCTTTCGGTTTACAAAGGTGCGGCGGCGGAAAATTACGTCTGCTGCGAACTGGCCGCCCTCGGAAAGGGCCTGTATTTCTGGAGAGACGGGAGATATGAAGTGGATTTCCTGTACGAATACGACGGGAACATCATCCCGCTGGAGGTCAAATCCGAGAATGACAGGCGGTCTGCGAGCCTGAACGCATACTGCGGAAAATACGGCCCCGAGATGTCGGCCGTGGTCGCGATGCTTCCTCCCGGAGCCGGAAAAAGAACCGTCATACCGCTGTTCCTCGTCTGGAACATCGAAAATTTCGTAAAGGCAGAACTGGAAAAGGACTCTCGGAAAGGGGCCTCGGCGGATTCCTGAAATCCGCATCTGGCACATTGTTTTTCAAACAGGAATCCGCAGAAATAAACAATGATGCGGGCCCGTCCCTGCGGACGGGCGGGTGCATCATCCGAGAAGTTTTCCGATGGCCTCGGTGAGCAGATCGGACGCCTGTTTCCCGTCGATCTTACCTCTGAGAGCGCCCATGACGGGACCCATCAGGGGGCCGACCGCGGCCATGCCCTTGGACTTCACGAAGTCGGCGCGCTCGGCTACGATCTTGGCGATGATCGCGGCCGCCTCGCCGGCATCCACAGCCGAAAGACCCAGCTTCCCGATTGCGGCCTCCATGGAGGCCCCGGACGCCATCTCCTTCAGAAGTGCGGGGATGGCCTCCTTGGCGAACTTCCCCTCCTTCAGTCCTGCGAACACGCCGTAGAGGGCGTCGTAGGTGAACATGTCTGTATCGATGCCGTCATGCTCCAGCTCCTGGAAGGTGTTCTGGAACGTGGTGGCCGCCACTGCGGACAGTCCGAACTCATCGGAGATGTGGCAGAACAGGTCGTCCCTGCCCTGCCTGACGATCTGGTCGGCCTGCTGGGCGTTCAGCCCGTAGTCCTTCATCAGCCTCGCCTTGATCTGCTCGGGGAACTCGGGCAGGTTCGCCCTGATCCTCTCGAGCCTCGCAGCGGGTATGGGCGTGGGCGGGACATCGGTCTCGGGATACATCCTCGCCGCACCCGGCAGGGGCCTCGAGTACTTGGTGGTCCCGTCGGGCAGAGGATCCCTGGTCTCCTCGGGAACGCCGTCGAGGGCGGTGTTGGCCCTGCCGGCGGCGAGGACGAGTGCGTCCCTGGCCTTCTTCTCGGATGCGGCGCAGATGACGAACGCATCGTACTCGCCGGTCATACCGAGGAATTCCCTCAGGGAATCGACGTACCTCTGCTCGATACCGTAGTTGGGAAGTTCGTCCGAATGGAAGATACCTTTGACTCCGACTGTCCTGGCATACTGCGCCATCTCGGAACCGAGACGGAGTGTCTTGCCGTCGCCGTTCATGACTCCCGCGAATCCGGGGAGTTTCACGGCGAGGACCTTGCCCTTGGATTTCAGGGCGGAGGAGATAATCTTGGACTCGCAGTCCCTGAAGAGGTCGGTGACATCGACCGTCTCCGCGGGAACGGGTTTCACGCCCCTCTCCTTCAGAATGTCCCTGACCCTGACGAGCATCTTCTGCCTTTTCACTTCATTGGAGACGAAGTCGGGGAGCATCCTGAGCTCCTGGACGCCCTTGATCTCGATGCGGGCGCCCTCGGGGATGGAGATGTTCAGGTCCTCCCTGATGGTTCCGAGTCCCCTCTTGACCCTCTTGGTGGCCCTGAGAAGGGTTCCGATCCTCGAGGCGACTTCCATGACCTCCTCGGGAGTCCTCATATCGGGGGCGGTGGCCACCTCGATGAGGGGGATACCCAGACGGTCGGTCCTCCACGTGACCTCCGTCTCGCCGGTCTCGACCTTCCTGCAGGCGTCCTCCTCGAGACAGACGGAGAGGATCCCGATCTTCCTCCCGATGGCCTCGACGGATCCGTCGACGGCCACGAGCGAGGTCCTCTGGAAACCGGAGGTGTTGGAGCCGTCCACGACGATTTTCCTCATGAACTGGACCTCGTCGATGACGCTTGCACCCAGGAGTTCGCTGAAGATCAGCGCAGTCTCCATGGCGTCGGGGTTCACCTCGTGGGGAGGCTCCTCGTCGAGTTCCACGAGACAGGTCTCGCAGGCGCAGCTCTGGTACCTGTACCCGTACCCTCTCCTGAACTGTGCCAGGGCGGCGCGGTCGACCTCCCCCATCTCGGAGGTGGTGGGCCTGAGCCTCCTGTAGATGCCGCCGGTGCCGTCCTCGGACAGTTCGCTGCGGCAGTTGCAGAACAGCTTGTGGGTGTCGAGCTGCTGGTGGATCTCGATGCCGCACATCATCTCATACTTCTCGCCGCTCAAAGCAGTTCCCTCCTGTCGCCCATCTCGCCTGCAAGAGGCGTCTGCATCACGGCCTTGGCCGCCTCGGCGGACTTGGTGTTGGCGAGGGCCCACATCAGTTTGACGTAGGCCGTCTCGGGAAGCATGTCCCAGACGGTCACGGCACCGGCCGCGAGCATGTCCCTGCCGGTGTTGTAGACGTTGAGGTTCGTCCTGCCGTTGAGGCACTGGGACGTCACCACTACGACGATCCCCGCATCGGACGCCTCCTTTATGAGGGGGACCATGTTGCTGTTCACGTGTCCGAGGCCGGAACCTGCGATCACCACGCCCCTGCTCTTCATCACGACGTCGCGGAAGAGGGCGGGATCCATACCGGGGTAGAACTGCAGGAGGACCACATCGGTGCACATGGAGTTCATGAGCTCCGTCTTCTCCGCGGACACCTCCCTCCCGGGGGTGTTGAATGTTATCCTGCCGGCGGCATCCACATGCGCCACCGGAGGCACGTTGATGCTCCTGAAAGCGTCTCTGCGGGACGTGTGCATCTTCCTGACCCTGGTGCCGCAGTGCACTGCGAAAGAATCGTCGCCGGGAGTGTCGTGCATTACCACGAAGACCCCTGCGCGGTTCCCGTCGGTGCAGAACCTGGCGGCCGCCATGAGATTGGAGCTGGCATCGGAGGACGGCCTGTCCGAGGATCTTTGGGCCCCTACGAACACGACGGGTTTCGGGACGTCCCCGAGCATGAACGACACCGCGGCGGCGGTGTATCCCATGGTGTCCGTGCCGTGGGGGACGATGACCGCGTCCGCCCCGGCATTCAGCTCCTCTGCGATGGCCTCGGCCAGTTTCTGCCAGTGGGGCACCGTCATGTTCTCGGAGAAGATGGAGAACAGGACTTTCGCCTTCAGATTGGCGATCTCCCTGATCTCCGGGACGGCGTTGATCATGTCGGAGGTGGACAGGGCGGGGTGCACCGCGCCGGTCCTGTAATCGACATAGGATGCGATGGTACCGCCGGTACCGATCAGGACGATGGTCTTCATACCGGGGACCGCATCCTCCGCGGCCTCGGTCTTCACCCTCTCGGCGGGCCTCGACACGACCTCGACCCTGGCATCCGCATCCATGCGGATACCGATGTTGTATCCGCTCTTCACCTTCAGGATGACGACGTCGCTGCCGCTGAACTCGTGATGCGGCATGAGGACGCCCTTGTAAGTTTTACCGGAAGTCTCGACAGTAAGCATACAGCCCTCCTCGGCCCCTGCTTCCGCGAGCTTACCCGACAGGAATTCGGCATACATGATACTGCGGCGTATTCCCTTGTCCCTTTTATACGTACGCGCACGCGCACACTCAACCTTTAATTCGGAGGAGGGGCATCATACCCGTATGCACATAGTTCAGGCCGGAATGGAGACCGACGTCCTCAGGGCGAACAACAAGATCGCCCACGAGATCTACCACATGTTCAAGGAACACGGCATAAGGTCCGTCGACTTCATGGGATCCATCGGGTCCGGGAAGACCACCCTCATCTGCGAGATGGGGAAGCGTCTCAAGGAACGCGGGAAAAGAGTCGTCGTAATCGCCGGGGATGTCACCGGGGACGATGATTTCAAACGCTTCAGGGCGGCCGGGCTGGACGCGATCAACTGCAACACGAACAAGGAATGCCACCTGGAGGCCAGGCAGATAAAGAAGGTCCTGGAGGGTACCGACCTCTCGCAGTACGACACCGTCATAATCGAGAACGTCGGGAACCTCGTATGCCCCGCCGACTTCCCCCTGGGGACCGACTACAGGGCCGTCGTCATATCCACCACGGAAGGGGACGACATGGTCAGGAAACACCACGCTGTCTTCCTCCATTCGGATGTGGCGGTCCTGAACAAGATAGACATCTGCGATGCAGTGGGAGTGGATCCGGCGGTCATTCTGAACGATTATTCCAAACTCACCGGCGGAGCGAAGAAGATGTACACGGCCAGCGCCAAGAAGGGGGACGGCGTCGACGCCGTCATTGATGCACTGGACCTCTGAGTCCGGACGCATGGGATAAAATCATTTAATAACCCGCTAGCCATAGGTGATTGAAGTGAGCAATATGAAGATCCTGACAATCGGCGGAGGAGCAAGGGAACACGCCGCCGTGTGTGCCCTCTCCCGCGGAGGGGCGGAGATTTACGCCGTCATGAAAAACGCAAACCCGGGGATCGAGGAACTCGCCAAGGAGGTCCTGATCTGCGACGAGTCCGATATCGACAGGATCTGCGATTTCGCTCTCAACAACTTCATCGAATTCGCATTCGTCGGGCCGGAAGCCCCCCTTGCGGCCGGCGTCGTGGACGCTCTCGCCAATATGGGCGTGAAATGCGCATCCCCGACCAAGGCCGCCGCCAGGATTGAGACATCGAAGACCTTCATGAGGAATCTCGTCCAGAAATACAACATCGAGGGCAACATCGCCTTCGCCAGTTTCGACAACGAGACCGATGCGGTCGAATACGTCAGGAACGTGAAGTACCAGGTCGCCGTGAAACCCGTCGGACTCACGGGCGGAAAAGGTGTCAAGGTCCAGGGAGACCAGCTCGAGAGCATCGAAGATACGGTCGCATACATCGACGAGATCTTCCAGAACAACGTCGGCGGAGGAAAGGTCATCATCGAGGAGAAGGCCGTGGGAGAGGAATTCACCCAGATGGTATTCACCGACGGGAAGGACGTCATCCCCATGCCGCTCGTACAGGACCACAAGCGCGCTTACGAGGGGGACATGGGACCCAACACCGGCGGAATGGGTTCCTACAGCGATGCGGACGGTCTCCTGCCCTTCGTGAACGGAGAGGACAGGCAGAAGGCTCTCGACATCATCAGGGCCATCGTGAAGGCCCTCGCCGACGAAGGATGCCCCTACAAGGGCACGATGTACGGCCAGTTCATGCTCACCAAGGACGGACCCAAGATTATCGAGATCAACGCCAGATTCGGCGACCCCGAAGCCATGAACGTCCTCACCGCCCTGAGGTCCGACTTCACGGAGATCATCAGATGGATGGCGACCGGGAAGATGAGGGGCGAAGTGGAATTCGCACCCGTGGCCACAGTCTGCAAATACCTGGTCCCCAAGGGATACGGCGTACAGTCCGAACCCGGGCACACTATTGCGGTCGACACGGATGCTGTGGACACCGCCGGAGCGGTGGCCTACTTCGGAAGCGTCGAGAAGAGGGACGGAAAACTCGTCACCGGGACATCCCGTTCCGTCGGAGTCGTCGGTATCGGCAGCACCCTCGAGGAAGCGAACGAGAACTGCGAGCAGGCGCTGAAATACGTAAGATGCGACGCATCCTACGTCCGCCACGATATCGGGACCGCAGATCTCATCTCCAAGAGAGTAGAGCACATGAGGCAGATCCGCGAACAATGAGACGCGTAGCTGTCAAAATCGCCTATCTGGGTGACGGATTCAGCGGTTCCCAGATACAGCCCCCGGAAACAGGTCTCCGCACTGTCGCGGGAGAGATATTGGACAAACTCCTCCTCGTAGACCATGTGCCGGAGGACAGGATAGACCTGCGTTTCTCCAGCCGCACCGATTCGGGCGTCAGCGCCCTCGGGAACGTGATTGCGTTCTATACCGAATTCAAGGATCTGGGTCTTCTTCTCCAGGCTCTCAACTCCGTATCGTACGGAGTCTATTACACCGCCGCTGCGGAAATATCCGACACATTCAATCCGAGGATGGCCGACAAACGCTACTACAGATACGTCACCCCGTCCAAAAACATAGATCTGGGTCGTTTCACGGAGGCGGCGAAGCTGTTCGAAGGGCATCATGATTTCAAGAGATTCGCCAAGAATGAGACAGGAAGGTCCACCATCATGGCCATCGATTACGTGAAGGTGCATGAGGAGAACGGGGTCATCTCGACCGACTTCTGTGCCAATTACTTCCTCTGGAACATGATCCGCAGGATAATGGCCGCCGTCATACAGGTGGGGAACGGCATGTCCGACCTGGACGACGTCAAGGAGGCACTGGCCGGAAAGGACACCACGTTCGGACTCGCCAAACCGTACGGCCTCACCCTGATGGACGTCACATTCCCGGATCTGGAATTCAGAAGACCTGACACGTGCCCGTACACCAAACGCATCGAACACGACCTGTACACCGATGCCGTGACAGCGAATTTCCACAGGGCCCTGAAATACCCGGAGCGACCGATATGAGTTTCAAAGAAGACATAGAAGGAGCTGCTGCCGCCCTGGCGGATCTCGAAAAGACCCAGGAAGAGGTATTCGTACAGTCTAGGAAAATCATCAGGAAAACGAAGACCGCCATCCACCTCATACATGAAGGAAAACGGGACCCCGAACTCCTCGATTCGATATCCGGAGATTTGGCGGTCATGGCGGAAAGCGCCGCCGGCCATCCGCAGCTGATGTACGGACAGGCCGCCGAAGATGCAATGGCGGAGTTCGCGGAAACCGTCATCTACGACTATGCATCCCGCGGAGAGGAGATACCTTCTTACAGCATCCTCGATGTCACTCCGAGTGCCTGGGTCATGGGTCTCGCCGATGCCGTGGGAGAACTAAGAAGGGATCTTCTGAACGACCTGATGAAAGACGACATCGACGGCGCCGGAAGGATCTTCTCCTCCATGGAAACACTCTCGGACGCCCTCATGACATTCGATGTGAAGGATTCCGTAATCCCGATAAGAAGGAAACAGGACATAGCCAGGGGAATTATGGACCGTTCCCGCACAGACCTTTCCACCGCACGGATCATGTCCCGTTACGGGAACAGATGAAAAACCCGAAGGTGCGGATTGCACAGACTGGGTATTTTATAAAATGAAGGGGCCCGGGGGCCCCTGAAAAGTTTTAACGCCTCGCTTTCGGCTTGCCGTAGTTCTTCACGGGCTTCCTTACGACATAGATCAGCGCAATGATGACGATCACGAAGATAATCGCCATTATGTAGTTCAGCCAGTCGTAGTTGCCGTCCTCGTAGTAGAACGAGGAGTCACTCAGAACGATACTGCCGTCGGGAGTCGCCACATGGAACGAGTGCTTGCCCTGGGACAGGTCGGAGTTGTAGTACTCGTAGGTTATGGTGGTGGAATCTCCTGGAGAGACCTTCAGAGCGGTGGAACTGTCCTCCGCCTTCACTCCGTCCACGTAGAAGTAGACGTTCGTGTCGATGTCGACCTCCCCGTTGTTGGAGATGGTGGCAGAGAGTGTGATCGGGGTCACGACCCTGATGTCGACGGAGTCGGTGAACTCCTTCTCATTCCCGTCGTCGACAGTCTCCTCCCAGGTCACGGTGAGGGTGTACCTGCCGGTGTCATCCGGTGCGGTCACGGTGAGGGTGACGATCGCACCGTCGTCGATGTCCCCGGAAGAGGGGGTGACGGCGTCGCTCTCGGTGCTCCCGGAGGAGTCGGTCAGCTTGGCGGTGTAGGAGACGGAGAGGGTGCTGTAGGCGGCGGTCTCCTTGAAGGTGATGTCGAACTTCAGCTCTCCTCCGGGTTTGGCGGAGGTCTCGTCTCCCTTTATCGAATAGTTGGCGGTCTGTTCCTCGTCTGAATCCGCGGCGGAACCGTCCCCGCTGAGGAGGACGGCTCCGGCCGAGAAGACGACCAGTGCGGCCGCCAGGATTGTCCATACTTTCATCTGCGTGCGAACACCCCCCTCTTGGACCCGGTCCAGATTATCAGGAGCAGGACCAGGACGGTCAGTACGAAGAGGACCCAGAAGGTCGTTCCGATCTTCTTGCCCTCGTCGGATGCGCCTCCGTCGGAGACGGAACCGCTGTCGAGGGACAGGTCGGCCTTCTGTGCCTTCAGATCCGCTGCGGACACCGTGCTGCCCGAAACCGTCAGCTCGGAGCAGTCGGTCGACAGGGCGACAGTGTTGCCGTCCAGATCCTCGACGGAAATGCCGAACTTCACATCGGGTACGGAGTTGCTCTGTCCGTCGGTGTTGATCACGGCGACATACACCGTCGTGGTCGAGTAACCCTTCAGGAGGAAGGGTCCGTTCGACAGGCCGCTGAATACCATGTATCCCTCGCTGTCCATCCAGCAGACCGTCCAATCGGCAGCGGAACCGACGAATTCCGCAGTGACGGTCGCCATCTCCGCCCAGAGGTTGGAGTTAGCGAATGTCACTGCATACTTGTAGACGGAACCGGCCGCTATGTCGGCGCTTGCGCCGTCGGCAGAGGTGACATTCACCTTGGTTCCCGAATCGTCTCCGGACCTTTCGTAGCAGTCGGCGGGGACGATGATGTCCGCCACTTCATTTCCGGCCGTGTCGGTGATGCAGACGTACATGTCTTCGCTGCCCGCACCGACGGTGGCCGCATCGAAGTGTCCCTTGACGGTGACGGTTCCGGTGTATCCCGGAACGATCGACAGCGCATAGGTCTCATCGAGGACGAACGCAGAGCTTCCCTTGATCAGGTAGGTCAGGTAGAAGTCGGAATTGTTGGTGATGGTGAACGTCATCTCTCCGCTGCCGTCGGACTTGAACGACCCGTCGATATCGTCGTAATCGACAGACACGTCGTCTCCCCAGTCGTACACGGCATCGGTGGTGACGACGGAGAAGTTGCAGGTGACATCCTTGTCCGCGACCTCCACCGTCTTGTCGGCGTCGGTGTCGAACGTGTATATCTTGCCGTCGTTCTCATACTCGAGTCCTCCGACCCTCATTGTGACGGTTCCGACATTCTCGGGCACCTCGAACTCGTACTCCCCGTCACTCACATCCACGTAGAATGTGTAGGAATTGGAGTTGAAGGTGTACTCGGTCTCCATCGTTCCGCTGATCTTCGCACCGACGGAACCGGAGACCTTCACGGTATCGTAAAGGGTCGTCAGGTCGACGGATATGCTGGTAGGAGTATCGGCGAAGACTATAGGAGATACCGCAACGAGTCCGTCGGAATTCTTTACATCGAAGGTGTAATCGAAGTTCTGCTGGAGGTAATACTTCACGGTGGCGACGTTGGTGGTTTCGTCGACGGTCTTCTCTCCCTTCTCGTACTCGCCTGTGTCTCCGTTGGAATCCTTGAGGGCAGAGATATTCAGGGTGTCCCCGTCGTTGTACCTGACCTCGGCGGTGAGACACTCGAATCCGGACAGGTCGTCGAGGACGATCTTGTCATGCCCGAGGTAGAGAGTGAAGCTCTCGGCGGAATGGTATCCTTCACCGAGGAGGGCCTCGGTGTCCACATACCACTTCCCGGCATACATGTCCATAGAGGCCGCATCGGCCCAGTCTGTATACTCGTCGGATTCCTTGTACTTCACCTTGAGGGGGTATCCGGTACCGTTCTTCACCGAAATCTTCGCGACCTGCAGTTTATCCGACTCGGCGTCGCTCAGTCTGAACGTCCAGGTGTTGGAGGTGTTGGAGGTCACGTCGTCTTTGCTGTAGGTCTGATCCTCGGTAGCCTTCAGGATGCCTCCGTCCGAGGTGGAATCGAACGCCTTGAGGGTGATGGTTATGCCGGAGTTCTCGGGAACCCAGAATACTGCGCGTCCGGAGGTGTTGGTCAGCATGGGGACGGTGTAGACCGCATCTCCCACGGTGATCTTCCCTTCGACTCCGAAGTATGCGAGGTACTTCGAGGATCCGCCGCTGGCGGTGTAGGTGTTGACATACTGTCCCACGGAGTATGCCGTACCCATACTGATGTCCGCATTGTCGCTGTCGGCGGAGACGGTGAGGTTCGCCAGAGAGACAAGGGAACTGCCGTTGTAAGCATACTGCACAAAGGTTCCGGCGGGCAGATAGGCGGTGTACTTGCCGTCGCTGTCGGTCGTGTAGACGAACACGTTGGAGCCGTCGGTGAAGTTGACGGTCGCACCGGAGACGGTGTCTCCGTCGGCGTTCTTCACGATTCCGGAAACAGTGTAGAAGTCGGTTCCGACGAGGGTGATGCCGCTCTCGTAGGTTCCGCTGCCGTAGTAGATCTTGCCGTTCTCGATGACGCAGGCGGTGTAGGTGTTGATCGCCCCTCCGGGTGCTGGCACATATGCTTTGTCAGCGGATGCCGCGACACCGGTGTATCCGATGGCGGAGACCGTGGGCACAGACCCGGCGGTGTTGCTGATAGCTATCTCCTTCGCGTCGAAGAGGGTCAGGCTGATGGTCTTGGAACCGCCGGATGTCACGGAGACAGTGGAGGTGGAGCTGAATGCATAGTTCTCGACCGTCTTCACCGCGTAGGTTCCGACGGGGACGGAGATCTTTGCGGATCCCGCTTCGGCGGCACCCGCGAACTCCATTCCGGTGGAGACGTCGTACACCGTAACGGATCCGGTGTAGCTTCCTCCGTAGGGTTCGGTGATACTCACGGTGACCGTTCCGGAAGGCACGGAGACACGTGCGTTGACCATGCTGTTGACAAAGGTCACATCTGCGGTGGTGACGGAGGTTCCGTCCGCGGAGATGAGGTCGGCGGAATACACATCGGGGACCATGTCGGAGACGGTGAACCTTCCGTCGATGACATCGACCTGGTATGTCCTGCTGCATGATTTCCCGGTGAATTTGATGTAACCGTCGTACTCGTAGAGGGAACCGTCGCTCTCGATGACGGTGGAACCCTCGATGTCCACGGGGTCGACATCCAGGGAGTAGTACCCAGGTGCCGGGACATCTGCCCTGTAGACCGTCTTCACGGAGGTGCCGTCGAACGCATTCGACGCACCCACGCTGTACTGGATGTAATATTCGCCGGAAACGGGGACGGAGACGGTGTACATTCCGTTGGTGTCGGTGAATGCGGTGGAGCGCTGCACGTATCTGCCGAGTTTCTCGTTGTATTCGAACACGGCAACCTTGACACCGCCGACGTTGTCGCTGTCCGCGGTGATCAGCCCGCTGACTTCGCTGCGGGCGCTGTTTCCGCCGTTGTACTCGAGGAGCACCACGGAGGACAGGTAGTTGATGAGTCCTCCTTCGGACTTCTGCTTGGCGACGGCCTCGTAGCCGTCCATCTCGGTCCATCCGTCGGAATCGGCGGTCGCATCGGAGTCCGCATTGTACTTGACGTGCCAGTAGACTACGTCGAAGCTGCCGAGGGCGGTCGCGGGAGCGACCGATACGGACCTGTCCGCAAGGGCGAGCTTCTCGAGGAGATCGGCGGTGCTGTCGTAGCCGCTTCCGTCGATGCCGAAGAGGGCCTTCCAGAGGAACGTCTGGTACATTGCGTCCTTGTAGTTCGCGTATCCGGTGGTGTAACCGAAGGAGTAGAACTCCTTGACGGCGCCGTAGTAATCGGTGGTGTAGTTCCCGAGGTATGCCATGGTGGCGAAGGAGGAACTGTCGCCGTAGTAAATCGGAAGCATGCTTCCGTCGACCTGGACGTATTTGATGCCGTTGTAGTGTCCGGCGGTCCTGCATACGGAGGCGTAGAGCTTCTGGATCTCGTCCTCCCCGATCGTGTCGGCGATGTAGTCGGTTACGGCCAAGTACACCGCGTTCTCGCAGGTCGCGTCTGCGACATCGATGCCGGAGAACCTTGCGGACTCGGTCTCGATGTACTTCTCCGCACCGTCGGCAGTAAAAAGATGCTTCACATTGTCGAAGAAGGCCGTGCTCGAGGGCCCGGCGGGATCCACGGCGGAGAAATCGGCCTCGAAATCGTCGATATCCGCAGAGGACATCACACGGACGATGAATGAGGCCACTGCCTTGGCGCTGCTGTCCGCCAGACAGACGGACGTCATGGCGGACGAACCGCCGCCGACGACATCGGTGACAGTCTTGAAACCGCCCTCGGTGACGGCGTCGTTGGAGTTGGAAATCCATGTGACGAGGGCACCGCTCTTGTCCTTTCCGGAGTAATCCGTCCAAAGGGTGTCGATCATGGAATCGTCGGTGGTGCTGATGGTATATCCCAGACCTCCGAAGTAATCGGTCTTCTCGTCGTTGGTGGGGGTGGCGGCGTCGACGGCGTACACCGCATTGGGGACGGCCACGAGGAACACCGCCACGAGAAGGGTCGTGAGCGGGAAGAAGTTGAGTGCCTTCCTGGCACCTGCCCTGAACCCGTTGCCCCTGAGGGATGCGAGATATCCCTTCAGATCGACGGACCTGATCACCGTCACGGTGAGTGCGGCGCATCCGATGGCGAAGGCCGCACCTGCGGCGACCGCATAGTCGGCACTGAACCATGCCGCGAAGAACATGAGAAGGATGAAGAGCACAGTGAATCCGTAGAGCCTGGAGTTGGCGTGCTTCCTGTATTTGTAGAGCATCCATCCGCCGAGGATCAGCGGGAGCCACAGGGTGAGCCATCCGTAGTAGGCGGCCATGCCGGAGATGCTGGTTGCGGAACTGCTGTCCACAAGAGACCTCATGAGGCTTCCGCTGTACACGCTGTTGCCGCTGTTCATCGCCTCGGAGATCTCAGGGAGACCGAAGGCGAAGACGACGGCGATCACGGCGATGGCGACGATGAAGACGGGGATCGTGACGACCCAGGGCTTCTTCTCCGCGGCCGCGAAGGCGAGGCTGAGGACAATGGTCAGCAGACCTAGGACGAATCCGCCGGAGAAGACGGTGTCCCACAGCCCGGCGGGGATGTAGTAGCACGCTCCGAGGACGAGTCCGACGGCGAGGACGGTGTCCGTGATGAGGACGGAGGACCAGAGGTCCTTTCCGCCGATGCGCAGGAAGACCGATGCAACCGCAATGCCGAAAGCAGCGGCAACGACGAACATCCTGAAGTCGGTCCAGGAGAGGACGACCGCCGCAAAGAAGACGGCTGCGAGGACAGTGTTCCTGAGGACGGACCTGTTGGCGAATACCCCTTTGGATCCGACGACGCCGTCCCTGTCGACCGCTTCGAAGGCGGATGCCAGGAAGTAGACCATCCAGGCGGCCACGAAGCAGACGAAGGCGAAACCGGTCCCGTTGGAGAAGGGTGCCGTCATAATGAGCAGCGCGAAGAAGGCGTAGAACAGGGCGGCGGCGATGCCGATGACCTCGTCTCCCTTGAACATCTTCTTGGCGGCCATGTAGACGGGGATGCAGGTGAGCGCGCCCAGTACGGGTGCGGACCATGCAAGCACGCCTGCGGCAGCGGTGGCGTCGGAGACGCCGAAGAAGGTCGCAACGAGTGCGAAGGCTGCAATAATATAGTCGAAGAGCGGGCCGAAGGTGTTGACCGAGCCGAAGGGATAGTTCAGTGCGGCATCCCTGGCGGGACTGTAGGTGCCCGCGAGGATCTCCTCCACGATGCGGAGGTTGTTGGTGGCGCTTGAACCGCCGGACAGTGCGTAATTGTCCCCGGCGGAGATCCCGTACGCGAACACGAACCTCATGAGGAAGGCTGCAATGATGATCACGAACAGGGAAAGCAGGCGCCAATGCTCTCTGAACCATGCACCGCTGCTTCCGCCCTCGGCGGAAGAGCTGGTTTTCCCATCATCCGGGACGGCTTTTCCGATAGCAAATTTGCGCATTCTCGATTCTCCGTAACGATATCGAATGCGCGAACATGCCCGACTTGTTATTTATAGGTTTACGGGTGCGCGTTTTTAATATAATAATATAAAAGAGAGGTTGGATGGATTAATCCGACAGCTTCCGTAGATTACAGTACCGTGCGGATCTCGTCAGCCACGGCGCCGGCGGCCGCCGCGGGGTCATCGGCCCTGTAAATGGCCCTTCCGACGATGACGTAGTCGGCGCCCGCGCTTATGGCGGCGGAGGCGGAACCTCCCTGGGCACCCACTCCGGGGGAGAGAATCTCCCTGTCTCCTATGACTTTCCTGATTGCGGCTATCCTCTCAGGACGCGTCGCAGGGGCGATGAAACCCTTCACCCCGCACCTTACGCCCACAAGTGCCAGATCCTCCGCGTTGGGTGCGGTGAACTCCTGTCCTCCGGGGTGGCTCATCTCCGTGACGGCGTAGATGCTCCCTCTTCCTGCGGCGGTGTCGACGGCCTCCTTCATGGAATCGCTGCCGGTGAATGCGTGGACGATGACCGCGGAGGCACCCCTCCCGAGGGCCCCGTCCACGATGAGATGTACGGTGTTGGGTATGTCGGCCACCTTAAAATCGCAGATGACGTCCGAACGCTTCGAAAGTTCGGTGATCATCCCGGGGCCGGCAGAGAGTACCAGAGGCCAGTTGATCTTGATCGCATCCACTGTGCCAGACACGGAATCCGCTACCGCAAGTGCCTTCTCCCTGTCGGTCTCGTCGAGTGCGAGTATCAGACGGCTGCTCTTTCTCATCGGTGTTGCCATCGTCCGAACATTTTTAAAACCTTGCCATAGATTGTGCGTCATGTCCTTCGTAAGGTTCGATTCCGGGTCCGCCGCGAACGGCGCGCTTGCCAAAGGCTGCGATTTCTGCATCGAGGGGGCCAAAATGGTCCTTTTCATCACCGGACGCTGCAAAGCAGGCTGTTTCTACTGCCCGATCTCGGCCGAGAGGAAGGGACGGGACACCGTCTACGCCAACGAATGCCCGGCCGCCAACGACGACCAGGTGATCGAGGAGGCGGAAGCCATGAACGCCCTGGGAACCGGCATCACCGGCGGGGACCCTTCGGAAAAAATGGACAGGACCGTCCACTTCATACATCTCCTGAAGAGCCGTTTCGGAAAGGACCACCACATCCACATGTACACGTCGGTCATCAGTCTTGAGAATGCGAAGATTCTCGAGGAGGCGGGGCTCGACGAGATCCGCTACCACCCCCGCGAAGATCAGTGGACGGAGATGGAAAAAACCGAACTGGAACTTGTGATCCGTTCGGTCGGAATGGATGTCGGAATAGAGGTCCCTGCACTCCCCGGGAAGGAGAAGGAACTGACGGCACTCATCAGGTATGCCGTCGGGGCCGGAGCGAAATTCGTCAACCTCAACGAACTCGAGTTCTCCGAGACCAACTGGGACATGATGGAGAAGTACGGTTACGAAGTGAAGGACGATCTCTCTGCGGCGGTCCTCGGATCGGAAGAGACCGCAGTCAATGTCATGAATGCGCTGCCCGATGCGCCTATACACTTCTGTTCATCCGCTTTCAAGGACGGGGTGCAGCTCAGGAACAGGCTGAAGAGGAGGGCGGAGAACACCGCCCGCGAATACGATGTGGTCACCGAAGACGGAACCGTCCTGAAGGGCATCGTCTACGCGGACGACCTCGATGCGGCGGTCTCGCTGCTGAAGGGAGATTACGATGTGCCAGACGAACTTATTTCTGTCGACTGCGACAGGAACAGGATCGAAACGGCGTCGTGGGTCCTCGACGAGATCGCGGAGGAGCTCCCATATAAATGCTACATCGTGGAGGAATACCCCACGAAAGACCGTCTCGAGGTCGAAAGGACTCCGCTGAACTGAAAAACCAAACAGAAGGACCCTCCCCTGAGGGAGGGCCGGTAAAAGGTTTGTGATGTTCCATACACCTGATACGTTTACCGGGGGCACCGGTCAGTCCACGCTGAGGCTCTGGATATCGTGATGTCTGTTCACGATGTCTCTGGCTATGCGCAGATTCTTCCCGGCTTTGCCGATCGCACGGCCCTTGAGCTTCGGGTCGACGGTGACCGTGGCGTGCGTTATGTTTCCACGCTGCTCGATAACGACCTTCTGAGGTTCATAGATGTGGAACACGTTCATGACAAACTGCTGGGGATCTTCGGAGTACTCGACCACCTGGATGTTCTTTCCCGTCATGTCCTTCAGTTTGATGACGTGCTCCCCCTTCTTTCCTACAGCTATGTTCCCCTGACCTTTCTCGACTACGAAGACGAGCTTGTCCTCGGTGTCCATGCAGTCGACCGCGTTGGTGTGGGTCAGCTGCTGGAACAGGGCGATATAGCGCAGAGTCTCCTCTGTCAGTACGATATCTGCCGCCATAGAGCTCACAACGTTAAGATGTTGGAGGTACCCTTGTCGATAACGGCCAGGGCAGACACGGAGAAGGGCTTTCCGCAGAGGGCTCCCAGCTCCATGTTGTTTCCGCCGTATATGTGTACCTTGACCTTGCTGTTTGAGACGAGGAACTCGCTGGGACAGTTGTCCGCGAGGACGATCATCTGTGCCTTTCCGGCCTTGACGGCCTTCTCGGTCTGGTCTACTCCGAACTCCACCTTTCCGGTGGCGATGGCTGCTTTCAGTGCTTTGCTGATATCTACTTCTTCGCTCATTCATCTTCCCCCTTTTTCTTCTTGGGTGTATATATGAGATTGACTGCGCCGGTTCCAAGGGTCACCGGCTGACCCACAATGATGTTTTCCGTGACTCCCTCCAGATGATCGACCTCTCCGACCATCGCCGCATGCAGCAGGTGCGCGGCGGTGATCTCGAAGGCGGCCCTGGCGAGAACCGACGACTTCTTTCCGGATACTCCGTGCCTTCCGATGGCCCTCACGGTACCGTCGTTGGTCATGAGATCCGCAACGAGCATAACGTGTCTTACATCGACATCCAGTCCGGCGTGCCTCATGGTGGTCATAGCCTCGTGGACTATCGAGTTCCTGGCGGCCTCGATACCGAGGACGTCGGCCACCTCCAGGACGGAGTTGGTCATGACGTTCGGCGCATCGACGTTCTCCACCTGCAGGACCTCCTTGAGGTTGCTTCCCTCGGTGACGATGGACCAGTGTCCGGTCGCCTTGTCCTTCTCGAGGATGGCTCTCTTGATGCCGTCGATACCTTTCAGTTTGGCATGTCTGATGGCGTCGTACATCTGCTGGAGTTTCTTGAAGGAAGCTTCCTCGGATGCGATGACGATGTCGTACTCCTCTTTGGTGACCATGCCGCGGACGGCCTTGATCTTGTTGAGCCTCTCGGCGATGTCGTCGATGTTGAGACCGCGGTCCTCCATCTTCTTCGCGTCGGGTACGACGACGAGTCTCTGGTTGGTGATGTCGGTCTCGATCGAAGCGACGTCCAGGAGGGAGGTGATCTCGATGTTGGATGCCACGTACCTCGCGAACTTCTCGTCCTCGGCGGCGAGGCCGATGAGCGGAATGTTCATGGACGGGGTGCTGGGCTCGCGCCTCGCATCCACGATCTCGATGATCCTCGGCAGACCTTCCGTAACGTTGATGTTCGCGACTCCCGCGAAGTGGAAGGTACGCAGGTTCATCTGGGTGGCGGGCTCTCCCAGGGAGTGGGCGGCCATGACGCCGGCGGACTCGTTCTGGTCCATGAGATGGGATGTGTACATCCTGTTCGCCACGGAGATCAGCTTCTCGCAGATCTCGTCGGAGAGATCCGCATTCTCGATGGTGTGTGCAATGTCGCATACGATCTTCATAGGGAGGTTCACACCCAGTTTCTCCTCGATGGTGTAGAGTTTCTTCTCCATCTCGGTGTACTCGTGGGGGCGGAAGACCTCCTCGGGAGGGTCCCTGGGGACCTCGGGAACAGGCTCCTCCTCTTTCTTCTTGGATTTGGAAGTGCTGCGGGAGGAGCTGCGTTTGCCGATCTTCGAGATGATGGACTCGGCCTCCGCCTGGTCCACTCCGAGGGCAGCGAGGCCCTCGGCCCCGGCATCGGAGATGTCCCCGAGGGTGTCGTACTTGGACATGATGAGTTTCGCAACCTCCTCGCTGACATCTCTCTTAAGCAATGCTTTGAGTGTATCTTTCTTGGCCATCGTCACTCGCCTCCGTCATAGTCGCCGCCGTCGTCGTAATCGGTGCTCTCCTCGTCTCCGTCGGAGTCGAAGTCGTCCTCTCCGAGCCCCTCGAGATCTTTCTCGCGGGCTCCGTAGTCATCTCCGCTGTTCTCCTTCTGGTCGACGTTGAGCAGCTTGTCTGCGTCGTCGCCGAGGACCTCCGCCAGGAGGTCGTTGATGTCGATCGCCTTTCCGCGGACGGCACGGGACGGGTCTATCCCGTCCTCTCCGTACCTGAACTGGACGATCGTTCCGACGGTGTTCCTGACGGTGCCGTCGGAAGTCAGTTTGAGGTCCTCGAGTGCGGAGATCAGACGCCTCTGCATGTATCCGGACCTCGAAGTCCTGACCGCAGTATCGACCAGTCCCTCTCTTCCTCCCATTGCGTGGAAGAAGAACTCGGTGGGGCTGAGTCCGCTCTTGTAGGAGTCGGAGCAGAATCCCCTGGCGTATGCGCCCAGGTCTCCCTTGTGGAAGTGGGGCAGGGTCCTGTCCCAGTATCCTCTTGCGATCCTCTCACCACGGACGGCCTGCTGTCCGACGCAACCCGCCATCTGGGACAGGTTGAGCATCGAACCGCGGGCTCCGGTCTTCGCCATGATGACGGCGGGGTTGGACATACCCAGGTAGTTACCCGCGATGGTACCTGCCTGGTCACGGGCTCCTGCGAGGGTGCTCATGATATTGACCTCGAGGGTATCCCTCAGGGACCTTCCGGGCATCTCGGCGAGGGTTCCCTCGCGGTAGGAGCTGACGAGGTCGTCCACCTTCTGGATGCACTCAGAGCTGTTGGTGTTGATCTGGTCGACGGCCTGCAGGGGGATATCCTCGTCGGAGATACCGGTGGAGAATCCGTGGTCCATGATCGCACCGAGGGCGAGCCTCGTGACCTCGTTGAGGAACTTGGCGGCGCGGTCCGCTCCGTAGTCGCGGGCGATGCGCTCGAGGATCTTTCCCTTGCTGTTCCCGATACCTTTCTCGTCGATGGTTCCCATGAGGAGCTGTCCGTTGCGGATCTTCACGTATCCGTCCCAGGGGCACTCCTCCTTCTTGCAGGCGCCCTGGCACTGGCACACGGCGGCCTTGTAGGTGATGTTGAAGTCGGGGGGCAGGAGGAGGGAGAACAGCTGTTTCCCGGTCCAATAGGGCTTCCCGTTCTCATCGGTGCCGGCGGGCTCGGGGACCTTGACATCCGGGAGCTTCAGGAGGATGTTCATGGCCTCGTAGCGGTCGAAGTGGGGTCCTCCGTCCTTACCGTGGGTGAGGAAGTAGGCTCCGGTGATGTGATCGTGGATACCTCCGATGATAGGTCCTCCGTACCTCGGGGAGAGGATGTTCTCCTGGACCTGCATGAGGATACGCGCCTCTGCGCGGGCCTCGTCGGACTGGAGGACGTGGAGGTTCATCTCATCGCCGTCGAAGTCGGCGTTGTAGGGTGCGCAGACGCAGAGGTTGAACCTGAAGGTGCGTCCGGGCATGACCCTCACACGGTGGGCCATGATGGACATCCTATGCAGCGAAGGCTGCCTGTTGAACAGGACGACGTCGCCGTCGACGAGCTGCCTCTCGACGGTGTAGTCGATCTCGAGACCCTCGGCGACCTCGGCCGCGTTGTGGTCGGTGACCCTGATCCTCCTTCCGTCGGACCTGATGACGTAGTTGGCGCCGGGCTTGTAGCCGTCGGTCTCGTCGGGGGCGGGTCCGCGGGATACGAGTTCCCTCATCAGGTCGATGTTGTGCTCGTTCACGTGGACGGGGACGGTGAGTTCCCTGGCCGCGATGATGGGCACCCCGACGTCGTTGATGGACAGGTTGGGGTCGGGCGAGATTACGGTACGGGCCGAGAAGTTGACACGCTTACCGGACAGGTTGGATCTGAAACGTCCCTCCTTTCCCTTCAGCCTCTGGGCGAGGGTCTTCAGCGGACGGCCGGACCTGTGCCTCGCAGGCGGGATGCCGGACGTCTGGTTGTCGAAGTAGGTGGTGACGTGATACTGCAGGAGTTCCCACAGATCCTCGACGATCAGCTGGGGTGCTCCCGCGTCACGGTTCTCCCTGAGCCTCTGGTTGATCCTGAGGACGTCGACCAGCTTGTGGGTGAGGTCGTCCTCGGACCTGTCTCCGGAGTCGAGGGTGATGGAAGGCCTGACCGTCACGGGCGGGACGGCGAGGGCGGTGAGGACCATCCACTCGGGCCTGCAGGTGGCGGGGTCGATACCGAGCGCCCTGAGGTCGTCGTCGGGGATCCTCTCGAGTCTCTCGCGGACCTCTTTGGCGGTCAGTTTGTGGTTGTCGTTGACCTCCCTGAAGGTGGTGGGCTTGTCGAGTTTGATCTTGATCTGCTCTGCGCCGCAGTAGGGGCAGACGCCTTTGGACGAAGCGTCCTTGACGGTCTCCTTGCTGTAGAGCTTCTGGTCGATGGTGTCTCCTCCGAGGTCGAGGATGGTGTTCATCCTGTCGAGCCTCGCCTGGATCTCCTCGGCGGGAAGCATCAGCCTTCCGCAGGAGCGGCAGGTGGATTCGAGCATGAGCTTGATATCCTTGATGAAACCGACGTGGATGACGGGCATGGCGAGGTCGATGTGGCCGAAGTGGCCGGGACACTCGTCCACCTTGCATCCGCAGGTCTTGCAGCGGAGTCCGGGCTCGATGACACCCATGTGGGGATCCATCAGACCCTGGGTGATGGGATACCCCTCGTCGTCGTAGGTGTCGGCGGTGATGATCTTCACCGCGGACATCCTCCTGATCTCGTCGGGCGAGACGCAGGAGAATTTGATAGATCCTATCCTCTTGGTAATACTGTTAATCATGAGAGGTCCTCCAGCTGAAGTCTCATGGCCACACCCAGCGACAGAAGCTCGTCCATGAGGAGCTTGAAGGCGTAGGATGTCTGTATGAGATGGATGCTCGAGTTGTTGCCGCAGACGGGGCAGTAGAGCTGTCCCCTCCTGTCCATAATGGCGATGTGTCCGCATGCGGGGTTGCCGCAGACGTACTGCTGCGTTCCGTCGGACTCGTCGAGCAGACGGTCCTTGATGACCATGGCGGCTCCGTGACCGATGAGACAGTCACGCTCCATTTCTCCGAACCTGAGACCTCCCTGTCTGGAACGTCCCTCGGTAGGCTGCCTGGTGAGGATCTGGACGGGTCCTCTGGACCTGACATGGAGTTTCCCGCTGACCATGTGGTGCAGCTTCTCGTAGAAGATGACACCGGTGTAGACCTCGGTCTGGATCATGCGGCCGGTCCTTCCGTCGTACATGATCTCTTTCCCGGTCCTGTTGAATCCGTTCCTGACGAGTCCGTCCCTGATGGACTCCTCGTTCTCTCCGGAGAAGGCGGTACCGTCGATGGTGCGTCCCTCCATGGATCCGACCTTACCTGCAATCATCTCGAGCACGTGCCCGACGGTCATACGGGAAGGTATACCGTGGGGGTTGACGACCAGGTCGGGGGTGACACCGTTGGAGGTGAAAGGCATGTCGCACTGGTCGACGAGCCTTCCGACGACTCCCTTCTGTCCGAACCTGGAGCAGAACTTGTCCCCGAGCTCGGGTATCCTCTCGTCCCTGACCTTGACGCGGACGAGCCTGGAACCGTTCTCGGACTCGGTGACGATGACGGAGTCTACGAATCCCTTCTCCCCGGGCCTTACGGTGACGGAGGTCTCCCTCCTCTTCTGCGGGGTCAGGAAGTCGGTCTCCTCCTCGAGGAACCTGGGAGGCGAGGTCTTACCGATGAGGACATCGGATCCCTCGACGTAGGATTCGGGGGATATGAGACCGTCCTCTCCGAGGGACTGGTACGCCTCGTCGGCGCGGGCGCCGACTATGTCGGGGGAGGGGATCTCGAAGTGGTCCTCCTGTCCTCCGGGGTAGCGGCGTTCCTCGGCGCGGTAGGATCTCATGAAGGTGGTCCTTCCGAGTCCCCTCTGCACCGAGCTCTTGTTCATGACGATCGCATCCTCGATGTTGTATCCGTGGTAGGAGAGGACGGCGATGCAGAAGTTCTGTCCTGCGGGCCTGTACTTGTATCCCATGTAATCCATTGTCTGGGTCTGTACCATCGGGACCTGCGGGTAGTGCATGACATGTCCGCGGGTGTCGGGCCTGATCCTGTAGTTGGCGGTGGAGATTCCCAGAGCCTGCTTTGCCATTCCGGCACCCATGGTGATACGGGGTGCGGAGTTGTGCTCGGGGTACGGGACGATTCCGGCGGCGACTCCCAGTATGATCATGGGGTCGACCTCCATGTGGGTGTACTCGGACCTGCCGTCCTCGCCGATGATGTTGCTGGGGACGTTGAAGTCGCCGTGGCACCACCTGCAGGATAGTTCGCAGAACTTCTCCGCCTTGCCGGGGTTCATCCAGTCGAGGTCGGTCTCGGACAGCGCGTGTCCGCAGCAGGGGCATCTCCTGGGCATGGTGTAGGGGCGGACGAGCACGAGGGAGTCCTCCTCCTCTTCGGCGTCGAGCCACTCGAGGATACCGTCGCGGAACAGGTCGTCCCACGAGATCTTGCCCTCGCGGATGCCCTCGATGTGCTTCCTGGTGATGACGGTCCTGCCGTCCTTGAGGACGAGCAGGGGCCTTCTGAGCCTTCCGTCATCGCAGTTGATGATGACTTCTCCCATCTCGTCGTCGTAGCGGATGTTGATGCTGGAGTTGATGAGTCCGTATCTCCTGCGCTCCCTGATCTCTCCGACGAGTTTCTCGGGGTCGGGGTAGGTTCCGACGAGGTTCCCGTTCACGAAGACGCGGGTGTCCTCTTCTTTGACGGATGCGAGACCGTATTCCTTCAGCATCCTGATGACCTCGGACTCGGGGAACGACTCGGAGACGTCGATGATGAGGGCGGCGTTCTTCACCAGACCGCAGTTCTGTCCCTCGGGGGTCTCGGAGGGGCAGAGTCTTCCCCACTGGGTGGGGTGCAGGTCACGGGCCTCGAAGTGAGGCTGGGACCTGGTAAGGGACGAGGTGATCCTCCTGAGGTGGGACATGGCGGACATGTTGGACGTCCTGTCGAGCAGCTGGGACACTCCGGCACGGCCTCCGACCCAGTTTCCGGTGGCGAGGGCGTGGAGGAGCTTGTGGGTGAACAGGTCGGGGCGGATGGAGGAGGCGACACTGTATTCGTTCTTCTTCCTGCCCATGTTCCTCTCGAGCTGGTACTTCAGATCCTTCATGAGAGAGGAGAAGCTGGTCCTGAAGAGGTCTTCCATAAGATCCCCGGAGAGCTTGAGCCTCTTGTTGGCGTAGTGGTCCTTGTCGTCCTCCTTCCTCTTTCCGAGGGAGAGCTCGAGGACGGATTTGGCGATACGTCCCAGATAGATCGCTTTCTTCATGCGGTCCTCTTTGGTGTCCCCGAGGTGCGGGAGCAGGGAACGGTCGAGGATGGACTCCACTTTCTTGATTCTGTATTCCTTCGCCTGACCGGCGGCGAAGTTCCTCTCGAGGTACAGCAGCGCATCCTCGGTGGTGTGGTATCCGGGCAGGACCTTGTCGGAGGCCGAAGGCGGCGACTGGGACACGGGGAGTCCGGTCTTGGAGTTGATGTCGAACGAACCTTCGATGTTGGCGTAGACGATGTTCGCCATACCCTCGTCGGAGACGATGGTCTCGTAGATTTCGGAATCCTTCTCCATTCCGAGGGCCTTCATCAGGGCGATGAGGGGGATGTCTCCGGAAACGACGGGGACGGAGACCATGAGGGTGCCGTCCTTCTTCTTCTCCACCTGGGTCAGTGCGCGGTAGCCCTCCCTCTGGGAGAAGACCTTGGCGGTCTCGACGGCCGCACCGTACCTCTCGTTGTACTCGACCATGACCCTGTTGGGGGCGAGGTCCTCGAGGGTGATGAGGACTCTCTCGGTACCGCCGATGATGAAGTATCCTCCGGGCTCCCTCGGATCCTCCTTCTGCCTGATGATCTCCTTGGCGTACTCCTCGTCGGTCATCTTGCGCTCGAGGCGGGCCTCGACGTTGGCCCTGTAGAGGTTGCATCCTTTGGATTTGACCATCATGGGGAGGTCGCCGATGTGCACCCATCCACCGTTGTCGAGATCCTTCTCGATGCCGTCCTCGTAGACTTCGAAGCGGACGTACACGGGAGACATGTAGTTGAGGTTCCTGAGCCTCGCCTCCATCGGGGTGATGTCGTGGCAGTATCCGTTCGCCTCGATGACCTTGGGCTCCTCGATGCGGATGGTGGGCTTCGAGTTGGGGTCGATGCTCCCGTCCTCGAGCCTCCTCCTTCCGATGACGATCTCGATGTCCCTGCCACCGGTGCGCTCGGGATCCAGCTTGATGATCCCGCGGGTCGCATCGTCGGTGGGCACCCTGATGTCGTCCACGATCCTCTGCATCCTGCTGTTGGGATTGTCGGAGGTCGCGAGGAAGTCGTCGAAGGAAGCGACATGATGGTTTACGATGTCTTTGTCTCTGAAGTAAAGATTGACTAAATCCCTCATTCCGTTTCACCCTCTGGTTACGAGCCTGTAGACCGTGAACTCCTGCGCGGTCTCGCTCTTTCTGATGATCTTGACGACACTGCCCTCGGCAATGGGACCGTGGATGCTCTCCAGCACCTGTATCACAGAGTCCGAGGTCTTGATTTTAGGAAGTTGGTCGCGAGTGATCCCCAATTTGGTGAGGACCTCATTCGCCTCCTCTTCGTTGAGAAGGTGGTGTTCAGGCACAAGATTGTGCTTGAGAATATTGAACGAGTTAGAGTCTGCTGCTGCCAATTTTTCACCTACCTGATTCCCCGCTTCCGGTCAGCGGGAAAGATGTTTCCAAAACTGTGTAATGTCCATAGTCCCCATACTTGATCCGCCGTCGATCGCTCATGAAGAATCTCAGCGGGCCTGGAGGGATTCGAACCCCCGACCACCTGATTAAAAGTCAGATGCTCTACCTAGCTGAGCTACAGGCCCATGATATCCTATCTACCTGTCGCAGGAATCTATACTTATATTTAATAAGTTCGGCAGGCGGACGTCCCGTGACCTCGGGAAGGATCCGAAATGCATACTGCGTCCCCGGGAAGCAGACAATCCCGGGACGGCTCCGGCGTATTTTCGGGGCGCTGCGGACGTTCCGACGGAATCTGTATCGGCACGGGCATATTTGTATTGAACGGATGCCCCCGACTGTGTTGAATAATTCCCTCTGCCCTCTTTCGCTCCGAACCCCGATTAGACATCCGTCTATTCAGACCATGGCTCCCACCATGGCCTTGCTGTACAGCGTCTTGTGGAGGTCCATGACGCCGTACCTGATCCTCATCGCCAGGACCATCCTCGGGAACTTCCTGTTTTTAATGCGTTCCCCGAACATCTTCTTGAACACTGCGAAGAACACCTCGATGTGCCAGCGCGTGTTGTATCCGCTCGCGATATGGTACCGTGTCTTCCCCATCTCCTTCTCCGCGGCCAGCTTCCGGTTCCTCTCCGGAAGGTCGCGTCTCGGACCGAACGTCCCTTTCAGGTTAGGTTCGAAGCCGATGCCCAGCATGTCCGCCAGTTTCCAGTTGGCCGCCGTGTCGTAGGCGCCGTCCGCATAAACCGTGCGGATCTTCACCCCGGCCTCCGCCGCAGCCTTCACCAGACTCGGGAAGACTGCCGAGTCGCCCGGCCTCTCCATGGTTATGCACACTGCCACCGGACGCCTCGTCTCCGCATCGATCAGAACGTGCTGTTTGATGAATCTCCGCAGGAACTGCTCCCACATGTGCTCCATGTAGATGCCCGGGCCCGCGATCCCCTCCCCGGAACCGTCGATTATGACGTCAATGGGTCCGTCCGTCTCCGTCCAGTGTTTGAACACATAGACCTCCATGGACTCCCTGAACTCCGCCGCCTCGGCGTCCTTCAGCGCCTGGTCCGCCAGATCCTTCTCGCATTCGGGGATCTTCCGCAGGGCCTCGTAGTCCGGCTTTATGCCGCTCCTTACATAGACGGCGGGATTGCATTCCTCCTCGACTCCAAGGTCCCTCAGAATCTCCGATGCCCGTTCCATCACATCATGTCCCAGATCCGTCGAGAAGAACAGTCCCTCCGATTTGTGGAGGGCGGAATACGTGGGTACGGGAAAATCCTTCAGACGCAGCGAATCCCATACGTCCCCTATGATCCTGCGGTAGGATAGGTTCCGGTAATGGCAGAGCTACATGATGTACAGGACGAGGCTGGGCGGGTACTGATATTTCGGCCCCCTCTTCCCGGGCGCATTGAGAACCGCCAGTTCCGCGGCGATTCTGGCCAGCGTGAGCCAGGCGGACAGGATGCGTCCCTCCTCCGCGGCCGCCCTGTCCAGATCCGTCCAGTGTCCGGCCCTGTCCTCGTAGGGTCTGCCCTCCGAATCCGTGTTCTTGTTGCGCTTCCTCTGTCAGCAGTATTTTTATCCGAGATACGCCTATTCTTCTCTGTCATGGCAACATGGCTCCTCGGAGAGCCCTTGGGTTGTGTATTGAGCTCTCCGAACTGTTTTTTACACCCTGTTTCCGAGTGTCCGGCTCATTGTATTTCCGTCAAAATACGTATGCTGTATATATTTAAGTACTTTCGCAAAAACTAAATATTATAAAATTTAGGAATGCCTGATTTTTATGCAGGCCGCTGCTTCGGATCATCAAAACGGAAAACGGCATCCATCTAACCGAACCGCTGTTCGGCAGACAAATGTCGGTTGCCCGGAAATCACAAAAACCGAACCCGGGAATTATTCAACACAGTCGATGCCCCCGGAGCCCCGCCGCCGGTGGCCCGGAAGATCCGCACCGCAATGACCCAGATGTACGGGGACGGAATGTACGGGAACGGAAACCCCGCCGAATGCGGGTACGTATACTGAAATACCCGTTACTCAATCCCTGCGCAATGTCTGATTCCCTGATTCTCAAGGTGGAGACGCCTACCCGTCTCAAAGAAGCAGGATACGGAAGGGCCCGCCTGGATCCGCTGGCATATGCGGATCTGGGTCTGACGATAGGGAGCATCATCGAGATAAGGGGCAAGAAGACCGTCGTCGCCAAGGTCTTCAGGAGCGACCAGGAGGACACCGGCAGGGGCATAGTGAGGATCGACGGCCTCACCAGGACCAGTGCCGGGGTGTCCATAGGCGACAGCGTCACCGTCAGGAGGATCGAACCGCCGAAGGCCCAGAAGGTCGTTCTCGTCCCCAACATACCCCCGGGGAGCCGCATCTCCATGGACGGGAGGTTCGTGGACGTGTTCAGGAACAACCTCATCGGACGCGCGGTGTGCCCCGACCTTGACATAACCGTCCCGAACGTCTCCCTCATGGGGAACCGTTCCGTGTTCAAGGTCCAGAGCTGCACCCCGCCGGGGCCCGTCGTCATCTCCGACAGTACGGAGATCAGAGTGCTCGATTCCCCCGGAAAAGGAAAGACCCAGGGAACCCAGGAGGAGTCCGGTTTCGGACGCGACAACAGGACGACCACCTACGACGACATCGGGGGTCTCGACGAGGAGCTGAAACGCATCAGGGAGATGATAGAACTCCCGCTGAAACATCCCGAACTGTTCGACCGCATGGGCATATCCGCGCCCAAAGGAGTCCTGCTCTACGGGCCGCCCGGAACGGGAAAGACCCTCATCGCGGAAGCACTCGCCAACGAATCCGGCGCCAGCATCCTGACCATCAAGGGCCCGGAGATCATGGGCAAATTCTACGGAGAATCCGAGGAGAGGCTCCGCAGCATCTTCGCACAGGCCGAAAGGAAAAGTCCCAGCATCATATTCATCGACGAGATCGACTCCATCGCGCCGAACCGCAACAGGATCGAAGGGGAAGTGGAGAGGCGCGTGGTGGCGCAGCTCCTGACCCTCATGGACGGCATGGGCGGACGCGGGAATGTCATAGTCATAGGGGCGACGAACCAGGAAGACACCATAGACCCGGCCCTCCGGAGGCCCGGAAGATTCGACAGGGAGATCGAAATCGGAATACCCAACAGGGACGGGAGGAGGTCCATCCTCGACGTCCACACCCGCACCATGCCGCTGGACACCGACGTGGACGTGGATGCGCTGGCACGTATGACCCACGGTTTCGTCGGGGCCGATCTGGCGGCCCTCTGCAGGGAGGCCGCCATGAAATGCCTCGCACGCCACGTGGACAGGATCGATCCCGAGAAACCGGTCCCCGCGGAACTCCTGGAATCCATGAAGGTAAGCATGGGTGATTTCCAGCGTGCGTTCGGGGAGGTGGAACCCAGCGGCATGAGGGAGGTCTCCGCGGAGATCCCGAAGGTCACGTGGGACGACATCGGGGGCCTCGACAACATACGGAAGGAGCTCAGGGAGATCCTGATCCCCGGCGAGGAGAAGAAGGATTTCGAACGTCTGGGTATATCGGCGGGGAAAGGCGTCCTGCTCTACGGGCCGCCCGGTACAGGGAAGACTCTCATCGCGAAAGCCGTCGCCAACGAATCAGGTTCCAACTTCCTCCTGGTGAACGGTCCCGAACTGATGAACAAGTACGTGGGCCAGAGCGAGGAGAACCTGAGAAAGATCTTCAAGCGCGCAAGGCAGATGGCCCCGTCGGTCATATTCTTCGACGAGCTGGATTCCCTCGCCCCCAGGAGGAACGGGGATGAGACGTCCCGTGTGGCGGACAACATGGTCGCCCAGCTTCTCACGGCACTGGACGGCGTGGAACAGCTGAACGACGTCCTCGTGATGGCCGCGACCAACAGGCCCGACATGGTGGATCCTGCGGTCCTCAGGCCCGGGCGCATCGACAGGATGATGCTCGTCGGAAAACCGGATGCGGAGGCGAGACTCGGCATACTGAAGGTCCACACCCACAGGATGCCGCTGGACAAAGATGTGGATCTGGCACATGTCGCAGAAATCACGGACGGTTACGTCGGCGCAGATCTTTTCGCCCTGTGCAGGGAGGCAGGATTCAACGCATACCGCGAGGACCACTCCATCGAGACCGTATGCATGAGGCACTTCGAAAAAGCCCTGGGGACGGTCGGTCCGTCCGTCGACGACATGTCCTACAAGGCATACACGGAAATGGCGGTGAAGGCCCGCGGCAGCAGGGACCGCTGGGGCGGAAACCCGTTCTACAGCTGATCAGAGGTCCTTCGCCATATACGGTGCGTCGAGGGAATAACCCCGGGAGGCGTAGTACTCCCGCACCCCGACGCCGCTGGTCACGCGGATGCGTTTCTTCCCTTCGGAACGGGCGATGCGCTCGGCCTCGTCCAGAAGGGCCTTCCCGAACCCTCTGTGCTGCCAGCTCTCCGCGGCGGCGCCGATGGCGGTCTCGTTTCCGAACACCTTCAATTCCCTGACCGATGCGGTATCCGAGGAATCCGTCCTGAGCCGCACGTATCCCACCAGCGAATCGCGGTAGCTGTAGGATATGAACCTCTCCTTCCCGCCGTTGGCGTCGTACTCCTCGGTGTTCAGCACGACCTCGGACGGATCTTCGAGAATCGCTCCCGTATGGCCCACCTCGCGGCAGCGGATACACCTGCACCTCAGCCCCTTCTTCTCCATATCCGCCTGCACCAGCTGGCGGAGGTTGCTCTTCAGGATGCCGGCGTCTATCTCCGGGACCGGGATATCCCTCTGTATGCGCTGGATCCTGACATAATCCGGGACCTCGGACTTCATCTCGGAGAGCAGCGACACCGCCGTGTCGGTACCGAGGGGGGTGTATCTCCCCTCCTCCCACATCCTGCGGAGTTCCGTGTTCCCGACGACCAGCGTCGGGTAGAATTTCAGCATATCCGGACGGAAATCCGATTCGGCGAACATCCTCCTAAAACACCTGAGGTCGTTTTCGGGAGAGGAACCGGGGAGTCCCGGCATGAGATGATAGCAGATCTTCAGACCGTGCCTGCGGCAGCATTCGGTGGCCTGTATCACCTCGGCAGTCCCGTGTCCGCGCTCGACCCCCTTCAGGACGCCGTCATCCAGGATCTGCACGCCCAGTTCGACGCGGGTCGCTCCGAGTCTCATCATCCTTTCGATCTGGACATCTTTGCGGAAGTAATCGGGACGCGTCTCCACGGTGAGGCCGATGCATCTCCTGGCGGAATGGGAATTCTCTTCCTGCGCCGCCTCCAGACTCGGGGACGGATGTCCGTTCATGGCCTCGAAACATCTCTTCACGAACCATTCCTGATACTGCGGATCCCTCGACGTGAAGGTCCCGCCCATGATGATCAGATCGATCTTGTCAGTGTCATGGCCTATCTCCTCCAACTGTGCCAGACGTCCCGATACCTGGTCGTAGGGATCGAAACGGTTCATGGCGGCGCGCCTTGCGGCCGGCTCTTTCCCGGTATAGGACTGGGGGGAATTGTTGGATACGCCGCCGGGACAGTATGCGCATTTCCCGTGGGGGCAGGGGTACGGGGAGGTCATGACGGCCACGACGGCCACGCCGCTGGCGGTTCTGACGGGCTTCTTCACAAGAAGCGGGAGACAGGCCTTGCGGCTGTCCTCCGGTATAAGTGCCAGTATCTCGGAATTCGACGGTACCTTGTCCGGACCGCACTCCGAACAGAGCCGCATCTTGAGGCGCTGGAGAGAGTCGCGGTCGGCGACCTTTCCCGACAGCAGGGCCTCTGCGATGCGCTCCGCGACGCTGCCTTCCATTCAGCTCTTCTCCGCCCTTTCCTTCGCCAGCTGCTGGAAGCGTTCCACCGTCTTCCTGTAGTTCCCCATGGCCATCTCGACGTTGGCCTCGCAGAAACTCCAGGCCTTGCCGATGTCCCCATATCTCATGCGGTATCCCCTGCGGACGGGGCCGCCGTCGGAAGGGATGTCGACCGCTTCGAGGAGATCCATGGACTTCAGCTTGTTGATGTAGCGGTAGACCGTCGGCTTCGTGGTATCCAAAAGCACGGCGATCTCCTCGGCAATCCAGGCCTTGGAGGGATTCCTCATGAAGAAATCCATGAAGATCCTGTACGGGACGCTGTCCCTGATCGACAGGGCGCCGGTCCCCCTGGGGTCGTAACCTTTCGAAAGATATCCTATCTGCGTGAGGAAAGTCTCGGCGAGGACGTCTATGTCGTCCACCCCGGTCATGGGAGTGTTGGAAACAACCTGCAGTTCGAACATGGGCCACCTTCGGTATGCCCGTTACAAGTTAAGCATCCGTTTAAACTTTTACTCGATACCGCGTAAAAAATCAGGAACGGATCCTGATGTCCTCAAGGATCTTCATGACGCTGTCCAAGGGGAATGCGGGATAGACGGGGATGGACAGGATCTTCTCCACCGTGTGCCCGACTATGGGCGCGCAGACGACTCCGAGCGCACCGTCCCTCTCGGCACGGACCGCCGCTATGATGGCGTCCTCGACGGTGGAAACGGCGTATTCGCGGATGCCGACGGTACCGTTGGCCACGGTGTCCATGGACCTCGGGAGACCCTCCATGAATGCGGAAGATGCGATGACGGCCAGGAAATTCTCGCTTCCCTTGCTGCTTATCCTCCTCAGTGCGCGGACTATCTGCCTCACGGTGCGCAGATTCGGTTCGCGGCGTTCCTCCAGGATCTTGTAGACGGTGCTCTGGGATATCCCGGAGATCTGACAGAACTCGTTGAGGGACATATGCAGTTCCTCGTCCAGGATGTTCCTGAACGCCTTCTGGAACCCGCCCTCGTCCCTCAGCATACTGGAGATCAGATCATCTACGGTCATCTGAACTCCCTTCTGACGTAATCCGCAGCGGCGGAGCCCGCCACCACGCCCTCGCCGACGGCCTTGCCGATCTGCCAGGGCCTTCCCGTTATGTCGCCGCAGGCGAATACTCCCGGAACGGAGGTGGCACAGTTCCCGTCCACCTTCACACTGTCGTCCATCTCCGGCATGACGCCGAGGTCCATAGCGAGATCGGCGGAGGACCTGCCCCCGAGCTCGATGAAGATCCCGTCCGTCTGCACCGTCCTCCCGTCGGAGAGCAGGAGAGACTCCACCTTGGTGTCCCCCTCGATGCGCTTCACGGATGCCTCTATCTTCTCCGCACCGGCGGATACAGCCCTGTCGGCGAGGGATGCGTCGGCATCGAAGACCGGGGAAATCCAGTAAACCTTGGCCGCATAGCGGGTCATGAGTTCCGCGGATACGGCGGCCTCGGACTGTCCGCCGGCGACGGCAACCGTCTTCCCCTTGTAGAAATTGCAGTCGCAGGAGGCGCAGTAGCTGACGCCCTTCCCGTTCCCGAACTCCTTCTCCCCGGGGACGCCCAGAGTGTTGCGGGAGACGCCCGTGGCCAGGATTACGGCCTTCGCGTCCACGGCGGTGCCTGATTCCGCCGTTATGCGGAACCCGTTCCCCGTCTTCTCGGCGGAGAGGACGTTCATCTCCTCCACATCGCACCCGAAGGACCTGGCCTGCCTGATTCCGTTCATCAGCAGGTCGGTCCCGGACTGCCTGTCCAGGGTGCCGAAATAATTCTCCACCGGAATCCCGAAGGCAGAACTGTTCTCCATCCTGCCTATGACCAGGACGGACACTTTCTTCCTGGAGGCGTGGATCGCGGCCTGCAGCCCCGCAGGGCCGCATCCGATTATGACGACATCGGTTTCCATGCTTCCATCACAGGGTGCCGATGTAATCGATGATATCCTCTTTGGGTCTGAGGCCGACGAGGGGCTCCTGCTGCACGCCGTCCTTGAAGAAGAGGAGGGTGGGAATGGCGTTGATGCCGTACTCGGCGGCGATGTTCTGGTTCTCGTCGGTGTTGAGCTTTCCGACTGCGATCTTTCCGGCCATGTCGGCGTCGAGTTCGTCGATGACGGGTCCCATCCTCCTGCAGGGGCCGCACCACGGGGCCCAGCAGTCGACGACGACGATGCCGCTCTTTCCGATGAATTCCCTGAATGTGCTCTCGTTGAGTTCGGTTACCATGATTATTACCTTATTGTAAAAATCCGATGAAGGATATAACCCCTTTGTATCCCGGAAAGGAACGTCGGAATACGAAGGGGGCGGCCGGAACCGTTTACGGTCTGACCCCTTTGAGTTTCGGGTATTCGCCCATTTCGGCGACCAGGAGGTCGAGATTGCGGCCGTACAGTTCCGAAAGCTCCCCGTGCAGGACTTCGATACGGTCGGCACCGCGGTCGGCGCCCTTGAACCTGAGTTTGTCGACCGAGTGCTGGTGGGGGACGACACGGTTGTCGCTGACGAGGTTGTCGGCATGTGCGACGATCTTCTCCTCGAGGGTATTCGGCATGTAGTCCCCGGGAGGGAGACCCATCTCCTTCACATCCTCGTCATCGAGACCGGCGCCCGTGTGCTTCCGGATGATGTCGCAGAGCGCCTTCGGAAGACCGAGGTCGCGGGCGATCCTCGAACCGATGTAAGCATGCATGATGGAATGGTCGCGGGAACGGCCGATGTCGTGCAGGAGAGCTCCGGCGATGACGAGGTCCATGTCCGCTTCGGGTATCCCCTTGGCAATCTCCTCCGCCACCGCCCTGACGGTGGCGCAGTGGACGACGACCCTCTTCTTGCACCCGGCATCCCAGAGATAGGCGATGCACTCCTCGTCGGTCGGTATACGGTCAGTCGTTCTTCTTGACAACCGTCTTCCCCCTCTCGTTGGGAATAACTGTCATCTCGCCGTCGCGGTCCTCGTAGAGGTGTTTCCCGCCGGTGTAAAGGTAGAGGAAAATAGCCAGTGCGGCGATCTCCGAGTGCGGCTGATTGCCGACGGAAATGTTGAAATCGGCTCTCTGGTACACTTCCGCGGGAACCTTCTCCGCCCCGACAATCACCATGATGTCCTCGTCGGTGGGGATCTTCGGCAGGGCCTCGTCCACCCTCTGACCGTACATGGTCAGGTGGACCACCTTGCCTTTGAAATCCTTGGTGGCTTTCTGCCACGTTACACCCGTCTGGATGGAATAATCCCCTCCGAAACGGCCTGCCACACTGCGGATGTTCTCCTCGAGGACCGGATCCTCTGTATCCACATAGATTCCTCTGGCGCCGAGGGCGCGCGAGGAGAGGGCGACGTGGGTGGTCACGCGCTTATCCCTCTCGGGACGGTGCCCGATGCGCATAATCCAGATGTCGGACATGTGGCTCAATCTTCTTTGATGAGCTCGATCTTGTGGCCGCGGTAATCCATCTTCACGGACCTGCGGACGAGACTCTTGAGCATTGTGGATGAAAGACCCAGTGTCTCTGCGACATCGCCGGAGAACTTTCCGGAGGTGCCTACCTGCTCGAGGATCTTCGCCTCGATCTCCGCATACTCCTCCTCGGACATCATGGCGGCCGCAAGTACGTCGCTGATCTCGTATACGGGCCACTGCGCATTGATGCTGAAGGATGTGTAGTACGTGTGGTAGGATTTCTCGGGATACTGTCCATTGGTTGAAAGCCAGCGGGTCTCGACGAGCTTCATCTTCTCGAAGAAGATGGTCGCCTCCCTTCCCTCGGGACCGAACTTCTTCTCGATCTCGTCGGCGGTCTTCCATTCCAAGGTCACTTCTTTGAGAACCTCCCTCTTGATGGGGGTGTCGACCGCTCTGAGCATGGGGACCAGCTCAGAGGGTTCGTTGATGACCTTAATTCTGTTCATAAATCTGTTAAGTAAGTTACAGAGTATTTAATGATTAAGGAATTGTATATAAACCAGGGAATTATTTTCGCAGTGTTAATATCTCCAATCCTGACAATATTTAATAAACGTTGGATGTGTGTAAAAGATGCTGGACATCCGGAGACGCAGGCCCGCCTTCCCGCCGCAGCCCCTCCTGCCGACAGTGCCGGAGCATATCTGTTCTTCCCTGCTGCGGCAGCACGGCTCCCCGGACGCCGCCGATTTCCGCAGAGATCATGTATACCGACTGTCCTGCAGACACGGCATAAATGCCCAGACCCAGCCACATATGCACGGCACTGCGGTTTCACCAGGGTTTTCCAAACCAACATTATTTAAATCGAATACCCTATTGCGACGGCAATGAGATTCGACAGGAAAGCACCTCTGATTGCATGTTTCCAGTGTCTCAACTGCTACAAGACCTACAAAGCCGACGGACCTTCCAAGGAAGACGAGGCCAAAGCAGAGAAGCAGGCACTGGACTGCTGCGGATCCTTCATTCAGGGATTCTACAAAAACTACAGAAGGTGGGGCTGCCAGAAGTGGTACGGCCGCTGATCGGCTGCACCGTTATCGGGTATCCCTCACCGATTCACCGGGCACCGCGGTCCCCGGGACCGCGGCTCCCGTGATATTTCCGTTCTCCGTACCGTAACACGTGCTAACGTGTGTCATTTTATACCACTAAGGAGTTCTTCGCAGCATGACCGGAATCCTCTCCAAGACCGTGAAGGAGATGGACCTCGTGGAACGCCATATCCTGATGCTCAAGGCCGCCAAGGAAAACCAGCCTGTGGGCATCATCCGCCTTTCCGAGCTCACGGGACTTCCCGCACATAAAGTACGCTATTCCCTGAGACTCCTCGAGAAGGACGGGCTCATCATCGCGACCCAGGAAGGAGCCACCGTCTCCGACGGATACGAAGAATTCATGAGGAGCATGTCGGACCGCCTGGACGAACTCGCGGAACGCGCGGCTGCGATCCGCAAGATGATCGACTGAGCGAAGATCCAGACATCCGAAAACAGCAATTTTATCTACAGTCACACGGGGCGGAAACATGTCGGCTGACCACACTCCGAGATATGATGCGGACGGCGCTCTGGAACTTCTCAGAAAGGGAAACAAGGCCTATACCGAAGGCAGATTCTGCGGGGACATAACCGACCGGAGAAGGCACGAATGTGCGGAACACGGACAGTTCCCGTATGCGGTCATCGTAACATGCTCCGATTCCAGGGTGATCCCCGAACTCATCTTTTCGGCGGGGATCGGCGATCTGTTCGTAATCCGTTCCGCCGGAAACACCATCGACGGGTGTGCCCTCGGCGGAATAGAGTACGCCGTATCCCATCTCGGGTGCAGACTCGTCGTGATAATGGGCCATACCCACTGCGGTGCGGTGAATGCGGCCATCCTCGGCAGACATGAGGCTCATATCGAATTCATCACCCGGGAGATCCACAGCGCCATAGGCTGCGAGAAAGACCCCGTCAAAGCCTGCATCGCGAACGTGCGCAACAGCCTGAAGGCCGTTACGGAAGACCTTCCCGACCGCAGGGATGTGAAATTCCTCGGGGCGGTGTACGACACGGAGAACGGTATAGTGGAATTCCTGGAAGAGCAGTGAATCGAAAGACTGCTTTTTCAAAAGACCCAGATGTCTGAAATCCGTCGCTTCTTAGAGGATCCCACGTGCCTGCTCTGATGGCAGACGGACCGTCCTTTCTGAAGCCCGTTTAACAAAATACAGATCCCTGCGGTACGGCCAAAAATCATACCGAACATGATGAAGAACCGCCTGATTTCATTCGAATCGGCAGCCTTCGGCGGTCGATCAGAATTGCCGAACACAGTAGGACGATTGCATGCAATCCGATTCCCGAACACCGTATGGCCCGCAAAAAAAACGGACCCCTTCCGCAAACTGAAAAATCCGGCAATCCGACCTAATATTTTTATACAAGTCAATCGTTCGCACAGACTAAGCCGTTGTAGCTCAGTCGGTAGAGCGTGTGACTGTTAATCACAAGGTCCACGGTTCGATCCCGTGCGACGGCGCCACTTTTCACTTCGACTTCCCTGCGGAACCGCCCGAACTCTCCACGGGAATCGGCCGTCAATGAAAACAAAAGGATTTTTTATCAGAACCGATGTAGTGTGCGCAACGGGCTCATAGCTTAGCTAGGTAGAGCGTCGGACTCATAATCCGATGGCCGCCGGTTCAAATCCGGCTGGGCCCACCAGTTATTCCGAACCCCGTCTAAATTGCCATACTGTGCAATGTGCCAGATATCCGAATCCATACCCTGCGGCGGACCTTCGGAACGGCACCACAGCCGAAAAAGATCGTCTGGCACATACGGGATTATCGGCCCGGGATCCGATACCAGTCTTGCAGAACTCCTACGGAAAACCCGAAGTTCCTCCGAAACCAGCCGAAAATTATAAGCTGGACACATCAAAACCACGGAAAGACTTATTAAAGCGATTCCTTCTTCACTTCCCTATCTATAAGATAGGCGGACTGCACATATTCCGCCGTCTTCAACGAGAGGCATCAAGATGGAAGCTTTGTTAAAACTCCCTCACATCGAGCAGTACCTGACCGCATGCGTACAGTGCGGCTACTGCATCTCCGTATGCGAGGCTCACAGGCAGACTCCCTGGGAATCCGACACCCCCAGAGGCAAAATCTACTATCTCAACCAGATCAACGTCGCAGGCCCCCTGGACAAACCGCTCAGAAGGGTCGCATCCCTCAACCCCTATTTCGTGGATGCAATGTACAAGTGCACCGGATGCGGGAACTGCGAGGCAGTCTGCCACGCGAAGATCCCCCTCGTCGAACTCTGGGAGACCGTCAGGACCTGGATGGTCAAGAACGGCGTAGGTCCCCTCTCCGCACACAAAGGAATGGGAGACAAGGTCGGAAAGGTCCACAACCCGTACGGCGGAGACCAGGCCCACAGGGGCGACTGGTGGCCCGCAGAGGTCCCCAAATACGACCAGCCCGACGTCATCTTCTTCGCAGGATGCACCGGATCCTTCAGGCAGCAGCAGATCCCCCAGACGGGTGTCCGCGTCCTGAACAGGGCCGGCGTCAAGATGAACATCCTCGGTGCCGACGAGTGGTGCTGCAGCTCCCCTCTCCTGAGGACCGGAGACACCACCCACTCCCTCGACTGCGCCGAGCGCATCGTCGAGAAGGCCGACGGAATGGGAGCGAAGGACATGGTCATGACCTGCTCCGGATGCTTTAAGACCATCTCCACCGACTTCGGCAACTACTACGCCAAGGTCGGACAGAACGTCTATCACTTCACCCAGTATGTCAACAACCTGATTAAGACCAGGAAACTGCCCATTCTCCAGCCCTTCAACCACAAGGTCACCTACCACGACCCCTGCCACCTCGGAAGGCACATGGGAGTCTACGAGGAACCCCGTGAGATCCTCAAGGCCATCAAAGGCATCGAATTCGTCGAGATGGAGAGGAACAGGGCCAACTCCAGGTGCTGCGGCGCCGGAGGAGGTTACAAGAGCCAGTTCAACAACTTCGCCGTCAGGATAGCGGCCGACAGGATCAGGGACGCCGAGAAGACCGGCGCCGAGATTCTCGTCACCTCCTGTCCGTTCTGCGTCACCAACCTGACCCAGGGCGCACAGTCCATCAAATCCAAGATCAAGGTCATGGACATCGGCGAGATCCTCCTGCAGGTCACCGCACCTGCCGAAGCCCCCGCCGCCGAGGCTCCCGCCGAGAAGGCGGCCGAGCCCGCCAAAGAAAGGATTCAGGCCTGAAACCCCTTCCGGCCGTAACGGCCGGAACTTCCATCTATGCCTTTTGAGACCCTCTGCCCTGAGATAACCGATGTTCTCAGGGCAAAGGGGATTACAGAACCCACCGACCCCCAGAGGGACGCAATCCCGAAGATCTCCGCAGGGAAGAACGTCCTCGTCGTGGCACCCACCGGTATCGGGAAGACCGAATCGGCGATGCTGCCGATCTTCGATTCCATTTTCAGACACAACGACGGTCAGGGGATCCGCTGCATCTATATCACCCCCCTGAGGGCCCTCAACAGGGACATGCTCAGGAGGATGGAGGAGATGGGCTCCAAACTCGGCATCTCCGTCGGGGTGAGACACGGCGATACGCCACAGGCGGAAAGACAGAAACAGTCCAGATGCCCCCCGCAGATTCTCATCACCACCCCCGAGACCATGCAGGTCATGTTCACCGGGAAGAATCTCCGCGAACATCTGAAGAAGGTGAAATGGGTCGTCATCGACGAGATCCACGAACTCGCCGGCAACGAGAGAGGGGCCCAGCTGGCCGTCGCATTGGAGAGACTGACCCTGCTGTCGGGAGAGTTCCAGAGAATAGGTCTCTCCGCCACCGTCGGGAACCTGAAGGAGGTGCAGGACTATCTGTCCGGGACCGGAAGGGAGGTGATCCTCTGCAAACACGATTCCTTCAGGGATTTCAGCATAAAGGTGGAGTGCCCCGTACCGAAGGAGGAGAACGCCGAACTCCTCGACAGACTCCAGAGCGATCCGGACCTCCTGTCCGTGATGATACGCGCCAAGGAACTCATCGACAGCGTGACCTCCTGCCTCTTCTTCGTGAACACCAGGGAGACGGCCGAATGGCTCGCCTCCAGGTACCACATGTGGGACGAGAATTACCCCATAGGGGTTCACCACGGATCCCTGTCCAAGGAGAACAGGATGGATTCCGAGGAGGCGTTCAAATCCCAGAAACTGAAAGGCCTCATCTGCACCTCGTCCCTGGAACTCGGCATCGACATCGGAAGTGCGGATCTCGTCATACAATACAACAGTCCCAGACAGGTCGCGAGGATGACCCAGCGCGCCGGGCGCGCAGGCCACCGCGTGGGCGGGAAGATCAGGGCGGAGATACTCGCGACCGCGCCCGACGAACTTCTGGAGGGTATGGTCGTCGCCAGGCGGTGCGAGGCGAAGATCATGGAGTACACCGCCGGGAGGCCGGATCCCCTGTCCGTACTGGCGAACCAGCTGGTCGCCATGACGATGGCGGGCGGGATCGAACCCGACAAGGCATACGCACTGGTCAAGAAGGCATATCCGTTCAGGGATCTTCCGAGAAAGGACTTCGACGACACCGTCGAACAGCTGAAATCGATCAGGCTGCTGCTCGATTACGAAGGGGTTCTGCGCCGTTCCAGGAAAGGGATGAACTACTTCTACGAGAACATCTCGATGATTCCGGACGAGAAGACATATCTCGTGAGGGACATAGGTTCGAGGGCCGTCATCGGCACCCTCGACGAGAGTTTCGTGGCCACCCTCGAAGGGGATCTGGCACTTTTCATCGCCAAGGGCCGCACGTGGAGAGTCGTCGAACAGAGGGAAGACGAACTCCTGGTGGAGGAGGCCCGTACGGTCGGGAACGTCCCGGCATGGGAGGGATCCGATATACCTGTCCCGTTCGAGGTCGCCATGGAGGTCGGGAGACTGCGCCGGACGAAGGAATTCGGAAGGTATCCGGGGGATGCGGAGGCCGTGAAGAGGGTCTCGGAATATCTGGAGGAACAGGAGGAGAGGTGGACCGTCCCCACGGACAAGACAGTCACCATAGAGACGGGGGACCGCCTCGCTATCATCAACTGCTGCTTCGGGAGCAGGGTGAACGAGACCCTGTCAAAGATCATCTCGGCCCTGATTACAGCCAGGATCGGCGAGAGCATCGGGATATCCACGGATGCGTACCGCATCATACTGGAACTTCCCCGGAACATCGATCGGCGGGTCATCAGAGACACGTTCATGTCCATAAAACCCGGAACGGTGGAGGCTCTCTCCCGCCTCACCATCCAGAATTCCTCCCATCTCAAGTGGAGGTTCATGAACATCGCGAAGAAGTTCGGGATAATTGAGAAAGGTGCGGACCGCCGCTATATCAATTACTCCAAACTGTTCGACCTGCATAAAGACACCCCGGCATACAACGACGCCGTGAGCATGGTCCTCTGGGAGGACCTCGACATGCAGAACACCGAACTCGTGGCGAGGATGATCGCCGAGAAGAAGATAGGGGTCGTCGAACAGGGTGTGTCGAAGATCGGGCTCGAGGGAATCACCCGCTCGAAGGAACTCATGCAGCCCGCCCGCGCGGACCATGCGATCCTCGCGGCCGTGAAAAAGAGACTGGACGACGAGATCCTGTTCGCCACGTGCCTCAGCTGCAGAAGCCAGAGGCGCGTGAGGGTGGGGGAGGCGCCGAAGAAGTTCGTCTGCTCCAAATGCGGCGGATACATGATCGCATTGCTGAAGAGCTACGAGAGGGACTCCATGAAGGATTTCGGGAAAACGGACCGGGATGCCCAGGGGAAAAACTCTGACAAGAGGATCATCAAGAACGCCAACCTCGTGAACTCGTACGGGGGACTGGCCGCGACGGTCCTCGCGGGAAGGGGGATCGGACCCGAGGTGGCCGCGAGAATCCTCATGAAGATGCACGTGTGCGAGGACGACCTCCTCCGCGACATAATGGCCGCAGAAGTGAACTACGCGAAGACGAAGCGCTTCTGGGACTGATCAGAAATTGCCGCCCTTGGCCTTGAACTCTGGACCGGACCCCTCGGAATCGAGTTTTTTGGGCCTGACATTGTGGGCGCCCAGGAATCCCTTGGATATGACGTAGACCTCCGACGACGTGGGTCTCGACGCCTGGGGGGAATGCACGGTGACCCTGCTGAACCTCTTCTCCAGCTGGCTCTGCAGCGTTCCGAACATATCGCCCATGAAGACCTTCATGACGAGGCACCCGCCTTTCTTGAGGATGCGGTCGCAGACGTCCACCGCATATCTGCAGAGTTCGATGGAACGGGCATGATCCATGGAATAATGGCCGGCGATATTGGGCGCCATGTCCGAGAGAACCACGTCCACCTTCCCTCCGACCATCTCCAGGAGACGGATCATGGTGTTGTCGTCGGTGATGTCCCCGATGATGAACTGCACGCCCTCGATGGGGTGTATGTACCTCAGGTCGACTCCGATGACCTTTCCGTTCTCCCCCACGCGCTCCCTGGCCACCTGGGACCATCCTCCGGGGCACGCGCCGAGGTCGACGACGGAATCATTCTCGCGGAAAATGTTGAAACGGTCGTCGATCTGCATGATTTTATAGGATGCCCTGGAACGGTATCCTTCCTTTTTGGCGAGTTTATAGTAATACTCGCGGTGGCGCTCGGCCACCCAGCGGTCATGCAGGTCTGCCACGGGGTGTCCAATAGGATTCACGGATAAGAATGTGAGCATTGTGCGCGGGCAAGTAAATAATACAAGGATGAGATATTCGGCCGATAACATGGCAGAAGGCTGGACGTATTCCAAGGCCGGTGTGAACATCGACAAGAAATCGAGCTCAATCGAATCGCTGGTCGGAGAACTGAGGTACAGGAGGTCCGGGTTCGGACAGATGGTACGCAAGTCCGGTCTCTTCGCAAGTCTGATCGATTTCGGGGACAGGTACGTCACCCTCGCCACCGACGGCGTCGGAACGAAGATCCTCATCGCGGAGGAACTAGGCATCTGGAACACCATCGGGATCGACTGCATCGCCATGAACGTCAACGACACCATCTGCGTCAATGCGGCGCCCGTCTCCTTCGTGGATTACATCGCCATCGACAGGCCCGACGAGAAAGTCACCAAGGAGGTCGGAAAAGGTCTCGACAGAGGCGCCGAACTCTCCGACATGGAGATCGTCGGAGGGGAAATCGCGGTCCTGCCGGAGATCGTCAATGGATTGGACCTCTCCGGGACCTGCATGGGTGTCGCAGACAAAGACAAGATCATCACCGGAGAGACCTGCGCCGAGGGAGACCTCATCGTCTCGCTGAAATCCTCGGGAGTGCACTCCAACGGCCTCACCCTCGCCAGGAAGGTCGTGGAAGCGGCCGGCATCAAAATGACGGATTCCGTCCCGGGGCTGTCCCGGAGCATCGGGGAAGAGCTTCTCACCCCCACCGAGATCTACGTGAAGGAAGTGCTCGGCATCACCGCCGCACACGAGGTACACGGACTCGTGGACATCACCGGGGGAGGTCTCAGGAACATCCTCAGGATGGCCAAGGGACTGAAGTACGTCATCGACGACCCCGTCAAACCCCAGCCCGTCTTCGAGATCCTGAGGGAACTCGGGAACATCGGAACCGAGGAAGCATATCAGACGTTCAACATGGGAATGGGATTCTCCATCATCGCTCCCGAGGACGAGGCCGAGGCCATCGCAAAAGAGAATTCCAACGCACAGATTGTCGGACGCGTCGAGAAAGGGAACGGAGTCTACTTCGCACCCGAGAAGATCCTCTACGAGCACTACTGAATCAGTCGGGATTGAGTCTTCCGTCCAGTTTTCCGCAGACGGAACCCAGTGCGGTACATGTCTCCAGCGAATAGCATCCGCCAGTGACCTCGTAGTCGTAGTCGGACATGCCGTGCACCTCCTTCGGGGTACCGTGGGGTCCGATCCCGAATATCAGCAGTACGCTCTGTCCCGATTCCACCAGATCCGTGAGTGCGGACGTGGACAGGAGTTTCTTCTAATCGGGCCTGCAGGTGGTCAGGACCACCTTTCCCAGCTGGGGAGGGAATCCCTTCCCCGGGAACGGGAACGTCTGAAAACGGCCCAGATCGGCCAGCTGTACGAAGTTGTCTCCGTGGGCTCCGATGCTGGTGGTCCCGGCTATGAAATCGGCGATCTCCCTGGGAGTCCGGCGGTCCTCCGGGATCGGGAAACCGAAAAGTGCCAGATTCATGTTGAATGCCATGGCGAGGTCGCCTGCGCGGGCGATGATGCGTCTGTGGGGTTCCCTGAACGTCTTGGGGTCATATGCATTGTAGATGCCGACGGTGATCCTTCCCCTGCGGCCTTTGGACTGGTATGTCATCTCTTCCGCCTCGGGCGTGCCACAATGGCATAGCGGTCCCCGTCCATGAAGATCTCGCAGTTCCGGTAGAGCGGATCCTGTTTGTAACCCTCGATGCGGGACATGACCTCGCCCAGCGTGAGGGTGGTGGTCTTAAGGTCTATGAGGACTGTGTCCTTCAGGATTTCTTCTTCCAAGGATCTTCCTTCTTCATGTCGGGACGGAACCGCTGGCACATCGTCCGTGCGCAGCGGATACGTCATGAATCATATTTACCGAAAAAAGGATGGTGCCGCCAGCCGGGTTCGAACCAGCGACCTCGTGATCTTCAGTCACGCGCTCTCCCAACTGAGCTACGGCGGCTTATCATTCCCTTAAACGGAATTCCTATTTTATACTTACCTTCGGGGCCCGGCGGGGAGGCCCGGATACCGGGCCCCGGTCCGCCTCACTCCTTGGTCTCCTCCCCGTAGGGCATCTCCTCTTCCCCGGATCCGACGCCGTCGGGGTTGACGGGCTCGACCGCGGAGACGCGGTCGTCGTCCTTCAGCTCCATGACCTTGACGCCCTGGGCGGCGCGTCCGGTCTGACGGATGGACTTCACCTGGATGCGGATGATCTTGCCGGCGTTGGACACGAGCATAAGCTCGTCGTCCTCGTTGACCTTACGGACGGAGACCACGTATCCGCTCTTCCTCGTGAGGTTGATGGTCTTCACTCCCTTGGAACCGCGGTGGTGGATGGTGTAGTCCTTCACTACGGAGGTCTTACCCATTCCCTTCTCGGTGACCGTGAGCAGGAGGTCGTCGGCCTTGACGACGGCCATGGAGACCACGTAGTTCTCCATTCCGAGGGTCATTCCCCTCACTCCCCTCGTGTCCCTTCCCATAGGGCGGACCTCCGTCTCGCTGAACCTGCAGGCCTGACCGTCGTTGGTGGCGAGGACGATCTCGTCGGTGCCGTCGGTCTTGGCGGCCTCCACGAGCTCGTCGCCCTCGTCCAGCTTGATGGCCTTGATGCCCTTGACCCTGACGTTGCCGTACTGGCTCAGCTGGGTCTTCTTCAGGGTGCCGTTCCTGGTACAGAACACGAGATACTTGTCGTCGGGGAAGTCGGGGGTCGGGATGACGGTGGTGATCGTCTCGCCCTCCTGCAGGTCGCTGAGAATGTTGACGATCGGCTTCCCTTTGGCGGTCCTGCTGCCTTCGGGGACGTTGTATCCCTTGAGCCAGAGGATCCTTCCGGTGTTGGTGACGAACATGAGATAATCGTGCGAGGAGGCCACGAACAGGTTCTTGACGTAATCCTGGTCCTTGGTCTCCATGCCCTTCATACCCACTCCGCCGCGGGACTGCTGCCTGTAGGTCCTGAGGGGCATCCTCTTGACATAGTTGTCCGCGGAGAGAGTGTAGACGGTGTCCTCCCTCGGGATGAGGTCCTCGGCGTCCACGTCGATGGCCTGCTTGCAGATGACGGTCCTGCGGTCGTCGCCGTAGGCCTCCTTCATCTGGGACAGTTCGCCTTTGATGATGGTGTCGACCCTGGCGGGCTTTGCGAGGATGTCCTTCAGGTCGTTCATGGTGACGATGAGTTCGTCGTACTCCTTCCTGATGGTGTCGATCTCGAGGCCCGTAAGTTTCTGCAGCCTCATGTCGAGGATGGCCTGCGCCTGCACCTGGTCTATACCCAGGAGGTTCTGCAGACCCTCGTTCGCCTCGGCCCCGGATTTGGATGCGCGGATGAGTGCGATGGTCTGATCGAGCATGTTGAGGGCCTTTATCAGACCGTCCAGGATGTGGAACCTCTTCTCCGCCTCGCCCAGTTCGAACTTCACCCTGCGGGTGACGACGGAGCGCCTGTGGAAGATATAGTGTCCGATGATGTCCTTCAGTCCCAGGAGGGTGGGTTTGTTGTTGACCAGGGCGAGGTTGATGATACCGTAGGTCACCTCCATCTGGGTCTTCTTCATCAGGTTCTCCAGGACGACGTCGGCGATGGCGTCCTTGTGGAGTTCGATGACGATCCTCATACCGCGCCTGTCGGACTCGTCGCGGAGGTCGGTGATGCCGGTGATCGACTTGTTCTTGACCAGTTCGGCGATGCTCTTGACCAGCTCCGCCTTGTTGACCTGGTAGGGAATCTCGTCGACGATGATGGAATCCTTGGTCTTACCTTCCTCCACGTGGGTCTTGGACCTTACCTTGATCCTTCCCCTGCCGGTGGTGTAGGCCTCCACAATCCCGGATATTCCGTTGACTATGCCTCCGGTGGGGAAGTCGGGTCCCTGCACGAAGGTCATGAGCTGCTCGACGGTGGCGTCGGGATTGTCGATGGTGAACACGATGGCGTCGCATACCTCCCTGAGGTTGTGGGGAGGCATCTTGGTGGCCATTCCGACGGCGATACCGTCGGATCCGTTCACCAGGAGGTTCGGGAATTTGGACGGGAGGACGGTGGGCTCCCTGAGGGAGCCGTCGAAGTTGTCCATGAAATCGACGGTATCCTTGTCGAGGTCCAAAAGAAGGTCCGATGCCATCTTCGAGAGACGGGCCTCGGTGTAACGCATGGCTGCCGGAGGGTCCCCGTCCACGGATCCGAAGTTACCCTGTCCGTCCACGAGGGGATACCTCAGGGAGAAGGGCTGTCCCATACGGACCATGGCCTCGTATGCTGCGGAGTCTCCGTGGGGGTGGTACTTACCGAGCACCTCTCCGACCACGGTGGCGGACTTCTTGTGGGGCCTGTTGAACGTGAGACTCAGTTCGTGCATGGCGAACATGATCTTCCTGTGAACCGGTTTGAGTCCGTCGCGGACGTCGGGCAGTGCCCTGCTGACGATGACGGACATGGAGTAGTCGATGTAGGAGCGTGCCATCTCCTTCTCGACGGTCTGCTTGATGATCCTCTCTTCTCCTTCCATGCTATCACACATCCAGGTTGGTCACTTCGTTCGCATGCTCGATGATAAATTCCCTCCTGGGTTCGACATCGTCGCCCATGAGGGTGGAGAACAGCTGGTCCGCGAGCATCGCATCGGCGATCTCGATGCGTTTCATGTACCTCTGCTCGGGATCCATGGTGGTCTCCCACAGCTGCTGCGGGTTCATCTCTCCGAGACCCTTGTACCTGCTGATGTTGAGCTTGGCCTCGGCACCGCCCATATCGGCGACGGCCTTGGCGAGTTCCGCATCGTTGTAGCAGTACCTCTGGGTCTTTCCCTTCATGACCCTGTAGAGGGGAGGCATGGCGAGGTACACGTACCCCTGTTCCACCAGGGGCCTCATCTGCCTGTAGAAGAGGGTCAGGAGAAGGGTGGCGATGTGGGCCCCGTCCACATCGGCATCGGTCATGATGACGACCTTGTGGTACCTTATCTTGGAGACGTCGAAGTCCCTTCCTATCCCGCCGCCGATGGCAATGGTGAGGTTTCTGATCTCGTCGTGGTCGAGAAGCTTGTCCTGACGGGTCTTCTCGACGTTCAGAATCTTACCCCTGATGGGCAGAATCGCCTGGAACGCACGGTCCCTGCCCATCTTCGCGGATCCTCCTGCGGATTCTCCCTCGACGATGAAGATCTCGCACTTGGAGGGGTCCTTCTCGGAGCAGTCGGCGAGCTTTCCGGGCAGGGAGGTGCTCTCGAGGAGGGATTTCCTCCTGGTGGCGTCCCTGGCCTTCTTGGCGGCCATGCGGCCCTCGTAGGCGGACTGGGCCTTCTTCACGATGGTCTGCGCCACCTGGGGGTGCTCATCCAGGTATTCCCTGAACTTGTCGCCCATGATGGAAGTGACGGCGGTCTGCGCGATGCTGCTCCCGAGCTTCTCCTTGGTCTGGGACTCGAACTGCGGGTCGGCCATCTTGATACTGATGATGGCGGTGAGGCCCTCGCGGACATCGGTACCCTCGAGGGCGATGTCCTTCAGGAGGTTGTTCTCCTTCCCGTAATCGTTGAGCGATTTGGTGAGGGACGTCCTGAACCCGGTCATATGGGTTCCGCCGTCGGGGGTGGAGACGGTGTTCACGAAGGAATCGACGGATTCGTTGTATCCGTCGGTGTACTGCATGGCGATGTCGACGATGACGACCCTGTCCCTGCCCTCCGCGTCCTTCTCATGGTATTCGCCGCCGATGCAGATGGGTGCGGGGTGGATGGGGGTCTTGGCCCTGTTGAGGAAGGAGACGAACGCGGAGACTCCTCCGTCGTAGTGGTAGACCTCCTTCTTGTCGGCCCTCCTGTCCTCGAAGTTGATGGTGACCTTGGTGTTCAGGAACGCCTGGTTCCTGAACCTGTTCTGCAGGGTGTCGAAATCGAAGTCGACGGTCTCGAACATGGTGGGGTCCGGAAGGAATGTGATGGTCGTACCGGTCTCGTTCGTGTCCCCGATGATCTCGACGGGGCCGTCGGGTATGCCGGTCTTGTAGGACTGCCTGTGGACGTGCCCGTCCCTCTTGACGATGGCGGTCATCCAGGTGGACAGGGCATTCACGACGGATACTCCGACACCATGCAGACCTCCGGAGACCTTGTAGGCGTTCTGGTCGAACTTGCCTCCGGCGTGGAGGTCGGTGAGGCAGACCTCGAGTCCGGATTTGCCCTCCTCGGGCACGATCCCCACCGGGATACCCCTTCCGTCGTCTGCAACGGAGACGGATCCGTCGGGGTTGACGGTGACGTCGATCTTGGTGGCATAGCCCGCCATGACCTCATCGATTGAGTTGTCTACCACCTCGTACACGAGATGGTGGAGTCCCCTCGTGTCGGTGCTTCCAATGTACATTCCGGGTCTGACCCTGACGGCCTCCAGGCCCTTCAGGGCCTTGATGGAGTTCTCGTCGTAGACCTCCCCGTTCCTGATGTCGTCTGATTGTCCCATTGCCGTGCATCTCTTTGCTTTGATTGGGCGGAGTAGGCCCTTATATTATATAATATACGCGCGCACGCGTACGCAATAAAAAGGAATTGGCCGGATATACAATCCGAAATGACCCAGACGGTAAAATCTGATATAGGATACGGCCGATACTCGGACGATAGAAAATGAGCACGATCATGGAAGAGGCCGCGAGAGGGTCCGCGAGCCACAGGATCAAGAAGATCGCGGAACGCGAAGGCGTCACGGAAAGATTCATCCTCGACGGGATAGCGTCCGGGCACATCGTCGCTCCCTGCAACCCCGCCCACGACCCCATACCCGCCGCCATCGGAGAGGGACTCACCGTCAAGATCAACGCCAACATCGGGACGTCTAGGGATATGCCCGACATCGAACCCGAGATCCGCAAGATGGACATCGCGGTGAAATACGGCGCCGATGCGGTCATGGACCTCAGCACCGGCGGCGACATCGACGCCATCAGGAAGAGGCTCCTGTCCCGCTGTCCCGTCATGATGGGTTCGGTCCCCATCTACGAAACGGGCCTCACCGCCGCCAGGAAGAATGCGGTGGTGGAGATGACTGAGGACGACATCTTCTCCGGAATCGAAAAGCATGCGAAGGACGGCATGGATTTCATGACCGTTCACTGCGGGATCACCAGAGAGACGGTCCAGTGGATTAGGAAGGCGGACCGCCTCATGGACGTGGTCTCCAGGGGAGGATCCTTCCTGACCGCATGGATCCTCCACAACGACTGCGAAAACCCCCTGTACAAGGATTTCGACGTTCTTCTGGACCTTGCGAGGAAATACGAGTTCACCCTGTCCCTCGGGGACGGGTTCAGACCCGGGTGCATAAACGACGCCTCGGATCAAGCGCAGATCTCCGAAATGATGGTGCTGGGACATCTGGTCAAGAGGGCCCGCGAGGCGGGCGTGCAGGCCATGGTGGAAGGCCCCGGACACATGTCCATGGATCAGATCGCCGCCAACATGAAACTGGAGAAGCAGCTGTGCCGCGGGGCGCCTTTCTATGTGCTCGGGCCCCTCGTCACGGACATCGCACCGGGATACGACCACATCACCTCCGCCATCGGCGGGGCGATCGCGGCGCAGAACGGGGCGGACTTCCTCTGCTATGTCACCCCGGCAGAGCATCTCTCCCTCCCGGACGAGGACGACGTGAAGGAAGGCGTGATCGCCTCGAAGATCGCAGCGCATGCGGCCGACCTCAGCAGGGGAATCGGGAAAGACAGGGACGACAGGATGGCGAAGGCCAGAAAGGTCCTCGACTGGGACACCATGTACGACGTGTGCCTCGACTCGGACAAGGCGAAGGAATACAGGCAGAGGGGCTGCACCGAGAAACAGGACGGCTGCTCCATGTGCGGCGACGTCTGCGCCATCAAGATAGTCAACCAGTACCTGGTCAAAGAAGGGGATCTGCTCAGGCCCAACACTCTGCAGAGGAACTTCGACTGCGAGTGAGTCATGAATGGAGCCACTGGAGGGAATCGAACCCCCGACCAACGGTTTACGAAACCGTCGCTCCACCGCTGAGCCACAGTGGCACCGTTCGGAGGATTGATTCGCACTATAAAACCCTTTTATCTCTTTTCGAACCGGATTCCCGGATTGGATTGCTTTCCCCCAATACTGATTTTCCGCTGCTGGCACATTGAAAACGCCCGGGCGGCGCCCTTCGTAATTTCGCAGAAGTGATCCGATGCGACAGTATCCAAAATTGAATCCGCAGCAACGCGGGCCATCCGGCATATGTGTTAAGCCGAAAACAGATAGGATCACAGTCTGGTTTCTTCGAAGAGCACTGTGGCTTTCTTCGAGTTGAAGGAGATGCCGTAGAGGAATGTCCTTCCCGTC
>CAVIJO010000003.1:0-126831 GCA_963643445.1 Candidatus Methanomethylophilaceae archaeon
TACATGAATTCCGAAAGGAAATCCATCATGGGCCTGTGGGACTCCGTTCCGAACGCATCGGATACGGCCCGGTCGTATTCGTCGATGAGTATCACGGGAGGCTTTCCGTGATACTCCGTCAGGGCTTCGGAAAGGAATCTGAGAGCTCCCTTCATCGAATCCGCAGGAGTGTTGTTTCTTCCGAATGATTCGAAAAGATCCCTGACCGCCGGAGAGAGTTCCGGCGAATCCAGAAGATACCTGTGGGATCTGAAACAATCCCCTATGGCGATACGGAAGTTGCTGACAAAAGAGTCGTAGTTATTGGATTTGGACAGACCGAGGTCGATATGGATCACAGGGAAAGCATTCTTGTATTCCCCGTACTCGGGATATTCGGAGATTTCCAAACCGTCGAACCAATCGTTACCCTTGTATTCCATGTTGAAGAATGCGTCCAGCATGGAGAGGTTGGTGGTCTTCCCGAACCTTCTGGGTCTTGTGAACAGATAGACTCCGCGGTCGTCGCAGTCCAGGATGTCCTTGATGAGGAGGGATTTGTCGACATAGTACTTGTCATCCTTCCGGATATCCCGGAAAGACATTCCTCCGGTGTTTATCTGCTTCATGCTTTGCCGATGTATCTGCGCATTGATAAAGAATCGTACTGCATGTAATGTGAACGGTTTTCGTTATCACATTTTGTATTTCAGGTCTGGCACATTGTCCGTAGGCAGAATGTACTTCAGGCGATATACGGAAACGGCGCGGAGTTCCGACAGATTATCTCCTGTTTGTATCTGTGTTTCCCGGTATGCACCCTTAACTACTTCCAGCCGATACACGGAAACATGGAAAGCAGAGCGGAGAGGCTTATGGCGAATGCGCCCGACGCGGATGCGATAGTCATCGCAAACGGAGGGGAGAATTTTCTGGATTCCACATACAGGTATCTTCTGGAGCCCTCCGGAGGGGTATTCGAGGACTGTTACATCGTTGTGAAGAAGGATGGGACACAGGATGTCATCGTGAACGTCCTCGAGGAGGAATCCGCCCGTACCGGGAACGGCGAAGTGAAGGTGTTCCGCAGCAGGGCCGACCTCGAATCGATATTCAAAGAGGATTTGAAAGACTGTAAGAAGGTCGGCTTCAACGTCGATTCCGTTCCGTACAGCACCGTTATGGGGATAAAGAGGCTCACGGGCTATGAATACGAGGTCCTCGACGTCAGAAAAGCCGTGGCCGATACAGTCGCAGTGAAGGACGAGAGGGAGATCGATGCGATCAGAAAGGCATGCGCCATATCCTCCGCCGTGGCGAAGGAACTTCCGGATTATCTGTCCGAAGGTGTCACCGAGACCGAGGTCGCAACGAGGATGGAGATCAGAATGCAGGAGCTCGGAGGAAGGGGCCTTGCCTTCGACACCATTGCCGCCTTCGGGCCGAACTCCAGTATGCCGCATTACACTCCGGCGGACCGCAGGCTGGAGAAGGGGGACGCCGCCCTGTTCGATTTCGGCTGCAAATGGGGAGGATACTGTTCTGATATGACCCGGACGCTGTTCCTCGGGAAACCGCCCGAGATCATGGAAAGGGCCTACGAGGTCGTGAAGGAGGCCCAGCAGGCAGGTATAGACTCATACAGGGCCGGAGCCATGGCCAAGGATGCGGATCTGGCGGCCAGGGCGGTCATAGATGCCTCGGAGTTCAAGGGAAAATTCATCCACTCGTTCGGGCACGGCATCGGCATGGATGTCCACCAGTCCATCAGCGTAAGTCCGAAATCGGAACAGGTGCTGTCTGCGGGCAACATCGTTTCGGCGGAACCCGGTGTGTACCTCCCCGGAATCGGGGGCATCAGAATAGAGGATACCGTGCTTATCACCGATAGTGGATGCGAGAGGCTCACGGACTTCCCGCACGAGATTACGATAGTGTAATCCAGCAGGTCCGGAACATGCGGAACCGCATCTTCCGCGGCGGTGACCGTTGTATTAAATATGTAGTGTGGGATGATACCTCCAGCGCGTCGGGGAGTACGTTCGGCAGCGGAAACCTTCGTTATCCGTCTTCGGATCTCGTTGAGAGACGGCGCGTTCGGAACAGTCCTGCGGTGTAATGGTCCGCTGGTGGTTCCGAAGGGCGGGGAGCGTTCGCCCCGCCCCGTTTTTGTTTTGTTTCCGTCATGTGCCAGATGTGTTTTTTTGTAAGGTTTTCCGTCTCAGGCGCAATTCTATAAATCAGAAAGTATTCCCGCCTCCAAGGGATACACATTGGTACGTTTCTACAAATGCAGCAGTTGCGCCCACGTCTTCATATCCGACGAGTGGAATGCTTACTGCCCGCACTGCGGCGCCCACGGGTGGGAGACCGACAAGGTCTTTTTCATGAAATGCAGCCAATGCGGAAGGACATATCTCTCGGACGGGTGGGAACAGTCCTGTTCATTCTGCGGATCGTCCGGATGGAAAGCGGATGATTTCCGTTTCTACCTCTGCGGAAGGTGCGGAAGGAGATTTGTCAGCGATCCCTGGGAACAGACGTGTCCGTTCTGTTCCGGCACAGGATTCGAGGAATGAACAAACGGTCTTCCTCAGACTTTCTGGATGAGGGCGATTCTCTGTCTGTCGCCCGTACCGTCCATGTCCGAGAAGTCTCCAGTGAGTCTTCCGATCTTGATCAGGGGGAATTTCCATACGGGTTTTCCGTCCTCTCCGCTTAGAGGGGTAGGACCGTAGAATATCACCATTGCGGCGGTTTCGGGCCACCAGCATATGTCTCCCGCATCGAACACAGTTTTCCTTTCACCCTGTATGAGAGGATCCAGCGGCAGTCCGAAATAGTAGAGGCCGGAGATCTGATTCGTCTCCGCAGAAAATTCGGGCGAGGAAAGGAACCAGATCGCGCTGCTGATATCGCTCTCATCGAGCTCTGCGGGATAATCCCCGCTCCTCGTCCTTATCAGCAGTCCGAGCATGCGATCCGGTCCCTTGTGGTTTACGTTTCAGTTTGCTTTGCGCTGGAACAGTGCCCTGACTTCGGCACCGGTCTTCTCCAGCTGGAGCTTGGACTCGTCGTCCATCATGGCGTGCAGGTTCTTGAGGCCGTTGGCCCATTCCTGTCTCCACTCGGTCTTGAATTCGCCGGAGTCGATCTGTCTGTAGATCTCCTTCATTCCGTCGACGGAGTCCTTGTTGATGACCTTGTCCCTGCGGGTCAGACCGCCGTATTTGGCGGTGTTGGAGCAGACGTTCCACATGTAGGCCATTCCGCCCTGGGTGACCAGGTCGATGATGAGCTTGTTCTCGTGGCAGCACTCGAAGTATGCGACGATCGGGGGGAATCCCTGGTCCACGAGGGTCTGGAATCCGGTCTCGATCAGCTTGGAGAGTCCTCCGCACTCGACGGCCTGCTCGCCGAAGAGGTCGGATTTGGTCTCGTAATCGAAGTTGTCGACCTCGAAGGTTCCGGCGCGGGTGGATCCGAGTCCCTTCGCAAGTGCGAGGGCGATCTTCTTTGCGTTTCCGGTGGCGTCCTGGTGGACGGCGATGAGGGCGGGAACTCCGAATCCCTCGACGAACTGCTGCCTCTCGGCGTCTCCGGGGGCCTTGGGGGCCATCATAATGACGTCGACGTCCTTCGGGGGGACGATGAGCTTGTAGGTGATGGCGAAACCGTGGGCGAAATCGAGTGCGGCACCCTTCTTCAGGTTGGGCTCGACGAATTCCTTGTAGATGTCGGGCTGGGTTTCGTCGGGAAGGAGCATAAGGACGACATCGGCGTCCTTGACAGCCTTGTCCATGGTGGTGACGGTCATTCCGCCGTCTTCCTTCGCTTTCTTCCAGGAGGGTCCGTTCTCCCTGACTCCGACGGTGACATCGAGTCCGGAGTCGCGGAAGCAGAGGGCCTGTGCACGGCCCTGTGCGCCGTATCCGAGAACAGTGACTTTCTTTCCTTTGAGAACGTTGAGATCTGCGTCCTCATCATGGTAGATCTTAGTGTCCATGATCATAACCTCTGAATGTTGCTATATCTATGATTTATAAGTAACTTATCAGGTGGTCTGGGGACTGGTGTCTCCGGAATGCTGTGCGGGAACGGCGGATTCCCATGTTTCACAGCAGATCGAATCTCGGAATCCCCGGCCTCCTCATTCCGGAACAGTGCCGCTCGGAAGCGGTTCGCAGGGGAATGACCCAGATGGGAAAAATCCCCGTCTTCAGAATTTGCATCTGCCTTTGATGGGTGCGATGTCGGGATTGGGCGGGAGCATTGGGAGGATGTCCTCTTCGGGGTCGCACCTGATGTCGACGATGCAGGTCTCGCCGCAGTCGAATGCCTCCTTGAGGGCATCGTGGACCTCTCCGGCCCTTTCGACGTGTATTCCCTTCGCCTTGTACGCCTGTGCGATCATGCAGAAATCGGGGTCGTCCCCGAGTTCGGTCTCAGAGTATCTCCTGTCCCAGAACAGCTTCTGCCACTGTCTGACCATCCCGAGCCACCCGTTGTTCAGGAGGACCACAACGACGGGCAGTTTCTCGGCGACGGATGTGGCGAGTTCCTGTACGACCATCTGGAGACCTCCGTCTCCGACGACGGTCGCCACCTTGCAGTCCGGTCTCGCCGCCTTGGCGCCTATGGCGGATGGAAGTCCGAATCCCATCGTACCGAAGGAACCGGACGAAATGAACTGCCTGGGTCTTTTCACGTCGAGGAAATGCATGGCCCACATCTGGTTCTGTCCGACATCGGTGGTGATGATGGTATCCTTGTCGAAGAACGAGTTCAGTTCCTTCATGACCTTCTGCGGCACTATAGGCGATGTGTAGTAATCGTAGTTGCAGCAGCACTTCTCCTTCCACACCTTGGCCTGCCTGACCCACGGATCATGTTTCACTTCCCCTCCGAGGGCGTCCGTCAGGAGTCCGAGCGCCTTCTTCGCATCGCATTTGATGTCCACGGACGACCTGTTGGATTTTCCGAACTGTGTCGCATCGATGTCTATCTGGATGACCCTGCATTTTTTGTCGGGTTCCGTGTGGGCCGAATAGGTTCTGTCGGAGAATTTGGTCCCGACGGCGATGATGAGGTCGGAGTTCTGGAAGGCCTCCATGGCGCACATCCTTCCGTGCATGCCGAGGGCACCCATGTTCATGGGGTCCGAGGACGGGGTGATGCCGATACCCATGAGGGGGGTTACGACGGGGGCGCCGATCATCCGGGACAGTTTCTGTACTTCGTCGGAGGCTCCGGATCCGATGGCCCCTCCTCCTGCGAATATGATGGGTCTGAGAGATTCCTTTATCAGTTTTACCGCCGCAGGTATTCCGGAGACATCCTCCCACGGTTCCTTGATGCCGTAGTGCTGTTCCGTCATGGCGGCATCGATATCCGCGTTCATCTGGTCGACGGGAAGGTCCACGTGGACGGGTCCCGGGCGGCCGGAGGCCGCCATCCTCCATGCTTCGTCGATGGCGTGGGGAAGCCTCCTGACATCGGTGACACGGAAGTTGTGTTTGGTGACGGACATCATGAGGCTGTACGCATCGACTTCCTGGAACGCCTCGGAACCGAGGACCTTGGAGCCGACCTGTCCCGTAAGTGCCAGCATCGGGATGCTGTCCGCATAGGCAGTGGCGATTCCAGTGACGAGGTTGGTGGCTCCGGGACCTGAGGTGGCAAGGCACACGCCGGTTTTTCCGCTGGCGCGGGCGAATCCGTCGGCGGAGTGGGCTGCGCATTGCTCGTGCCTTACGAGCACATGCCTGATGGAGGATTCCCTGATCTCATCGTAGATGGGGATGACTGCCCCTCCGGGATATCCGAACATCGTCTCGACGTCTCTGTCCTCAAGCATTTTGAGAAGTGCCCTTGAGCCTTTCATGCTAATCGTATCCAATATCTCCGACAATTATAAAATATCAAACGGTCGGGCGCATCTGGATGCAGTCTTTTCCGTATTCGGGGACCGTTCGGAATCATATTCAAATAGCGTACAACGGCGTATTTCAATCATGACTGTAGACAGAGATGTAAAGGAATCTGCAATAGTGTATTCGGCCATCGCAATTGTGGCCGCAGCAGCATTCTCGGTAATGTTCCTGCTCTGAACGGTATGCAGGTTCACACCCTGTAGGGGCATCTCCCCTTGACGATGGGGACCTTCGGGTCCGCCAGCACCATGGGGGTTATGTCCTCCTCGGGGTCGGTCCTGATGTCGACTATACAGGTGGTATCCGAGTTCATGGCCCTCTCGAGGGCTTCGTGTATCTCGGATGCCTTGTCGACATGTATGCCCCATGCGCCGTAACTCTCGGCAATCTTGACGAAGTCGGGGTCGGCGTTCAGTTTGGTGCCGCTGTACCTCTTGTCCCAGAACAGCTTCTGCCACTGCCTGACCATTCCGAGCCATCCGTTATCCAGAAGGACGATGGTGACGGGAATGTCCTCGGCGACGGATGTTGCGAGTTCCTGTATGACCATCTGCAGACCGCCGTCTCCGACGATCGAGAGGACCTTCGAATCCGGTTTGGCGACCTTTGCGCCCATTGCGGCGGGAAGTCCGAATCCCATCGTTCCGAAGGAACCGGAAGTGATGAACTGCCTCGGTCTCCTGATGTTGAGGCAGTGCATGGCCCACATCTGGTTCTGTCCGACGTCGGTGGTGACGATGACATCGCCGTCCAGGAAGGAGTTGATCTCCTTCATTACCCTCTGCGGAAGGATCGGGTCGGCGTCGTAGGCGGAGTCGCACTGGCATATCTTCCTGAGTTTCGTATATCTCTGGTCCCATTCCGAGTGGACGTCCTTGTATCCTTTGAGTGCCTCGAGAAGGAGGGACGCACCCTTCTTCGCATCGCACTGAATGTTGACGCTGGGTCTCTTCGATTTGCCGAACTGGGTGGCGTCTATGTCGATCTGTATGACCCTGCAGCCTTCTGCGGGCATGGTGTGGGGGTTATAGGTCCTGTCGGAGAACTTCGTCCCGATGGCCAGGATCAGATCCGCGGACTGGAATGCGTCGAGAGCACCCATCCTCCCGTGCATGCCCAGCGGACCCATGTTGAGCGGGTGGTCGGACGGGATCGCCCCGAGGGACATGAGGGTGGTCGTTACCGGCATGTTGGTGAATTCCGCGAGTCTCCTGATCTCCTCGGACGCATTCGCTCCGATGACGCCGCCTCCGACGAGCATGATGGGTCTCTCGGCGTTCCTGATGAGGTCCGCCGCATCCCTTATGCCGGAGATGTCCTCGGTGGGCATCTTGACACCCCATTTCTTTGTCAGGAGGTCGGAGTCGATGTCGGAGTTGATCTGGTCGACGGGCATGTCGATGTGGACGGGTCCCGGCCTTCCCATCTGGCAGATCTCCCATCCTTCGTAGATGGCATGGGGAAGCCTTTCGGGGTCGAGAACCCTGAAGTTGTGCTTGGTGACGGGCATCATGAGGCTGTACGAGTCAACCTCCTGGAATGCCTCGGCGCCCAGGAATCCGGTCCCGACCTGTCCCGTGAGGGCAATCATGGGGACGGAGTCGGCGTATGCGGTGGCGATGCCGGTGACGAGGTTCGTGGTTCCCGGGCCGGATGTGGCGAGACACACCCCGGGTTTGCCGGTGGCCCTTGCGAAACCGTCGGCCATGTGGGCCGCACACTGTTCATGCCTGACGAGGATATGCCTTACGTCGGACTCGAGGAATTCGTCGTAGATCGGAATGACGGTAGCTCCGGGGTATCCGAATATATTCTTCACTCCCCTGTCCTCGAGCATCCTGAGCAGTGCTTCAGAGCCTTTCATGGTTTGACCTCTTTCAGGCGGATATGCGTGCGTGTAATAATAAGTGCTCGGTCCGGAAGGACGGGCCGAAAGACTTCCGAAGTACCGTCCCCTGCAATACGCTCCGTATCTCTGGCACATATGCGGTTACATCTGAAGGCCTGTCTGATGGACGGGAAGCGGGTCTTCTGCCGTGCGGGTGCGGAACGGTCTTTACGGTATATGCGACCGAAATCACTATTATATGAGTGGAGCCTATCGCATCCCAGTGAATTTTACATGGCGAAGATAAAGGTCGGAGTCAACGGGTACGGAACCATCGGCAAAAGGGTGGCCACCGCAGTCAGTAAACAGGATGACATGGAGGTAATCGGGATCACTAAGACGAGGCCCACCTTCGAGGCCAAGACGGCGGCCGCCGCGGGATTCCCCATATATGTGCCAGCAGAGAGCATTCCCGCCTTCGAGAAGGCCGGGATCCCCGTCGCCGGGACCGTGGACGACATGATCGCCGAGGCCGATCTGATCGTCGACTGCACCCCCGGGAACGTCGGTCCCGAGTACAAGGAGAAGTACCAGAAGGCCGGGAAGAAGGCCATCTTCCAGGGAGGGGAGGAGCACGGACTCACCGGGGTCTCCTTCAATTCCACTGCGAATTACAAGGACTCCTGGGGAATGCAGTTCTCCCGTGTCGTGAGCTGCAACACCACCGGTCTCCTCAGGACCCTCTCCCTCCTCGACAGGGAGTACAAGATCCAGAACGCCTACGTCACCATCGTCAGGCGTGCGGCCGATCCCGGGGACAGCAAGGGCGGACCCGTCAACGGCCTCGAGCCCTCCGTATCCCTGCCCACCCATCACGGCGTCGATGTGAAATCGGTCCTCCCGTGGATCGACATCACCACCATGGCCATCAAGGCATCCACCACACTGATGCACATTCAGGCGGTCGTCGTGAAACTCGGGAAGGAGGTCTCCACCGAGGAGGTTCTGGGTCTTTTCGCCAAGGCCCCCCGCGTGAGGCTCGTCTCCTCCAAAGACGGCATCAAGAGCACCAACCAGATTATGGAACTGGCCAGGGAACTCGGGCGCGACAGGTCCGATATGTACGAGATCTGTGTCTGGTCCGACGGCGTGAAGGTCGTCGGAGACACCCTCTACTACTATCAGGCCGTCCACCAGGAGGCCGACGTCATCCCCGAGAACGTGGACTGCATCAGGTCCATGTGCAAGCTCATGGAGGGGCCCGAATCCGTCGCCAAGACCAACAGGGCCCTCGGCATCGACCACTGAGGGAGGAAGATGGACACATTCAACACCCTCGGCGACATGAATTACAGGGGGAAGAGAGTCCTCCTCAGGGTCGACATCAACTGTCCTATGGACAAGAAGACCCTGAAGATCATCAACGATTCCAGAATCCGCGCCGTCGTCCCCACGGTCAGGGAACTCATGGGGAAGAAAGCGAAAGTCGTCATACTGGCACATCAGAGCAGGAAGGGCAAATGGGATTTCACCGACCTTTCCCAGCACGCAGTACTGCTCTCGAAGAATCTCAACGCTCCCGTGAAGTACGTCGACGACGTCCTCGGAGATGAGGCGAAGAAGGCCATCTCCGAAGTCGGGGAGGGGGAGGTCCTCCTTCTCGGCAACGTCCGCGCCATCGACTCCGAGAGTGTGTCGAAGCCTATGGAGGAGCACGCCAAGGGGGAGATTGTCTCCGCCCTTGCACCTCTCTTCGACTGCTATGTCTGCGACGCATTCGGCGCCGCCCACAGGTCCCAGTGTTCCCTCGTCGGATTCGAGGACATTCTGCCTTCGGCATCTGGGAGGCTCATGGCCAAAGAGATGTATGCCCTGAGGACCATTTTCAACAATCCCAGGCGCCCGTCCGTGTTCATCCTCGGAGGGGCCAAGTTCGGAGACATTCCCCATATGATCGAAAGGGTGCTCGGCAACAACACCGCCGACACCGTCATCGTCGTCGGTCTCGCAGGCAACGCATTCCTCATGGCGAGGGGCGTGGACATCGGGGAGGCATCCAAGGTGCCTCTCGCCGATGAACTGACCGAGGAGAACTTCAGGAATGCGCAGGAAGTTATGGCGAAATACGGTCAGAGGATCCTCCTGCCCCTCGATGTCGCCGTAGAGAAGGACGGACAGAGGCGCTCCGTACTTACCGGGGACATGGCCAATGCAGGAGCTGCGTTGGACATCGGAGACAAATCCATAGAGGTGTTCAGAAAGGTTATCGAGCAGTCCAAGACCAGCTTTATGAGCGGTCCTGCGGGGATGTTCGAGAAGTCCGGTTTCGAGATCGGAACGAAGGCTGTCATGTCCGCCATGGTCGCCAGCAAGGGGCTCTCCGTGCTGGGAGGGGGACACACTTCTGCCGCGGCGGAGAAGTTCGATCTTGCCGACTCCATGTCCTACGTGAGCACCGGCGGAGGAGCTCTTGAGACATTCCTTCTCAAGGATCCACTTCCTGTTATCGTGGCTCTGGAACATTCCAAGCAGAAGTTCGGGAACAATCTCTGAAAATCCATTCTGGGCCTTCGGGCCCGTTTTTATTTCTGCGGTGTATCCTCCTGCGGAGTTGTTTTTACAGATGCTGGCACATGTGGGGTCCCGGCTTCCGGTCCGAGGATTCGGCTGACGGTTCCGCTCCCTGGAAATTGATTTTAAATCAATTGGTTTGGAAATCGATCCAAGATTAATCTGCATCGGAAGGGTTGTCGGTTTGACTGGCATTCCCGTCGGCGTCATAACGGCGATAGTCGGGAGTCCGCCGTTCCTGTATCCGCCGGTCAAGAGATCCAAGAGAAGGACCGTATGGGTTTTTCGGACCGGCTGTCCGACAGAATCTGAAAAACCGGGAGGATCCGGGTCAAAATACATTTGATTTGAATCAGAAGACTCCGGCGGCCCCTGAAAATCCGGGCCGCCGGGAAAATGTTTCAGAACAAGTCTCTTCAGTCGTTTTTCTTTCCCATTTTTCTGAGGGCTTCCTGGATCTGGTCGACGGGTTTGGTGACGGCCATCCTGATGTATCCTTCACAGGCTCCGCCGAATCCGGTGCCGGGGGTGACGATGACTCCCTTGTTGATCATCTCCTGGGTGAACTCCATGGAGGTCTTGCCGCAGTCGAACCATACATAGAAGGTTCCCTTGGGCATGTCGCACTCGTATCCGAGGTCCCTCAGACCCTCGACGAGGACCTTCCTCCTCTCGCCGAATTCATCCAGGTTCTTCTGGGCGGCCTCCTTGAGGTATCCGCCGTCGTTGTACATGTTCAGGGCGGTGATGGCTGCCTTCTGGATGAAGATGGGCGCCCCGGAGTCGATCTGACCTTTGCATTTGGCGAGTCCACCTACGAGTTCGTCGTTTCCGACGGCGAATCCGAGTCTGAATCCGGTCATGCAGAATGTCTTGGAGAAGGACATGAACTCGATGGCGTCCTTTCCGGCCTGCAGTACGGACGGGGCCCTGTAACCGTCGTAGGTCATCTCGCAGTATGCGTTGTCGTAGGAGAGGATGGTCTTGTTCTTTCTGGCCCATTTGTATACGCTCTTGACGTAATCAAGGTCGGCAACGGCCCCGGTGGGGTTGTTGGGGTAGTTGATGTACATCATCTTGGCGTCTGTGGGGCAGTCCTTGGTGTCGAGGAGCCATCCGTTCTCCTTCTTCAGAGTGATCTTGTCGCACACTGCGTTGTTGAAGATGCTGCCGGCTCCCGAGTAGACCGGATATCCCGGGTTGGGGGCGATGATCTTCTCGCCGTCGTTGACGAACGCCTGTGCGATGTTGTAGATCCCCTCTTTCGATCCGATCGTGATGCAGACCTCGGTGTCGGGGTTGATCCTGACATTGAACCTCTTCTTGTAGTACTCGGCGACAGCCTCCCTGAGATCCTTTTCGCCTTTGGAGGAGGAGTATTTCTGGTTCTCGTTGACGTCTGCCGCCTTCTTCATGGCCCTGACAATCTCGCCGGGACAGGGGAGGTCGGGGTCTCCGATCCCGAAATCGATCATCTTGACGCCCTCGGCCTTCTTCTGGGCAGCCAGCTGCTCGAGCCTTACGAAGAGGTAAGGAGGGAGTTTCTGGAGTCTTTCCGCCTGCTTGTATTTCATCGGCATTTGAATCACCTTAGTTAATCTGTTTCGCCCGTGTACACGAGTTCGGCCGGTCCTTCCATAAGGACGTATCCGAGATCTCTGTCGACGGTGATTTTGAGCCATCCTCCCGGGAGGTGCACGTCGACGGGGGTACCGAAGGGTACGCGTCCGCCGAGGGCCGCCGCCACGGTGGTGGCGCATGCGCCCGTACCGCAGGCGAGGGTCCACGCGGCCCCTCTCTCGTAGACGGTGATGTAGATCTTCCCATCCTTCACCTGCGCGAATTCGACGTTGGTCTTTCTGGGGAAGAAAGGATGTTTTTCCAGTATCGGACCGAGTTTCCTGACGTTCTCTTCGCCGATATCGTCGAATGTTATGAAGTGGGGGTTGCCCATGGAGACTGCATTGGCACGGAATTTCACGCCTTCGGCCTCGAAAGGCTGATCCAGGAATCTTCCGTCGCAGTCGACGGGGACCGTCCTCGCATCGAGGATGGGTGCGCCCATATCTATGCGCACATAGGATATGCGGGGGTTTTCGGGATCCTTTCTTACGTTCGCCTTGAGGATCCCTCTGCCTGTCATGATCGTGAATTCGTCCCTGCCGACGATCCCGGTGTCCCTGGCGTGTTTTGCGACACAGCGGATGCCGTTGCCGCACATCTCCGCCTCGGTTCCGTCGGCGTTGATGATCCTCATGGTTATGTCCGTGCCCTGTCCGGGCAGGATGTAGAGGACTCCGTCGGCCCCGATGCCGAAGTGGCGGTCGCATGCCTTCCTGCACCACCCGGGATCCACCTGTACGGACCCGTCCGCGCCGTCGATGACGATGAAATCGTTGCCGATCCCGTGGTATTTCCAGAACTTCATCTCACTGCAGCCTCTTCGGGATTATCTGGTGTCTCCACTGCTCCTCCACCTGTTCCCTCTCGCGGACGAGTTCCGCCCTGCCGTCGTTCACGAGGACTTCGGCACAGAGGGGGCGGGAGTTGTAGTTGCTGCTCATGGTGAATCCGTAGGCACCGGCGTTGTAGACGACCATGATGTCGCCTTCCTCGACATCGGGGAGGACCCTGTCGTGTCCGAGGTAGTCCCCGGATTCGCAGATGGGCCCCGCGATGTCGTATTTCGCAGTGCAGGCCTTGCCGAATCTGCTTCCGTCCTGTATGTAGTGGTAGGAATCGTACATGGCGGGTCTGATGAGGGTGTTGAATCCCGCATCGACTCCGACGTACTTCTTGGTGCCCGCATCCTTCACGTCGTTGCAGGCGGTCAGCAGGACGCATGCGTCGCAGACGATGTATCTGCCGGGTTCGAGGATGATCTTCCTGACGTCGGTGTTCTGCTCGAACACGTCGCAGACCTCGCAGGCCATCTCCTCCACGTCCATCTCGTCCTCGTTGGGCCTGTAGGGAACGCCTATGCCTCCTCCGATGTCCACGAATTTCAGGGCGATGCCCGCCTCGCCTAACTGGTTGATGAGTTCGGAGAGGACCTCCGCCTCCTCGATGAATGGTTCCACGTGCTGTCCGCCCGATCCGATGTGGGCGTGGATGCCGACGGGGTTGAGCCCCAGGTCCTGCGCCCTCAGGTAGGTCTCCACGACCTGTTCCTTGGGGATTCCGAACTTGGCGCCTTTGTTTCCTGTGATGACCTTATCTCCGTGTCCGGATCCGACACCTGGCGTGATCCTGAACGATACGTCCGCACCGGGTTTGATGCGGGCGAGTTTCTCCATCTCGGAAACGGAGTCGAGATTGATCATGACCCCCGTCTCGGCGACCTCCCTGAGTTCGCTTTCGCTAACGAACACTCCCGTGTAGATGATCTTCTCGGGAGCGAAACCGGCCTTCAGGCAGGTCTTCACCTCTCCGATCGAGACGGCGTCGATCCCGGCGCCTTCCTGCTGGAGGATCCTGAGGACCGCGAGGTTGGAATTCGATTTGCAGGCGAAGTGCACCTCCGTCTCCATATACCTGGAGAATGCGCCGTACACCCTGCGGTAGTTCTCTCTGATCCTCTGCTCGTCTATGACGTAGCAGGGGGTGCCGAATTCTTTCGCGATGTCTTCGACGTTCATTCCCGCGAACAGCATCTTTCCGTCTTTGCTGTCGAAATCTCTCATGGTCATTGGGGAACCTCCTTGTCATCCTCCACGAACTTCCTGTGGAGTATCTTTATCGTGTCTATCACGTGGGCCATGGGGACCACGAAGTTGAGCGAGACCGCCGATGCGCCCTCACTGATCATCTGCACATTGGCCTTCGCCTCCTTCACCGCACCGAATATGTCTCCGGATACGCCGCAGGTCGTGAGCAGACTGTCGCCCACGCAGCAGATCAGGGCCACGTCGGCGGTGACGTCGATCTTCTCGATCTCGTCCGCATCGAGGTCGTCCAGTTTCTTCAGGGTGTTCTTCACGTCGTTGTTGTGGATGAGAATCGCGACGGTGGAGAGGGTGGTCGATATGGAATATATCGCATCCTCATTCTCGGAGATCTTCGAGAGGATCCTCGTGACGATGTCGGGGCGGTATGCCACCTCGGGCGAACTGATGCTGATGATGGACAGGTCGGTCTTGGCCGCAACGGATCTGAGGAGCTCGTTCTTGGGCTTCCTGAACTGGGAGATGAGGGTCCCGTTCTCGTCCGGTTTGAATGAGTTCCTGACCTTCAGGGGGATGTGCTTCTTCCTGACGGGTTCGATGGTGCGGGGGTGGAGGACTTTTGCTCCGAAGTATGCGAGTTCTGCAGCCTCGGTGTAGCTCATCTCGTCGATCTTCACGGCCGCAGGAACGATCCTCGGGTCCGCAGACATGAAACCGTCCACATCCGTCCATATCTCGAGCATGTCGGCGTTGAGGGCGTTTGCGACGACAGCTGCGGCGTAGTCGGACCCTCCCCTGCCGAACGTGAGGGGTTCTCCCTCCTTCGTCACCCCGTAGAACCCGGTGATGACAGGGATGCAGCCTTTCCGGACATAGGGGAGGACGCTGATGCCCATCGCCCTTTCGGTCTCGGAGAGGTTCGCAGAGCCGTTCAGGGGATGTCCTTCGGCGGCGATGCCGCACTTCTCGCTGGTGAGGGCGGAGGACATGTGTCCCAGTGCCCTGAGTTTGTGGCTCAGAAGGAGAGAGGAGAACCTCTCCCCCTGGGAGGTGACGTTGTCCTTGTAATAGGGGCTCTTCATGGCCTTCTCGTCGTAGAGAAGGTCGCGGAAGGCCTTCATCCTGGGCTCGAATTCCTCCATGAAGAGGGCGTAGTGCTCGTCGTCGAGCATACTCCTCGCAACGTTCAGGTGTTTCTTCTCGAAGGTGGCGAGGGCCTCGTCTCTCTTCCCGTGCACATCCTCGCAGAGTCCCACGAGGAAGTTGGTGATCCCCGACATGGCGGATGTGACGACGACCTTGTCGCCTTCGGTGTTCAATACGATGTTGGCCACTCTCTCGAGCGCCTCGATGGAACCTACGGAGGTTCCTCCGAACTTCATTACTGTAAGCATGATATCTGACCTCGGTCGCGGTATGCGGGATCCGATGACTGTTGCGGATTCTGCGGTGCTCCTCAAAGACTGTACTTTGCCAGCAGCGGATCCACAACAGCCCTTCCCTTCTCGGAGAGGGGTGTGAGCGGAAGCCGGGGGCAGTCCGTTCCGTATCCCATCTTCGACATGACGTACTTGATGGGTATGGGGTTCGACTCGCAGAACATGCCGGTGAAAAGAGGGAGCATCCTGTCATGGATCTCCTTCGCCTCCGATCTCTTCCCTTCCTTCAGGAGGTTCACCATGCGGGAAACCTCCCCGGGGCAGCAGTTGGAGGAGACGGAGAACACGCCGTGTCCTCCCGCGCACATGATGTCGTACGTCATGGCGTCGTCTCCCGACAGCACCGTGAAATCCTTCTTTCCGTTGTTTATGACGGCCTTCACCTGTTCGAGGTTGCCGGACGCTTCCTTGACCCCTGCGATGTTGGGTATGTCGGCGAGGCGGGCTTCGGTCTCGGCGGTGATATTGAGTCCGGTCCTTCCGGGGACGTTGTAGACGATGACGGGTATGTCCGCCGCCTCGGCTATGGCGCCGTAGTGCTTCACGATGCCCTCCTGAGTGGGTTTGTTGTAGTACGGGGATATGGAGAGGATGGCATCCGCACCCATGTCCGCGGCCTTGGCGGATAGTTCGACGGCTTCGCGGGTGCAGTTGCTCCCGGCACCGGCCACGACCTTGGCCTTCTTCGCCTGGTCGATGACGATCCCGATGACCCTGATGTGTTCCTCCGCCGAAAGGCATGCGGCCTCGCCGGTGGAACCGCAGGGCAGGAGCATGTCGACGCCGTTCTCCTCCTGGAAGTCCACGAGTCTCCTGAGGGCCTCTTCGTCCACCTCTCCGTCCTTTCCGAACGGGGTGACGAGTGCGGTTCCGGTCCCTGTCAGAAATTTGCTGTCGGAATGCATGTCAGTTCTCTCCGAAATGTTCCTTCAGGATGAGGCGGGTGCGGGTACTGAGGACGTTGTCGTACTTCCTGACCTTCTCGATGATCTCGTTGAGCCTCTGGGAGGATTCGACGTCGGCGATGGCGATGATGTCCTGGTCTCCGGTGACCTCGAAGACCTCGGTGACGCCTTCGTATTCGGACAGCCTCTTCGCAATCTCCTCGGTGTCGGTGTTGACGTCTATGCGTACTTCCACGAGTGCCTTGACGTTCTTCGAACTGGTCTTTATCGTGAATCCGCGGATTATTCCGTCCTCGGTCATCTTGTGGACCCTGCTGCGGACCGTGCCCTCGGAGACGCCGAGCTTCTCGGCTATCTCGACATAGGGGCACCTGGAATCCTTCTTCATGATCTCGAGGATACGCTTGTCTAGGTTGTCTATCAATTCGACCCGCCTTCTCTTATAATACGCACGTGTAGTGCGCATCCCTATATAACGATAATGAATGGAATACGATAATCTCAGAAAACGGGTATATAAAAAAAGGAAAAGGTAAGAGGTTTTACGATTTTCGAGGCTCAGGAATCGGTGACCTTCTTTATTCCGCCGTAATCGTTCTTGGCTTCGCTGGCGGGGACTTTGATCTCATCGATGGTGATCCTGTTGTAGTCGAAGTCGATTCCGTTGGCGTAGAACGTCTCGATGATGGACTGCCTCAGATGCCCGCGTGCGGTGTAGCTCTTGTTGAAGTCGTCGAAGTACATCCCCATCTTGATGGTGATGTTGCTGTCACCGAACTCCTCCACCCTGGTGTAGGGCATTCCGTAGCTGCCGTCGGATATGACGTTCGGGTTCTTGCAGGCGGTCTCTTCCATAAGCCTGCGGGCCTTGCTGATGTCCTGACCGTAGGCGATGTCCATGGTGAGATAGACCTTGGTGACGAGGGTCTCGCCGGTTATGTTCTGGATCCTGCTGGTCTCGATGGTGCTGTTGGGCATGAGGTTGACATCGGTGTTGTCCCAGTTCGCCAGTTCGGTGAACATGACGTTGACCTTCCTGACCATGTAGATCGTCGAGTCGGTTCCGATGCGGATCAGGTCGCCCCTCTTGAACGGGCGGGTTGCGAGGATGACGATCCCGGCGAAGAACTGTTTCAGCACGTCCTGTGCACCCATGGATATTCCAAGGGATACGATACCTGCGCTGGTGATGATGGCCGCGAGGTTGAATCCGAGGAAGTTCATGATGATCATGACCGCGATGATTGCAATGGCCATCTCTCCGAGGTACATGAACAGGGGGCGGAGGCTCTGTATGTCCTCGCTGTGCAGTCCTTCTTTTTCGCTCATGTGGCGGAGGACGATGTCTATGATGATCTTGTACAGGTGCCAAGCGACGATGACGCCGACAACGGCGTATGCGATCATGAAGATCCTGTTGACTAGGTCTATGATGGATTCCTCCGTCCCGAGGATGCGGAGGACCTCACCGACGGCCCATATCAGGATGATAGTGTGGCAGAGGTTGTACAGAGTTTTCTTCACGGCCGGTCTTTCGGGGTCGTCTTTCTTGGTGATGATTCTCGTGCATACGGGCACGACGACCACTACGACGGCGTATCCGATGGCGAGGAGTGCGAAGAACGAGACTATCGCGGTGAACCATACGTTGCCGAGGATCCCGTCGAAATGGTTCGGAACGTAGCCGAGGAATTTGTTGTAATTGTTTGAGGTGAGGTTGGATGTGACATTGAGGTCCAGGGCGAAGGATCCGGTATCGTCTTCGACATTCGGATTCACAGTGACTCTGACGGAGACTGTAATCCTGTACTCACCTTCGTGTGCGTACTCGTTGGAATCTATGGTGACAGGGATCCTGATCCAAGATGATCCGCTCTCCATGATGATCATGGGGTCGGATCCGACTTTCGCCGAAATTCTGTTATTGTTGCACGATGCGGAAAGCTCCAGGGGGACATCCCTACCGTAGCCGTTTTGCAGGAAGAATACGGTCTCGATGCTTTTTCCCGCGGATACGGAGAGGGTATCGTCCTGACAGACATATGTGAGGCTCGTCCCCTCGATTCCGTGCGATTCCGCAGAAGAATCGTCTGCGCCGAACGGAACGGAGGCTGTAATCAGCATGGCCAAGGCCGCGACTGCGGCCAGCAGTATTTTGGTCCTGCCTGTGTTCATACTGCTTGTAATCCATCCCTTTTATTTATTACCGCACGATGGTTCGCATATGGAATGGACGGATGCTGCGGTTTTGGCCGATATTCTGACTGTCGTTGCGGTCATGCTGTCTGCGGCGGTCAGCGACATCTGGACGAGGGAGGTCTCGGACCGCCATTGGCAGATCCTCGCAGTCGTCGGGCCCGCCGCATATTTCGCATTCTGCATCGGCAGCGGGCTGCGCTGGGAGTATGTCTTCAACTGTCTGGGTATGCTGTGCGCGGCGCTTTGTTTCACCGCCGGCAGGGCCGGTCAGGATGTCGTCCTCGGCGCCGTGTCAGTTGTATCCGCAGCGGCGGTGCTGGTGTTCGGGGACAGGGATCCGTATATAATCTGCGGCGCGGTGTCCCAGATGACTGCGTTCCTGTTCTTCCTGTTCTATGCCGCCGGGATCCTCAGGGGAGGGGCGGATGCGAAATGTCTCATCGCCCTGAGTGTTTCCCTGCCTGTGCATTATGACATCTGGCACATCCCGGTTTCCGCTCCCGCGGATGCCTTTTCCGTCCTGTTCGCGCCGGTCTTCTCGGTATTGCTCGTCGGGGCCGCGGCGGCCGCAGTCTGGTGTATCGCATGGTATTTCGTGCCCATGGAAGGGAAAAGGCGCGAAGGACTGAGGTGTCTCATGGAGATCTCCGCCGCGGAGAAAGCGTTCGTGTGGCCCGCAGAGGACATCCAGGACGGCGGAAAAACATACACTGGCACATGTTCGGACGAAGACATATCCGAGGTGTATGGGAGACTGCGCACCGCAGGGGAGAAAGAGGTCTGCGTCACCTACATGGTTCCGTTCGTGGCGCCGCTCGCGGCCGCGGCCATAGCAACGGTCCTGTCCGGCCCGCTTCTCATCTGATGATGTTGAGCCGGTGCTTGCAGAATGCGCAGCGGTCCCCGTCGAGTCCGATTATGTCGACGGCGTAACCGGTCCTCTTGATGACCGCCGCCCCGCATTCGGGACAGTAAGTGTCGGATGCATCGTCGTGGAGGATGTTGCCTACATATGCGTAGTTGAGTCCCCCGTCCTCGGCCATAGTCTGGAGTTTGAGGAGGGTGTCCACAGGGGTCATCGGAACGTCCATCATGTTGTAATCGGGATGGAATCTGGTGAAATGCACAGGTACGTCCGGCGAGAGACTGTCCCTGACCCATTCTATGAATTTCCCGACCTCCTCCGGACTGTCGTTCTTGCCGGGTATGACGAGATAGGTGAGTTCCAGATGCACGCCCTGTTCGAAAACGACCTCGCAGGATCTCTTGACGTCTTCCAGTTTCCCTCCGCACAGTCCGGTGTAGAAGCCGTCGCTGAACGCCTTGACGTCGAAGTTCACGGCCTCCGACACGGAGCAGAGTTCCTTCAGGGGATCCTCGTTCAGGTATCCGTTCGACACGAGAACAATCCCCAGGTCGGGATCGCATTCGTGGACGTCCATAATGTATTCGAACCAGATCCCGGGTTCGTTGTAGGTGAACGCAATCTGGTCGGAGTTCTGCTGTCTGCAGAGTGCGGCGATGTCCTCGGCCGACTTGAAGGTGGTACGCTTCTTGCCGATGGGGGACATGGAGATGGAGTAATTCTGGCAGTATTCGCAGTGCAGGTTGCACCCGATCGATCCCACGGAGAATATCCCGGTGCCGGGTCTGTAATGATAGAAAGGTTTCTTCTCTATCGGGTCCACGGCCATGGATGAGATCCTGCCGTAGTTGTATGCGACGAGTTTCCCGTCGACGGCCTTGCGTGCGGTGCAGCGGCCGAAGGACTCGGATGGCAGTCTGCAGCGGTGCGGGCAGAGGTCGCATACCGCGAGATCCCCCTCGGGGTGCCAGTATCTGGCTTCGATGTTCGGGTTAATAAAGGCCATCCTGCATCTCCGACCTCTGTTCACCGTCGCAGAGGTATGGTACCGTGCCGTCCGTGACGGCACCTATTATCGAGAACATAACCCCAGCATCATAAAGTTTCTGTATCCCGGCCCTGTCGAAGGAGAACAGGAGTTCGTATTCGCCGCCCCATCTGACGACGGTCTCCTTCACATCCTTCCGGCAGAGTCCGCAGACCTCCTCCACCTCTTCCCCGATCGGGAGGAACTCCCATTCAATCTCCATTCCGACATGGGATGCGGAGCATACGGTGCGGCAGGCGTTTCCCAGCCCGTCGGAGAGATCCATGCAGGATGTGACGATCCCGGACGAGGCGAGGCCGATGCCCTCCTCCCATCTCGGGACGGGGGTCATGAGGGAGAAGATGCTGTCGTCGTACTCCGGGTACCCGTTCTCGACCGCCAGGAACCCGGCCGCGGCCTTCCCGAGTTCGCCGGTGACGGCGAGGATGTCCCCCGGACGGGCCCCGCTGCGGGTCATGGGCTTCCTTCCTTCCATGTCGCCTATTGCGGTGCCGGCTACTGCCAGAGGTCCGAATTTCGTATCTCCGCCGAGGACGTCGGTTTCGCAGAATTCGCAGCATTGGTCTATTCCGCTCATGAGGTCGTAGAGTTCCATTTCCTCGGTGTCCTCGGGAGCGGTCACGGCGGGGAGGAACCCGATGGGCCTTGCACCCATGCTCGCGATGTCGCTGAAACTCACCGCGGCCGCGGTCCATCCGAACTGTTCGAAGGTCATACCCTTCGGAAAATGTCTTCCGGCGGTCAGGACGTCGGTGGATACGACGGTGTCTCCGCTGCATCTGACGACGGCGGCGTCGTCTCCCGGCCCCAGGGCCGTCCTGTCCGAGCGCGGACGCACTATCCCTCTGATGCGGTCTACCAGTTCCCTTTCCCCGACCTCTCCCAATGCGGCCATATCGGAGGATGCTATCCGATTCAGGTTAAAAGTTGTTCGCCGTACTGGGGCAGGGGAGCCCCTTCCCAATATGTTTAAAAATAAAAAAGAGGGATAACCGTCCAGATTGAAATGATAGTGGACGTTAAGTACGGCAAGGACGGCGTACAGGAGATAGAGATCCCGGAGAAGAACTACATCGGGACATTCTCCCCCAAGGATGTCGTCTGCGGCGATTCCGACCGCGTTATCAACGAATCTCTGGACGCCCCGATCGGAGGCGCACCCATCGACGAGTTCCTCAAAGGCGGCGAAGACATCGTGTTCATAGTCAACGACGGGACCCGCCCCACCCCCACCGCAAAGGTGCTCGATGCCCTTTCCAAGAGGATGGACCTCCGCGCCGCGAGGTACCTTATCGCGACCGGGACCCACAGGGCCCCCACCGAGGAGGAGTACGGGAACATATTCGGCTCCCACCTCGGGGAGCTCAGGGATAGGATAATCGTCCACGACGCCAAGAACTCCGAGTGCGTGAACCTCGGTACCTCCAAGAACGGCACCCCCATGGAGGTCAACAGGATCGCGGTGGATGCGGACCGTCTCATCATCATCACCTCCGTCGAGCCCCACTATTTCGCTGGATGGACCGGAGGCAGGAAGTCGTTCCTCCCCGGAGTCGCATCGTACAGGACCATCGAGACCAACCACAAGATGGCCGTCGGCATGGAGGCGCAGGCGCTCAGGCTCGAGGGTAACCCAGTCCATGAGGATATGATGGACGCCCTGGAGGTCGTGAAAGGGAAGAAGATCTTCTCCATCCAGATTGTCATGGACCGCCATCAGAACCTCTACAAGGTGGCTTCCGGCGAGCTCAATCCCGCATTCGAGCAGGCCGTTAAGTGGGGGGAGGAGGTCTTCGTCGTCCCCGTCCCCGAGAAGGCGGACGTGGTCATATCCGTCGCACCCTACCCCATGGACGTCGACCTGTATCAGTCGCAGAAGGCGCTGGACAACGGAAAATGGGCCCTCAAGGAAGGCGGAACCATCGTCATGGTGTCCAAGTGCAGGGAGGGGATCGGACACGACGGATTCCTGAAACTGCTCTCCACATCTTCGGACCCCAAGACCGTCATCGAGAACATCAAGAAGGGATACAAGCTCGGATACCACAAGGCAGCCAAGATGGCGGAGATCGCCACATGGGCGAACATCTGGGCCGTCACGGATCTGGATGATTCCGTCATCAGGAGCGCCAATATGGTCCCCAAGAAGACCGTGGCGGAGGCCCTGAAGGACGCACTCGCCGCCAATCCGGAGGCGAGGGTCATGGTTCTCGCCGACGGAAGCGTGACCATCCCCCGTCCGGAGGAGGACTGAACATGTCTGCGGTCTTCACCCCCGAAAAGATCGAATTGGTACGCTCCGCCCTCTCCACCTGCACCATGTGCGGATTCTGCAAGAGCGTGTGCCCCTCATTCAAGGCCATCAACTGGGACACCGACCTGTCCAGAGGCCGCATAGTCATGACCTACGGTCTGTCCGTCGGCCAGCTGCAGCCGGACGACTCCGTCGTCAAATCGATGTACACCTGCACCACCTGCGCAGACTGCGTCAGGAGATGCCCGTCCAAGGTGGACATCGTCGAGATCATCGAACTGTGCAGGGCGGACCTCGTGGCATCCGGCCGCATCCTGCCCAAGCACAAGACCATGTGCGAGAACATCGTCAACTATCACAACCCCTTCGCAGAGAAGAAGTCCGTTGCGGAGGTCATGAAGGAGTGGGGGTACGAGCCCCACAGCGCCCCCGTGGCCTATTTCGCCGGATGCACGGCGACCTACAGGGCGGTCAAGACCGCCAAATCGTCGCTTTCAATCCTGAAGAAACTCGGAGTCGACTTCACCACCCTCGACGAGATCTGCTGTGGATCCGTCATGGGAAGGGTAGGATGGTCCGAGGAGGATCTGGTCAGGATTTACAAGAGGAATGTCGATGCGATCAAGGCCCTCGGGGTCAAGACCCTCGTCCTCTCCTGCGCCGGATGCTACAGGATGTTCAAGAAGGAATATCCGAAACATGTGGAGGTCCCCTTCGAAGTTCTCCATATGACCGAATTCCTCGCAAGGCAGAAACTCAGCCTCACCTCGCTGGGGGACGTGAAGGTCACATACCACGACCCCTGCCATCTGGGAAGGCACTGCGAAGTCTACGAGCCCCCGAGAGAGGTCATCGCCCAGTTCCCCGGAGTGGATTTCAAGGAGATGGCGTTCAACAGGAAGCTCAGCCACTGCTGCGGAGGCGGAGGAGGGGTCCGCGCCGCCTATCCTGAGGAATCCGCGAAGATCGCGGATACCCGTCTCGACGAGGCATCCTTCGCAGACATCATCATCACGACCTGTCCGTTTTGCGTCACCAATCTCGGCGCACAGGCCAAAGGCAGGGACGTGAAGGTCGTGGACCTCGTGGAGTTGGTGGACGAGCACCTGCAATGAACGCATCGGACTTTTTCAGGGGCGGGAGGCCCCGCCCCTTCATAATGGGGATCCTCAATGCGACCCCCGATTCCTTTTCGGACGGAGGCCTCTGGAATTCTCCGGATAAGGCACTGGCACATGCGTGCGCCATGGCTGACGCAGGCGCCGATATCATCGATGTCGGCGCCGAATCCACCCGTCCGGGAGCATCCGCCGTATCAGCGGAAGAGGAGACCTGCAGACTTCTCCCGATCCTCCGGGAGATCATCCCTTCCCTGGATGTCCCCGTATCCGTCGACACTTACAAGGCATCCGTTGCGGAAGCCGCCGCGGATGCGGGAGTATCGATTATAAACGACGTTTCCGGACTCGGGGATCCGGATATGGCCCCCGCCGCAGCCCGTCTCGGCATTCCTCTCGTCATAATGAGTACATTCGGGGATCCGGGGACGTTCAAAACCGATTTCATCCCTGGGGATGCCGTTTCCTATGCGAAAGGATTTCTTGCGGAAAAAATAGATCTGGCACATTCTGCCGGAGTGAAGGATTGCAATATCATAACCGATCCCGGGGTGGGTTTCGGGACGGCTTCCGCACAGGGCATGGAACTCCTCCGCAGATGTTCGGATTTTTCGTTCGGAGGAAAATACCCTGTCCTCGCAGGGCCGTCAAGGAAGAGGTTCCTGTCCGATGCCTTCCCGGGCATGGACAGGGATGATGCGACCGCCGAAGCCTGCCTCGTAGCAGCCTCCGCCGGCGCAGACATCCTGAGGGTTCACGATGCGGCGCGCACTGCGGCAGCATTCAGATGACTCATTCCTGATAATCGTTCTTCTTTCTCTCGACTGCGGCCTTGTGTTTCTTTCTGGCCCCTATGAATTCCCCTATCGGGATTAGGATGCACACGATCATAACGAATGCGGCGAGCTTGGCGATGCCTTCGACACCGATCTCGATGCTGTCGAGACCCTGGTTCGCGGCGATGCTGGGTATCTCCAGGGTGCTGGTCGCCGAGGTGAGGAGGACCGTGAGCCACACGGCTATCGCGACGCATTTGAGGATGCCGATGGCGAGTTTGCCGGTAGTTCCCGAACCGAAGTAGTTGCCCAGGTTCACGAGTATGAGGATGGGCAGATAAGACAGGACGGAGTTGAAGATGAAACCTCCCGGCTGCAGCATCTTCTTCATGGAATCTGTCATGTTGAACATGCTCTCCATCGACCCGGTGTCCATGTACGATGCGATCGCCAGGGTTATCAGGATGATAACGATGTACTCGAGGACGGAAACGATGATCTTCTTCGCCATCCTCTTCTTGCTGTTGAGGTACGGCGCATCGTTCTTTTTGAGGATTTTCACAGCATCTTCGGAAGTCATGCGCTGATTCCTCCGTAGAATGATTCGATCATCTTGGAGAAGAATTCGGCCTGTTCCTTGGTGACGGTGTAGGATTCCTCGGAGGAACCCTTGTAGTTAATCGTCACTTCATCCTTGTCCTTGAAGAACGAGTTCATCACGTCATATGCGGTCCCGTCGACTCCGCTGACGGCGAAGGAGACGGTTTTTCCGTCGGGGGAGACGTTCAGCTTGAAACCCACATCCGGACATCCCTCTATCCCGAGGGTGCAGTTCCCTTCAGAGTCGCATACCCTGTCGGCTATGCCCACTATATCCTTGGTGAAACCCGAGTCCGGAACATCGATGGTCATCTTCGCGGTGTTTCCGTCGTGTTCGACCTTCACGCCTCCGTCGAAGCCCATGTCGACGCGGAGATTGAGTCCCAGATCGATGAGTTTCTCCCCCCGGTATTCCAGATAGGAGAAGTGCAGCTTCGCCAGAATAGGGGTCTTGATGGTGCCGCCGTCGGAGTTGGACGCGAGACTAGCCAGGATCACGTACGCGGGCACCGTTATCGTCTGACGTTCCGTATGGGTCGTCGCATTGGCGGAGATGGTACCTATATCGATCGTGCCGAGATGGTACTTCTGGGAAGGCGCATCGAGGGCCAGTTCGATGTAGACGTCGGTGATGTCCGACGGCATTTTGGAGTCGATGATGTAACTCTGGGTTTTTATTGTGACTTCCATGCCGCTGTACGACAGTTCATTTTTGGTGCTTTCGTCGGCCTTGATGTCGACTGGAGGGTACTCGGTCGGAATCGCTTCCGAGAATACACTGTAGCAGCACCCCACTATGATGACCACTACGAGTATTTCGGCGACCAGTTTCGGTCCGTTCATAGTTCATCTAATCGCATCGGGCCTTATAATGATGTGTGGGAATCCGTTTGAAAACTGTCATAGGAAATATCCTGCAATGAGGATGATCGCCGCACCGGCCACCGCGGTGCCGGCGAGGATGCCGTCACGGATCTTCTCCTTCTTCATCCTCTCGTGGTCCATGTTGTAGCATTCCATCGAACAGTACGCCTGTTCGAACGGGACCGCACATCCGCAGTATCTGCAGTGGTCATGGTCGGGAAGATCTGCCATGTCTGCTACATGTAGTCTATCCCTTTTAAAACCTGAACCATGATTTGCCGAGCATGGAAGTTTCGGACGCTTCCGGAAAGCGGGAAGAGAGGTTCCCGCCGTGGTACGATGCCCGCCGCACTGCCAACGCCCGTGTCCTCCTGATAGGCACGGGTTCGCTCGGCAGCAGGGTGGCCGTAGATCTTCCCGGGAAAGGTTTCCGCAGGGTCCTGATGGTCGATCCCGGCACTGTCGGGAAGGATGACATCGGACATCTGGCACATATCAGGGAAAGCGATATCGGTTCGTACCGTTCGGAGGCCGTCGCGAGGCGCATGGCGGAGGATGCGGGATATCCGGGATTCTCTTCCGTAGCCGGCGACGTACGCAGACTGGAAGGCTGGAACTTCGAGGTCATCATAGGGTGCACGGGCGATGCCGCCGTCAGGCTGTTCGCGAACTCCCGTGCCTGCCAGTACCGCATACCATACATCGACGTGTCCGCCGACGGAAAGAGGGGGAAGATCCAGACGGTCCTTCCCGGAGGTCCGTGCGCCGAATGCGGCATGGACCGTTTCCGCACGAGGGCGCTCGACGCGAGGCCTTCGGCGGAACGTCCCGCCCGGAAGATGCGTCCCGATGCGGGAAGCGCAGAGGCTCTTGCCGAAATGGTGTCGGAGGAGGCGCTATGCATAGCGTGCGGAAGGCAGGATCTATGTGCCAGAGGGGTGCTGTATTACGACGGGAAGGATGGGAGCATCAGCATCATTCGCATGGACATCGACCCGAGATGTCCGAACCATGGCAAAGAGGAGGTATGGAAACGGACATTAAAGTCGTAAATACGAAGAACGGGGCATCTCTGAGATTCGAGATGTCCGACGGATGCAGGGTGTCGGCCATCGAAAGGATCGCGGAGGAATATTGGAGCGAGGTTCCGGGGACGTTTCTGATCAGGAACGGAACGGATGTAGCCGTTCCCCGCGAATCCCTCATCTGCGGGGAAATCTATTACGTAGTCCCTTCGCCTTTGAGGGTGCGATGAGAGATGCGGAGGAACGCGCCCGTCTGACGGGGGCGGAGCTTTTCGTCACGGAGGCGCTGTTCGATGCGGTGGCCGATCTGTCGGACGATGCGTACTGCGGCGGCAGGGATGCCGAGGGCATGATTGCCGGAAAATTCTTCCGCGACGGCCGGGGGCTGTATGCCGTGGCCGCCGGTATATGCACCGGCACCGACGGCGCCGTCGGATGGTTCAGGGCTTCGGCCGGAGGTGTCGGGATGACTGCGGAGGATATAGCCAGACACTGCGAATTGTTCGGAACGGACAAGGCTTTCGCAATAATGGTGGACAGCAGGGAATCGTCCTTCGCGGTATACGCAGTGGAGAACGGCGCCGCCCGCAGGATAAACCCGGCCGTACTGGAAGGGTGATCAGACCCAGATGGCGTGATGCGAGCGCATCTCCTCTTCGGTCATGTTCCTGCGTTTCATCAGGACGGGGATCATGCAGTCGAAGAACATCAGGGCAGTGTCCTCGAACAGCGTACCCAAAGGTGCCAGGGCCGGTGTTTCCCCGTCTTTTTCCGGTTCGACGGCGATGCACAGGTCCGAGATCTCGGCCAGTTTGCATTTTCTGTCGGACGTGAGGCAGACGACGGAGGAACCGATCCTCTTCGCAATCTGTGCCGTCTTCGTGACGGAGAGGGTCTTCCCGGTATTGGAGATCAGGATGACGAGGTCCCCCGGTGCGATTATGGGGGTTGTCATGTCTCCGACGAAGTAGACGTGAAGACCCAGCTGTACGAGGCGCACTGCGAACATCTGTCCCACGAGGCCGGATCTTCCAGCCCCGAAGATGAATATGCGGTTGCCGGAGAGGATCATGTCGGCGAAACGGACGCGGTCTTCATCGGGGATACGGCCGAGGGCTTCCCGGATGTGTCCTTCAATGTAACCGAAGGTGTCCATTTCCCCTCACGTGCCTCATGCATCGGAACTGTCATTGGGGTCGGCCGGAGCAAGGGTTCCGGCGGCGACGGCGGCCGCCTCGTCGGACTTTTTCTTTTCCCTGAGGTATTTCGATGCCTTCTTGGAGAGTACTCTTTCGGTCAGAGTCCTCATGTAGACCGCATCATGTTCCAGAAGGGGAGAGGACGAGATGAGGGTGATCTCGGGCATCATGTCGGCGAGGCACTCTGCGAGTCTCTCGAATTTCAGGTCTCCTTTCTTGAGGGGAGTGAGCCATTTCTCGTTTCCGTCCGCATCGAATTCCACATTGGAGAAGGAGGAGTAGATTCCGTCTTTGGAGTAGGGCACGAACTGGTTGATGAGATCGGCGAAATCGGTGGGGGTGATCAGCGACCCCTTGGTCCTCGACTGATACTGGGCGAAATTGAGGACGGGGACGATCGCTCCTTTGAAGGAGTCGCAGAGGTCAAGGACTTGGTCGAGGGAACCCCATACGTCCTGGTTCCCGGTGATTTCGATCCCCAGCTTAGGGTGCAGCTTCATGCCCTTCCACCACTTCATGAGGGTTTTCAGGTTGCTCTTCATGTTCGCTTCGGTATCCTTCCTGCTCCTGTCGGAGGTGTAGGGGCCGAGGCTGGTGACCACGACGCTCCCGCCGAGGGCGTTGAGGGCCACCGCACCGTTGCGGAGGGTGTTGAAACACTGCATGGAGAGGGTCTCGGGAGGCATCTCGGCGTATTCGTCGTCCTCCGGCGCTTCATAGGACTCATCGTAGAGCTCTCCGCCCAGATCCATGTAGTAGGGCGTGTGGAGAGAGAGCGCAACGTCGTGCCTTCTCGCCATGTTGCCGAGAGCGTACAGATCCCCGAAGCAGTTGGCGACGCCGGATGCCATCTCCAGAATGTTGTCCTCCTCGTCGATTATCGCATCAGGGTCGTAGACGATATCGTCCTGGCCCTTGTCTATGCCGACGACAAATCCGGACTCCGCAGTGAGTTCCCTTATCGACTTGCCCGCTTCCTCGTCCTCATCGGGGGCGCGGAAGTAGGTCTTGGGTCTTACCATCTGTATTTCCAGAGCGGTGAGGGCGAGGTTGTGCACGTCCTCGATTCCGTCTTTCAGAGTGCGCCCTTTGCAGGACAGCGGGATACCGGCGGGTCCGTATCTTATCATGGACAATCACTGATAGGCCACCAACAAGGATTAAGGTATTAAATCTTAGCCACATCTGCAGGGAGGATATCCCCTCTTCTCCTTTATTATCCCTATAATTATAGGGGAAAAGACGGATAGTTTTATAAGCAGGACCTGCATACGAGCGCCTTACCCAATGTCGGGAGAGTCAGAAAATGAGCAGAACTTGCTACAAATCTAACCCCCAGCTTGTCGCCCTGATCGCTGATCTGAAGGCGAAGACTAGGGAGAACCAGAAGGCTGCTATCTGGCGAGACATCGCGCTCCGGCTCGAAGCACCCAGCAGGGTGTGGGCCGAGGCGAACCTCAGCAAGATACAGAAATACGCACAGGACGGAGAGACGATTCTCGTGCCCGGAAAGGTCCTCGCCGCAGGCGAGATCGACAAGAAGGTCACCGTTGCCGCCTACAGCTTCTCCAAGAAGGCTGCAGAGGCCATCGTCGCCGCCGGAGGAAAGACCATGACCATCAGGGAACTGATGGAAGAGAACCCTCAGGGTTCCAAAGTCAGGATCATGGGGTGAATTGTAATGGTTACCGTTATCGATGGAAAGAGCCTTATCTACGGAAGGCTGGCCAGCAATGTCGCCGAAATGATCATGGCCGGAGAGGAGGTCGTAGTCCTCAACGCAGAACAGATCATCATCACCGGCGAGAGGTCCGAGATTCTCAAGGATTTCAAGAACAAGGTCGACCGCGGAGATATCTCCAAGAGGAAGGGACCGTTCTACCCCCGCCGCTCGGATCTGCTGTTCAAGAGATGCGTCAGGGGAATGATCCCCTGGATGTCCACCAGCGGAAGGGAAGCCTTCAGGCGCCTTCACGTCTTCGTCGGAGCCCCCAAACAGTTCGAGGACTCGAATAAGGTCAGGCCCGAAGAGGCAGACAGAGCCGTTACCTGCAAATACGTCACCCTGGGAGAGATCTCTGAGTTCCTTGGGTCTAAGGTGAGATGATTCAAATGGACGCAGTCAACACCAGTGGAAAGAGGAAGACCGCCATTGCAAGGGCGGTCGTCAAAGAGGGGACCGGAAAGGTCGTCGTCAACAAGACGCCTATCGCCATCTACACCCCCGAGCTCGCAAGGCTCAAGATCGAGGAGCCTCTCCAGCTTGTTCCCGAGAAGGCCGCAAAGGTCGACATCTCCGTCACCGTTCAGGGCGGAGGAGTCATGGGACAGGCGGCGGCCGTCAGGACCGCCATCGCAAGGGGACTTGTCGACTACTACAAGGATGACGAGCTCGAAGCGCTCTTCAGGGCATACGACAGGACTCTTATCATCAACGATGACAGGAGAAAACTGCCCAAGAAGCCCCTGGGACCCGGTGCCCGTGCCAAGAAGCAGAAGTCCTACCGTTGAGATGATGTCATGATAATACCGGTGAGATGTTTCACATGCGGAAAGGTCGTGGGTTCCGCCTACCCCGAGTACGTGAAGCGCGTGAAGATGGGCGAGGAGCCCCAGAAGGTCCTTGATGATCTGGGATTCGAGAGATACTGCTGCCGCAGGATGATCGTTTCCCACGCAGATCTTATCGGTGAGATCGCTCAGCTCGGATGAGATTCCAGTAATCCAAAACTTTTTAAACTAAACCACTTAATACCCTATCCAGTGGGCCCTTGGGGTAGCTTGGTATCCTTCATGCTTGGGGTGCATGTGACCCCGGTTCAAATCCGAGGGGGCCCACCAATTTGTTGATTATCTGATTCGTCTGCGGATTCGCCGTCCCGCAATCCGCAGGTTTTTTCGGAATCAGATCTTAAAGCGGAATACGTCTTCCCAGTGTCTTCTGATGCAGATCGCCGCCGTCAGATCGGTGTTGTTGAACACGATGGACCACTGGGTGTTGCTGGTGACTTCGGCCGGATTGGGAAGCTGCGCAGAGGCTTTCAGTGCTCTCCACGCATCGTCTTCTGCGGCTTTTCCGCGGGTCTCCTCCACCACTTCAAACACTGCATCATAGCGCTCTTTCCCGTGGCCGTAGATGCCGTTATGCTGGTGCGGGAGAACTCTGTCGATATATGCCACATAGAAATTGGTGGCGGCCTCCGTGGGTGTGACCTTCATGGTGCGTTTCTCGTCATCGCAGTCGAATTCTATGATGCGTGCATCTCCGGATGCGTCGCAGACATAGATGTGGTAATCCCTTCCGTTGGTGGCGTACATGGTGTATTTTCCGAGCAGATCCACCGCCTTCTGCGTGGAGTCCGCCTTGTCGAGAATCAGACGCAGAGCCAGCGAAGTGGTGATGTTCTTCTTTCCTTCTTCATGCTGGCGTGTCGGTTTGCTGTCCAGCGTGAGAATCGCCACGGAAACACCTTTCTCATTGATTCCGTCGAGACAGAGGAACGGAGTTGTGAGACAAGCCATCTTCTTTGTGAAGGACAAAGGGTCGTTGGAGTTTATGTTGTCCAGAGCGGAGAAGGCTATGGACCGGTAACCATTCTTGGGATGGCACCTGACAAGCATTGCGGAGCTGTCGAATTTGAAATCGTAGTTGCGCCCCATCATGCGTTTTCCGTCCGCGGATTCCATGGAGAATACGGTGCAGGCAAAATCAGGAGATTTCAGTTTCACGGGGATGAATGGCAGGGATTCTTTTCTGACTGCATCAATGAAACTCTGCTCATCGGTGATTCCGCGGCCGATGACGTGTTCGACATCGTAGTTGTATCTGATGTCCATTTCATAGAGTCCGTATCCGTCGTCGTATGCAGTTATCTTTCTGACGCTTCTGATGGTTCCCATGCGCATGTGTATTCCTTCTGCGGTACCGAATAACGGAGTACTGCATCTTAATGGGATTCGGCGATATAATAAAATGGGGCCCGCCCGGCACCGGCGGGGCCGATGTACCAGACGGAAAAATAAGGGGCGGAATATCCGCCCCAGTTTTAATCAAGTTTGTCCGCCGGCGGTTCGAGTGTTTCTTCCCCGGACTCTGCGGCAGGGACTTCTCCGACATCGGGGGCAGCGGCTGAGGGGACTGCCTCGGGTATGTCGTCGAAGGAGATCTCTCTGGGCATCTCGGGAGCTCTCTGAGCTTTGAAGAGAATCCCGATGATGATGAGGAACGCCATCATGACCGCTCCGCACAGGAATGAGAAGTCCACGCTGTTTGCGAACGACAGGAGGATGTTCCCGGAGTCTGCCAGAATCAGCAGGTCGCCGGGGCCGGCGATGCCTTCTGCGAATCTCGTTGCGGCTGCGGAAAGATCGTCGAGGACTCCGGTTCCGTGCTGGATGATGGCATAGGTGGCGGCACTGACATGTTCCCTCAGTTCGTCGCCGAGCTTGTTGCCGATGACCATGGCGAATACGGCGGTTCCGACGGTCGTACCGACGGATCTGATGACGTTGACTGCGGATGTGGTCATACCCATCTCGGAAGCCTCGGAGCTGTTCTGGACGGCGACCATGATGACCGACATCATGCATCCGAGGCCGATACCGAAGACGAACAGACACAGGGCGTAGAACGAGAGTTCCGTTCCGACGGTCATAGTGCTGAACATGTACAGTCCGGCGGCGGTGATTATGGGTCCGACGATGAGCCAGGGTTTGTAACCGGTTCTGTTGACCACTCCTCCGCTGATGATCGAGGTGATCATCATTCCCGCCACGAGTGCCAGGGAGTACTCGCCTGCTTCCAGGGTGTTGAGTCCCAGGATGGAGATGGCGAACATGGATGAGTACATCATGGCGCCCATCATCGCCAGGCCGAAGATGAACATGAAGATGCACGCCTGGATGACGGTCGTGTTGTGGACGAGGTGGGGGGCAAGGATAGGTTCCACTGCTTTTTTCTCGACTCCGACGAACACTACTGCGAGGACGATTGCAACTGCGATCATGACGGCGGACTCTGCGCTTGCCCACTCGAACTTGCTTCCTCCCCATTCGAAGAACAGGAGGATGTCGAGGAGCATGACGGACAGGAGGGCGATACCTCTGACGTCCACGGTAGGTTTCTCGCCGTATACGGGGGTCGGGAACTTCTTGATGGTCAGCGCATAGGCGACGGCCGCCATGGGGATGTTGATGTAGAAGATCCAGTGCCAGCTGATGTATTCGGTGATGTATCCTCCTATGAGGGGCCCGACACCGCTGCCGATACCGAAGACCGCACCGAGTATACCCTGCATCCTCGCCCTGTCCTTGGGGGAATACAGGTCTGCGACGGCCGCGGTGGCCACGGGGATGAGGATTCCGCCTCCGAGACCCTGGATTGCACGGCAGACGATGAGCATCATCATGCTTCCGGACAATCCTGCGAATACGGATCCTATGACGAAGAGGGTGAGGCCGACGAGGAACAGGGGTTTCCTTCCATAGAGGTCCGACAGTTTTCCCGAGATGGGGATCATGATGGTTTCGCACAGCATATATGCTGTGACCATCCAAGAATAGAGGTCCGTTCCGTTGAGATCCTTGGCGATCACCGGTCCGCAGGTGCCGACAATGGTCCCGTCGAAACAGGCGACAAGCATCGCGAACGCAAGTCCGAACATAATGGTGGTCCGGACTTTCGGATCGATGTTCTTGTAGGTTATCTGTTCAACAGCCATGAGAGTAGGCCACTTCGAACCTGTATTTAATAGTTTACCAATAAACTATCTTCGGGCCGTTTCCGATGATGGATTATTTTTAAGTAAATTATAAATAAGGTTGTACCGGGCTTTTTAGGAAAATGCATGTGCCAGATGCTGCTTTTTCGTATATCCGGGGACATTTCGCAGAGGCATATCCGCAGCAAGTCCCATTAATGGTTGATGTTATTGGGATTTACGTTTGTGGTTGAAATTAAGACACCGGGCGGGGATCAATCCTCCCCGTCCTCCTCGTATTCCAGTATGTCCCCCGGCTGGCAGTTCAGGGCCTCGCATATCGCACCTAGGGTGGAGAACCGTATTGCGGAGATCTTCCCAGTCTTTATCTTCGACAGGTTGACGTTGGTGATGCCCACCTTCTCCGCCAGTTCGTTGAGGGACATCTTCCTGTCCGCCATCACCCGGTCGAGTCTCAGTATGATCCCCATCGTATCACAGCGTCTCGTCGGATTCCTTCTGCAACTGCGCACCGTATCCGAATATGAGTGCCAGCACATACAGTACGATCGCCCCTCCCACCTGGCCTGTAGGCAGGGAGACGGAATAATCCGAAGGGGAGAGCGCAGCTATGCCCACAGCCTGTTCCGCCAGGACCGCCGCCGCACAGACCACCGATATGAATGCCATGAGTTTCAGCGTGCGGGCGTTGTCCTCGGTGAACGGGGAATCTCCGCCTTTCACGGTTTTCATGATGCGGTCCAGAAGGTATGTTACTGCGGCGAACGAACAGAAGCTCACAGCACCGTATCCCATGAGAATGATGAGTTCGGCGCGCCCTATATCGAAGATCTCCGTTCCGTCCGATGCGGCGAATACGCAGACGGATACGGCGCACACCGCTGCGACGCATATGCAGAATGCAAGTGCCAGCAGCAGTACGGTGTGCCCGTATCCGCATATCTTCCTGAGTTTCGTCAGTTCTGTGCTTTCCGTGATGAATCCCTTCCCGACGGCTGTGTGAGTCCAGTATTAATGAATCACATATATAATTTATTGTTAAACGATAAAAAATTAATGGGAATGATAAATGATTATATACAGGGTATCGAATGGAGGGCCGTTGAGTATCTCAACAGGAGATAAAATGAAAACGGAAAATTCGGTCTGCATCTGCGGGGAGGTGTCTGAATGACCTCGGAGTGCCCCATAGAGTTCGTCGGTCTGAGGAAGGAGTACGGCGCATTCACGGCCGTGGACGGTCTCGACCTCCAGATCAGACGCAACAGTTTCACGGGGCTCCTCGGGCCCAACGGGGCCGGGAAGAGCACATCGCTCAAAATCCTCACAAATCTCATACATGCGACCTCCGGCCACGCCTATATCAACGGGAACGACGTCGCAACGGACACCAAGAATGCGCTGATGGGTGTGGGAACCGTCGTGGAGACGCCGGAATTCTATCTGTATCTCTCGCCCCGTGAGACTTTCAGGTATATCGGCCAGATTTACGGGATGTCGAAGGAGTCCATCGCCTCCGAGACCGACGGAATCCTCGAGAAGGTCAAGATGACGGATTGGGCGGACAAGAGACTCGGCACATTCTCCAAAGGAATGAGGCAGAGGATCGCGCTGGGTCTTTCGCTTCTTAACGACCCCAGCATCATCATCCTCGACGAACCCACCTCCGGTCTGGACCCCAGGGGGATGGCCGAGATGAGGGAGATCCTGAAGAACATCAGGAACGACAACCACAATCTGACGGTCCTCATGTCCTCCCACATGATGCACGAGGTCACGGACCTGTGCGACAGGGTCGCCCTGATCAATCACGGAAAACTTCTGCTGCATGACGACATATTCCACGTGATCGGAGGCTCCGGTGCCCGCACGCTCATCGTGAAGACAGTAGGTGTCCCGACAGACGACATGGTCTCCGCCGTATCCGGCCTCCCGTTCGTGGAGTCTGCATCCCGTTCCGGTTCCGACATCGCCGTCAGGTATACCGGGGAGAAGACCGACGAGGTCGGGCTCTTCAATAAGCTGGCACAGTTGGATATCGGAGTTTACAGCATATCTGAGAGCGACAACGCCCTCGAGAACAGATACCTCGAACTGATCAAGGAGTCGAGGTGATCCCATGGGAGATGTGCAGACATCCGAAAGGAACGGATTCGCGGACGACTTCAGACAGGCATACGTCGTGATGAAGAACGAGGTCACCAAGTACGCCCGCGGAAAGAAGCTGATGATCTTCGGAATCATCACCGTGCTCATACTCGCAGTGGTCACGGCGGCCCTCGTGATATGGGGCGAAGGACTCGGTGACGACAGCAATGCCCTGGCATACCTTTACGTGATGATCATGGCCCTTCTGGTCGTGATATCGGTCACCCTGTTCACATCGACCGCTCTGGTGTCGGAGTTCGAGGAACGCACGGCATTGATCCTCTTCACCAAACCGATAAAGAAGTGGGCGATATTCGCCGGGAAGTTCGCAGCGGCCATGATAGTGTCCGTCGGATTCATACTGGCATACTACGCTTTCCTGGCCGTCCTCTGCCTGATTGGACCCGGATACGTGACCTCCGAGATAGGTCAGTCCATGGCCCTCGCCGTCTGTTACACCTTCGGCTGTGCGGGAATCGCACTTCTGATCAGTGCAGTCATGAAGAAAGCCAGTACGGCCTCCATACTGACATTCTTCACCATAATGCTGTTCCTGAGTATGCTGGTGTCTGTGGTGAAACTCGCAGTGGGCCTCGGTGACACGTGGTACGTACTGTCGACGGCCGGGGACGATATACTGAATGTTCTGGGAAATTCGCTTATGACGGGTAACAACGAAGCCCATCCCCTGAGGTCCTGCATCGTCATGATCGTGTGGGGAGCCGCCGCATCCGTCGCCGCCTTCCTCGCATTCAGAAAGAGGGATTTCTGAAACTTCCGAGGGGGTCCGCCCCCTCATTTTTCACATCGCTGGCACATAACTGTGAGAAGGTGCGGGTGCGAGTTCGCATCCGTCTGAAAAAGGTTTTTTGGAACGTTTATGCCGTGGGGTGTTGCCTGGATAAACCGTCCGAATACGTGCGCTTTTCAGTTTATATACCTGCGACGTCATCTGCCGGACGATGTCCGAAGAAGAGGAATTCTCGATACCGGAGAAGAAAGACAGGAAGATTGCACTGGTCGTCGTCGATGCGCAGAACAAATTTCTGACGGGGGCCTCCAAACAGGCCATAGACGGAAAGGATGCCCATGTGTCAGTCATGTCGGAGGCGGTCAGGAGATTCCACGAGGTCGGCCGTCCGGTCATATTCATCCTGTACGACGGGATAACCCATTACATCGACGAAAACACTGCCGAAGGCGATGCGGTATTCGACGGGATCGACGTGCATTCGGACGATTTCTTCGTGCACAAATATCATATGAATTCCTTCAGGAACACCTGTCTCGCAGACGTGGTGAAGAATTCCGGGTGCGACAGCGTCCTTCTGTGCGGTCTTTATACCGATTTCTGCGTTATGGCAACCTATTGGTCGGCCGTGGACCACGACCTCACCGCATTCCTGCTGAAGGACGCCCTGATCGCCACGGATGAGAAGGTGAATGAGGCGTATTTCAGCGTATGCAGGTCCTTCGACATGGACGAGGTGAAGGAGAATCTTGCCAACGTGAAGGAGGTATTCCGTCCGAAGGATCCCCTCGCCGCTTACATCAGGAAGAAATATCCCGGCAACAGGGAGTGAAATTCCGAGAATTGGATGTGGGGCTACCCGGATTTGAACCGAGGTCAATGGCTCCCAAAGCCACAAGTATACCAAGCTAGCCCATAGCCCCTTGAGTACGCAGACAATTGCCTGTTTCTATTTAGATTATGGCATCTGCGTTCAGATGAACCCCTTTGCACGGAGTCCGTCGATGAGCATGCGTGTCGCAGCTCCTCTGTGGGATATCACATTCTTCTCCTCGAGGGGGATCTCTGCGAAGGAATGTTCGCCGTCGGGACTGAAGATGGGGTCGTAACCGAATCCCCCGTCTCCTCTGGCACATTCGAGGATGACTCCCGGACACATGCCTGTCACAATCACGGTCTCATCTCCGATCATGCATCCGATGCAGCATTTGAAGACGGCCCTTCTGTCTTCGATGCCTTCCATGAGTTTCAGGATCCCGGCGTTCCCGATGGTCTTCTGACCGTACGCGGAATAGACACCCGGGAATCCTTTCAGAGCCTCCACGAACAATCCTGAATCATCGATCATGAAGTTGTTCAGTCCCGCGGCGTGCAGGGCTTTGAGACCCTTGTCAACAACCTCTTCGAGGTAGGCAGTCTGCACCTCGTCGTATTCGCGGTTGATGTGTTCCATTTCGATGCCGTATTCTCCGAGTGCGTTCTGGTATTCCTTCACCTTGCCGGGATTGTGGGTCACTACGCTGAGCCTCATGTGTATCTTCCCCTGTCTTTGATCTCCTGGACCTTGTCCATTATTTTTCCCGCCTGGGTCTTTGCGCCGCAGTACGCTTCGAGGAGTTTTCCGTAGGCATCCCCGAGTTTGGGGTGGGCGGACGAGAACGCCCTTTCAAGGAGGCGCAGGTCCACTCCCATGTCCTCCTCCTCGGCGGGATAGATGCCCATGGAGAAGTCTATGAAACATACCGTGCCGTTCTCTGCGAGGATCATGTTCGAGGTCGTGAGGTCCCCGTGGGTTATCCGTGCGTTGTGCATGGCGGCGATGTCTTTTCCGATGGTGCGGCAGAGTTCATCCGCCTCCTCGGGATGGGTGTCGAGGCGGTGTTTGACGGTCTCTCCCTTCACATCCTCCATGACGAGAGCCCCTTCCTCGGGGTCGGCGTAGTAGATGACGGGTGTGCGCAGTCCCGCACGGCGGGCGTCCCTTATAAGACGGGCCTCTGCGCGTATGCGCTGGCCGCGGATCCTTCTGTCGAGTTCCGGAATGCGGTAGCCCTTGGGGGACCGTATCTTCACGACGGCGTCCCTGCCGAGGAACGATGTCCTGTAGACGCTTCCCTCCGCACCTCTGGCAATCTCCGTCATTCCGCCCGTGTCCATGCCGTCGGTCATGTTCTGTTCGTAATTCAATTATTCGCCTTCGGAACATAGTTTAATCAACAAGCGGAACATAATGCGCTTGTGAACCGCATTCCCACAGGCTGCAGATCTCTGGACTCCCTTCTCGGCGGAGGCATCGAGGCGGGCAGCGTCACTCTTTTCTACGGTGAGGCGGGGTGCGGGAAGACCAACATCTGTCTTCAGATGGCGTACAACGTCATCCGCGAAGGCAGGAAGGTGGCGTTCGTGGACACCGAAGGGCTGTCGTACGAACGCATTCATCAGATTTTCAAGGACGACGACCTCGTGAACAATCTCCTCGTCTTCCAGGTCCACAGCTTCCATGAGCAGGCCGACAGAGTGGAACAGATCGTCAGGATTGCGAGAAACGGACTGCTGGGTCTTATCATTGTGGATTCCATGACGATGTTCTACCGCCTCAATTATGATAACCAGGAGATGAAGAACAGCTTCATCAGGCAGACGGAGACACTTCTGAATATCGCAAGAGAGTACGAGGTGCCGGTGCTGATCACGTCGCAGGTGTACACCAACATCTCCACAGGGTCTATAGAATTCCTGGGCGGTCACGCGATGCATCATAATGCCAAGACCATCATCAGGATCGACCTTCACAGCGACGGTGTGAGAATCGCAGTCATCAAGAAACACCGTAGTCTTCCGGAAGGGAGGAAGGCCATGTTCCGCATAACGGCGGACGGCATACGCGATATGTGAATTCCGTACGCTGGCACTTTTATTTTACGAAACGGAATGGGTCGGGGACCGCTTCCGCGGCCCCCGGAAAAGGGTTCAGACGTCCCTGTTGATCGCATAGTCGGCGAGGGAGAGCATGAATTCTTTGTCCTCGCTCTCGGGCAGGATGTCGAGATATTTCTTGGCGGAGGCAATCTTGTCCTCGGCGGCCTTTTTGTTGTAGTCGATGGCGCCGATCTCCCTCATAATCTCCATTCCTTCCCTGACCTCGTCCTCGGTCGCATCCATGTTTCCGAGGATGGACTTGAATTTGGCGAGTCTGCGCTCATCCTTCAGGTGTTCCAGGGTGTATGTGACCATCAGGGTGCACTTGCCTTTCCTGAGGTCGTTCCCGACGGATTTCCCGGTTTTGGAGGAGTCTCCCGCGATTCCCAGGTAGTCGTCGTACATCTGGAATCCGAGTCCCATGTCGAGGGCGAATCTGTTGATGGCCTCGACGGTCTTCGCGTCGGCCCCTCCGCAGAGGGCTCCTCCCGCGGCGGCCGCAGCGAAGAGGACGCTGGTCTTCAGGAAGATGGTCTCGGTGTAGACGGCCTCGGAGACGAGCCGGTGTTCGTTGCAGATGTCCATCTCCTGTCCCCTGGCGAGGTCCCAGACGGCCTTGGTGACGTATCTGAGGACTTCCCTCATGGCCTCTGCGGGGATGTCGAGTTCGGCGATGATCTGGAACGCTTTTGCGAAGAGGGCGTCCCCCGCCAGGATGGCGGTGGGTTCGTCGTAGGCGACGTGAATGGTCTTCATCCCGCGCCTCATCTCGTCCCCGTCCATGACGTCATCGTGGATCAGGGTGAAGTTGTGGATGTACTCGATGGCGACCGCAAGGGGCACCGCCTTGGATTTGTCCCCTCCGACGGCGCCGCATGCGGCGAGGGCGATGGCGGGGCGCATTCTCTTTCCCCCGGCGTACGGATACTGCCTCGATGCATCGATGAGCCTCATGGGCTCCTCGTCGGGTATGTAGCTCTTAATGGGTCCGTCGACCTCCGCGGAAGCCTTCTTCAGATACTGTTTTGCGTCCATCTCATTCCCTCCATCCAATCTCTGGTTTCACCTAGAACGACATATCTCGCTTTTGCGAGCTGTTTGATGTCGGAGGACCCGGTCAGCATCATGGCGACCCTGAGTTCCTCCGCGAATAGCGAAAGTTTGTTTTTGACCGCTTCTGCGGATTCCGTAGCCTCTCTGAGGACCGCGCGTGCGCACCCTGCCGCCGCCGCGCCCATGGCGATGGCGGCCGCCGCATGGGTTCCGTCGAGGATCCCTCCCGACGCGATGAGCGGCAGTTTGCTGCACCTGGCCTCCTGAAGGGACACGGGTGCGGGTATTCCCCAGTCGAAGAATGTGTTCCCCATCTCGGTCTGCAGTTCGTCCCCTATCGAGGATGCTCTATACATCTCGACCGCCGCGAAACTGGTGCCGCCCATCCCCGCGATGTCGATCCCGTGGATGCCGATGCCTTTCAGTCTCTCCGCCGTGAAGGCGTCTATCCCGGCCCCCGTCTCCTTGACGATGAGGGGATATTCCCTCGCAAGGTCGCGGATGCGGCCTCTTATTCCCTTCCCGTTCCTGTCCCCCTCCGGCTGTATGACCTCCTGGAGGAAGTTCAGGTGGACGGCCACGTAGTCCGCGTCCACCAGGTCCTTCGCCTGGCCGACCATCTCGGAGGTGAACATGTCCCTGCTCTTCTGTTTCACGAGCTGCGGGGCTCCGATGTTCCCGATGACCAGCGGGACGTCGTAGTCTCTGATGATGCTGTAACTCTCGGGATCCACGCCGGTCACGCCGGCGCGTTCGCTCCCGACGCCCATGCCGATCCCGAGTTCGGAACAGGCTTTCGCAATGTTCTCGTTGATCTTCCTCGCTCCGGAGAATCCCCCGGTGATGGCCGTTACCACAAGCGGGAAGGCCAGCTTTTTGCCGAGGACCGTTGCGGACGTATCGATCTCATCCATATCGATCTCGGGCATGGCATTGTGCAGCAGCCTCACGTCGTCCCAGTAACAGCTGTCGGGAGCGACCCTTTCCTTGAGGCATATGTCGATATGTTCCGATTTCCTTCCGCGAATCCCGGTCATTCCAGGCCTCCTTTGGCTACCGTGCAGGTAACTGTTTCGCCTTTTAATAGTGAGTACAGGCGCCCGGGTACATTCCCGTTGACGAGGTAGCAGCGGGTGTCCGTATAGGTCATGCGGAGCATCGCCTCCATTTTGGAGCGTACGCCTCCCGTGACATCCGCCACGGTTTCATCGGTGGCGATGGCATCGAGTTTCTTTTTCGTGACCTTTCCGATGAATTTCGCCTTCTTATCGGTCTTGGGATCGGCCGTGTAGAGGCCGTCGATGTCGGACACGAATACGACTTTGTCCGGGTAGAACATCCTGCAGAGGACCTCCATGCACTGGTCGCCGGAGACTATTGCGAAGCCCTTTTTCCTGTCGGGAACCACATCCCCGAACATCACGGGCATGATGCCGAGTTCTTCGAGGCGCCTTAGGGGTTCCTCGTTGTCTACTATGAGTTCTCCGTCCTCCATGACGAAACAGGATCCCGGGGGCACGGATACGGCCGGAATGCCGGCGCCGAGGAGTTCCTCGACCACCATGGACGACAGTTCCCTCGTGTCGCACATGATGCGTGCGGCCGCAGGGATCTGCCTGTCATCGAAATATCCGTCCTGGATGGAGTATTCCTTCGCCAGGACATGGCCGAATGAACCGGCGCCGTGGACGATCATGACTTCCTGTCCCGAACGGCGGATCTCGTCGGCGAGTCTCGCGACGGTTTCCTTGTTGAATTTGTGATACTCGGATTTGTCGGTTATGACGCTTCCGCCGAGTTTTATCAGTATCATCGCCGTGGGCTATGCCCTCCGTGATTAAAATAATAATTATAAGAGGCCGGCGGAATTGTTTATGGCCCCGCCCATCGGATGAAATTGAAAAGTGGTAGACAGCGTGTCTGCTTTCCCGTACACTTGCGTAATACAGTACGCGACAGATACGTGAGCGGGCTTAACTTCCGGGTTCGAGATGGGACCGGGTGAACCCCGCTGCTGTGGCCGTCTGACCAAAACTCCAGATGTCTAAGTATTATATAAAATTATCTGATAAGTCGTTTCGGGGCAGGCGGATGCCTGCGTTTATTCGGGCTTTCTGATCTCCGCCGTGCCGCTGTCGAGGAAATCATTCCAGAGTTTGAGGGTCTCCTGTGCCTCATCCTCATCCATGACCTCGATGGCGAAACCGGCGTGGACGACGACCCATTGGCCGACATCCGCCTCGACCATCGAGATGTTGGCGGTCTTCTTGGATCCTCCGAAGTCGATGTACGCCTCGTCGCCGTCTATCGCCACAATCTTTCCGGGGATTGCTAAGCACATCCGAATCACTCCGACATGATCTTGATAATCGCTTCCGCGGGCTGTCCGTCCGTCGCTTCGAGTGCGGCGATTGCGGCATCCCTGTCGCAGTTGGTCTGGGACATCACGAGTTCTATGTCTTCGGCAGGGAACGACGGTCCTGCGGGCGCTCCGCCGGCTGCACCGGGGGCCATTTCGGTTTCGGTTCCTGAAATCTGGTAGCTTTTGCTGCCTCTCATGTCCACGCAGACGACCTCGGCGTTCGTGATGACGATGTCCTTGTCCTTGGTCCTGATGATGACTTCTGTGACGCCGTCTATGGTGTTCTGTTTGATACCCATGGAACGCATTGCGCGCTGCATCTGACGGGGATTCACTCCTCTCATTCCGCCTGCCATAATACCACTTCGATATCTTCCAACGATATTAACGATTGGGTCGGAATTCAGAGGTTCTTCCTCGCTTCAGCGACGAGGGCCGCGAGCAGGTCCCCGCCCTTGGACGGGTCGGATATCCCTCCCTGGGCGAAATCCGTCTTCCCTCCGCCCCTTCCGCCGAAGGCCCCGAGTCCCGCCTGGAGGACGGCCCTGCAGTCGATCTTCGGGTTTCCGGATGCGACTATCGCCGAGACCGTGCCGGACACGGAGACGAGGACCGCCGTCCTCCCTTCGGCCTTGGCCTTCTCGGCAGCCTCGGACAGAACCTTCCTGTCGGCGCATGCGAACAGTCCCGAACATATGTCCGAGTCTCCGGACAGCATCTCGGAGGTCTGCCATTTCGACACCGTCCTGCCGGCTTCCGACATATGTGCCAGATCATCTTTCATATTGGACACCGTCTTGACGACGTCCTCGGGTTTGCTCCCGGTCTCCTCGATAATCCTGAGGCAGGGGTTCGCCAGTGCCATGGCCGCATCCTGCGCCTCCTCTCCTACCTTGAAATGGATCGCGACGCCGTCCTTCCCGGCGGACACCTTCCTGTCGACGAACAGCATACCCAGCTCCCCCGTCTCCATGACGTGGACGCCGCTGCATGCGGACAAATCTATATCTCCGATCGATACGACGGTAATCTCTTCATCCTCGCCGATCCTGTCCAGCTTTATCCTCACGTTTTCGAGTTCTGGGTCATCCCTGCTCATCACGGTCTTCCTGACCGGGAGATTGTCCCTTATGGCTTTGTTCGCGAATTTCAGGGCGGCATCGATCTTCTCCCACGGCACGTCGTGGTTGACTATGACATACTTCTCGTCTGGACCGATGAATATCTTGGTGATGGCGAGTTCCGGGTCCTGCCTCTTCAGGGAACAGAACAGGAGGTGTTCTCCCGTATGTCCCATCATGAGACCGAAACGTCTGTCCCAGTCGACGCTGCACCAGACGCGCATACCGGGTTTGAAATCATTGCCCGGAACCCTGTGGACGATCTCCTTGCCCTTGTAGCAGACCTCCGTGACGGGGAGTCCGTTGATGGTTCCGGTGTCGCACACCTGCCCTCCGCCGCCCGGGTAGAATGCGGTGCAGTCCAATACGACCTCGTCCCCTTCCGCCGAGACGATGCCCGCCTCGAACTCCGACATGTATCCGTCGTGCCTGAATACTTCGTCTGCCATGTTATCGTACCCGTCAATGCCTACCGATAATATATTTTGACCTTTCCGCAGGGCGGGACGTGTGTACAAATGGGCGAAAATGTCCGCTGAAGACGAACAAATGTCTATCCGTTTCGGCGAACAATTATATCCCAATGACGGGATAGGGTCGATTGCTGGACCTGTTCGGTGCGGTGCGGAAGGAAAAGAATATGGCTGTTGCGAAGGATTTCGATGAATTGGACAAACGCATAATCGAGATGATGTGCAGTTCCAGTCAGGGTTCCTACAGGCAGCTCGCCAAACAGATGGGCGTCCATCCGACCACCCTCATACAGCGTATCAAGAATCTGGAGTCCAGAGGCGTCATAAAGGGATACCGCGCGAAGGTGGACTACGTCGCAATGGGGTACGATTACAACGGACTCGTGCAGATCTACACCGACGACATCGAGAGTGTCGAGAACGCCCTCATGGACATCCCGGAGGTCGCTGCGGTGTACGACGTCACCGGCGAGGCCGATGTGGTCGTCTACCTCTGCTGTTTCGACAGGGAGCAGTTCTCCGCCGCCGTCAAGAAGATAAACACCCTCCCGGGCGTCGTTAAGACCAACACCTCGGTCATCCTCAACGTCATCAAACCGGAAGGCGATTTCATACCCGTCATGACCGGCAGAAGCCAGTGATCCTGCGGGCGGCTCGCGTGCGTGTGCGTGCGTACCATTTTTAAATATGAATTGAGCATAGCCAAATCCCAGTTATAATAAGATTGAGGCACCTCAATGAGAAGAACGAATACTTGCGGAGAACTCAGGTCCTCCGATATCGGAAAAAAGGTCTGTCTCGAAGGTTGGGTAAGGTTCTCCAGGGACCACGGAGGGGTCGCTTTCATCGACCTCGCCGACAGGTACGGGATAACCCAGATCGTCTTCGACCCCGAGGATCTTCCTGCCGGGACCGACGCGGAGGAGATCCAGAAGACCATGGCCGCCTTCTCCCGCGAATCGTGCGTGCTCGTGGAGGGCACCGTCAGGGCGAGGGTCGAGGGCACCGCCGTGGAGTCCAACCCAACCGGCGAGATCGAGGTCCTCATCACCTATGCGGAACTCCTCGCCAAGTCCAAACTGCCCCCGTTCGAAATCGGAGATCAGAAGGAGGGGGTCCTTCCCGACGAGGACACCCGTATGAAATACAGGTACCTCGACCTCCGCAGGACGGACATGGTCCGTACGATGGAGTTCAGGAGCAAACTCGTCCATCTCGCAAGAGTCTACCTGGAGTCCAAGGGATTCCTGGATATCGAGACCCCCATCCTCGGAAGGTCCACCCCCGAGGGGGCCAGGGACTACATCATCCCGTCCCGTGTCCACCCCGGCACCTTCTATGCCCTCCCCCAGTCCCCCCAGCAGTTCAAACAGATGCTCATGGTCGGCGGGATGGACCGCTACTATCAGGTGGCCAGATGCTTCCGCGACGAGGACTCCCGCAAGGACAGGCAGCCCGAGTTCACCCAGCTGGACATCGAGATGTCCTTCGTGGACAGCAAGGACATCCAGGATATGATCGAAGGAATGGTCGCCTACATATGGAAGGGACTCTACGGCACCGAGCTCAGGACCCCGTTCCCTCACATCGGATACCGCGATGCCATGGAGAGGTTCGGCTCCGACAAGCCCGACATGAGGTATGGGCTCGAGTGGGTCAAACTCACCGACGTTGTCAGGGACGTCCCCTACAAGATCTTCCAGAGCATCCTCTCCGAGGGCGGTATCGTCGCCGGTATCTGCGTGAAGAAGGAATACGGGGAGGTAGGGAGGAACGAGGTCGACCGTTACATCCACTATGCCAAGAAAGTCGGGCTCGGAGGTCTCACATGGATGAGATGCGAGAACGGCGTCCTTACCAGCAACATCACCAAGTACTTCACCCCCGAGATCCTCGAGAACATCAAGAAGGCCCTCGGCGCGGAGGAGGGGGACCTCGTCTTCCTAATCGCAGGCCCCTGGAAGGCCACCTACGAGGGCGGAGGATTCCTCAGGAAGAAGATCGCGGAGGATCTGGGTCTTGTTCCCGACAACGAGTTCATGTTCTTCTGGATGGATCAGAACCCTCTGTTCGAGATCGATCCCGTCTCCGGAAAGCACGATGCGTTCCACCACCCGTTCGTCCTTCCTCTCGGTGACATCGACGATCCCGGGTGCGGCGGAGCCAGTTTCGACCTCTGTCTGAACGGAAACGAGCTCGGATCCGGTTCCGAGCGTATCCACACCGCAGAGATGCAGAGGGCCGTATTCCATAAGCTGGGTCTTACCGACGAGCAGATCGAGGCCAAGTTCGATTATTTCGTCGAGGCCCTCAGTTACGGAGCGCCTCCCCACGGAGGAATCGCCATCGGAATCGACAGGATCTGTGCGATTCTTCTCAACAAGGACACCATCAGGGAGGTCATCGCCTTCCCCAAGAACAAGAAGGCAGTGTCCCTGCTGGACGGTTCCCCGTCGCCTGTGGACGATGATAAGCTTCAGGAGCTTCAGATCATCTCCCTTGCAGGCGACCTCGGCGTTGAGGATGCCGAAGAATTCAACCCCGATGCGGAGTAAACGCATTCCCGACCCGGACGTCATCTCCGACGTCTGGGTCTTTCATTTTTTATTTCGATGTCAATCCTTCCGGAAACGGTCTGTCTTCACCAGGTTCGGGTCGGTGCCGGTTCCGGCCCGGTGGGCACGGGGCTCGACCAGATGTCACGTCTGTGTAACTTCATACCCAAAAGAAGTCCGAATCCGTGTATTTTTAAATATAGCCAGACGACATCGTATGCACTTGAGCATCGAGATTAAGAGAAAAGCCTACCTGGACAGGTTCCGTTCGGTATTCGGGGACCGTCTGGGAAAATCGTACGTGCTCTGTACCAAGGACATTCGTACCGAGGGAGATATCATCATGCTCCCGCTGTACATGGCGATGCTGCTTTGATTCGGTTCCGTAGGCCGGGCCGTCGGAAAGCAGACTGCTCCTCGGGATTTTCGGACCGAAGGGCCTCGGAAATCCTGTCCTTCAGAATATAAGTGATGTCGGGGTGCATTCCGATCTCCTCGCCGTATGTCAGGAACCTCCCGTTATCCAGAGGGAACGCAACCCCTCTTTCGTCAGGGATGCCCAGTTTGCCTGGTATGCCGATGCAGGTGCGGATTCCCGGGGATACGAACATCGGTACCGCAAGGATGTCGCAGTCTCCGGCGGTGAGTTCCTTCAGGGCGTTTTCCACGCTCGGTTCTCCGGATTCATCGTATGCGGCGAGTACTTCGTACCCGCGCTCCCTGAGGTATTCCGCATTCGTCTCGGCTTCTTTTTTCCCGGAGCTACGGAAAATCAGCAGGACTGAGGTCTTCCCAGGCGCCGCATTGTATCTGTCACAGGTCTGTACCATGACCGTCCTCATCTTCTGATGGTCTCCGAATGTGCCGGTGAATACGATCTCGGCCTTCCTGCCGCCGTATTCGATGATGCCCTTGTCGGTGCCGGGGGCGAACCCGAGTTTCAAACGAACGGTCTTCCAGGCAAGGTGTCCGGGGGAGAAGAGCAGCGGGACGGCGACGATCCTCTCGATGCCGTCATCCATCATGCCGTGTACGGTCTCCTCGACGCCGGGGCCCATGAAGAGGTATGCGGTACGCACCCCGTACCCCGTCTGTGCCCGTATGCGTTCGGAATGCAGGGCCGCGGAATCGCGGCCTCCGGACCTTTCGGAACCATGCGCTATCAGCAGTACCGCTGTTTTCATCGGCCGCACCCGGACGATCGGTTCGGGTCCCGTCAGAGACGGGACCCTATGATCCTTTCCACGGCCGCGACGATGTCCGCCGACGGATATTTTCCGCCGGAGTTCTTCATCACGTATCCGATGGCGCTGTTCGCAGCCTTCTTGTTTCCTTTGCCGTAGTCGCTGATGATCTGCGGATTCCTGTCGAGGAATTCGGTGATGAGTCTGTCGAGGTCCTCCGCACCTGCGGCGGCCGTTTCAGCATCCTCTCCGGTCATGACACTCTTAATCTCTATGCCGCATTCGGTGTCGGTGATGGCGCCGGAGGAGAATTTTCCGATGACCGTGAGGATGTCTTCCGCATTCCCGGATCTCTCCTCGAACTTCTTCCAGTTGGCGGTGACGGGTCCGATGACCCATCTGACCGCATTCTGGGTCCCGTAAGCGGATGCGGCCTTCTCGAAGAACTGTGCCAGATTCACGGATGTGGATACCAGCTGCTTGGCCTTCTTCTCGTCTATACCGTACTGTGAGGACAGCCTCTTCGTCATCTTGGCGGGGGACTCCTTGATGGTGATGGAATCGGCCAGTTCCCTGATGCGGAATATTCCGAGGTCTGGTTCGTCGATGTAGCCGTAGTCCGCCTCGAACTCCTTCTTTCTGGCACTGTAGGTTATGCCCCTGCTTTCGTCGAAGGCGCGGGTCTCCCTTTCTATCTTCCCGCCGGCCTTCAGGATCTTGATCTGTCTGATCATCTCGTAGCGGAGTGCGGTCTCGGCGTTCTTCAGGCCGGTGACGTTCTTCACCTCGCATCTCTCCTTCCCGACAGAGATGTTGCAGTCGCAGCGGATGCTCCTCTCCCCGTTCTCGGGCAGGTCGATGGTGTGCTTGATGTCGGCGATGAGCTGTGCCAGGAACTCCCTCGCCTCCTCGGGGGTGGCGAGGTCCGGCTCCGTGACGATCTCCGCCAGAGGCACGCCGGAACGGTTGTAGTCCACGAGGGATGACATGTCGGAGGTCCTCTTCGTCTTCCCGGGATCCTCCTCGAGGTGGATCCTGGTGATCCTGATGGGTTTCTTTCCGTTCAGATATACCATTCCGCCCTCTCCGATGGGGTGATCGTACTGTGTGATCTGGACACTCTTGCTCATGTCGGGGTAGAAGTAGGTCTTCCTGGAGAACCAGGTGGTGTCGGCGATTCTGCATCCGAGCATCTTGGCGAGCATGATCCCGTAGACGAGGACCTGTCTGTTGAGGACGGGCCTCGATCCCGGCATGCCGAGGCATACGGGGCAGACGTGGGTGTTCGGCGCCTCCGCATCGGTGGTGGGGCAGGAGCAGAACATCTTGGATCTTGTGGGAAGCTGGACGTGGATCTCCAATCCGATCTTCATATCTTCACCTCCGCGTGCCTGACATCGAATCTTCCGTCCCATTCCTCTGCCATCGTGAGGAGGAGGTCCTCGCACCAGTGGTCGGTCACGAACTGCATACCTATGGGCATGCCGTTCCCGTCGTATCCGCAGGGGCAGTTGAGGTGGGGCGTCCCGGCCAGGTTCGGCGGGACGGTCAGGAAGTCCGCCTTGTAGTTCTCGACGGGGGTCATGGCGGTTATGTCCTCGAATTTCGGCGATACGAATGGCATCGTCGGGGTGAGGACGGCATCGTGCGCCGCGAACTGTTTCTTGTATGCATCTATGACGCCGAGCCTTACCTGGAGGGCCTTGGCGTAGTATCTGTCGCGGAACCCTTCCATTCTGGTGTAGGTTCCCAGGAGGATCCTCCTCTTGGCTTCGTCGCCGAAATATTTTGTTCTGAAACTCGTGAAATATCCGTCGAATCCGAGGGAGAGGTCCCCGTCCTGCTGTCCGTACCTCATCCCGCAGTATCTGGCGAGGTTGGTGGACGCTTCCGATGTGGCGAGGATGTAGTAGGCGGGCATGGCGTATTTCAGTTCGGGCATGTCGACGTATTCTACGTCGATGTCCATGCTCTTCAGTTCCTCAAGCGCACTTTCGAAGGCCTTCAGGACGTCCGCGGAGATCCCTTCCACCGCTTCGCGGGGGACTGCGACGGACTTCATCTTCCTGTGTCCGATTTCGAGTTCCGGCTGGACGCAGGACGTGGGGTCCCTGGGGTCCTTCCCGGCGATGACGGGGAGATACTCGGTGAGTTTGGCCGGATCCATGGCCAGCAGTCCGATCTTGTCGAGGGAGTTGCCGTAATCGATGAGGCCGTATCTCGACACCCTCCCGTAGGTGGGGACTATCCCGTATGTGCCGCAGAAACTGGCGGGGCAGCATACGGATCCGCCGGTGGATACGCCGAGGGACACGTGGTCGTCCAGGACTGCGGCCGCGCATGCGGACCCTCCCGACGAACCTCCGCAGGATCTGTCCAGGTCGAAGGGGTTCTTCGGCACCTCGAAGGCCGAGTTGGCGGAGAAGGTACCGAAACCGAACTCGTCCATGTTGGTCTTCCCGACGAGTTTCCCTCCGGCCTCCTTCATCTTGGCGATGGCCGTCGCATCGAACGCCGGACGGTATCCCTCGAGGATCTTCGATCCGGCGCACGTCTCGAATTCCTTCGATGTGAGGTTGTCTTTGGCGGAGAACAGGAATTTCGTATCGTCGGACCATTCCCCTCCGAAATCATGGAACATGCCGTAGACGGAGTTGATCTCCCTCAGTTTGGAAAAGGTGTCCCTGTCGCTCATACCAGCTTGGGCCCCCTTATGTAGTTCTCGTAGGTCTTCATGTCTTTCAGGAGTTCCGCGGGATCTATGTCCTGCGAGGGGACGTCGTCCCTGAGCACGTCCGCAACCTCTATCGGATTGACGCCGACCCCTTCGTGCCCGGGGGCATCGTCCAGGAGCTCGAAGTATTCCAGGATCTCGGCGAGGTCCCTGCTGTACCTTTCCAGTTCATCATCCGTTAGATCGATGTGTGCGTTTTTTGCTACGTGCGCGACGACGGCTCTGTCCATATTGAAGACCGGCGCACCCATCGGTTGCGCCTATTATATTGTTTACTGAAAAGAGAGACCTTTATTCCCCGTCCTTCCCGTTGTAGAATACGAGCCCGTAGAATGTGGCGAATCCGTCCTCGAAGCGGAAATCGATACTGTTGTTCTCGAGATATTCCATCAGCATGATGCCGTAGGCGCTCACGGAGCAGATCCTCTTCTCCGGGAACCTGCATTCTTCCGGATATGTGCATCCTCCGCAGTAGTTACATCCGCCGTCCGCAAGGCACATGGCGGAATAGCCGTTCTCCTTCAGCAGTTCCCTGAAATCCCTCAGGAGGTTCTGCAGCTCCCCGGACATCTTCCTGAGTCCGTCCTGGTCCTTCACATCGACCGCGGCTCTGCGGAAGACAACGGCCGCACGGCCGTAGGATCTCACCTGTGCGATGCAGTCTCCCAGATTCCCGGTCCCGGGAGGACAGCCCCAGTTGGTCCCGTAGCATCTGCATACGTTCTGTTCGCACAGTTTTCTGCATTTCCTCGCATCGGCGAGGGTTATCTCAGGAACGGCGATCTCCCTGAATGTGTAATCCGAAACGTTCCTGGCGCGTACAACCTGATCCCAAAGACCGTCGATCGGCATAATTTAAGGAATCGTATCCGGACGTTATATTGATGTTGGACGGACCTGTTAAAAAGGTTTTAAAATGCTACGATAATGGGGTTGGTATGGCAGATGAGATGTCCGGCTCTGCGCCGGAAAGGAGCCCCGCGGCTCAGAAGAAATTCGACGCATCTATGAAGGCTATGGACGGCGGAGACTTCAAGAAGGCGTACTCCGCATTCAAGAAGTATACCGAGGAATTCCCAGACGACGCCGAAGGCTGGTACTGCAGGGCCGAATGCGGCAACTACGCATCCGGCATGTTCGGTGCCAAGGTGAAGGACGAGGATATCATGTCCGCCTACAACAAGGCGATCGAGCTGGACGGCGGCAGGGCCGACTACTACCAGTCCTACGGACTCTTCTGCATCTCTGTATGCAAGTACGACGAGGCTGAGAAGGCGTACAACGAGGCCGCACAGATCGACGAGAGTCTGGCAGCCTCCCTGTTCTCCGAATTCGCCATCGAATACTACAACAACATCATGGGGAACCATGGGGACATCCTCGAGGATCCCAAGGCTAGGGCGCCTTACGCCAAGAAGGCCCTCGAGTACATGCTCAAGGCCCTCGACATGTCGCCCGAAGAGGCCAAGAGTCTTCTCTGATTTTCTTACAGGGCCTCCGGGCCCTTTTTTTCACTGTTTTTCATCCGTCCGACATTTGTGCAGTGCGGATTCCGTCGGGACGCTTTTCGGACGGTTATTTCTGGTTTTTCTGAATATTTCGGCTATGATTTAGACTGTTTAATGTATGTTTATTCAATTAAATTGATATACAATTAGACATTTGTCTAATTTAAATCCCGAAAAGGGTTCATTTGAGGCGAAACACATGAGAAATTCATCCATAGCGGCAATCGCCGCAGCCGTCATTGCAGTCTCGGTATCTGCGGCGGTCCTGATGTCACAGACTTCTTCGGCGGATACGGGGTCCGCCGATTCCGGGAGCATATCGTGGATAATGGTGAGTTCGGCACTCGTTTTTGCTATGGTTCCGGGAGTCGCTTTCTTCTACGGGGGCATGCTCAGAAGGCAGAGTATGTCCTCCATGATCTCGCAGACCCTTGCGGCGGTTGCAATCATGAGCATATCGTGGATAGCCGTCGGGTATTCCCTGGCGTTCGGAAGCGACGGGGCGATCATAGGGAATCTGCAGCATTTGTTCTTCTCCGGGGTCTCCGAGGAGGTATCCGGCGGCGCGGTTTCCGAATTGGAGTTCGCAACGTTCCAGATGATGTTCGCGGTTCTCACCGCGGCACTGATTCTCGGTGCATGTGCCGAGCGTATCCGTTTCAACGCGATCGTATGGTTCCTGATCTTCTGGTCCGTTCTGGTCTATGCGCCCATGGCCCATTGGGTATGGGGAGGCGGATGGTTCGACCAGTACCTCACGGTCCTCGACTTCGCAGGAGGAACCGTCGTGCACATCTGTGCGGGAGTTTCCGGTCTGGCACTGTGCATATTCGCAGGTCCGAGGCTCGCCGGGACCCGCAGGGCCCGTGCCCACAGCATTCCGCTTGCGTTCCTCGGCGCCATGCTTCTCTGGATAGGCTGGTTCGGATTCAACGGGGGATCCAGCGCATTGGCCGATACGACGGCCGTCCATGCGTTCTTCACAACCCAGGCCGCGGCCGCATGCGGTATGGCCGCATGGGGGATCGCACAGTATGTCAGGGTCGGCAGGATAGGAGTGCTGGGTCTTATTGCTGGAGCAATCTCCGGACTGGTCGCCATCACGCCCGGAGCGGCATATGTGGGGTTCACGGAATCTATGTTCATAGGGGCCGTCGGCGGAGTGTTGTGCTTCGCAACCGTCAGACTTATCAGGTCCAAGACGAAGTTCGATGACGCCCTGGACGTCTTCGGGGTTCACGGCATCGGCGGAATATGGGGAGCAATCTCCACCGGGATATTCGCAAAGGAGTCCTTGTCGGGGGTCGGCGGTCTGATCTACGGCGGCGTCGATCTGTTCGTCGGACAGATCACGGCGGTCCTCGTGACGGTCGTCTTCTGCTTCGCAGTCTCATATGCATTGATCTGGGTCATATCGAAGTTCATGAAGGTCCGTGTGTCCGATGATGAGGAATCGATAGGACAGGACATAGTCGAACACGGGGAGCCGGCATATCTCTGAGGTGATGGAAATGAAGATGATAGTTGCGATAGTCCGTCCGGAAAAGTACGAAGAGGTCAAGGATGCCCTGAAGGCGAAGGGCGTGACGGGAATGACGTTCACCCATGTCACGGGCCGCGGAATGCAGGCCGGTGTGAAGTTTACCACCAGGGTCGGGGAGTTCACGGTCGACGAGATCGAGAAGATCAAGTTCGAGATCGTGATCGAGGACGATTCCGCCGTCCAATGCGTGGTGGATACCATATGTTCCGCGGCTTCGACCGGACGCCACGGGGACGGAAGAATATTCGTCCTGCCCGTGGAGAGTGCCGTGAGGATCAGCGAATGGGAGCCTGCGGCGGAGGCGGAAGAAGAGAAGGAACAGTGAACCGCAGGCCCTGTCCGGTTTTTCTTCTTCCTCTTGGACGGGGCCTTATTTTCATCATCTGGCACATGCGGACTCGGCCGCCATGCTGCGATCGGGGAAATGATAAAATCTTTCCAATCCGAGCCAGCATCGAAATTCGGACGGAGCCGATATACAGATTTTAAACCCAAACGGAATCGAAGGCGTGCACGGGCGGACCCGACGCAATGACAATGTGGTAATGGTAGCGAGGGGTCGATTTGAACGACCGGTCTCCGGGTTATGAGCCCGACGGGATATCCTGGCTACCCTACCTCGCTATATTCTGCCCTACACACTAAATAATATTTAAAGTAGTAGGGTTGAAGATTCCCGTTTCTCCATCAGAAGAATTTCTTCAGGAACATGAGATCCTGGATCTTTCCCTTGATGGTGATCTTCTTGGTCACGTAGGCCCTCATGGGTCTGAGGTCCCCGTCCAGAAGCTGCTGGAAGTGCTCCACGGTGGTGGTGACGATTACGTCCGCATTCTCTGCGAACTCGGGTTTGAAATCCCCTATCGCAGCGTTTTCGAGCTTCATCGAGTACCTCTCGGTGCCGAGATCGAAATTGAAGGTCTTTTTCAGGGATTCAACCTCCTTCCTCATGCTCTCGTTCTCGGCCATCTTCCTGTTGCACTTGTCGATGAGATCCTGGATACGGGATTCCATAGTCATTTCGTTCACCAATCATCCAGACTGCCGTTTTTTCCCGCAGAGAGCATCCTCTTTACGGGTTCCCACGAAGTCCTTGTATGTTTCGGTGCACATCCGTTATCCTTAATCCATTTTTCTATAAACCCAGCCGTGACCGCATCGGACGGATATCCGGATCCTATCTCAACATCGAATTCCCTGCGGAGGTCGTCCAGCATACGGTCCCTTGTCACTTTGGCCATTATCGATGCGGCCGATACGACGGGATACAGTGCATCCGCCTTGTGCGCAGCCACCACCCTGCGTCCGGCGAGTTTCGCCTCCATGAGGCGCCCGAAGCGTTCGGTGTTCACATCCGGGCAGTCGGCGTAGACGATGTCGGCATCGTATTCCGATACCGCTTCGGTGAACAGATCCATCTCGATCGCATTGAGGGACATGGTTCCCATTTTCGCATCGATCTCCTCTGCGGATATCGGTACGACGCACCAGTGGGGGACGGCGTCCGCGATCTCGGCGTACATGCGCTCCCTTTTCTCGGGAGAGAGCATCTTCGAATCTTTCACCCCGATGCTCCTGAGGACGGAGTCGTCCTCGCAGTAGACCGCTCCCACGACGAGCGGCCCGAACATAGGCCCCCTTCCCGCCTCGTCCACACCGCAGGATATCATACGTGGGTCATTGCGACCGCGGATTTTTCAGTTTCGGATGATTACCATTATGCTGGTTGTCCTCTACATTTTAAGTAGTCCCTGCGCTACACGTTACGCATGGCATTGAAGTGTGACGTACAGTACAGCAGGGGCTCCACCGGGTTCAGACTCACCAAGGTGGGGGTCTCCGGAGTACGTAAACCCGTTCTCATAGCGAGGCCGGGCATCAACAACCCCATGAGCAACGTCGTGAACTGCACCATCGATATTTTCGTGGACCTTCCCGCGACCCAGAGGGGGTCCCATCTGTCCAGAAATGTCGAGGTGCTCAGGGAGGTCGCCGACGAGAGCACGGAAAAACCCGTCTCCGGTCTGGAGAATATGGCCGTCGATATCGTCAGGAAACTCCTCGTGAAGCATGAGTATGCCCAGAACGCCTACGTTTCCGTCAGTGCAGAATACTTCAGGCCCAGGAGGACCCCTTCCGGCAGGGACACCCTCGAGATGTACACGCTCCACGCCGGTGCGCATGCCGCCCGCAGCGGCGGAGTGAGAAAGACCATCGGGGTCGAGGCAGTCGGGATGACCGCCTGCCCCTGCGCACAGGAGACTGTGGGAGAACTCCTCGGGGTCGAGGATCCCGGTTTCCCTATGATGTCCCACAACCAGAGGAACGTCTGCACCATCCTCGTCACCACCGGCGAGGATCAGGATGTCGAGGCGGACGATCTCATCGACCTTGCCGAGAAGTCGGTGTCCACTCCTACCTTCGAACTGCTCAAGAGGGAGGACGAGGGGAAAGTGGTCATCAACGCCCACAGCAACACCAGGTTCGTGGAGGACGTCGTCCGCAACGGACTCACCCTCGTGGTGAACAACTACCGCGACCTTCCCGACGATACGGAGGTCAGGGTCGTCAGCGATTCCCAGGAATCCATCCACAAGCACAACGCATACGCAGAGAGGACGGCCACCATGGGTGAGCTCAGAGAAGAGCTCGCACAGAATGTGCCAGCACTCTGAAAATCATATTTTCCCAAGCGTCCGGGGATAGTTCCCCGGGCGCCTCAGATCCTTTTGAGTTTCTTCTTCAGGATGCCGCTGTCCTCCACGATGATCCCGGAGGGACATTTCAGATCGTCGAGGTGTCCGGTCCAGTATACGACCACGCCCTGTCCGAAAAGCTCGGTGTAGGGTATGAGCTGTTTCTTCGAGTTGAAGTCGAATTCGGCGGTATCTCCGAACGAGGCCTTACTCTCGATCCAGCGGATCTCCCGGCCTTCGAACATCATGGGTTCGTCGAGGAGGCAGTCCGGGGTCTTCCCGTTGTGGTTCTCGTCTTTGCGTTCATCGGCTTCTGTCTGGTACAGGATGCCCTGTCCGTCGAGCCATTCCCACAGCAGACCCTCGCCCCATTCGCCTCTTTCCCTGCTCCTCTCGTTGGCTTCGGGGGAGTATGCGATGTCGTTCTCCGCGGCCTCGCGCAGTTCGGCCGCCGTTTCGGGGCTGTCGAGCAGGTCGGGATTGCGTACATACTCCCAGAACGCCTTCCTCCCGCAGCCGTCCTGCTGGAAGATCATCATGGCGATGAGTATGGGCGGGAAATTGTATCTTTTGGCGATCTGGCACATCGTTTCGCCGTTCTCCCATGCCCTGAGCATCCGCGGCGCTCCGGACTTCACGGCGCGGAAGCGGCGTTTCACCGCCCTGTTCACTTTCTGGGTGTAGAGAGTCTCCAGGAGGCGTCTGTCGTATCCTTCCTCCTCGAAGCGCCGGATGTCCTCCACCCCGTTGAGACCGCTGTAGAGCCTGCTGTATTCCTCGTACTTCATCGCCGCATCACTGTCTGAGATGTTCGGCGAGGTTCTCGACGGCGGATATCACGACGTCTTTCACCTGGGAGGTCGGCGGGCAGTAGGCGTTCTCGGCTTCCGTGAGGAATCTTTCCGCAGTCGTACCGGATATGATCGCCGCGGTCATCCAGTCGATGCGGCCCGTGGCGTCCTCCCCTGCGACGATCTGCGCCCCTATGATGCGGTGGGTGGTCCTGTCCCCGATGACCTTCACGGCCATCTCTTTCGCACCGGGGTAGTATCTGGCACGGGACAGTCCCTTGGCTTCTCCGGATACGGTATCGGCGCCGTACCAGGAGGCAAGTCCGGACGACATGCCGGTGCCTGCTATCTGAAGGTCGCCGATCACGGAGACCCAGGGGGATGCGACCGGGCCGAACTCCTTTTTCGCACCTGCGGCGTTTGCGCCGGCCACGGCGCCCTGCTTCACGGCCGTGGATCCCAGCTGGCTCATGGTCGGGCCGCTGTATACGGCCGACTGGCACTGCATGACGTCGCCGCATGCGAATATGTCGGGACAGAGTCTTCCCCTCCTGTAGCACTGGAGGGTGGGGGAGACTGCGAGGGCCCCGAGCTGTCCGATGTCGAGGCCGAGTTCCTTCGCGATGTCCGTGTTCGCACGGACGCCGGTGGCGAAGATGACCATGTCGCACGGGTAGACGGTGCCCAGGGATTCTACCCCCTCGACCTTTCCGTCCCCCTTCACGGCCTGTACGGGTGCCTTCATGACGAATTTGACGCCTTTCGTCTCCAGGTGCTTCTGTACGGAGTCGGCCATGTCCCTGTCGGCGATCCTCGGGATCACCTGGTCCATCATCTCGATGACGGTGACGTCCTTCCCGATGTTCACGAGGGACAGTGCCAGTTCCAGTCCGATGACGCCGGCGCCCGCGATGACCACCTTGGACGATTTTTTGAGATAGGCTTCGATGGCCTTTCCGTCGTTGACGGTCCTGACGACGAACACTCCCGGGAGTCCGGTCCCCTCTATCGGAGGTACGAAGACCTTTCCGCCGGTGGCTATGACGAGGGAATCATATTCGTAGGTCTTTCCGCCTGCGGAGATGTTCTTCACACCCTTGTCGTTGACCGCGTGTTCCACCCTGGTTCCGGTGAGGACCCTGATGTTCCTGTTCTCGGCATACCATTCCGGGGTGTGCATGATCATGGCGTCCCACGTGGATCTGCCTTCGAGGACCCACGGAATCATGCATGGCGAGTATGCGATGTCGGTGTCTTCTGTGAAAACGGTGATCTCCGCGTCGGGATCGGCCCTCCTGGCGCCGGACGCCGCCGACATGCCCGCTGCGCCCGATCCGATGACGATAATCTTCTTTGCCATATGGCTTACCTAATCTCATCATAGGTGCCTATTTAATTAACCTTGTCCTGCAACCGCAGGAACGGACGGTAAAAAACCCTTCTGCTGGACATTTGTCTATTCCGTCCCGTGCCTGCAGGAACGGGAACCAACCATTATTTAGAGGTACGCTGTGAGGAGTCGGGATGAACAAGGAAAGACTCCCGTACGAGCTGGAAGCCTCGTGGAAGGAGAAGGATATGGCGGGTACCGACACCGTCGACACCCAGGTCCTCATCATGCGCACCAACGGGTGCTGCTGGGCCAAGGCCGGCCGCGGAGGCTGCACCATGTGCGGATACAGGACTGCATCGCTGAACGGCGTCACGGAGGAAGACCTTAACAGACAGATCGATCTGGCACTTTCGAAATACAAAGGTGAGCCGTTCGTGAAGATCTACACCTCCGGGAGTTTCTTCGACACGGCCGAGATCCCCGAGACAGTGAGGGAGAGGATATTCCGGGAGTATTCCGGGTGCAGGAGGATACTGGTCGAGAGCAGACCCGAATTCCTCACGCCTGATCTCGTGAGTACGCTGCCTGGTACATTGACCGTGGCGCTGGGCCTCGAGTCCTCCGACGAGGACGTTTTGAAGGTCAGCATCAACAAGGGATTCACGGCCGCTCAGAGCAGGGCGGCGGGGGAACTGCTGAAAGACAACGGGATCGGCGTGAGGACGTACCTCCTCCTGAAGCCTCCGTACATGTCCGAATCCGCCGCAATAGACAGTGCGGTGAAATCCGCACTTTTCGCGGATCCGTTCTCCGACGAGATCTCCGTCAACCCGCTGAACGTGCAGCACGGGACCGTCGTGGAGCGTCTGTGGAAGAGGGGAGAATTCCGTTCCCCGTGGATATGGTCCCTCATCGAGGTGATGAAACGTCTGTCCGGAAACGTAAGTGCCAGACTGATGTCTTCGCCGTCCGGCGGAGGTTCCCAGAGAGGAGTCCACAACTGCGGGAAGTGCGACCGCGCCGCACTCGATGCGATAGAGAAGTTCTCGTTCTCCCAGGACCCGAGGGACCTCGAGATCCAATGCGAATGTAAATCTACCTGGGTGCGTTATATGGAGTCGGAGAAGGTGCTGGGAACCGCCGGCGACATAGGCCGTGCGTTCGACAGCGATCTGATTATCAGGTGAGACAATGGCAGAAGCGATGACACACTTCGACATCAAGAAAGGATGGTACGGCAAGATCGAAGGGGAGAACCTCGGGGCCCTCATGAAGGAGGTCTTCGGTTCGGTCAAGACCGAGGGCGACACCTTCGTGTCCTCGTTCGGAGCCATGGCCCGCATCGAGGCGAAGATCGTATCCAAGACCGTTCTCGATGTGGCGACCGTCAACGTCGACGACATCAAATCCCTCAGCGACAGCGAGATCCTCGATTCGAAGAGGAAACTCAACGAGTTCCTTGAGAAGGCTACCGGATTCGATGCCAAGGCCCGCATGAAGAGGGCTCAGCAGAAGGCCAAGAAAGGCACGCTCTGAGGGCCTTTCCCAAACCCTTTCCCGCGCCTCTATAATATAATAAATTATAGGCGCACCTTTTTATACAACATGGCTATACACAACCCTAGATTGGACATACTCTGTGTCTGACCAGACGTATCGGGCAATGCATCCGCATCCCACGTTCAACTCATGTCGAGAACGACGTTTTCGAGATGGATACGGCGTCACGGTCAGTTCATGAAGGCGTTCGTCTGAATAAGCGCGAGGTTAGCGAAGAGACCCTCGCAGGTATGTGTAAAATATGCCGCAAACAAGACGCCCAACAAAGGGTTCCAGGGCATTCGGCCCTAGGAAGAGAGCAAAGTCGCAGACGCCCAGGTTAGACTCCTGGCCCGAGATCAGCGGAGCCCCTAAGATCCAGGGATTCGCAGGATACAAGGCAGGAATGACCCATGCGTTCGTAGTCGACAAAAGAGCGAAGAGCACCACCTCCGGAATGGAAGTCCAGGTGCCCGTGACCGTTATCGAGGTCCCGCCCATGAAAATCGCAGCCGTCAGGTTCTACGAGAACACCATTCTCGGACTCAAGACGGCCGGCGAGGTCTGGGCGGCCGACGCAGACGTGGATCCCCTCCTCAAGAGAAGGGTCAACGTCCCCAAGAGGGGAGAGCCCGACTTCGGCAAATTCGACGGAATGGATGTCGAGGACGTCCGTGTCCTCGCCTACACCCAGCCCAAGCTGGTCAGCGGAGTTCCCAAGAAGGTCCCCGACCTCATGGAGCTCAGGATCGGCGGAGGAAACGTGAAGGAGAGGATCGAGTACGCCAAGAGTATCCTCGGCAAAGAGGTCGCCGTTACCGACTTCGCACCCGAGGGAGCGTTCGTCGATGTCATCGCCATCACCACCGGTAAGGGATTCCAGGGAGTTACCAAGAGGTGGGGAGTCAAGCTGCTGTCCCACAAGAACAGCAAGCACCGCCGCGGTATCGCCAACCTCGGACCCAAGAGACCCGGCTACGTGAGGAGCACCGTCCCCCAGGCCGGACAGGTCGGATACCACCAGAGGACCGAGCTCAACAAGAAGATCATGAAGGTAGGAACCGACGCCAACGAGATCAACCCCGCCGGCGGTTTCATCAACTACGGGGAAGTCAGGAACACCTACGTGCTCATCCACGGATCCGTTCCCGGACCCACCAAGAGACTCATCAGGTTCAGGGACGCAACCCGCATTCCCGCCAAGGCAGACACCAGCGCGGCCGAGATCACCTACGTTTCGGTCCAGTCTCAGCAGGGAGCGTGATTTGAATGACCACAACCAACGTTTATTCCGTGAAGGGAGAGGTCGCAGGGACCATCGACGTGCCCGCTGCATTCGCAACCGAGTACAGGCCCGACCTCATCAAGAAAGCGATCCTTGCCGCTGCGGCCAACTCGAGGCAGCCCTACGGACCCAACAAGATGTCCGGAATGAGGCACTCCGTCAGCACCTGGGGCAAGGGACGCGGAGTCGCACGTGTTCAGAGGCTCGCCGACGGAAGGAGAGCGACCCAGTCGCCCAACAACATCTCCGGACGCAGGGCACATCCCCCGAAAGTCGAGAAGATCTGGGCACAGAAAGTCAACAAGAAGGAACTCAAGCTCGCCCGCCTTTCCGCACTCGCCGCAACTGCTTGCGCCGAGACCGTCAAGGCCCGCGGACACAGGTTCGACGACAAGGTAACCTTCCCCATCGTGGTCGACGACGCCCTCAACGACGTCAAGGCCGCAGCCGAGGTCAAGGCACTGTTCGACGCCATCGGAATCGGATACGATGTAGAGCGCGCCAAGGACGGAACCAAGATCCGCGCCGGAAGGGGAAAGATGAGGAACAGAAAATACAGGACCCCTGTATCTGTTCTTATTGTAATATCTGATAAGGACAGGAAGGCCGCCGTCTTCAGCGGAGCCAACAACCTGCCCGGAGTCGAGGTCGAGGAGATCAGCACGCTGAACACCTCCCTGCTCGCTCCCGGAGGGGACGCCGGAAGGCTTACCGTGTACACGAAGTCTGCCATCGAGAAGATCGGAGAGTGGACAGAATGAAGCAGAGCGACATACTCATCAGGCCGTACGTGACTGAGAAGTCCCTCAACCTCATGGCCGGGACCCCCAGGCAGAAATTCAAGGACGGCAACAAGATCGAGTTCCTTGTTCACAGGGACGCAGACAAGCAGGACATCAAGACCGCCTTCGAAGAGTACTTCGAGGTCAAGGTGGAAAAAGTCTGGACGAGGATCCAGAAGGACGGCAAGCACGCCATCATCCAGCTTGCGGAAGGATACTCCGCAGAGGACGTCGGCGCGAGGGTCGGAGTGTTCTGAGGTGAGAATATGGGAAAAAGATTGATACCGCAGAGAAGGGGCCGCGGAGGCTCCCACTACCGTTCCCCGTCCCACAGACATGTGGACGACGTCAGGATCCCCCACTATGTGGAGGCCCAGGGAACGATCAAGGACCTCATTCAGGCTCCCGGAAGGACCAGCCCTCTCGCAGTCATCGACTTCAACGGCAGGAAGAGCTACCAGCTCGCCGTCGAGGGGACCAGGGTCGGACAGAAGATCGAAATCGGCGGAAACAAGATCGAGGTCGGAAACATTCTGGCACTCGGATCAGTTCCCGAGGGAACCCTCGTGCACAACGTCGAGGGACAGCCCGGAGACGGAGGAAAGTTCGTCAAGACCGCCGGAACCTCCGCACTCGTCGTCAGCAGGGGAAAGCACGTCGTGCTCAGCATGCCTTCCGGTGTGCTCAAGGAGTTCGACCCCAACTGCCGCGCAGTGATCGGAGTCGTCGCAGGCGGAGGACGTGTCGACAAGCCTCTCGGAAAGGCAGGAAAGAACTACCTTACCCTCAGGTCCAGATCCGTCGCTAACAAGAAGACCAGCGGAGTGGCGATGAACGCTGTCGACCACCCGCACGGAGGAGGAAGCCACCCGCACGTCGGAGGACCCAACTGCCATGGCAGGACCGCACCTCCCGGACAGAAGGCCGGATTCATAGCGCCTAAGAAGAAAGTTAAGAGGAAGTGATCTCGATGGCAAAGAAGATAATGGGATCCGCAAAGGCCTCTAGGAGAAAATCCAGAAAGAAGGCATCGGCGATCCAGGCGAGGAGAAAGAAAGAGTTCATGTTCCGTGGATACAACATGGAACAGCTCTTGGCCATGCCTTTCGAAGAAGTGCTCGAGCTCCTGCCGTCCAGGTCGAGGAGGACCTACCTCCGCGGTCTGAACTACGAGCAGCAGCTCCTGTTCGACAAACTCAAGGGAGATGTCGACGGGCCCGTCAGGACCCACCGCAGGGATCTGCCCATCATCCCCCAGTTCGTCGGAAAGACCGTGAGCATATACAACGGAAAGGAATTCGTCGACGTGGAAATCAAGCCCGAGATGATCGGGTGCATGCTCGGCGAGTTCGCGATCAACAGGAAGATGCCGCAGCACTCCGGACCCGGAGTCGGTGCGACCAGGTCTTCCAAGTTCATGCCGCTGAAGTGAGGTGTTAAGAAATGGCTACTAACAAAGGTTACACAACCGTATCCGACCCCGACACCTCCGCCAAGGCTCTGAGCAAGGAACAGCCCATCTCCCCCAAGTTCGCCCGCGAGGTCGCTGGGCTCATCAGGGGAATGAAGGTCTCCGATGCCCAGAAGACCCTCGAAGGCGTCATCGCGAAAGAGGTCCCCGTCCCCCTGAAGAGATACAACAAGCGTGTCTCCCACAAGGCCGGAGTGGGACCCGGAAGATACCCCGTCAAGGCGTCCAAGGCGATCCTCGCCACCCTCAACAGCGCCGTCTACAACGCCGGCTACAAGGGACTGGACACCGAGAACATGATGATCTCCACCATCACCGTGTCCCGCGGAATGGTCATCCCCGGCCACATGCCGAGGGCCCAGGGCCGCGCCACCCAGTGGAACCAGGAGACCGTGAACATCGAGGTCATCATCTCGGAGGTTGAGTGAAATGGCATCAGAAAGGAAATTCGTCGCCGAGAACGTACGCAGGGTGCTGCTCAAGGAATACCTCATGAAAGAGGTCTCCCGCGCAGGATTCGGCGGACTCATGGTCCAGAGGACCCCTATGGGAACCCGCATCGCCCTCTCCACCGAGAGGCCCGGACTCGTCATCGGCCGCCGCGGTCAGACGATCAAGAACCTGACCACCGTCATCGAGGAGCGCTTCGGCTTCGAGAACCCCCAGATTGAGGTCAACGAGGTCGAGAACGTCTCCCTTAACGCACAGATCATGGCAGAGAAGCTCGCCTTCTCCCTCGAGAGGGGATGGCACTTCCGCCGCGCCGGACACGCCACCCTGAGAAGGGTCATGGACGCCGGTGCCCGCGGATGCTACATCATCGTCGCCGGAAAGCTGAGCGGACAGAGGCACAGGACCGAGAAGTTCAAAGAGGGATCCATAAAGTACTGCGGTGAGCCCAAGCTCGACTTCGTCGACCACGGATTCGCGGTCGCAAAGCTCAAGATGGGAGTCATCGGAGTCACCGTCGAGATCATGCAGGACTCCGCGAAACTGCCCGCCGAGATCACCGTCGTGGACAAGGAGACGGCTGCCGAGAGGCTGCCCGACCTGTTCGGAACCGCGACCCAGGCCGCTCCCGCCGAAGAGGCGGAGGCAGCTCCCGCACAGGAGGCTGAGTGATCATGGCCGCACTGAAGATCGCCGACATCAGGAACATGTCCGCCGAGGAGCGCAACGAGAAACTCAAAGAGCTCCGCAACGAACTCATGCACGAGAGGGGAATCTCCGCCACCGGCGGAGCCCCCTCCAGCCCCGGAATCATCCGTTCCATAAGGACCAGCATCGCCCGCATTCTGACCGTTCAGAAGGAGGAGGAGAAGCTCTGATGTCCGAGATCTGCCCTATATGCGGACTGCCGAAGGAGCTGTGCATGTGCGAGGAGATCGCACGTGAGCAGCAGAGCGTAAGAATCTCGATCGACAGCCGCAGATACGGAAAAACCGTTACCGTCATCGACGGTATCGATGGGAATGATATCGACATCGCCGACCTCGCAAAGACGCTGAAAAGCAGATGTGCGGCCGGCGGGACCTGCAAGGACGGACGCATCGAACTCCAGGGAGACCACAAGAAGAAGGTCAAAGCCGTACTGGAGGAGATGGGATTCCGCACCGAAGTAAGGTAAGCAGATGAACAGAACCGATTTCATGAGATCCGAACTCATAGGCCTCGACGTGAGTGTGCTGTCAAAACCCTTCTCCGGTATTTCCGGAAGAGTGGTCGACGAGACGAAGAACACGTTCACCATTGAATCGGCCGGAACTGAGAGAATGGTCCCCAAGTCGGGGAATGAGTTCAGGTTCACGTATCAGAACGAGCAGATAGACATCGAAGGAAGCAAACTCCTTCACCGACCCGAAGACAGAATGAAGAAGGTTAGGTGAAAAAATGACAGCAGATGTAAGGAACATTGGAATAGAGGTCGCCGCCCCCCAGGGAGAGTGCAACGACCCCTACTGCCCCTTCCACGGAAACCTCTCCGTGAGGGGACAGGTCATCGACGGGGTCGTCGACAGCATCAAGATGAACAAGACCGTCATCGTGAAGCGCGACTACCTCAAATATCAGCAGAAATACGAGAGATACGAGAAGAGGTCCGCCAGGTACGCGGTGCACGCGGCACCCTGCCTCGGACTGAAGGTCGGCGACTCCGTGAAGATCATGGAATGCCGCCCCATCTCCAAGACCGTCTCCTACGCGGTCATCGAGAAGAAGGTGTGATCGATGAAGGGAATCGCAGGTCATCAGATCAGGGGACTCCAGCAGGAGTCGGAGATCAACGTCATCGACAACACCGGAGCGAAGGTCATCTCCATCATCACCGTGCCCAGCTACCACGGCGTATCCAGGAGGATCCCGAAGGCCGGAGTCGGCGATTTCGTCATCGCCTCCGTCAAGAAGGGAACCCCCGCCATGAGGAGACAGATCGTATTCGCCGTCATCGTCCGCCAGAGGCGCCCCTACAGGCGTCCCGACGGAACCATGGTGTTCTTCGAGGACAACGCGGCGGTACTCGTCACCGACACCGGTGAGACCAAAGGAACCGACATAAAGGGCCCCGTTGCAAGGGAGGCCGCCGACAGGTGGCCCAGGATCGCAGCCACGGCCAACACGATCGTCTGAGGTGAATGGAATGGTCAGCAGCAAAGCAAGGGTGCAGAGGAAGGCTCAGGCCAACGCCCCCGCACACACCAAGAGGAAAATGCTCTCCGCACACCTCAGCAACGAGCTTGCCGAGAAATACGGAAAACGCACCGCAAGGGTCTGCAAGGGAGACACCGTCGCAGTCCTCCGCGGAGACGAGAATGTCCGCGGGACCGAGGGGAAGGTGCTGGAGGTCTTCACCAAGACCGGCCGCGTCTCCATCGAGGGCGTCACCATCAAACAGGCCGACGGAACCGCCGTTGCACGCCCCATCCACGCGTCCAACCTCGTCATCACCAAGCTGAACCTCGAGGATCCCCTCAGAGGCGAGGCTCTCAACAAGAAGGAGGCTTCAGAATGAGCGACCACATGAAGAGACTGGCAATGCCCAGGACCTGGGCCATCCCCAGGAAGGTCCATGTATGGGCTGCCAAACAGACTCCCGGAGCGCACTCCGTGGAGGACTCCATGCCCGCAGGAATGGTCCTGAGGGACATGCTGAAAGTATGTGACACCGCGAAAGAGGCTAAGAAGATCATCGCCAACCGCGATCTCCTCGTCAACGGAAGGAAGGTCAAGGATGCCAAATCCCCCATCGGAATCATGGACTCCATCGCCATCCCCAAGATGAACCTCTACTACCGCATGCTTCTCACCGGAAAGGGGAAGCTGACCGTCGCGGCGATAACCGAAGAGGAGTCCAAATGGATCCTCTGCAGGGTGGAAGACAAGACCAAGATTGCAGGCGGAAAACTCCAGCTCAACCTGAGCGGCGGAAGGAACGTCATCCTCGACGCCAACCAGTACAAGACCGGGGACTCCGTCAAGCTGAATCTCGAGAACAACGAGATCATCGGATCCTACCCCCTCGCCGAGAACGCGGTCGTCCTCGTCATCAACGGACGCCACGCTGGTAAGGTCGAGACCGTCGAGGCCATCGCCGCAGGCAGCGCATCGTCCGCCAGCATCATCACCTTCAAGAACAAGTCCGAGACCGTGAAGGAGAACGTCTTCGTCATCGGTACCGGAAAGGCCGAGATCACCATGCCGGAGGCTTCCGAATGAACTCCGAGAACCCTATGAGGGAACTCCGCATCGAGAAGATCACCGTCAACATCGGTGTCGGCGAAGCCGGAGAGAAACTCGTAAAGGCACAGAAGGTCCTCGAGATGGTCACCGGGCAGAAGTCCGTCCAGACCCTCTCCAAGACCGTCAACAGGGACCTCGGGATCCGTGAGGGAATGCCCCTCGGATGCAAGGTCACCCTCAGGGGAGAGGGCGCCGAGACGTTCCTCGCCCGTGCCCTCAACATCAGGGAGAACCGTGTGTACTCCTACTCTTTCGACAAGGAGGGCAACATGTCCTTCGGCATATCCGACTACACCGATTTCGATGGTATGAAATACGACCCCGAGATTGGGATTTTCGGAATGGACGTCAGCGTGGTCCTCCGCCGCAAGGGCGGGGCCCGCGTCGAGAGGAGATCCCTCCTGAGAGCCAGGATCCCCAAGGAGCACCGCGTCGACAGGGACGAGGCCATCCAGTTCATGAAGGAGAAATACAAGGTCGAGGTGATCCAGTGAAACCTAAGAAACAATTCGGCAGGCAGGTCGGATGCGACCGCTGCGGACGCAGGCGCGGAATAATCAGGAGGTACGGAATGCACCTCTGCCGCCAGTGCTTCAGAGACATGGCCCCGGAGCTGGGCTTCAAGAAATACTCCTGAGGTGACAGAAATGCAGAGCGATCCACTTAACGACGCAATGTGCGTCATAAAAAACGCATCGGTCAACGGAAAAGCGGAGTGCGAGATTGCACCCTCCTCCAAGCTGATCGGACGCGTGCTCAAGGTCATGCAGGACCACGGATACATCAACCAGTTCGAGTACGTCGAGGACGGAAAGGCCGGAAAGTTCCGTGTAATGCTGAAGGGAGCCATCAACGACTGCGGCGTCATAAAGCCCAGGTACTCCGTGAAAGTGACTGACATCGAGAAATACGAAGCGAGGTTCCTCCCCGCCCAGGATTTCGGTGTACTGATCTTCACCACCACCGACGGCGTTGTCGCCCAGGACCGTGCCAAAGAACTCGGCATCGGCGGAAAACTGTTAGCGTACGTGTATTGAGGAATAGAAATGACAATTGCAGGGATAATCGAAAGCCACATCGCCATACCCGATGGGGTCACCGTCACAGTGGACGGGAACACCTTCAAGGTCAAAGGGCCTAAAGGTGAACTGAGCAGAAACTTCTCGCACCCCCGCGTCAATGTCGCAGCTGCGGACGGGAAAGTCACAGTATCCTGTGAATACCCGAGGATCAAGGACAAGGCGATGATAGGAACCTACGCCGCCCATGTGAAGAACATGTTCAAGGGCGTCACCGAGGGTTTCACCTATCACCTCAAAGTCGTCTTCTCCCACTTCCCGATGAAAGTCGCTGTGAATGAGAAGGAGAAGAGGGTCGAGGTCAACAACTACATGGGAGGCCACGCCACCCGTTACGCCGCCATCATCGGAGACACCAAGGTGAAGATCTCCGGACAGGACATCACTGTCACCGGAATCAACATCGAGGACGTCGGTCAGACCGCGGCCAATATGGAGAAGTCCACCATGAGGCGCGGCTTCGATAAGAGGGTCTTCGAGGACGGAATATACATAACGCTCAAGTCTCACAAGGTGAAAGAATGACCGTGAAAGAGTTCAAGGACCTTCCGGGGTTCAAAGATGCAAACCTCGCCGAGCTCGAGTCGATCGGTATCACCACCGTGGACCAGCTGAAAGAGGCCGTTAACGACAGCGACAAGACCAAAGAGATCATCAAGACTCTTTCCGGAGTCGGACCCAAGACCGTCGAGAACTGGGTGAAGGCTTTCGATTCGACCGAGGCCCCCAAAGCCGCCAAGGCAGAGGCGCCCAAGGCTGCGAAGACCGAAGCCCCCAAAGCCGAGGAGAAGACCGAGATCGTGGAGGCAGGTGCCTACACCGTGCAGCCCAAGCCCGAGCTCGACGACGAGACCGTCGACGCACTCGCGAAGAGGGCCATCATCTCCGGCAAGCGCCCTGCCTTCAAGAGGCAGGAGTGGTTCAGATACAAGATGCTCGGGGAGAAGTGGAGGAGACCCAAGGGAATCCACTCCAAGATGAAGAGGGGCCTCAAGAGGCGTCCTCCCATGGTGGAGGTCGGATACGGCGGACCCGCCAAGGCAAGGGGACTCCACCCGTCCGGATTCGAGGAGGTTCTCGTGTACAACGTCGACGACCTCGAGAACATCGACCCCAAGAAGCAGGCGGTCCGCATCGGCGGAACCGTCGGAACAAAGAAGAGGATCACCATAGAGGACCGTGCTAAGGAGCTCGGGATCCGCGTTCTCAACAGGATGGTGTGATAAATGTCAGACCTTAGAAACCAGAAGAGGATGGCGTCCGAGATTCTCAAGTGCGGAGTGAACAGGGTTTGGATCGACCCCACCAAAGAGGACGAGGTCCAGGACTGCATCACCCGCGGAGACATCCGCACCGCCATCGACTCCGGCCTGATCAAAGCCAAGCCGAAGTCCGGCACGTCCAGAGGAAGGATAAGATACGCAGCCAAACAGAAGGCCAGCGGCAAGCGCAAGGGACCTGGAAGCAGGAAGGGAACAGCAAACGCACGCGTTCCCGCCAAGCGCGCATGGATCCAGACCATCAGGCCCATCCGCGACGAGCTCAAGCAGCTCCGCGCAGACGGGAAGATCAGTCCCTCCGTGTACAGGCTGTACTACAGGAAGTCCAAGGGAGGAGCATACACTTCCCGCAGGAACCTGAAGCAGCACATGGTCGCCGACGGCAACCTGAAAGAGGAGGAGATCTGATGGCTACAGGACCAAGATACAAAGTTGCGTTCCGCAGAAGAAGAGAGAGCCGCACTAACTACTACACCCGCAAGAAGCTCCTTGCGAGCCGCGAGTACAGGGCAGTAGTCAGGAGGTCCAACAAGAACGTCACCGTCCAGTTCGTGGATTTCACGATGGAGGGCGATGTCACCGTGGCGGCAGCAGACACCAAACAGCTGAAGAAGTTCGGATGGGAGCACTCCTGCTCCTCCATCCCCGCAGCCTACCTGGTCGGCTACATGGCCGGCCTCAGGGCCAAGAAGGCCGAGATCGAGTACGCCGTACTCGACCTCGGTATGCAGAACCCTCAGCACGGAGGAGTTCTGTTCGCCGTCGTGAAGGGAATGATCGACGCGGGGCTCGAGATCCCCGTGAGTGAGGATGTTCTTCCCGATGAGGAGAGACTCGTCGGAAAGCACATCGACGACAAGATCGAAGCCGATGTAAACGGCGTGAAAGAGAAATTGGAGGCTGAGTGAAATGGTCGACTGGGTACCTAAGACGAGGCTGGGACACATGGTCCTCAACGGAGAGGTCACGACCATGAGCGAAGCTCTGGCCACCAAACTCCCTCTCCGTGAGCCTGAGATTGTTGACATCCTTCTGCCTGACCTCCAGGACGAGGTCATCGACATGAACATGGTCCAGAGGATGACCGACTCCGGAAGGAGGGTCAGGTTCGCCGTGACCTGCATCGTCGGAAACGGCGACGGGTTCATCGGTGTCGGAAGGGCCAAAGGAAAGGAAGTCGGACCTTCCATCAAGAAGGCCATCGACAACGCCAAGCTCAACATCATCGAGATCAAGAGGGGCTGCGGTTCCTGGGAGTGCGGCTGCGCTACCGTCCACTCGCTGCCTTTCGAGGTAATCGGAAGGTCCGGTTCCGTCACCGTCTGCCTCCGTCCCGCACCCCGCGGTATCGGACTCGCAGTCGGAGACGTCGCCAAGAGCCTTCTCGTCCTCGCCGGTGTACACGACTCCTGGGGATTCGCCACCGGAAACACCAAGACCAAGGTCAACTACTGTATGGCGACCTTCGATGCCCTCAGGCAGACTGCCAAGATCAGGGTCACCGAGGAGCAGGCCGAGAGGCTCAACATCGCCACCGGACCCGTGGGCCTTGCCTCTTCCGAAGAGAACGAGGACTTCGACGACCAGAGGGAGGAGTGAAGATGTGCGCATATGTTGTGATCCGTGTACTCGGACAGGCCGATGTCGCACGCGACATCCGCCTGACCATGGAACTTCTCGGACTGAACAGGGTCAACCACGCGACCGTCATCCCCGAGAACGCAAGCTACAAGGGAATGCTGCAGGTAGTCAAGGACTACTGCACCTTCGGACTCATCGACGAGGAGACCCTCGTCGCCATGCTGAAGACCCGCGGCAAGATTGTGGGAGACAAGCCCCTCACCGACGACTACGTCAAGGAGAAGACCGAGTTCGCCACCATCGACGACCTCGCAAAGGCCATCGTCGCCAACGAGTACAAGCTCAAGGACGTCGAGGGTCTCAAGCCTGTCATCCGCCTCCACCCGCCCGTAAAGGGCTACGAGGGCAACAAGCGCTCCTTCCAGAACGGAGGTGCGCTCGGAAACAGGGGCGAGAAGATCAACGACCTTGTCAAGAGGATGCTCTGAGGTGACATGAATGCCAAGCAGAACTAAGAAATTCAGAGGATCCAGGACCCACGGACGCGGAAAGAAATCCGGACGCGGCGCCGGTATCATCGGCGGACACGGAAATGCTGGTATCGGCAAGACCGGAAAAATCTGGATGCTCAAGAACGACAGGGACCACTACGGAAGACACGGCTTCAAGAGGCCGCAGTCCGTGGTGAAGGCGAACACTACGATCAACGTATCTTTCCTCAAGAAGGAGATGGACAGGTTCATCGCAGAGGGATTCGCTAAGAAAGACGGAGAAAAGTACACCATTAACCTGACTGACGCCGGCATCGACAAGCTGCTCGGCAGCGGTAACATCGATATCGCTGTCGACGTGACTGTCGCCGAGGTTTCCGCCAAGGCCAAAGAGAAGATCGAGGCTGCCGGCGGAAGCATCGCCGAGTGATCCGTAAGGGAGTAATTCCGATGGATGATGAAAAACCGAGCCTGTTGTACAAGGTAAAACCTATCAGCGACAGGCTCCCCGCTGTCAAACGTCCCGAAGGGCACGTGCACTTCAGGACCAAGATGATGTGGGTAGCGGTCATACTGATCCTGTACTTCGTGATGTCGAACGTCTACATCTGGGGGCTCGACCAGACTGAGTCTCTGGATATATTCGCCCAGTACAGGACCATTATGGCCGGAGCTTCCGGTACGATCCTCCAGCTCGGTATCGGGCCGATCGTCACCGCCTCCATCATCATGCAGCTATTCGTCGGAGCGAAGATCATCAAGCTCGATCTGAGCAACAAGAAGGATAAGGCCTGCTACCAGTCCGTACTGAAGCTCCTTGTCATCGTGATGATCTTCGTCGAGGCGGTCCCCCAGGTATTCGGTTACCTGGTGCCGTCCGACTCATTCACGGACACGTTCGGGGGTGCCGGTGCGAAACTGGTGATCATCCTCCAGCTGTTCGTCGGATCCTACCTCGTGTTCCTGTTCGACGAGGTCATATCCAAATGGGGTATAGGCAGCGGTATATCGCTGTTCATTGCGGCGGGAGTCGCACAGGCGGTGTTCACCGGGACTCTGAACTGGTACGCGGTCGACAGCAGTGCGGCCATGTCCCTCTCCAACCCCCCGGCGGGTACCATCCCGAAAGCGATCTATGTGCTCATGAACACCAGCTCCTCGGAGATGGCGGGCGGCGGTTACGAGATGATATTCCTCGGCCAGCCAAACCCCCTGATCGCACTGATCGGGACGCTGGTCATCTTCCTGGTAGTCGTCTATCTGGAATCCAGCCGTATCGAACTGCCGATATCCCACGGTAACGTCAGAGGTGCCAGAGGCAAGTATCCGATCAAACTGATGTATGCGAGCAACATCCCGGTCATCCTGATGTCCGCACTGCTGGCCAACATCAGCATGGTCTGCCTGCTGCTGTACACCAACGATTTCCTCAGCAGCATCCCCTTCCTCGGCGGAAACGCCTCGATCGGACTGTATGAGGACGGAAGCACGACGGCTTCGGCCGGGATGGCGTGGTATCTGTCGACTCCGGCGGGTATGACGGATTGGCTGCTGCCTATCCTGAATCCGTCGAGCTACGGCAACGACCACTCCGCACTGCAGAACATATGCCACGTGGGAATCTATATGGCCGTAATGGTCTTAGGATCGATCATGTTCGCGAAGTTCTGGGTGGAGACCACGAATCTCGGAGCGGAATCTGTGGCCAAGAATATCCAGCGCAGCGGAATGCAGATCCCCGGGTTCAGAAGGGAACCCAGGGTCCTGAAGAGGGTGCTCGACAGGTATATCCCGACGATCACTATCCTCTCCGGAGCTCTGATCGGACTGTTGGCTGCATGTGCGGATATGGTCGGTACCACCGGGAATGCGACCGGAACCGGTCTGTTGCTTACAGTCGGAATCATCATCCGCTTCTATGAGGCCCTCGGCCGCGAGCAGATGATGGAGATGAACCCGATGATGAGAGGGTTCTTCGGCGGAGAGTGATGAACAATGCCAAACCCAGGCAGTCCCGAACAGATGAGACAGATGCAGCAGGAGATGCCCCAGATGCCGAAAGGCACCATGATGGGGATGCTCATCGTCATGCTCATCCTGATGATCGTCATGCAGTTCAGGGAGGCGATCGGAGGCGCCCTCAATGTCGTGTTCCAATACATCGACTTCGGCGGCGAGTATCCGGTCCTCACCCTGGTCATCTGCGGTGTGATCATGATTACCCTCAGCACCGTGATCAGAGCATATATGTCCGATCCGATAGGCCAGGCCAAGAGCCAGCATATCCAGAGCGACTTCAGCAGAGAGATGCGTCAGGCAAGACTTGAGAACAATCTCTACAAGATGAAGAAGCTCCAGGAGGCCCAGCCCAAGATCATGGCGGCCTCGATGGAACAGCAGACCACTATGATGAAGACCATGCCCATCACAATGATCGTCATACTGCCGATCTACGCCTGGGTCTGGTTCTTCATCAACGACACCCTCGGAGGTGCCGACATGAGCGTATGGATCAACATGCCGTGGGGATCTGCCGACCTCACCGGCAACATCTGGTTCATGCCCGTGTGGATTGTGGTCTATACCCTCATCAGCCTTCCGATCGGACAGCTCGAGAACAAGATCGTCAACTATTTCTTCCTCAGCAAACGCCTCGAGGAAATCAACAAAGGTGTTCAATGAGGATAACCATCAGCGGCCCTCCCGGTTCCGGGAAGACCACTGTCTGCGGCAAACTTTCTGAGACCCTCGGCCTTCGGGCCGTCGTCTTCGGACAGGTGTTCAGAGAGCTTGCCGCAGAGAAGGGCATATCTCTCAAGGAGCTCGGCGCTCTTGCGGAGAAAGACCCTTCCATAGATGCGGGGATTGATGCGAAGATCGTTGAGATCGCCCGCGGAAATCCCGACATCATTTTGGAATCGCGTCTTTCCGCATACATGCTCACGAGGAATGACATCCCCGCTCTGCGCGTGTATCTCGATGCGAGTCCCGAGGTCAGGATGACAAGGATCGGCGGTCGCGAGGGTAAGGACCTCGAAGTCGCCGTCAGGGAGACGGAAGACCGTCAGAAATCCGAGGCCAAACGCTACAAGATGTACTACGACATAGACATCGAGGACAGAAGCGTCTACGATCTGATCATCAACACAGATGACCTGAACCCCGACGAGGTCCTGGAAAAGATACTCCTGGCGGTCCGCGCCCGAAATATGCTGGTGAAGGACCCCAAAGCGATACCAGACAGATGGGGCAAGCGTCCGTCTGACCGTACGCTCGGAGAACTCCTGCAGGCCGGGGTCATCGCACTGGATAAACCTTCGGGCCCCACGTCGCATCAGGCGACCGCCTGGGTCAAGGGCGCCCTCCACACGGACAGGGTGGGGCACGGCGGTACTTTGGATCCGTATGTGAGCGGGGTTCTTCCGATATGCGTCGGGAAGGCGGTACGTCTCACCGACATCGTTCTGTCTTCCGACAAGGAATACATCTGTCTCATGAGGCTCCATGCCGACCGTTCCGAGAAGAAGATAAGGGAGGTTATGGACAGGTTCCGCGGGAAGATCTATCAGCTTCCTCCCGTCAGATCTGCGGTGAAGAGACAGGTCCGTATAAGGACGATCAAAGAGCTGGAGATACTGGATATCGACGGCAGGGACGTCCTTTTCCGCATATCCTGCGATGCAGGCACATATGTCAGGACCCTCTGCATAGACATCGGGGAGATGCTTCTGTGCGGTGCGTCCATGACGGAACTCAGGAGGAGCAGATCCGGGAAGATGGCCGAGCGGAATGCGGCCACGCTGCAGGATCTGACCGATGCATATGTATTCTGGCAGCAGGACGGACACGGGGAGTGGCTCAGAAGCCTCATAAAGCCGATGGAATGCCTTGTGGATCCTCTGCCCAAGGTCATCGTCAAGGCCACGGCCGTGGATGCCGTATGCCACGGGGCCGACCTGAGCGTCAAAGGCATACACATGCTCGACCGCGACATCAGGAAGAATGCCCTGGCGGCACTGATGACCGCCAGAGGCGAGCTGATAGCCCTCGGCAGGATGAAACTTTCCTCGGACAAGATCATGGCTGCGGATTCCGGGACCGCGGTGGAGGTCACCCGCGTCCTGATGGAGCCGGGACACTATCCCAGAATGTGGAAATACTCCACCGATATCGAAGGTCTTCCGGGACTGCAATAAACCTTTTTAGTGCGAAGTGTATGCAAGCCCGATGGGAATATTTTCGAAGAACGAAGTACTGCTGACACTTGATGCCGTCCGTATCGGCGAGGTTGATCCGACCAACGAGACGGGTACCGGTTACAGGAATGTTGTGACGTATTCGTTCGACGTATCCAAGAACCGCGTGGTCCGCGCACACATAGTGTCCGATGCCCCCGTATCGGCCGTCGTCGCCAATGAGGACGGTTCGCTCGCAGGGCATGCGGACGAGGCGACGGATGCGGTCCTGGGACCGTTCCCCACAGCGAAGAACAAGACCATGGGGCTCATACTGGGTATTTATCCCGGAGACAAGGCCACGGTCTCTGTTAAGGTATGGGCGGACAGTAAATGATACACATTGAGAACGGCGGCAGGCACAGCTTCTGGACGGATGAGCTGCCTGCGGGAATTTCGGTCATGCGTCCGTTCGACAGGACGGTGTTCGCAGTATGGCTGCTTTCGCTGGTTGCCAGCATTGCGGCTCTGTATTATCTCGTATCGGCGAAGGATTTCGATACATATGTCGCCGTTCAGACGCTGGCGGCGCCATTCATAGTGGTGAGTATCCTGTATTTCATACAGAGGAAATCCGTCATCCCGATAGTGATCGTAGCCGTACTGGTCGCGGCCCTCTGGCTGCTGGGTGTGGACCCCTCCACCATACTGTTCCTGGCGGAGATATTCCTGGGATCTATCGGCGTGGCGCTCATCGTCAGCATCATCCAGAGACTGATCTTCTACAGGATTCTCCATACAGTGAGATATCTCAACGTGAAACGCAAACTCGGACTCAGGGACCGTGCGACGGCTTTCCTGTTCAACGTTCCTCCGGACCTCGACACCAGGAATATGGAGGTCGATTTCGCCCAGGTCGGTAAGAAGTTCCCTTGGAAGGATATGTTCAGTTCCGTCCTCCTGTCCATGGCGGTGGGTCTTTTCGTTTGGATCTATTTCTCGATGCAGCCTGCGCTGTCGGCCCTCGACCTCACGAAGGCCTCGCTGTCCGTCTACACGGTGATGCTGTACATCCCCATCATAATCCTGCCGTTCTCGGTATTCAAGTCGATGAATGCGAGGATAGGGACCAATTACCGCGATTTCAAGCTGTACAACGGCGTCGTGGCGACCATCCAGAGGATGGCCGTACCCGTTCTGGCCGTTTTCCTCTATGTGTTCTACAAGATCGGGAACGGCGACGACGTGATGATCGTCCTGAAATTCATCGCACTGTCCGCCAGTACAATCTTCTTGGTGACGCTGCTCACATCGGTCGTATACTTCTATCTGATGGAGGCGCACGTCGTGTCCGACATAGGAAGCAGGTGGACGATATTCATGCCCGTCCCTCTTCTCACCAGCCTCGGAGGGGATAAGAACGCCGAGGAAGAGACGGAATATCCTGCGACCCCCGTGAGGGACGAGTCGGATCTGGGCGATCTGGAGATAAAATCGAAGGATTGATATTCCCGGCGGGGGCCGGAGGCCCCCGCATCGGGTTCTCATTCGCTGTAGAAGCGGGACATGGACGGGTTGGCCCTTCCGGGTGCATCCCATCCGTAGATTATGGGTTTGAAGACCTCCATGGACGACATCCCCGGGGTCTTGCGGAGTCCGACGATTTCGGGCTCCCTGTTGTTGCTTATCACAATTTTGTACTTCTGTTCCGTACCGTCCACGGTCACCGCGGGACCTTCGAACGATTTGAGAGTGTCGAGTATGACGTCCGCCATGAGCTGGATGTCTTCCGGAGTAAGTTCGTCGGGCACCCCCAGGATGAAACAGTTCTCCTCGGTCTGTCCGTTGAGCAGGAACTCGGTCTCGGTCTTATCCATGAACTCTCTGAATTTCTTCCCCTTTTCATCGTCGGCCACATGTGCCAGAAGGTTCTTTTTGAATACTTCGGGGATGTCCAGATACAGGGCTTCCCCTCCGAGTATGTTCCACATGCCGCAGATAATGCCGTAACGGGTAAATAGGCATTCGCATACGCCTGCCGGAGGTCCGATCCGCCTCTTTATAACAACTTTAATTTACAACGGATATATGGAGTTCCAATGGCCGAGGATTTTAAGGTCACCCCCTGGGAGGTGTCCGGTGACATCGATTATGAGGTCCTGATGAAGAGGTTCGGGACCAACCCCATCGACACGGCGATGGAGGAGAGGCTTGCCAAGTACGGCGAACCTCACTTCATGCTCAGACGCGGAATATTCTATTCGCACCGCGACCTCGGCTGGCTCCTCGGAGAGTACGACAAGGGCAACAGATTCTACCTCTATACGGGGAGGGGACCTTCCGGAAATACGCATCTGGGTCATATGATGCCGTGGATGTTCAACAAGTGGATCCAGGATACGTTCAAGGTCAAGATGCTGTTCCAGATGACAGACGATGAGAAGTTCCTTTTCAAGGACCTCACGCTCCACGACACCCGCAATATGGCGTACGAGAACGCATTGGATTTCGCTGCTCTGGGTTTCGATCCGGACAACACGAAGATCATCGTGGACACGGAGAACATCGACAGATTGTACCCTCTGGCACTGCGTGTGGCGAAGAAGGTCACGTTCAGTACGGCCAAGGATGTGTTCGGCTTCGAGGGTTCCACCAACATCGGCAGGATATTCTTCACAACGCTGGAATCGGCCCCCGCATTCCTGCCTTCGGAGATCGAGGGGAAGCCCACGCCCGTGCTGATTCCCTGCGGGATAGACCAGGATCCCCACTTCAGGGTGACCAGGGATGTAGCCAACGCTCTCGGGTACCCCAAGCCCTCCATGCTTTACTGCAAGATGTGCCCCGGGCTCAGCGGAGGGGACAAGATGTCCTCTTCCGACGAGATGGCTACCATATACTCCACCGATACGCCCAAGCAGGTGAAGAAGAAGGTCGGAAGGGCCTTCACCGGCGGATGTGTCAGCGTGGAGGAACAGAGGGAGAAGGGCGGAAACCCGGACGTCTGTGCGGTCTTCAAATACAATTACTATCTCTTCGAACACGACGATGCCAAACTCGCCGAGATGGCGGAGAAGTGCAGGAACGGGGAGATCCTGTGCGGCGAATGCAAGGTGGCTCTCACCTCCAAGATCAACGTATTCCTCGAGGCCCATCAGGCCAAGAGGGAGGAGGCCAGGGAGATCGTCCAGAAAATGGCATTCGACGGATTCAAATGGTGATCATGATGGATATGAAAGAGGTGCTCGACGGCCTCAGTTACAATGAGAAAAAACTCCTTCTGGCACTTGATGCCGCAGGCGGGAGCGGAAGCCCTGCGGATCTGATTTCCCGCGGGGATTTCTCCCTCGAAGTGGAGATCATGGGTTCGGCCTCATGGCTCGCATCCAAAGGCCTTGCGGAGATAAAGGAGAGCAGCGAGAGGTTCTATGCGCTGACGGATCCCGGGGAGTCTGCGAAAGGTCTCCCCGAGAGGCATGCGCTGCAGGCGGTCGATGCGGCCGGCGGAAGACTGTCCATTCCCGATCTGGCACTTGCCATTCCGGGCGAGGATAAGATCGCCGTCGGATGGCTCATGAGGAAGAAGCTCGCATCAATGGAGGACGTCGGCGGCGTCAACTTCCTGGTCCTCACGGATGCAGGAAGGAATGCGCTGTCCGCCAAGATGCCCGATGAGATTCTGATAGGCGCCATGCTTGGGGGCCCCGTCGCGGAGAAGGATGCGGATTCCAAGGTCATCAAGGACCTCAAGGGCCGCAAGGGTATGATCAAGGAGGTCATAGAGACCGAGAGGACAGTGTCGCTCACTGCGGCGGGTACCGAGGCGGCGCGCTCCGGCATAGTCCTGAAGGAAGAGATCACCGACGTCACCGACGAACTGATACAGTCCGGGAAATGGAGGGACGTGGAATACAGGAAGTATGACGTGAGGACTTTCGCCCCCGCTTCATACGCAGCTAAGAAGAACCCCCTCACCCGCCTCGGCAACGAGGTCAGGGCGCTGTTCACCGATATGGGGTTCACGGAGATGTCCTCCGAGTACGTGCAGCCCGCATTCTGGAACATGGATGCGCTCTTCATTCCCCAGGACCATCCTGCCAGGGATATGCAGGACACCTTCTTCCTGGAACACCCCGACCATCTTGACCTGGAGGACAGGGAACTCGTGGAGAAGATAAAGGCCATCCATGAGAACGGAGGGGACACGGGATCCGCCGGGTGGGGCGGTGTATGGTCCGAGGAAAAGGCCTCCCAGGCTCTTCTGAGGACCCACAGCACCGTCAGCAGCATCAGGTACATCGCAGCCCATCCCGACGCCCCGCAGAAGGCGTTCTCCATCTCGAGAATTTTCAGGAAAGAGTCCATCGATGCCACCCATCTTCCGGAATTCAGTCAGATCGAGGGCATCGTCATCGATAAGAATGCGAATCTCGACATGCTCATCTCCCTGATCAGGGAGTTCTACGCCAGAATGGGGTTCGATAAGATCCACGTAAGACCCAGCTACTTCCCGTATACCGAGCCGTCGCTGGAACTGGAGGTCTTCTTCAACGGCAAGTGGCTGGAGCTCGGAGGGGCCGGGATATTCAGACCGGAGGTCCTCGCACCGTTCGGAGTCGACTGTCCCGTCTTGGCATGGGGATTCGGATTCGAGAGGCTCGCGATGCTCAAATGGAATATCAAGGACATCAGGGATCTATACATCTCCGATATCGATTCCCTCAGGAAGAACACGGTCTTCTGATCAGAACCGTACCGTCCTTCCGGACCGGATGTCCGCGGTGATGGTGTTTATAACCGTCCTGCGGCAGTCCGGTGCGGCCGCCCATGCGTCACGGAGGAGGTTCAGGCATTCTTTCGTGTTCCCTTTGGCGTATGCTATGCGTGCACGTATCCTGAGGATCTCGTCGATCCAGGCACCGTCCAGTATGCGCAGGGTCTCTTTCCCCGCCATGACGGCATATTCCTCGGCGCGGTCGATGTCGCCTATGCGGGACAGGGATTCGGCGAGGACGACTGCGGGAAGCACTCCGCCGGCGGTGTTGAATGCGTTCTCCGCAAATTTCATGGATTCTCTGTAATCGCCGGCCATCAGATAGATCTGGGACATCACGGTCATGTATTCCGGGGAATCCAGTTCTCTGAGTTTTTCGGCCATCTCTCTCGCTTTCTGTACATTCCTACACCCGATGGCGGCCTGTGCGCAGAGCCATGCGATGTTCTTCTCCAAACCGCTCTCAGGCACAATCATCGAGAGGGTCTTCAGAAGATCCTCGCTGGGGGTGAACAGCACTTCCGCCTTCATGCGCACCGCAAGCCAGTTGGCTTCCAGGTTCCTTCCGGCATTGATCAGGTGGAACAGCCTTTCTGTGCGGTTCTTCCTGTCCAGCCAATAGTCGGCAGCCCAGCAGTGCCAGCTGCGCAGACTGTTCTCCCCGGCCTTGGACAGATACATGTCGGCGGTCTCCCGTGCGATCTGTATGTTCCCGTTGTAATCGGCCGGGATGACGCCCGTGCGGGTCGACGGAAGGTCGTGTCTTGGTACAGGCATACGGAGGACGCAGGCTTTTCCGAAGGTCTCCCTGTCCTCCGCACTGAGCGATCTCCATTTTACTTCGGGGTCGCAGCGTTTCATATCCAGGAGTGCGTCCACGGTCATTCCGGCGTTCTCGATCTCTTCCCTGAGGGATTCGGCTTCGGCGGTCCCTTTCGGCTGCAGGGCGTAGACATACCTCTTGCTGCGGGATCCTTTCAGATGGGCCTGCCATCCGATCACGTATCCCGTCTCCGACAGCTTCTTCAGATCTATCGACGCGTGTGCGCGCGTGATCCCCACGACGGATGCGATTCCGTCCTGAGTCAGGTCGAATGGGATAGTATAGTCGTCACCGGGGAAATATCCCGGGAATCTGGCCAGGTGAAGCAATATCCTTTGTTTCACCGTCACATCTGTGGATTTCCCAATCCTCATGCTTAAAAGAGGGAACACTCAGTTTTTAAAAGGATAGTATTACATGTAGTCTCCCGAATCTCGAACTTCAGGATGCTGAAACAGTGGTAAGAAGGCTGATAGTCCTTTGCAGGGAAGATATCTCTTCAATTAATATAGTGAATGAGTATATGTCGGGTGTTGGATGGGAGGATGCAGGAACCGACGGATATGCCGATTACCGCAGATGCGGGGACGATTTGGTCATGTCCATACCCGATCTTCACATCTACCGCGACGGCCTCGACGCGGCTGCGAGGGATGTCGGTTTCAATCCCGACGTGGTGATATTCCCTTCCGAACACGCATCGTCGAGCGGCATGCCTGCCCTGACGGTCCACCCCATAGGGAATTACAACGGTGCCGATCTGGGCGGCCGTCCGCACACCCTTGTCAGGGCATATCCCTCGATGATGTCCGATGCGCTCAGGCTCATAAAAGCCGGGTGCAGGGATCCCGAGTTCAACGTATGTTTCGAGGTGACCCATCACGGCCCCTATATGGAGACCCCCGCATTCTTCCTGGAGATCGGGAGCGACGAGCGCCATTGGGGGAACATGGATGCGGCCGCACTGCAGGCATCCGTGCTTAGGGACGTCCAGGAAAGCAATGATTATCCCACAGTCATAGGTCTCGGCGGCGGCCATTACGCACCGCGCTTCACCGAATTGGCGCTTTCTCGTAAGGTGAATATCGGCCATATGGTCCCGAACTATCAGACCGAGGGCCGTTCCGACGAGGAGGTGGCCGTCATGATAAAGAACGCGGCGGAATGTTCTGGTACGAAAATAGCATTCCTGCACCGCAAATCCATGAACGGTTCCAACGCCTCGAGGCTGACCTCGCTGGCCGAATCGGTCGGCTGCGAGGTCATAAAGAGCGACTGTTTCGAACCGCTCGGCGGGAACTGATGTGGGTGCCGGAGAACGGCTGTCCGAGGATGGCTTTCTCCAGTTCCTCCAGGTTCCTTCCGTCGACTATCTCGATGTCGATCCTCTTCTCTTCGGCGATGCGTACGCCGAGGGGGTCGAAGACACTCGATTTTCCGGCACCGTGGTCCGCATAGACGATATGACCCAGCTGTTCTATCGTCATGCTGCTGTATCTTTCCGCATCCGGGTTCTTCCTCGGATCTTCGGAGTAGACGGCATCGACGGAGGTGGCGTTCACCACGCGCGCCGCACCCATTTCCGCCGCCAGCATGGTCGCCACGGCATCGGTGGTGTGTCCCGGTTCGGTCCCGCCCATGACGGCTATCCTCACTCTGCCGGACGTTTCCGCAGTCTCCTTCACCGTGGGTTTCACGTCCATGGAGGACAGGTCCCCCAGTGCGAGTGCCAGCAGTTTCGCGTTTATCCTTGTGGCATCGATGCCCATGATGTCCAGCTGTTCCTCGGAACCGCCCAGGTCCCTTCCGGTTTCGGTGTAGTACCTGGCTATCTTTCCGCCGCCGCAGACTACCGCAATGTGCACTTTTTCCGATGCCCTGCCGAGCATCTCCGCCAGTCTGCCGATGTATGCAGCATCCCCGTTCCCGGGAACCAGTATGGAACCCCCTATGGAGATGACGACTTTTTCTTCCTGCATTCTTAACACTTTTATAGGGATGGGGGATTGGGATAAAATCATTGTTGAGGTTTCAACATGGCAAACGACAATTCTGTCAGCAGAGCACGCTATGACTTTAAGAAAGCCATGGAAGAGATCAAGAACTATCGAGGAAAAGGCACCGAGCTCATCTCGGTGTACATTCCGTACGGTAAGCTGATCTCCGATGTAATGGCTTACCTGAGGGACGAACAGTCCCAGGCATCGAACATCAAATCGAAGACCACCATGAAGAACGTCACCGGGGCCATCGAGTCCATCGCGGCCCGTCTCAAGACGTTCAACAAGGTGCCGGAGAACGGTACCGTCATATTCTGCGGGGAGGTCCCCCGCGCCGGCGACCAGACCAAGATGGTCCAGTATGTCATCCAGCCTCCGGAGGCGATCACGGCATTCCTCTACAGGTGCGACTCCTCGTTCTTCACGGAACCCCTGGACAGCATGCTGGTGGACAAGAGGTATTACGGGCTGATCGTCATCGACAGGAAGGAGGCCACCATCGGTATGCTGGCCGGAACCAGGATCAAGGTGCTGAAGCATTTCGATTCGCTGGTCCCGTCCAAGCATCACCAGGGAGGTCAGTCCTCGGTCCGTTTCGAGAGACTGATCGAGATCGCGGCCCACGAGTTCTTCAAGAAGGTCGCGGACGCATGCACCACCTGTTTCCTGGACGATATCCTGGACATGGAAGGCATCCTCGTCGGCGGCCCCGGTATGACCAAGGAATTCTTCATCAACAACAACTACCTGCACCACGAACTCATGAAGAAGGTCGTCAAACCCTTCTTCGACACGGGATACACGGACGAGTCCGGACTGAAGGAACTGGTCGACGCCGCCCAGGGCGCAATCGTGGATATGCAGATCACCGCCGAGAAGGAGATGGTGCAGAGGCTCTTCAGGGAGATCAGGAAGACGGACGGGGGTCTGTCCGCGTACGGAGAGGACATGGTCCGCCGCGCGGCCGAACTCGGTGCGGTCGACACGTTCCTCATATCGAGCGAACTGAAGAAGTACCGCGCAAAGTGCCAGTGCTCCGGAGGACACACTTTCGATATGACTGTGGACGATCCCGACAGCGATGTCAAGTGCCCGGAATGCGGAGCCGCCGCGAAGATCCTCAGCAGCGAGGATCTCGTCGACGATTTCTTCGAGATGTCCGAGGCGTACAATTCGAATATGCAGCTTATCTCCGGAGATTCCGAGGAGGGAGAGATGCTCCTCAGGGCCTTCGGAGGCATAGCGGCGCTTCTGAGATACAGATTCGAGTGATCCAGATGAAAGTACAGGAACAGTTCGTAAAGGAATGCGTACAGGCGGTGTCCGGGGCGCTGGCCGGAATGGGTGCGCCTGCGGATCTGAAGATCGTCACGGAGGTTCCCGACAGTGCGGACCTCGCAATACCCTGTTTCACCTTTTCCAAGGCGCTCAGGATGCCCCCCGCGGCCATCGCGGAGGAGATCGCAAAGAGGATAGGGACGCCGGGAGGGCTTATTGCCTCCCTGTCCGCCCTGAACGGATATCTCAATTTCATTTCCGACTCCGGGGCCGTCGTGACCGACGTCCTGGAGGAGATCAGCGCCGCCAAGGAGAACTTCGGGAAGTCGCCCGCCACCGGGATAAGGGTCAACGTGGAGCACACTTCCACGAACCCCACGGGCCCGGTGCATGTGGGGAGGGCCAGGAACCCCATCATCGGGGACACTCTCGCCAGATGCCTCAGGATGCGCGGACATGACGTGACTACCGAATATTACGTCAACGACGTGGGGAAACAGGTCGTCATGATGTCCTGGGGAGTCGCCAACGTCACTCCCGAGGAGGTACAGAAGGAGATCGAGGAGACCGAGAAGGCCGACGACCGCGACAAGGTGGACCACAGACTCGTCTACAATTACAGGGTCGCCACCAAGAAGATCCACGAGGTTCCCGAGATGGAGGCGCAGATCACCGACATGCTCGAGAGGTTCGAGGCCGGGGACAGGGAGGTCATCGACTACGTCAAGAAGGTGGCGGAGACCATGCTCGGAGGGATCAACGAGACCCTCGCATCCATGAACGTCACCCTCGACAGATACACCTGGGAATCGGCGTTCATAGCCGACGGTTCCGCCAGGGGGATAGTATCCAAACTCCAGAACACCCCCTATTCCGGGAAGACCGAGGACGGGGCATCCTATGTGGATCTGAAGGATTTCGGGATCCACGGGAAGAACACCAAATTCACGTTCACCCGTTCCGACGGGACCACTCTCTACACCACCAGGGACCTCGCTTATCATTTGGACAAATTCTCCAGGTCCGACAGGGTCATCGACGTCCTCGGGGAGGACCAGAAGCTCGGGTCCCAGCAGCTCTGTTCCGCATTGCAGATCATGGGCTTCGACAGGAAGCCGGAAGCCCTCTTCTATGCGTTTGTGTCCCTTCCCGAGGGGAGGATGTCCACTAGGAAGGGCGTCGTGGTCTATCTCGACGACCTAATCGACGAGGCCACCGACAGGGCCCTCAAGGCCATCAGGGACGGCGGCAAGTGCAGGGACATGTCCGAGGAGGACGTCATGCGCATCGCAAAGGATATCGGAGTCGGTGCGGTGAGATATAACATCGTCCGCGTCGGTTCGGACAAGCAGCTCGTGTTCAAGTGGGAGGATGCCCTCAGTTTCGACGGGAATTCCGGTCCGTACCTTCAGTATGTCTATGCCCGTTCCTGCAGTATCCTGAGGAAGGCCGGGGACTTCGAGAGGGACACCGACGGATCCAAGCTGACGGACGAGTATGAGGTAAGGCTCGCCAAGGCACTGTCGAGGTTCGAATCGGTCCTGGCCGACATCGATGCCACCAAGAGGGTCAACATGATGCCCGCGTACGGCCACGATGTGGCCGCCGCCTTCAACCAGTTCTATGCCCAGGTCCCGGTCCTGCAGGCCGGGGAGAGCAGGAATGCGAGGCTCACTCTGGTCGAATGCACCAAATACGTCCTCGGAAACGTCCTGTGGTGCCTCGGAATGGGAGCACCGGAGGCGATGTGAGTGGAATTCCGTCCCATGAAGCTCAAGGACCTGAAGAAGGTCCGGGATCTGGAGATCTCCTGTATAAGGGAGTATTTCAAGGAGACCATAGAGAACGAATGGGACGGGCTCCCTCAGGAATGGAAGGACAACCTGGGGGCCAGCAGCCCCCGGCACTTCCGTCCCTACCTCGACAGCGGACTCAGTTTCGTCGCCGAGGAGGACGGGGAGATATACGGTTTCATTTTTGCACAGATGCTGCATCATGTGGCGGACTGCGACAATCTCGTCTGGATCGAGAACATGGGGGTCGATCCTCTGGTCAGGAGGAACGAGATCGGCTACAGGCTCCTGAGGGAGACTCTCCGCACCGGGCAGGCGCAGGGTGCGGATGTGGCCCACAGCATGATCTCGCCGGACAATGCCCCGTCTATCATGCTTCACAAGAAGATAGGTTTCTTCATGGACAGGCGCATGGTGGCACTCATCGACCTGAAGGATCCGAAGCTCAGACTCTGACGCTGTTTTTCAGATCTGGCACATTTGTATTTGTAAAAAAGTTAAAAGGTTTGGACGGACGGGAGTCCGGAGATTCACTCTTCCTCTTTCTCCTCGCCTTTCATGGCACGCTTGGCCTTCTCGGTAGCCCTGGTGATGAGCATCGTCGCGGCGACCGCGATGATGGTCACGAGAAGGGCGTAGATGGTGAGACCGATGAGATCCTCGGAGGACTTGAATACGGCGCCGACCATCTGCTTGATGGCCTCGTTCCATGCGAGAGCGGCGACCAGTCCGAATGCGGACACGATCAGCGCAGACATAGACTCGAGAAGCTGAACTTTGAATGACTCAGCCATAGTCTGTTCACTGTCCCATCCGTAAATATAAATTTCGGTCGGCGGCGCATTCAGGGAATAACTTGTGACGCCATGTGTTGGCTGGACGTATTCGCCGTTATACGGCGTACGGGTGCGGGCACATCTCACGGGGCTATTATGATCCAAATGCCGAGGTTATGCTGCCGGCACCTGTCTGCGCAGGGCCAAAAGGTGCCGCCCCCTCCGCAGGGAGGGGGCGTAAAGATATTCACTTCCTTCTGGAAGAGACGTATTTGAGTTTCTTGGAGGAATCGGATTTCTCCGATTTCTTCTGCTGTTCGAGTTCGGTGAAGGAGGTGGCCTTCTTCTCTTCGGGTTCCGCAGGCTTCTCCGCCGAAGGCTCCACATACCTCCTTTTCTCGGTACCGGTGCTCTTCTTCGCAGGTTCCGCAGGCTTCTCCGCCTTCTTCTGCTCCTCGAGCTCCGTGAATGTGGTGGTGGGTGCGGCTTTGGGCTTGTTGCGGATGTAATAGAACACGCCGATGGCCACGATGATGATGACCGCTACAAGTGCCAGATACGTGGTGACGTTGGACCATACGGATTCTTCAACGCTGATCTTCAGCTCGAAGCTGTCCGCACCCGCATCGAACACGGGGTCCTCGGAGGATGCTTTTACGATCACGGTGTGGCTGCCCGCACCCAGCGAGAAGCCGATCTCCACTGTGTTAGTCCCTTCCGAGAGGGTCTCGGTAACAGTCTTGTCGGGGACGGTGCTGTCGGTGATGTCGGCAGACACCACATCGATGTACACCTTGAAGACGGCCTCTATGTCGTTGGCCACGGTGTTGGTCACGGTGAACGTGACGGTCCCGGTTTTTCCTTCCTTGAATTCCCCTGCAGTCCCTTTCCCCATTCCGCTCGCGTCCGATCCGTCGGCGACGGCGGCTGCGAAGGAAAGTGCCATGACTGCAGTCAGTACGACCGCGAGGATCTTCTTTCCGGACATCATGTTATAATCTCCTCCAGGCGCTCCTGCTCTATTGCCTTCCTGACCTCCATGGAAAGCCTCCTTCCGGTGCTCATGTTGGTCCTCCACAGGGTGTTTCCGTACGGGTGTCCGACGGACATGTGGACGTTGGTGCCGCCTCCGATTCTGGGGGCGACATCGTAGATGTAGAAGTGCAGGTCCTTGTCGACGCAGGTCTGCAGGCAGAACGGCCCGATGATGCCGGGCTTGTAGTACTGCTGGGTGGCCTTCACGTATTTCTCGGCCATCTCGAACGCCTTGTCGAGGAGGGATTCCCTGAGAGTGGCGGAGTTGTGTCCGCACACGGTGTATTCGGGGATGATGCCGTCCTGCTCCAGCTCCACCTGCTGTTTCGCAGGGAGTCTCACGTAGCCGTCGAGGGAGGACTCGAACCTCCAGTCGATGCCGAGGAGCTCCACCCTCTCGCCCTTTTCCTCGAGGGGGTCGTAGAAGAAGTCGAGGTTGAAAACGGGGCCGATGATGTACTGTTCCATCCTGGCGTGCTTTTCGAAATCCTCGTCGAGGACGCCCTGTTTTATCAGTTCCTGGGATTTCTCGACGTACTGGTCGTAGTCCTTGGCGGTGAAGAATCCTCTCTCCAGTTTCTTGACGTGGTGGTGGACCTTGATTATGGTGAGGCCGTCGATATCCTCCGGCTTCTCGATCTTCTTGGGATACGGGAGGTTTGCCTTTTCCAGGAGCCAGTAGTAGTCCTGGGGGCCGCCTCTCTCCTCGGATCTGAGGAGGTTCCTGCTTCCGACCATGGGGACCTTGAAGTCGTTCTCCACCTGGTCGATGCTGCAGTAGGACGTGAAGGACCTGTTGGGGACCCACAGGGTGTTGGTGTCCATCAGGTACTGCTGGTTCTGGGGGAGCAGGACGTCCGAGAACTTGTCGAGGATGAGGGTATCGTCCACGACTCCTCTGACCGCATTCCCGCTGCCGTCCCTTACGGTTCTGAAATATCTGTCGAAGGTCTTCTCTCTGCCCTTCTGGCACACCGCGAGGGTGTTGAACCCCTCGGATGTGGCCCCGTCGCAGGTATCGAGGGCGGAGTGGGAGGCGAGAACCCCTATCCTGGCCTTTTTCTGGTCGTAGCGACCCAGATTGGAAAGCACTTCGTCTCTGCTGATCATTTATTTACCCGTTTTACCGTAACCGTTGCCTCTATTTATAGGGAACAACCGCGCGCATCAGATGAAGAACGATATGACGCCCACGAGCACCAGTGAACCGAGGAGGTCCATGGCCGACGAGGTGATCGGGATGGAATGGTCGTCGGGGTCGAGCCCGAATTTGGTGGCGGCTATGGCCACGTAGTAGGACAGGATCCCCAGGACCGTGGTGGCCAGGAATCCGGCTATCGTGATGATGGCCAGGGAATCGGGGAAGGATATGTCTCCCCTCCCGCCGGTGATGATGCAGGCGCCGTAGGATATTATCCCGATGTAGACGAAGGTAATCATGGCGCAGATGTAGATCATCAGCAGGTCGCTGGACGCCCCTCTGGGACTCCATTTCGCCTTCAGGGTACCGAGGTGGATGGCGGACGAGAGTCTGGACGTCAGCATCCCGGACAGGGCGTTGCCCTGGTTCAGGAACGCCGGCATCATGATCATCAGGACGCTGTACATAATGAGGGAGTCCTGTTCGTCCTGGATGACGATCCCCGCACCGATCTCGAAGACGAGGCACACCATGAGTACGGGGAGGGACTGGCGGAAGATCCTCTTCCCCTCGCCCGAGAAGTTCCTCTTGGAGACCTTCCTCGTCAGGAGGACCGCCACGTAGACCGCGGTCAGTGCAATCACGGCGACCGTCAGCGCCAGGACGATCATGCTCCCGGAGGGGAGGTCGGATATCCTGAAAAAGACCCAGGTGGATAGGAAGATCATCGGCATGGTGACGATGTCCCCGACCGCGGCGATGAGGGGTGCGGAGATATTGTCCACGTCCCATCTCCTCCTGTTGCCGACGTATGCGATGAGGATGTTGAAACCGAGGACGATGAGGCCGGCGAAGAACCCTCCCACGGAGGATATGAACACGATGTCCCAGACGTCGGAATTTCCGCCGAAGAACACCGCCGCCACGGCCCATGTCGTGATGCCCATGGCAATGCTCATCACGAGGGTGAGGGCGACGGTGGAATCGAAATTCGCACGGAGGACGGTGCCGTGCCTCAGGCTCATCTCGAACGTACCCATGTTCATGGATGTGCCGATCCTGCTCCCCATGGCGCCGAAGATGTTGCCGCGCATGCCTATGGCGGAGTAGATGAGGATCATCATTCCGGAGACGGTCAGGAGATACTCCTCCATCTGGTCGAGGAGCAGACCGGCGAAGAGGTCCGCAGTGCCTGCGATGACGAGTGCGGTGAGCCCCATTATGATTGCGGAGGAATACCGCTGAATGAATTTGCCCGCCCTGTTCCGCAGCTCCGACAGAAAAACGCCCCCTTCAGCCCATAGCTTATCGGAACGGACAATTCCTTCATCTTATAAATGGGAGATGCAGAGAGAATCAAATACTGATTGTGCGTAATGGATGCGATTAAAACACAGCGGATCACGGTGAACGGAATTGCCCGGCAGCGATCAAGACGATTTTTCAGACTTAAGACACGTCGATATGACCGTGCGCGAACTTCTGACCGAAATGAAGGATATGTCCGAAGTCATCATCGACCTGGCATACGCCTCCCTCATGTACAACAGCTCCGCCATGGCGGAGAAGGTACGCGGGCTGGAGGACGAGATGGACGACCTCAAGTTCGCCACCCGGTACAAAGTCCTCCTGTCCAGCAGGACGAGGGAGGACGCCAGGCAGCTGTCCGGTCTTCTGGAGGTCGCATCGGCGGCCGACAGGATCTCCGATGCGGCTTCGGACATCGTGAGTCTTCTCAGGTTCCCTCCCGAGAAGAGACCGTTCATCACCGAGATGCTGTCCGAGGCCGACGAGAAGATCAGGATGATCAAGATCGGCCCCGATTCGTCCATGGCGGGCAACACCATCGGGAGGCTCCAGGTGGAGGCCAGCACCGGATGCAAGATCATCGCCATAAAGAACCGCCGCGGATGGACCTACGACCCGGAGGACGACATGAAGCTCAGAGCCAACGACGTCATTATCGTCCGCGGTACCGACGACGGTGCGGACCTCCTCACGGAGTATGCGGCCGGACGCAGGGAATGGGAGTTCGAGGCGGCCGTTCCCGAGGAGGTCGTCGAAGTGGAGGCCGAGGAGGACCTCAAGAACGAGGAGGAACTCACTGAGGAGATCAGAGGGGAGGGTGACGAGGAATGATGAGCAAGATCGCAGCCATGCTGATGGAGCTGAAGGACACATCGGAGATGATGATCGATCTGGCATATTCGTCCCTCCTCTATGACAACACCGAGATCGCCGAGGAGGTCATCGCCCTTTCCGAGAGCCTCGAGGGACTTTCCGAGAGGATACAGGACGAGATCGCCCGGGCCGGAAAGGATATGCCCGACGAGGTGGCCAGGGCCGTCGTCACCATCAGACTCATGGATTCCATCATGGGGATTGCCAGTGCGGCGGAGTCCATAGCGGACGTCGTCATCAGGGGACTCGGGGAGCATCCGGTCCTGGCGATGTCCATCAGGGATTCCGACACCACGATGTGTCTTGCGAAGATCGCAGACGATTCCGTCCTCGCCGGGAAGACCTTCGGCGAGGTGTCGCTCAGCACCAACAGCGGAATGTTCGTCATCGCCATCAGGCGCGGGGACGACTACATATTCGGTCCCGGCGAGGGGACGGCGCTCATGGCGGGGGACATCCTCATAGCCAGAGGTCCGGACGAAGGGGTCGCTTATTTCAAGGATCTCGCAGACGGTACGGAAAAGTCGCTCTGATATTATATGAGCAGAAGTCCGGCGTATCTGCCTGCGGCGGCGCCGGCTATGCACAGCCCGGCATTTGCGACGAAGTTCAGTACGGCGGAGCCTACGCGGCCGTCGCAGAACATGGTGACGGTCTCCAGCGTGAAGGTGGACATCGTGGTGAACGCTCCGAACAGGCCGGTGAATACGAGCAGTCTCATCTCGCGGGAGATCCCCGGGTATCCGAATGCGATAAGTGCCAGCAGGAAGGAACCGATGATGTTTACTGCGAAAGTGGCCCACGGGAATTGATCGGAATCGACATAGTGTCCCACCAGAAATCTCAGTACGGCCCCGGCCGCACCGCCGGCGGCCACGAGCAGAACGGAACCCAATATGCCGATTTCCATGGAAGGTCGGATGCCGCCTGTTCAATATATAGATGTTGAACAGGGTCCGAAATCGGCATAGCCGGGGCGGACAGGTGAATTTAATGGAATAAGTGGTAGCCCCGCCCAGATTCGAACTGAGGTCCAAAGATCCAGAGTCTCCGATGATTGACCACTACACTACGGGGCTGTCAAGTGCCTTGAATCACTGATTGTTTTTAATTATTTCTATCGACGGCCGGATGGCCGATTCATGAACCGAAGGATGCGGATGCGATCGCTCCGGCCGGGGATGCCGCAGGAGGGGGAATGCTGCCGCCTGCTTCCGTACCTGCAGACAAATGCGGCGGATTCGGATTCTCCGGGCCACACAGTACGTCTTTTGACGTAGAAAGGCTATATCAATTACCGCACTATGCCGTGAATGTTAATGGACGTGTACAAATGGACATGCAGGACATTATCGCATTGATTGCAGTCTACCTCATCATCGCGGCTTCGTTGGTTCTGAGTCAGACCGCACAGAAGAAAGGATGGAACTGGGACTATCGCAAGATTGTCCATATCGGGGTCGGCGCGTTCATCTACGTGTGGTGGGCATTCAGTGCCAATTGGATCATGCTGGTGTTCTTTGCGATTCCGTTCGAAATCGTCCTGTTCTTCGCCATGTTCCCCGGAAACCCCATCTCGGATTCCAAACTCGGCGAACTTTCCACCGAGATGGGCCACCGCGGAGGTCTGTTCCTGTACGTTCTCACGATCATCCTCCTCGTCGCCTTCTTCTTCGATCACTGGATCGCAGCTACGATTGCAATCGTCGCAATGACCCGCGGAGACGGTTTCGGAAGCATCATCGGCAAAAAGTACGGGAAGCACAAGATCATAAACGGCAAGTCGGCCGAGGGAAGTCTCGGTGTGTTCGCCGCCACCTTCCTCATCTCCATAGTGATCATCGTGTTCTACGGATGGCTTGCATCGCAGGGAATGATCTCGGAATCCAGGGCGCCGATCGTTGGTGCGCTTTCTGCGGTCGGATACGCCGCAGTCGCAGGCGTCCTCGCATCTGTCATCGAAGCCGTCACGCCCGGCGACTTCGATAACATCGCAATCCCCATGATCATCGCGATAGTCCTTGTCTGTCTGGGTCTTTGAAACGGACAGGCAGTCCCCCCCCCTTCGGAGGGGGGGGGGGCAAATTCCGACTGACGGAAAGCAGAAAGGTCGCCTCCTTTCCGGATCGGAAGGAGGCTGAAGAACAGGTTTATTCCTTCGGAGCGGATCTTCCGTAGAGCTCGTCGAGTTTCTTATCGACCTCGCTCACGTCCACTTCGCAGACGGGCTTTCCGTCCCTGTCGAAGACCCATTCGGGCCTTCCGTCGAATACGCCGTATTCGCAGCCCATCCTCTTCACCTCGATCTCGTCGATGACGTCCCCCTTCTTATCGTAGAGGACGATGGTGCCGTGGCCGTTTCCGCCGTTCCAGAGACGGTTGTGGAGCATCTGTCCGTTGGGTGCCTCGTATTTGACCTGGAGCATGTCCTTCTTCGCACAGCGGAAGTCCGAGACGAGCCTTGCCTTGCGGGTCTTCTGGTCTACGTGCCAGATGATCTCATCGTCCGATTCGCCGCATCTGTAGAACGTCTTGCTTCCGGTCCAGAATTTGGAGAAGTTGAACTCGTACTCGGTACCTTCGTAATAGAAGCATCCGAGGAGTTTTCCCTTAAGGGTGATGGGGCCGATTTTGGGGGTGCCGCCGCCGATCTCGAGGACCGAGTTCCCGAGTTTCTTTCCAGTCTTTTTGCTGGTGAGATCCCAGGAGGACAGCCATACCCAGGGGGTGGTGAAGTCGCTTCCCCAGTTCTTGTCGGCGTATCCGTTGCAGGTCTCGGGCCTGACGGTGTAGGTCTGCCCGTTGTAAGTGATGGTTCCGGAGTAGTAGGTCTTGATGCCTTCCGCATGCCAGAACATCTGATAGGCCTTCATGGCTCTGAGCGGACCGCTTGCGCCCCATCCGACGTTCCACGCGATCTGGGGCTCGATGCTGAGGTTCCAGGTGATGTCGCCGTATCCGACGCACATCAGTTCGGGGTGGGCTTCGGAGTCCTCTTTGGAAACGGATACATGGCCTTTCATACGGGTTATGTCGCAGTAGCAGTCGCCGGCTTTGACGGAATACGGTGCACCCCATTCCATTTTGACATCGTCCCATCCGAAGAATCTGTGCAGATGGCATCCGCCCTCGAGCCAGGTTCCGGCCTTGACCATGAGATATGAAGGCTTCTTTCCGGCCTCCTTGTTGGCGGGGAGCTGTCCGAGGACGGGTTCCTTTCCGCCGAGTGCGGGGTTGCATACGAAATACTCGAAGAAGAACGGTCTTTCCTCGCCGGTGGCGTCGTTCACCGCCGTGAGCGAATGCCACCACCAGTCGTAGCCGCATTTTCTGTATTTGCCGGTAAGCATGCACTGATCGCGTTTCGCATCCCTTTTGTTGAAAACCATGAGGACACCCTTTTTAAGTAGCGGTCACGGATGCATACGACACGATATAATGACTTTGTTCGGCAAATGCCGTATCCATAAGAAAGATGCGCGGCGCCCGGACTCCGCAGAATCTGAAAAACAATGTCTGGCACATCCGTGCCGTTATTCTGCGGGAAAAGTTCCCGGGCGGAGTCCCGCCCGGGCATGTGATTCACTGAAGGGCTTTCTTGACCTCGGCGAAGATCTTGTCGATGTCGCCGATGCCGCAGATGGTGGCGAGCTTGCCCGCCTTCTCGTAGTATCCGATGAGGGGCTCGGTGCTCTTGTGGTAGGTGTCGAGCCTCTTTTTGACGGTCTCCTCCCTGTCGTCGTCCCTCTGGTACAGTTCGGAACCGCACCTGTCGCAGATACCTTCCTTCTTCGGAGGGTTGTTCGTCAGGTGGTACACCGCATTGCAGGAGGGGTTGGGGCAGGAACGCCTCTGGGTGAGCCTGCTGATGAGGACGCTGTCCTCCACCGAGAAGTTCAGGGCGAGGTCGATGTCGAGTTCGCTGTCGAGGGCCTCGGCCTGCTCGACGGTCCTGGGGAATCCGTCGAAGATGATCCCCGGGACTTTTCCGAGACTCTGGATCTTCTCCTTCATGAGGTTGATGATCACCTCGTTGGGTACGAGTCCTCCCGCATCCATGTAGGTCTTCGCTTTCTTTCCGAGTTCGGTGCCGTTCCTTACGGCTTCCCTCAGCATATCTCCGGTGGAGAGTCTGACGTATCCGAGTTCGGTCTCGAGCTTTTCTCCCTGGGTTCCTTTTCCGGCTCCCGGGGGTCCGAGGAGGACGATCATCGATTTCATAAGCCATGTCTAGTGGGATTTCATTTAAAAGGTTGTCCGTGGAATACGATACGGGACGATACATCCGTCCACCTCCGGCACCCAGAGTACGTCCAACGGCGCGCGTGCGCCCATGCGTATCCTTATAAGAGTAAAGCGGAATCGGACTCACGGTAAAAATGGCGTTGGATCAGAAGATAATTGAGAAGTTCGAGAAGATCGTGGGAAAGGACAATGTTTCGACCGCACCCGCCGTCCTGTACACCTACGGATTCGATGCATCCATCTACCACAGCGATCCCGAAGTGGTCATCCAGCCGACATCCACCGAGCAGGTTTCCGAGATCATGAAGATCGCATACGCCGAAGGCATCCCGGTGGTGCCCAGAGGGGCCGGGACCGGCCTCTGCGGGGCGGCCGTCCCCATCGAGGGCGGCATCTGCCTTGCGATGCAGAAGATGAACAGGATCCTCAACATCAGCGTCAAGGATCTGTGGGTCGACGTGGAGGCGGGAGTGGTCTACAACGACCTCAATGCGGAACTCGCCAAATACGGGTTCTTCTTCCCGCCGTCCCCCGGTTCCGCCGAGGCCTGTCAGGTCGGCGGCATGGTCGCCACCAATGCCTCCGGGATGAGGGCTGTCAAGTACGGCGCCACCAGGGATTACGTCCTGGGACTCACCTTCGTCAGGGCGAACGGGGACATCGTCCGCTGCGGCACCAGGACGATCAAGGATGCGTCCGGCTACCAGCTGGCACGTCTGATGTGCGGGTCCGAGGGAACCCTCGGGGTCATCACCGAGATCACTTTCAAGCTGACCACCAAGCCGAAGAAGTCCGCCTCGGCCCTCGTGGCCTTCGGGTCTGTCGTGGATGCGGGGAAATGCATCTCCGCCATCATCGCCAAGCCGCTGATCCCGGCGTCCTGCGAGCTCATGGACAGCACCTCCATCGAAGCTGTGAACAAGGCCAGGGGGAACCCCCTGCCCGACGCCGCCGCCCTCATCATCGTAGAGGTGGACGGGGAGACCGACGAGGTCATCCAGAGGGACCTGAAGATTGTGGAGGAGGTCGCCAAGGAGCAGAACGCTGTCTCCGTCACGCCCTCCTTCGACCCCAAGGTCATAGCCAAGTGGACCGATGCCAGGAAATCCGTCCTCGCATCCCTTTCCGCACTCAAACCCGGATATTCCTGCGTCTCCCTCGCGGATGACATGGGCGTACCGATATCCAAGGTGCCGGAGGCCGTCGAGAGGTTCCAGGAGATCACCAGGAGATACAACGTCATCGTCGCCGTCTACGGACACGCCTCCGACGGCAACCTCCACACCAAGATGCTTCTGAAGGTCGGGGACAAGGACGAGTGGGACAGGGGATTCGCAGCGGTCGACGAGATCTTCAAGGTGTCCGTCGAACTGGGCGGGACCGTCACCGGGGAACACGGCGTCGGCATTTCCAAAGCTCTCAGCTTCCAGGAGGAGAGGGCCGCCGAACTCGACTGCCTACTGGCCATCAAGCAGGCCATGGATCCCAAGAACATCCTGAATCCCGGGAAGGCCGCCCAGTGGCGCGGAACTCCTCTCAGGAACCTCAGGTACCCCTGCAAAGAATACATGTGAGCCCGTCCGGAAGGACGGGTCCGCCTCTCCGCATTCTCTGCAGGGAGGCGGTCTTTTTTCATTCAGGCCCAGTAAAGCGTGGGCATCATCCAGAAACTCGCGAACAGAAGTCCCGCGACGGCGAGGCACACGACGTAGATTTTGGTGTCCCATCTGAAGATTTTCGATCCGTCGAGGGGCGGAACCGGGAGCATGTTGAACAGTGCCAGCGATCCGTTCAGAGACATGAGCAGATAGAACGGAATCACGAACGCGGAGTGATTGAGCAGTAGGCATCCGACGATTCCGACGGCCGCAAGGACCATATTCACCAGGGGTCCCGCTATGCTGATCTTCCCATCGTCCCTGTCGGATATGTTCCTTCCCGCGATGTATACCGCACCGGGTGCGGCGATGAGGAATCCGAACAGCGACATGACGAGTGCCAGGAACAGTCCTGCGGGATACATGCGGTATTCCGACCAGTATCCGAGATCCTGTGCCACGAATTTGTGTCCCATCTCGTGGAGGACGAAACTGAGGGTCACCAGTACAAGCATGACCGCGAACATCCCGACCGCCCACGAGTCTCCGAGGTGGTACTCGAAGTAGTTCTTGATGGTTCCGGAGCGGCAGAACATCACCATGAATGCCAGGGAAAGGACGACGACCGATATCGCGATCTCCCTGACCTCCCTCGTGCTGAACCTTTTCATTTGGCCCGGTGTGATGTTTCTCATGTCTGCCGCATAGGGTACTCATCTATTATAAGGGGAACGGGATAGTCGTGCCGTATCATGGCTTATGTTCAGGTCAATGCCGCCAACGGGAAGGAGGTCCGCAGGTGGTGCGACGCATGCGGGACCCTCCTCCTGGGGAACAGGTGTTCCGTATGCGGTTCCGCCGGAAGGGAGTTCGAGATCAACAGTCCCGGGGACATAAGGCCGTGCATGGGCGACAGCATCGGAATCCTGGAAGGGCTCCTGAAGGAGGCGTTCGGTACCGCGGCGCCCATAGAACGGAGGTCGGTTTTCTTCAACAAGGTCCCCGGGGAGGACCGTACGGACGAGGTCATAGCCCACGGGCGGGTAATCGCCGTCCTGAGGTTCGATATAGCCGCCGACAGACTGAGAATCGAACTCAGGCAGCCGGGTGCGGAGATCTTCGCCCCCGCCGCAACGAAAAACCTCGTCACGATATTCGGAGTGTCGGGACATCTCAAGGGAAAAAGTGTCGCGGGGGCGAACGTATCCGATGTGCTGGGTCATTTCTCCGACGGCGATCCGATAATCGTGAGAAAGGCCCTCAAGGTCGGCCCAGGGGTGGCCATGGCGGACTCCGGCTCTTTGAAGTCGGCGGAGAAGGCCCTCAGGGTGAGGGACCTGTCCGCGCCCGCGGACATGCCCCTGTCCCCGGAGGCGGACAGAGACACTTTCGTCAGGGCCAACAGGGACCATTTCATGGGACTGGAGAAGGAGGCGGCCGGGGAGATCAGGGGGTTCATGAAGACGAGCCGTCTTCCCCTGACGGTATCGTTCTCGGGAGGGAAGGATTCTCTTGCTGCATACGGTCTCGCCGCGGCGGCCGGAGGGGATCCGGACCTCCTGTTCACCGACACGGGGTTAGAGTTCCCCGAGACGCTGGAATATGTGAGGAGGTTCGCGGAGAAGAACCGCCTCCGCCTCCATGTCGCCGAGGCGGGGGACGGATTCAGGAGGAACGTGGACACCTTCGGGCCGCCCGCCAAGGATTTCAGGTGGTGCTGCAAGGTCTGCAAACTCGGACCGATCACGGAACTCATCGCACACGATTTCCCCAAGGGAACGGTCACGTGCGAGGGGAACCGTTCCCTGGAGTCGTTCTCCAGGGCGGGAACGGAACTGGTGACCAGGAATCCGTTCGTCCCCAACCAGACGAATCTCAATCCCGTCCGCGACTGGTGCGCGGCCGAGATCTGGGGATACATCTGGATGAAGGGGCTGGACTACAACCCCCTGTACGAGCGGGACTTCGAGAGGATCGGGTGTTATCTGTGTGCCTCGTGCCTCGCCAGCGAGTGGAGGAATACCTCGAGGATCCACCCGGAGATGTATTCCGAGTGGGAGGATTATCTGCACAGGTATGCGGAGAGGAACGGACTCCCGCCCGAATACATCGATATGGGATTCTGGAGGTGGAAGGTCCTTCCGCCCAAGATGAGGCAGCTGGCCGAGGGTCTGGAACTGAAGACCGTCCCGGAAGGCGGGAACGGTCTGTCGCTGAAGATGCTGAAGGGCGCATCCGTATGCACAGCCGGAGGATATTCCGTGGAGGCGGTGGCGACCGTTCCGCGCAGCAGGGATTTCTCGTACGTAGAGGATGCGCTGAGGACGGTGGGGGATGTGAAGTATTCTCCCGAGTTCGAGATCGCCCTCGTGAAGACGGGATACGGCCGCGCGAGACTGTTCGGCGGAGGGCAGATATCGGTTACCGCTGCGGACAGAACCGATGCCGAGAGGATGTTCGAGAAGGCCGTCAAGGCCCTCATAAGGGCGGAGCTCTGCACATCCTGCGGCATATGTGCCAGATCCTGTCCGAGGAAAGCCATCCGTATCAAGGGAGGCATGAAGGTCGACCCTGCCCTGTGCACCTCCTGCGGGAAGTGCGAGAAGGCATGCATGGTCGTCCATTATTATGACAAAATTATGGCGGGGAAGACGGCCCCGCGGCCCGAGTCGTGCCCCGTATATTCGAAGCGGCCCGATGCCCGGAAGGCGGGCAGCCGCCCCGGCAGCAGGGGGAAGAGGGCGGGATACGGCGGAAGGGGAGGAAACGGCCCCCGCACCGGAAGACGGGGGAACGGCGTCCGCAGGGACCGCCGCCGCGATTGATACTTTTATAAGATACCATTCGATGGTCCCCGCATGGGAGTTTCAGCGTTCTATATCGCGGCCGCAATGGCATTCATCCCGACCATGGTCGTGATGTACGTCCTTCTCAGGAAGTACACTTATCCGCACACGGAGCATCCCTACTTCAACGACCCCCAGTTCTTCATCCTGTTCGCGGTCGGTCTGATCGCCGGAACCCTCATGTTCCTGGTCTACACATACATCATGAACAGCCTCATAGGGGTGGTCCTGTATGCGTTGGTGCAGTGCCTCGCAGTCGTCGTGGTCATGAACCTCAAGAGATTCAGGGGCGTATCCGACAGCATATTCTACGGATTCGGCTTCGGACTCGGCGCAGGATGTGCGGGAGGAACGGGTTTCATCTATTACATCGCCACCGCCACCGGAAATCTCGGCGATTCGGTGGACGCGGCGGGATATGCATTCCTGTTCGTCATGGCCCTTGCGATGATCTTCCAGTATTCCTCCGTCGGGATAAACGTCGGAGAGGGTATCGCCCGCCACTGCCCCATGCAGTTCGCGGTGCAGGCGATGATCGCGAATCTGGTATTCTGGGTCATCGTGACGATCGCAATGTTCAACTCCGATTCCGTGTTCATGTACGTGATGGCCGCGGCCGCTTTTGCAGTGTCCGCATTCTACCTGTATTTCGCATATGCGAGGGAGATTGTAGGGCTCGTCAGGGATGTGGACGAACAGAACCGTAAGGGCAGGAAGAAAGTCTGAGTTCAGGCCCTGTAGTGTCCGTACTTCGTCTCATACACGATGCAGCGGTCGAGCATGGCCTTGAGCATCTTCTCCGCATTCTTCGCATCGAATTCCTCGATGTTCTCCAGGGTGAACGTCCCGTATATGGCCGTCAGGCCTTCGGACAGCACCTCCATTTTCTCCTCCAGAGAGGTGCAGTGCTCGTAGCGGTACGCCAGGGTGGAGCGGGGATCCGTATCCGGATTCGCATGCTTCTTCTCGGCGGAACCTTCGAATCCCGTCAGTTTGGCGAGGGCGGCCCTTGCGGCGGACTGATCCCCGGATTCGAAGTACTTCTTCTGGTTTTTGGCGATGTCCCTGTTTCCGCAGAACGGACATCCGCTCTCCTTCTCCGAGAGGTCGGCCACCCTGAATCTGCTGCATGAAGTGCAGCGTACGACTGCATACATGGTCAGGCCCCGTATTCTGCGAACACGAGGGCGGAGATGCAGCATCCGTACTCATCCTGCGGGACCTGCAGCTCCTCGATCCTGTAATGGATCTCCCCGAACTCGACTCCGCGGATCCTCGACATCTCCTTCATCTTCCTGCCGAGTTCCTCCTTCAGAGATTCCGCAGAGCCGTGGAGATGACCTTCCGCCACATATCCGCCGTGTCCGTCCTTCCTTCTGGTGTAGGCTATGCCTGCGGCGATGGAGTCCCCGGACCGTCCCCTCATCTGGGACAGTACGCAGAACGTGACCGCCCCCATTGGGAGTTCCCTGCATTCCACCTCCTCCGCACCCACGGGGATGACCGAGGAGACGGCCACGAGATTCTGCTCGCTGATGTGCGCATTGAGAAGTGCCAGATCGAATGCGTTGAGGTCGGATACGGGGCTGGTCGCATGACCCGATGTGACGAAGAATTTGGTAGGTGTGAAACTCATTGGAAAATCACCCGTAGATATTCTGGGCCCCCATTTCCTGCTGCGCCTGCTGCTGGGCCCGGACCCTGTTGTCGATGTCGTTGGCCTCGTTGTTGAGGGGCGAGGGATCCACGTTCAGGTTGGGAACTATCTTGGAAAGAGGCTCGAAGGCGGCGGCCGCGGCCCTGGGGTCGGGAAGCTGGGGGTTGGCGGGGCAGAGGATGCACATGACGTCCTTCTTGGAGTACGTGCCTTCGCAGAGCATGATCCCGGTGACGCCGCGGATGAGCCCCTCTTTCATTATGGGGACGCCCGTCCCTTCGAGTCTTTTTATAGATTCCTCGGTGGTCCCGGTTCCCAGCATCTCCCCCTTCTGGGTCATATCGACCTGAGGTATGCCGTCAATGCAGACTATCTCCCTGACTCCCATCTCTTCGAGGACGGACATGACCTTCATGGTGAGGTCGTACGCCTGTTCCGGTTTGGGGGCGATCTCCGACGTGACCACCACGAGGTCTCTGGCCTTCACCCTCTTGGGTTTCGGTGCAGCCTCTTTGTCCGCCGTGCCTTCGGCTGCGGAGCATTCCTCGGCCTTCGCCTTCTTCTTACGTCTGGGTTTGGGTACGGCGCCGGCGTAGATCCTTATCGGAGGATAGGCGGTCCCGTTCTGTATCAGGGTGTACGGCGGCAGATCCGGGGAGGATATGCCGGCCACGACGGGAAGTCCCAGATCCCTCGTGAGATAGCTCGATACGATGGAGCCGACGAGACCTACGCTGGGGAATCCCACTACGGCTATCGGATCCCGGAGTTCATTCTCCGAATACCTCATTACCCTGAAATCAGACATCGGCTCCCCCCATGTCCTGAAAACTATTAAACTGTCGGCGGTATGGGCGGGACATCATGCCCGGAAATTCCATCGAGATCGGCAGGACGGCGGGCGGGATCCCCGTTCTGACAGAGAGGATCCCTTCAAGTGCCAGCGCAGGTTTTCTCATTGCGGTGAGGACCGGTTCGAGGGACGAATACGAAGGCATCTACGGACTTTCGCACCTCCTCGAGCATACCGTCTTCAGGGAGACGAAGAACATGGACTCCTTCGAGATGGCCAAGAAGATGGAGGGCGCCGGCGGCGAGCTCAACGCCTTTACTTCGAAGGAGATGACCGGATACTACGGCATCATCCTGAAGGATACGGCGGATGTGGCGATGGAGTGCGTCGCCGACATAGTCTCCAATCCGCTCATAAATGAGAAGGACACCGAGCTGGAGAAGGAGATCGTCCTCCAGGAACTCAGCATGGTGAAGTCCGAGCCGGAGACATACGTCCACGATCTCTTCGAGACCGACCTCTGGAACGGGGACCAGCTTGGGCTCGACGAGGGCGGGACCGAGGAGAGCGTGGAGGCACTGACGTCCGCCGACCTCAGGAAGTATTACGGGGAGAGGTACGGAAGGCAGAATCTGGCGGTCTTTGCCACCGGGTGCGTGGATCCCGAGGAGACCGTCCAGTGGGCGGAGAACGCCCTCGACGGCATGGACGCTCCCGTCGTGAACGAGAGGAAGGCGCCGAAGATGCCGTCTTCCGGATACCATGTCTACGACTGCGGTGCGGAACATGTCAACATCGGGTTCGGTTTCCCGACGGCGCAGATGCCGGAGGATGAGAGATTCGCCGTCAGCGTCCTCTCGGCCGTGCTCGGTGCGGGAACGTCGTCGAGACTCTTCCAGGGGGTCCGCGAGCGGAAGGCGCTGGTGTATTCGATATACGACACGGCCCAGTTCTACAGCGACGCCGGCTACCTCGCGGCATTTATGTCATGCACGCCGAAAAATGTCGCGGAATCGATGACCCAGACAGCGAAAGCATATTCTGATTTCAAGAGGGACGGATTGGAGAAGGGGGAGCTTCAGAGGACCAAGAACCTCCTGAAAGGAGCCGTCGCCCGCAGCACGGAGACCACCGACAACAGAGTGTACAGGATGTGCAGGGCGTTTATGACGCACGGGGCCGCCCGCAGCACGGAGGAGACCCTCGCACTGATAGATTCCGTCACAGAGGACGACGTCATGGCCGCGGCGGAGAAGGTACTGACTGCGGACAGGCTCAACATAACCGTGCTGGGACACGGTCAGGGCGAATTCGACCCCGCATCCCTGGACATCTGATCCCGGAACCCGGCGATCACATGCAGGACCGCGCTCCTGGCCGATTCCTGGGAGGAGGCGACCTCGGGCGTGAGGTCCTCGCTCATCGTCTGCATATCCTTTATCTCGACGGCGACGAATTTGACCTCCAGAGGCATGGTCTCCGGGTCCATCTGACGTCCGATCTTTATGGCCGTGGCCACGTTCACATCGTGGGCGGGTACGTCCGCAACGGTGGATTCGAAGTCGGAGACATCATAGATTATCACGGTGCCGGGCCCGTACTCATAGGTCTGTATGGCATCGACGAAGACGGCATAGCTGTATCCTCTCAGGAGAGGGAGGACCTCGATCCCCCCGACGGCCTCCTGGAAGCAGTCGACCCCGTCCAATCCCATATCCTGAACGGCCTGCGATATCCTGAGACCTATCGAATCGTCCGTCATTATGGGGCTTCCGAGACCTATGACCGCGATGCGGCCGTTGAGAGACATGGCCACTGGCATGGTCTAGCAGTATAATAAAGCACATCGGGAGGGCGGGGTTTAATACGGTGCACGGGTATGCCGAAATATGGAGATCAGGACGAGGACGGAGCAGGTGATAAACGGTCAGACCGTCACCAACCGCCAGCTTCAGACGCTTTTGGCGGTGGCGAGGACCGGGAGCATGACCGCCGCCGCCAGGGAACTCGGCATCTCCGTTCCCGTGGTCCACCGCTACATCGCCAACATCGAGGCTGCGGCCGGCGTCCCCGTCACCAAATCCAACGCTTCCGGCACGGTGCTCACCGAGGCGGGGAGGGCCGTCGCGGAGACGTTCTCCGCCAGCGAGGCGAGGTGTGCCGACGACAGGGGTTTCACCGTCAGCTGCAGTCCTGTAACGGAGGACCTCATGATGTCGGTGTTCTCGTCGCTGAAGATGACGGATGTGGAACTGGTCGTGTCGGACGACCTCCACAATGTCCGTATGATGAAGGAAGGACTTGCCGATCTGGCACTTATCGACGACCCTCTCTATCTGTACGATTTCGACGAGTACGGGTACGATATGGAGGAGGTCGGATACATGGGGATGGTGTACGTCGACAACGGTCCGTCGTTCATCCGTTACAAGTACGGGGCTCAGAGGGTCGCATTCATGTTCTTGGATTCCATGAACAGGGAATACAGCATCGATGCGGAGACGTATTCCCTGTCCGAAATGCTGGGTTCCAATAAGAGCTTCTTCGTGGACGAGTTCCTCCTGACGAGGAAACGCCTCAAACTCAAGAGCGCGGTCGACCCCAAGGTCCTCAGACATGCGATAACCGCAGTGTACCGGACGGAGGACAGGAAGGTCACCCGTATAATCAACGCCATACAGTCGAGACATCTCGAATGATCCTGGCGGCGCCCCGGTACGGGAGTGTTCCCGCTGTTTCTGCTGGCCTGCATCCGCGGGTGCCGTCCAGGGGATAGACTTAAGGTATACCTGATAAGGTAACCCTAACCGTTTCCGGACGTTCGCTATTATATAGATTCAGGAAATCTTTGCATCCGAGGATTACTATGGAAGTAAAATACGATCCCGAATTCGAGAAGCAGCTCGCCGAACTCGGCGGCGCTGACGCAAAACTGTGCTTCCAGTGCGGAACCTGCACCGCAGGGTGCCCGTCCGGAAGGCGCACCTCCTACAGAGTAAGAAAACTCGTCAGGATGGCCCAGCTCGACATGAAGGATGAGATTATCAACAGCGAGGAACTGTGGATGTGCAGCACCTGCTACACCTGTGTGGAGAGGTGCCCCCGCCGCGTCCCCATCGTCGATGTCGTCATCGCACTCAGGAACATGGCCGTCGCAGAGGGCCACATCAAGCCCGCCCACAAGAAGACCGCATCCAACCTGTACACCATGGGACACGCCGTCCCCATCAACGACGATGTGAAGAACATGAGGAAGTCCCTCGGACTGCCCGAGGTTCCCCCCACCGTCCTCGGCAACCAGAAGGCATACGAAGACCTCAAGACCATCCTCGACGCCGCAGGATTCAACAAGATCGTGGAGTGATTACAATGGCAAAATACGCATTCTTCCTTGGCTGCATCGCACCTCTGAGATACCCCGGTGTCGAGAAATCCACCCGTGTCGTCTGCGAGAAACTCGGAATCGAGCTCGCCGACCTCACCGACGCCTCCTGCTGCCCCGCCCCCGGAGTCATCAGGGCATTCAGCAGGACCACCTGGCTCGCAGCAGCCGCCAGGAACCTCGCACTCGCAGAGCAGATGGGTCTCCCCATCATGACCATCTGCAACGGATGCTTCGGATCCCTCTTCGAGGCCGCCCATGAGCTCAACCACAACGCCGAGGAGCGCGCGAAGGTCAACGAGATCCTCGCCAAGATCGGCATGGAGTACAAGGGAACCACCGAAGTCTACCACTTCGCAGAGGTATTCTACAGAGAGGTCGGGGTCGAGAAGATCAAGGCCGCCTGCACCAAGCCCCTCGACTACGGAATCGCCGCATTCTACGGATGCCACTTCCTGAAGCCCGGAGACATCAAGGGAATCGACGACACCGAGGACCCCAAGATCCTCGACGAACTCATCGAGGCCACTGGCTGCAAGAGCCTTCCCAGGAAGCAGAAGACCCTCTGCTGCGGATCTGGAGGAGGACTCAAGGCCGCATTCGGAGATGTCGCCAAGGAGTTCACCAAGACCAACCTCGAGAACATCAAGGCGTCCGGAGCGCAGTTCATCGTCGATGTCTGCCCGTTCTGCCACCTGCAGTTCGACACCTCCGAGGGAGAGTTAGGATTCGACATCCCCGTACTGCACCTCAGCCAGCTCTACGGAATCGCAATGGGCATGTCCGAGGAGGAACTCGGACTCTCCGCCCACAAGGTTCCCGTCAAGCTCTGATCGGACCGTAACTTCCTTTCAGGGGGCTTCGGCCCCCGTTTTTCACGGCACCGCTTTGTGCGGTGCCGGCATTTCCACAGATTCCCGATTCGTTTTCATGTCGCTATCGAAGCGCCGAAAATCGGGAAATTAATATATACAAGCGGTACCAACACAAATAGGAGAAATTAGTGTATTTAGGTGAATTATTCATATGCTGGCCATTAACCATGTGCACTTTTCCTAAATTTTTTACCTGCAACAAACCTATTTATAGAGAATCCCAATCCTCCACCCAATAATCTAAGGAGCTACAGACATGGCAGCACCCGGAGCAGAGAAGAGAGAGGCCGCAGCAGCAGCCGCACCCGCAGAGCCCGCCAAAGAGGCGAAGAAGACCACCTCCGCACCCAAGGCAGCAGGAGGAAGGAAGAGCAAGGACAAGTGGAAGGCAAAGGAGTGGTACCAGATCCACGCCCCCCGCATGTTCAACGAGACCGTCATCGGAGAGACCCCCTCCGCCGACCCCGAGTACATCATTGGAAGGCAGGCCGAGGTCACCGTCCAGGACCTGACCGGAGACTTCACCAAGATGCACATCAAGCTGAGGTTCAAGATCACCGAGACCGACGGACACGAGGCCAAGACCGAGTTCATTGGACACGATCTCACCTCCGATTACGTCAGGAGGCTCACCCGCAGAAAGAAGACCAAGACCGACCACGTCGTCGATGCAGTTACCGCGGACCGCTACATCCTCAGGCTCAAGACCATGTCCATTGCGGACCGCAGGATCCAGGCTTCCCAGGAAGACGCCATGCGCGGAGTCGTCAAGGACTTCCTGATGCAGTACGCCGCCCAGAACAAGCTTGCAGACGTCGTCAAGGCCATCATCTCCGGCGACCTCGCCAAGGAGACCGCGAAGGCCTGCCACGCTATCATCCCCATCAAGAGGGTCGAGATCCGCAAGTCCGAGGTCCTCAGGAAAGGAGAGGGCGAGCCCGAGTCCATCATCGCCGCCGCACCCGCAGAGGAGCCCGAGGAGGCTCCTGCAGAGGAGGCCCCTGCAGAGGAGCCTGCGGCCGAAGAGAAGACCGAGTGAATCTTGAAATCCAGCGCCGCGGGCCTGTCCCGCGGCCTTTCCTTTAAACCGTTTGCCGGCATCAATCCAATAGGGTTATAAACCACAAGCGGATGTGCCACATAAAGCCGGGATGGCTCAGCCTGGTAGAGCGTCGGACTCATAGGGTTTGGTTTAATTACTGACCTCACCAGGGAAATCCGAAGGCCGAGGGTTCGAACCCCTCTCCCGGCACCAACCTTATCAATCCATCTCTCCCGGATGCCATACTTAAAGTCCTGCTCCGTTATTCTCCCTTCATCATGAGGCTTATCATCTACAATGGGAAGGGCGGCGTGGGAAAGACCTCCGTCTCTGCCGCCACCGCCCTCCGCCTGGCCGGGAAAGGCCACCGCACCATCATCATGAGTGTCGATTCGGCCCATTCCCTCGGGGATTCCCTGGATATGAGGATCGGGTGCGAGATCACCCGCGTCACCGACAACCTGGATGCCCTCGAGCTCGACATCATCCACGAGATGAAGACGAAATGGCCCTCCATCAAGGATTATCTGGAAGCGTTCATGGCCTCCCAGGGCCTGGAAGGCATCACGGCCGACGAGATGGCCATCATGCCGGGGATGGAGATGGTCGCGGCCCTCCTGTACGTTCTCACATTCAAGAAGGAGGGGAAGTACGACGTAGTGATCATCGATACCGCTCCCACCGGGGAGACCCTGAGACTCATGAGTTTCCCGGACGTCTCCAACTGGTACATCGACAAGGCGTTCACCATTGTGAGCAGATTCATGGGGATCGCCCGTATGACCATCGGCCACGTGGTGAATTTCCCGCTGCCCACCAAAGATGTCATGGACACGGTCATGGACCTAAAGAACCAGATGAAGGAGGTCAAGGAGATCCTCGAGGATGCGGAGAACACGTCCGTCCGTCTGGTCCTCAATCCCGAGAGGATGGCCATCAACGAGACCCGCCGTTCCTATTCGTACATGTGCCTCTACAACAAGAACGTCGAGTGCATCGTGGTTAACAAGGTCCTCCCCGACACCGTGGACGGAGAGTTCATGAAGACGAAACTGGCGGAGCAGGACGGATACATGCAGATGATCGCAGAATCCTTCGACGGTCTGAAGGTGATGAAGGCGTACATGCTCAGCACGGAGATGAGGGGAAAGGAGAAGCTGGAGAATCTGGCGGATATGATATTCGGCGACTCCGATCCGATGGAGGTCTACAGCCGGGAGAGCCCTATGAGATTCGCCACCGGGGCCGACGGGACCGTGCAGCTCATCATGAAGATGCCTTTTGTCGAACAGAATCAGGTGGAACTGTTTAAGGGCAAAGAGAACACTATCATCATCCATATAGGCAGCGAGCGGAGGACCGTCTCCCTTCCGACATCCCTTGCGGGCGCGGAACTGCTGGGAGCGGAGTTCGGCAGCGGCTGTCTCAAGATCGGATTCAGGAGAGAATGAATATGGCAGACGGGAAGAGGTATGACGATCCGGAGATACAGAAATTCGCCGACGAGAACAGGGAGATGATTGAAAAAATCCTTGCGCAGGAGAAGGCCAGGGAGGAGGCCGAGGCGAAAGCCCGCATGGAAGCCTGCAGGAAGGCGTACGAGGAGGACATGGCCTACGAGCAGGAGATGAGGGCCCGCCGCGACGCACAGAGGAGGTACGAGGCGGCCATGGCCCGCGAGGAACGCGCCGCATATATGGCGGACCATATGGAACGCACCGCCCGCGACGCCGGCGAGAGGGCCTACGACAGCTACCTCTACGCCCGCAGCCGTACCGAGGACGCCCTGGGAGAGGGAAGGGACCGCACGAGGGCATTCCTCCGCGACCGGGCGGACTACGCATACGATGCGGCCTGCGAGGAGCGCGACCGCCTGAGGGCCCGCATGGAGGAGGAGAGACGCTACTTCTACGACGCCATGGATGACGGCAGGGCAAAGTTCAGGGAAGACAGGGAGAGGCTCAGGAAGAACGTCAACGAGGACCTCTCGGACACCTTCGGATTCTTTGCGGATCCCAAGTTCCAGCAGCATCTGGTGGGTGCGGGACTGGAGATGTGGATGGCTTTCAACTCCCTCCTCAAGAGCAGCTCCGCCCCCGAGTTCATGAAGGATTTCATGTCGAATGCGGACAGGAACAAGAACGTCGAGTACTGCAGGAAGAACGAGTACTGCAGGAGCAAGAAGAATCCCGACGCGCCCCGCAACAGGGACGGCGGACTCCAGCCCATCGCCATAACCCCGTCCTCCGAGAAAGAGGAGACTGATGGGGAGAAGGATGGCGGGGATGGGAAAAAGGACGGTCAGTGAGATGCTCTCCCCGGAGGAGGGGATCCTTGCCGTCAGATCCGCCCGTGCGATAGCCGAGGCGGAGACGGAGGACAGGGTCCTCGATGCGGAGTTCCCGGATTCGTTCGGGGAGAACCGCGGAGTATTCGTCACGATCTCCGAGTACCCGTCGGGCATACTGAGGGGATGCATAGGATATCCGCAGCCCGTCATGCCTCTGGCACAGGCGCTTCCGCTGGCTGCGAGGGGCGCCTGCAACGACCCCCGTTTTCCGAGGCTCCGTCCGGAACAGGCGGCCAAATGTACCTTCGAGGTCACAGTACTCACCCCTCCGGAGCCCATAGAATACTCATCGCCCGAGGATCTGAAATCGAAGATAGTCCTCGGTACGGACGGGCTCATCCTCAGTTACAGGTATCACCGCGCCGTGTTCCTCCCGCAGGTTCCGACGGAACAGGGATGGAACACGGAAGAGTATCTCGGAAATCTCTGCATGAAGGCAGGGATACAGGCCGACGGATGGAAGTCCGGGGTTATGGAATTCGAGAAGTTCCGGGGACAGGTGTTTTCCGAGAAGTCCCCCCGCGGGGAAGTGGAGGAGAAATGACCCAGACGGAGCCGGAGACCGTCATCTGCGGACGTATGTTCGTCGACGGGGAACTCCGCTATGCGGAGGCGGGTATAGCCGGCGGGAAGTTCGTTTCCGTCGGGAAACACGTCTCCGGCGGCGAGAGGAGGATAGACCTCGGCACGAGTATGACGGCCCTGCCCGGGTTCATGGACCCCCATGTCCATCTGCGCGATCCCGGAATGACCCGGAAGGAGGATTTTTCCACAGGGACATCCGCTGCGGTATGCGGAGGGGTGACCTGTGTACTGGATATGCCGAACACCAAACCGCCGGTGACCGACATGCAGACCCTTCTTGATAAGAAACGCATCGTGAGGGGGAGGTCGTATGCCGATTACGGACTGTTCGCGGCGCTTACGCCCAACTGTCCCGTATCCCTGCTGGCGCCCCATGTTCCGGCGTTCAAGCTTTTTATGGGCTCCACCACCGGAAACATCCTCATGAACGATGACGAGGAGATCGCGGCCGTCATGGAGGAGGCTGCCGGCACCGGAAAGGTCATCAGCGTCCATGCGGAGGATGACAGTCTCATCGTTCACGGGGTCGAGGAGAGGTGCTGTCAGGACCATCTCCGCAACCGCCCCGCCGAGGCGGAGTATTCCGCACTGAGGCGTCTGGCACATTACAAGGACACAAACAGGATCAACATCTGCCACTGTACCGGCGCGGAACAGGTGCGGCAGGCGTCCGCCCTCGGGTTCACCACCGAGGTCACGATGCACCATCTCCTCTTCGATGCGGAGAGGTACCCCTCCGCCTTCTACAAGACCAATCCCCCCATAAGGGACCGGGCGACGGTGAACGGGCTGTTCGACAGTTTCCGGAGAGGGGAGATCACCATGCTGGGGACCGACCATGCCCCCCACACCGTCGACGAGAAGTCTGCGGATTTCGATTCGGCACCCGGCGGCATTCCCGGGGTGGAGACCGCCGTCCCGATGGTCATGGAGATGGTGAGGGCCGGAACGATCGGAATGTGCCAGGCGGTGAAAATGGGAGCGGAGAACCCCGGTTCGGTGTTCTCGGTTCCCAAGGGGAAGATCGCCGCAGGCTACGATGCGGACCTTGCGATATTCGATATGAGGAACGTCACGGAGATCGACCCGAAGAAGATGCACTCCAAGGCGGGATACACCCCGTATGCGGGGATGAAGGCCGTCTTCCCCGATACCGTTATAATAAGAGGGCAGGTACAGGTCAGGGAAGGAGAGCTCTGCGGCGAGCCTCTGGGGAAGGATGTCTGTGGCTGATTACGAGGTCGATTATTCGGAAGTTGCTGGAAAGAAGGCCGAATGCATAGACGGATGCGGCATGTGCTGCCTCTGTCAGCCGGAGGTTCTCCCGCAGGAGAGGCAGTTCTTCAGGAGGGAGCATCCCGAGTGCCTCGTCAGGACACGCGGACCCGAGCCGTATTTCGCGCTGGCACTTAAGAAAGGGAGAGGCTCCTGCATCTTCCTGAACGAGTGCAGGCGCTGCAGGGTGTACGACCACAGAACCACCTACTGCAGACAGTTCCCCTACCACATGTACGTATCCGACCGCGTGAAGGTCGAGCTCGACCTGTCATGCCGCGGCCTCTGGACGGGGAAGGGTGCGGATGCCCTCCAGGAGGCGAAGCAGATCGTCGCCGCCGCCGATGCGAGGCTGAAACAGGCGGTGAAGGAATCCTCCGCCGTGTACCGCGAATTTTACGAGAACGCCCGTGCGGCCGGCGTCATGGCCGATTCGTCCATGCTCAGAATGACTGTATCGGAGCATCTGGATGATTTCACGGACCTCGGTTTCATCGGCAGGATCCTCAGTATGGCCGAGGTGGAGGCGCAGGTCTCCCTCGCAGGGGTCAGGAGCGGGAAGTACGACCTGAAGGAGATGAACGACGCGGCCCGGGAGACGGCTCTGGAATCCCTTTCCACCGACGACCCTCTCAGCATGCCGGTCTACGGCGCCGAGGACCTCTCCTGGAACGTGTTTACCGTCGACAGGAACAAGGTGGAATGGCTGACGGTCGGGGACGACGGGGAGTTCCACCACAAGGGATTCGCAGATGCCTCGGAGATCGAGATAAAGCCCCCGAACGACGAGGGCAGGAAGATTCTGGCGGAATATCTGGGTATTCTGAACGGGAGGGACAGTTTCCTCGGTTCCGTGTACTATCTGATAGATGCGAACGGATACGAGGACGACCTCTCGAACGCATATTACGGGAGTCTCGCCACGGCCGTGCTCGACATTCTCTGGAGGACTGCGCTTCTGGATAGGTTCTTCGGGACGGGGTTCGGTGCCAGAGGGATAAGGGAGGCCGTCATCTTCTACGATATGGACCGTCTAGACGCACCCGCCATCGGGGCTTTCGTCTGACCTTTTCTTCTCTATATATAATGGAAGGGGACAATAACCTTAAAATACCAACTCCAGTATGGGATGGTCAAAGGTGGCTATCCTGATAGTAAAACCCCTCGATGTCCTGAAACAGGCGGTCGGCAAGAATGTCATCGTCGTGCTGAAAGGCAAAAGGGAATACAGAGGGGTTCTCGACGGCTACGACCCCCATATGAACCTGGTTCTGAGGAACGCCGAGGAACTGGTGTCGGGGGAGAGCGTCGGAAGGTCGGTCACGACGATTGTCCGCGGAGACAATGTCATCTACATATCGCCATAAGGAGAGATCAAAATGGGAGCAGGAACAGCAGCGCAGGGAAGACACAACAAGTTCAAGACACATATCCCCTGCCGCAGGTGCGGAAAGCGCTCGTACAACGTCAGGAAGGGAGTTTGCGCTTCCTGCGGATACGGCAAGACCGCGAAAATCAGGACTTACGCCTGGGCAAAACTCCGCGAGTAAGCGTCCCGAAACGTGAAACAATGTCGGGGCCTCGGCACTACTGCGGTGTAATCGGCATCAACGCCGACCATAACGTAGTGCCTTCGTTGCAGAAGACCCTGATGATTATTCAGAACCGCGGACAGGACAGCGCCGGAATCTCTGTTTTCGACGGTACGGAAATCCGTACCGTCAAAGGCGCCGGACTTGTTCAGACGGCTATCCCGAAGGATGTCCTCGGGACATACCACGGCAACATGGGCATAGGCCATGTCAGGTATGCGACGACCGGGGGAAAAGGCGTCGGGAATGCGCAGCCTATGACCATGGTCACGGGCGCCGGCATGATGGCCATCGCCCACAACGGCGACCTCACGACCTACGACAGGGTCAAGAAGAAGTATCTTGCCGCAGGTGCGGTATTCCAGACGGATTCCGATACCGAGCTCATTATCACCATCCTCAACAAGTACATCAGCCAGAACAGCGACGTCATCCTCTCCATAAGGGCTACTATGGGGGAAATCGACGGCGCATACGCGCTGGCACTTATTGCGAAGGGCAGGCTGTTCGGCATAAGGGACCCCCACGGCATCCGCCCTCTCGTCATCGGGAAAATCAACGGAGGGTACATGATCGCCTCCGAGAGTGCCGCCATCGATGCACTCGGCGGGGAGATCGTCAGGGACGTGGCCCCCGGCGAGATAGTCGAGATCGCACAGGACTCCATCAAATCATATATGCCGAAGGTGAAGTGCCAGTGTGCCCACTGCATGTTTGAGTGGGTATATTTCGCAAGGCCCGATTCCATCATGGACGGACGCGAGGTGTACGATGTCAGGAGGAGGATCGGAATGATCCTGGCGAGGGAGCATCCCGCCGACGTCGACATCGTCATGCCCATACCCGATTCCGGAAGGGCGCACGCCATCGGATTCTCCAATGCCACGGGAATCCCCTACGAAGAGGGTTTCATGAAGAACAGATTCGCCGAGAGAACCTTCATCCTCCCCGATCAGAAGGAGAGGGAAAGGGCCGTCTCCATGAAGATGAATCCCATAAAGAGCACGGTGGCCGGGAAGAGGATCCTCATCGTCGACGATTCGATCGTCAGGGGGACCACCCTTAAGCAGCTGGTCGGAATGCTCAGGAACGCCGGTGCGAAAGAAGTCCACGTCAGGATCGGCTGCCCGCCGATCATCGCCCCCTGCTACTACGGCGTGGATATGAAGACCCGCGACCAGTTCATCGCAAACAAGCATTCCGTCGAGGACATATGCCATATCATCGGCGCCGACAGTCTGGGATATCTCAGCATCGAGGGCCTTGTGGAGGCCATCGGCAAGTCCGGGGACGATCTCTGTCTCGCATGCGTCAACGGCAGATATCCGACCCGTATCGAAGGCGAGGAAGAAAGGTTCCAGACCAAGATAACCGACGGGAAGTTCGAGTGATTCCCGACCGTTTTCCGATCCTGTTTCCATAGATAACGTTTAAGTAGGATAACGGATTCAAGGGATTATCAGCTGGGCAGGTAGATCAGTTGGAAGATCGCTACATTGGCATTGTAGAGGTCGCGAGTTCGAATCTCGCCCTGTCCACTCATTTGTTATTCCATTAAATCCGCTTGCGCATACCTTCGATTCCGTCCGGTTTCTGTAAAGGTCCGCACATCGCCGCCGTACCGTCGGTCATGGATTCCTGCGATAGTTTTCTATCCCTCCCGTGTATGGAGGGGAGGCTGATCCGATGTCGAAGGATGCAATGAATCTGACACTCCTGTGCGACTTTTACGAATACACCATGGCCAACGGATACGTCGAGGCAGGAATGGCCGACCGTATCGTGTATTTCGACGTGTTCTTCCGCAATGTCCCGGACAACGGAGGTTTCGCGATCATGGCCGGCCTCGAACAGGTCATGGATCGCATAGAGAACATGAGATTCGACGAGTCGGATATCGAATTCTTCCGTTCCAAGGGCATCTTCGGAGAGAAGTTTCTGGAGTATCTCCGCGGATTCCGGTTCACGGGGGATGTGTACGCCGTTCCGGAGGGGACCCCGATCTTCCCGGGGGAGCCCATCGTCACCGTCAGGGCCCCGGCGGCTCAGGCGCAGATGCTCGAGACCCTGCTGCTTCTGACGCTGAACCACCAGTGTCTCATAGCTACCAAGGCCAACCGCATAGTCCGTGCAGCGGACGGCAGAGGGGTCATGGAATTCGGTTCCAGGAGGGCCCAGGGGAGCGAGGCGGCCATCCTGGGGGCGAGGGCGGCATACATCGGGGGATGCGTGGCGACCGCCTGCACCATATCCGACAGGATGTACGGGATCCCGGCCAGCGGGACCATGGCCCACTCGTGGGTGCAGATGTTCGATTCCGAGTACGAGGCGTTCGTCCGCTACTGCAGGCTCTATCCCGACAACGCGGTGCTTCTGGTCGACACCTACAATGCCCTCGAGAGCGGGGTTCCCAACGCCATAAGAGCATTCAGGGATACCGGCATAACCAAAGGCGGGATCCGTCTGGATTCCGGCGATCTCGCTTTCCTCACCCGCAGGGCGAGGCAGATGCTGGACGAGGCCGGACTGAAGGACATCAGGATCATCGCATCGAATTCTCTGGACGAATCCATCATCCGCGATCTCATCGACCAGGGCGCATGCATCGATGCGTTCGGCGTCGGGGACCGCCTGATCACATCCCACAGCACCCCTGTGTTCGGAGGCGTGTACAAACTCGCCGCTGCGGAGGACGGGGAAGGGAGGATAATTCCGAAGATCAAGATTTCCAACAACACCGCCAAGATCACGGTCCCGGGATACAAGAAGGTCTACAGGCTCTTCGACAGGGGCGGGATGGCCATCGCAGACCAGGTCTGTCTCGCCGATGAGGAGATCGATCCATCCGAACCCCTGACACTGTTCGATCCGTCCGCCCCCTGGAAGAAGAAGACAGTATCCGGATTCACCGTGAAGGAACTGCAGGTGAAGGTCTTCGAGAACGGGAAGAGAGTCTACGATTCCCCTCCGCTTCCGGAGATAAGGGATTACTGCAGGGAGCAGATCGGGACTCTGTGGGGCGAGGTGAAGAGGTTTGTCAATCCCCAGGAGTATTATGTGGACCTGTCCCGGAAGCTCTGGAACCTCCGGCAGGACATGCTCAACAACAGGGGTTCCGTTTCGGACCGTTCCTGAAAAAACGTCGCGGATGTCCGGGGATGCGGTCCCCGGCGTCCCTTTTCTTTCCGCATACATTTCCGCAGGTTGGATGCAATTTGGATTTTTGTAACCACCACTATAAAAATAAAACCTATTGAGGACGCATCATTAATATAGTGTTGGTTTTAAAAACCTGAATATGTTCGTACCTAATACTATCCGAGGCGGAGGTTATCGGTAAGGCAGGATCCGGATTCGGCAACCTGATGATACCGCATGACGTCTGACGAGAGGAAACGCATAACCCGTTACGGATGGGGAGCATTCGCGATATTGGCGCTGGCGTACTTCCTGGTGTATCTGCACCGTACGACCGGGGGAGCACTCTCGGACACGTTCGAAGGATACTACGGCGTAGGCACGGCATCCGTCGCCCTCCTTGCGTCCTCATACCTCTACGCATACACGCTGATGCAGATACCCAGCGGGATCATCACCGACCGTTTCGGTCCGAGGAAGGCGGCGTCCGTATTCATCGTCCTCATCGCATTCGGCTCGGTACTGAGTGCGGTGTCCGCCTACGCCGGCAACTTCTCCCTGATGGTCCTCGGCAAGTTCGTGATCGGACTCGGTGCGGCCGTCGTGTTCATACCCATGGTGAAGGTCCTCGCCGTGTGGTTCAGAAGGGATCAGTTCGCAACCATGAACGGGGTCGTTCTGCTCATCGGGAATGCGGGAGCCATCGCCGCCGCGACCCCTATGGTGTTCATGGTGGATCTGTTCGGGATAGGGGACACCTATTCCATGCTGGCACTTATCACCGCAGCGGTCGCATGCCTGTGCTGGCTCTTTGTCCGCGACCGTCCCTCGGAAAGAGGTCTGCCGGAGATGGATGCCGAGGCCGAGATGAAGATCGGCACGATGGAGTCCCTCAGGACCATATTCGGCGGCGGAAGGAGATTCTGGCCTTTGGCCGCCAGCATGTTTTTCTTTTTCGGAACCGTCATGATGTGGCAGGCGTCGCAGGCCGGTTCGTTCTATATTTCGGTGTACGGGTACGATCTGCACAGTTCCAGCCTGATGGTCGCGCTCGTCGGCGTGGGCGCAATGGTCGGGTGTCCTGTGGGAGGGATCCTGTCGGACAGGGTGTTCGCATCCAGGAAGACGGTCTGTCTGATGGGTACCGGCATGTATGCCGCCGTGTGGGCGGCCATGTGGCTCACGGCGGGGGAGGAGGAGTTCTCGGGCATGATGTTCCAGGGGATCCTGAATTTCCTGCTGGGATTCTTCTCGTCCTTCCTTGTGGCCACCGTCGCCCAGGTGAAGGAGGCGTTCCCTGCGGCCATGTCCGGACTTTCCGTCGCATCCCTCCACACATTCACTTTCATCGGCGGGGCCCTGGCGGTCGCCACCTGCGGATTCGTTGTGGCGGACAGGACCGTGGGGCAGTATCAGACCCTCTGTCTCATCGCACTGGTCATGACCGTCCTCGCCTTCCTGGCCGAGTTGATTTCGGTCGAGGGGCAGCATCCCTGAACGCCCTGCCGGGCAGCGTCTGCAAAATGTAAATTATATATAGAAGGGCAATTACTATACGGGCATAATAATCCGTGGGATGACCGATTATGGCTAAGAAACAGTTCAAAACGGAATCTAAGCGCGTATTGGATATGATGGTGAATTCCATCTATACCCACAAGGAGATCTTTCTCAGGGAACTCATCTCCAATGCATCCGACGCCATCGACAAACTCAACTACAAAGTACTGTCCGAGTCCGACAGCAAGGTCGGGAAGGACGATTTCCGCATCGACGTGAAGATCGACAGGGATGCGAGGGCCGTCACCGTCTCCGACAACGGTATCGGGATGACCTCCGAAGAGATGGAGAAGAACCTCGGATACATCGCCCACTCCGGCACCCTCGAGTTCAAGAAGGAGGTAGGGGACACGGAGAACGAGGCCATCGGACAGTTCGGTGTCGGATTTTACAGCGCATTCATGGTGGCCGACGATGTGAAGGTCATCTCCAAAGCGTACGGTTCTGAAACGGCGTACGAGTGGGAGAGTTCCGGCGCCGACGGCTACACGATCAAAGAGTGCCAGAAGGACGGATTCGGTACCGACATCATCCTCCGTATCAAGGACGACGCCGACGGAGAGGAATACAGCGAGTTCCTGGAGACCGAGAGACTCAGGGAACTGGTGGAGAAGTATTCCGACTACATCCGCTGGCCGATCCACATGACCGTGGACCAGAGCGAATGGAAGGAGACCGGCGAGAAGGACGAGAAGGGCGAGCCCAAGAAGGACTACGTCACCGAGAAGGTGGACAAGGTCGTCAACAGCATGGTCCCCATCTGGAAGAAGACCAAGGAGGAGGCCGATGATGACAAATGCAAACAGTTCTACAAGGACAAGTTCCGCGATTTCGAGGATCCCGTCTCCGTGATCAGGGTGTCCGCCGAGGGTTCCGTCACATACAGGGCCCTGCTGTTCGTCCCGTCCAAGGCGCCTTACGACTTCTACACCCGCGACTTCCAGCCGGGCCTGCAACTCTATTCCAACGGCGTCCTTATCATGGACAGGTGTGCGGACCTTCTGCCGTACTGCTTCCGTTTCGTGAGAGGGGTCGTGGATTCGCCCGATTTCTCCCTCAACATCTCGAGGGAGGTGCTGCAGCACGATTCCCAGCTGAAGGCCGTCGGTTCCAACCTGACGAAGCAGGTCCGCAAGGATCTGCAGAGGCTCATGAAGGACGAGCCGGAGAAGTATGCGGAGTTCTACGAGAGTTTCGGGAAACAGCTGAAATACGGCGTAGTGGACAGGTACGGACAGGACGCCGACCTCCTCAAGGACCTCCTGATGTTCCGCTCCGTGAAACAGGACAAGGATATCACTCTGGCACAGTATGTCAAGGACATGCCGGAGGACCAGAAGAAGATCTATTATGTGACCGCCGAGAGCGCTGCCCATGCCAAGGACCTCCCGCAGGCGGAGCCGGTCCTGGCCAAAGGATACGACGTTCTCGCGTTCACGGACGAGATAGACACGTTCGTCACCAACCTCCTGAGGGAATACGAGAAGAAGGAATTCTGCAACGTCACCACCGAGGATCTGGGACTCGAGACCGAGGAGGAGAAGAAGGAGGCGGAGAAGAAGGATGAGGAGTACAAGGACCTCATCGCATTCGCCAAGGAGACCCTCGGGGAGGAGGTCGCCGACGTGAAGATCTCCCACAAGCTGAAGAACCACGCGGTGCTTCTGACGACCCAGGGGAACATCACCTTCGAGGTGGAGAAGTACTTCAAGGAGATGCCCGGACAGGCGGGCACCGGCGTCAAGGCCGCAAGAGTCCTGGAATTGAATTCGGATTCGGCGGCCTTCGGATCCCTGAACGCATCGTACAGGGAGGACCCCGAGAAGGCGAAGAAGATTGTGAAGATCATGTACGGGCAGGCGTGCCTCATGGCCGGTCAGCCCGTCGGCAACCCCGTGGAGTATTCGGACCTGGTCCTCAGCATGCTCTGAACGGACCCCGCGGGCCCCGGGTTCCCGGGCCCGCAGTCCTTCTTCCGGTCCCGTGACCGTTCGGGCGGAAGCCCCGTCCGATACGGTCACGAACGTTTTTCAATTTCCCGCAGGCGGGAACAGGGATCTCCGCAATGTCGGAATCCGAATGTGCCAGACGGTGCACAGGTTAATCAACGGCCAGGATGTTGTATGCTCATGTCCGGATGGAAGGAACGCGTCGCACAGGGCGGATGGATCAGCAACGAGGATGATGATTACGGAGATTATCTCCGCGATGTGAACCTCTGTGCGGAAAGACTCTACAGATTCAATTCGATCCCGGGGAACAGGTATGAGGATCTCACCGCCGCACTGTCCGAACTCGTCGGTTATAAGGCCGATCCGTCGGTCTGTGTCAAATCCCCGTTCCGCTGCGATCTCGGATACAACATAAGGTTCGGAAGGAACATCATCGTCAATTACGGATGTGTTTTTCTGGATACGGCGGAGATCACTGTCGGGGACGACTGTCTCATCGGCCCCGGGTGCCTGATTGTGACAGCCCACCATCCGATGGATTCCGCTGACAGAAAGAACTTCAGCACGGGCGGGAAGCCCATCCGTATCGGAAACGGATGCTGGTTCGGTGCGGGAGCCATTGTTCTTCCCGGAATAACGATCGGGAACAATTGCATAGTGGGGGCCGGAGCGGTGGTCACGCATGATGTGCCGGACAATACCGTCGTGGTCGGAAATCCCGCGAAGCCGATCGTCAGAAAGAATGAGTGAAGCAGTTTTCGCCACCGGGAATTGCCGGATTCAGAACAATCTCCCGCTGAAGTATACCATCGGCCCTATGATGAACCGGGCGGGAATCTCGGCCCATTTCATCCGATTTCCCAGAGCGTTCTCCTTTTTGCGCAGCGCATGGATGATAATGTCCATTCAGTGGATGGATGCTATATCCATTGTATTATATACTCGAACGTCTATAATGTGTACAGAGGCGCGGAAGATGCCTCTGACTACTCCAGACTACACCCGTGTGCGACACCAAGTCATTCACTCCTCCTCCACAGCCGGTTTCCGCACACGGGCGATTTTTTTGTATGTTTCGATTCGGGCGGGTTCTCCGGGGTATTCAGTCACGTTTATATCCGACCGAAATGTACGAGTGCATATGGATGCGGATGGGATACTGCAGTCTATAAGTGATGATCTTCCGGAGATTCTTCTCGTGGCCGCCGGCGCGGTTGCCGTTCTGATCGTCCTGACGTACGTCAGGAGCAGGGAATCTGCACTTTACAGGTTCATGATGATCCTGGGGGTCGTTCTCGGTGCCGTCATGGTCTATGAGGCGATCACAGTGGGAAAGGCATGGGATGAGTTCTCCCGCGCTGTCATCGCCGTTGCGGGGTTCGCACTGGCTGTCAGGCCGCTGCGCAACATCGATTTCGCGATAGTTCTCGCACTGATTGCGATGGTCATCGCATACATCTATCTGGGAAGTCTCGACGGGGATCTGGGAGGTCTTTCGAAGGGGACGCCGAGGTTATTCGTCACGCTCGTGGCCGGGGCCTTCGTCTACATGGTCTTCAACCTCATCCAGAAGATAGCGATGCTGATTGGGAAGGTCCTCAACTGCTGGCCTTTCCTGTTCGTGATGGGAATTGTCTGCATCGCCGAAGGTGTTCTCATGCTGACCGGCAATGGTTCCCTCCTGGATGTCTACCACAGGTACGCGGATGCGGGGAAGACCGTCGCGGATCTCCTCATGTGACGGTCCTGCTTTCAAAATTTAATACCCCTCCCGCATATCCTCCGGCATATGTCGGACGAGGGCAGCAGACCGTCCCGGATCGAGGTCCGCGGCGCAAGGGTGCACAATCTCAGGAACGTGGATGTGGATATCCCGCTGAACAGGACGGTCGCGATAGCAGGCGTCTCGGGTTCCGGTAAATCGTCCCTCGCATTGGGAGTGCTTTACTCCGAAGGGTCCGGACGCTACCTCGAGGCTCTGTCCGCGTACACCCGCAGGCGCATGACCCAGGCAGCCCGCGCCGACGTGGATGACATAAGATATGTCCCGGCAGCCCTCGCACTCCGTCAGCGTCCGTCCCCCGGAGGCATCAGGAGTACGTTCGGCACATCCACCGAACTTCTGAACACGGTCCGTCTCATGTTCTCCCGTCTGGGGGAACATCCGTGCCCCAACGGCCACATGCAGAAGCCTTCGGCGGCCTTCGCCGCCATGAAGCCCGTATTCTGTCCGGAATGCGGCGGGAGAGTCGTTCCGCCGTCCGCCGAGGATCTCGCCTTCAACAGCACCGGCGCATGTCCGGTATGCCAGGGGACCGGGACGGCCATCGAGGTCGATATGGATTCCCTCGTGCCGGATCAGAGCCTGACCATCGACGAGGGGGCTGTGAAACCGTGGGGGACTCTGATGTGGTCCCTGATGACGGATGTCTGCAGGGCCATGGGTGTCCGTACGGACGTCCCGTTCAGGGATCTGACGGATGAGGAGAAGCACATAGTATACGACGGCCCCGCCGTGAAGAAGCATATCATCTACAAGGCCAAAGACGGGAACAATGCGGGGGAGATGGACTTCACCTACTACAGTGCCAGATATACCGTTCTGAATTCCCTGTCCAAGGTGAAGGACGAGAAGGGGATGAAGAAACTGGAGAGATTCCTCCGCACGGGCCCCTGTCCCGAATGCGGCGGCACCCGCCTTTCCGCAAAGGCCCGGTCCTCCCGCCTTCTGGGTCTTTCCCTGGACCGCGTGTGTGCGATGCCCCTTTCCGAGCTGGAGGCATGGGTCGGCACGGTCCCGGCGGCGGTCCCCCCGGAGCTGAAGGCCGTGGCGGATGTCCTCTGCGGGTCCTTCCGCGGCATCTCGCGCAGACTTCTGGATCTGGGTCTCGGATACCTTTCCATGGACCGTTCGGCCTCGACCCTCTCCAACGGCGAACGCCAGCGCGTCTATCTGGCGAGATCCGTCAGGAACCGCACCACGGGGACGCTGTACATTCTGGATGAGCCGTCGATAGGCCTTCATCCCTCCAACCTGAAGGGGCTGTGCGGAGTCATCGACGACTTGGTCGCCGACGGGAACTCCGTTGTGCTCGTGGACCATGACACCGATGTTCTGGAACATGCGGATTACATGATCGAGATGGGGCCCGGCGCAGGTTCCGCCGGGGGCACGGTGATCGCGCAGGGGACGGTACAGGAGATAATCGCCAATCCCCGTTCGGTCATAGCACCGTTCCTGGGGCAGGGAGGGAAGCACCCCGCGCTGCCGCCGAAGGACAGGGAGGGACTGTTTTCCGACGGGATGATCCATCTGGAGATCTCCGGGATACACACGGTGAAACCGCTGTCGGCGGACATCCCCAAGGGGAGGATGACCGTTGTCACGGGTGTTTCGGGATCCGGCAAGACGACCTTGGTGCTAGAGAGTCTGGTGCCTGCCCTCGAGGCCTCCGTATCCGGCCGGCCTCTCCCGCCGCATGTCACGGATCTGAAGGCCGAGGGTATCCGTTCCGTGAAACTCATAGATGCCACCCCGATAGGGGTGAACGTCCGTTCGACCGTGGCCACCTATGCGGGCGTCCACGACGATTTGAGGAAGGCGTTCGCAAAGACCGCCGATGCGAAGGCCGCGGGATATTCTGCAGGGGATTTCTCGTACAACACGGGAAGACTCCGCTGTCCAGGGTGCGACGGCACGGGTACCGTGTCATTAGATGTCCAGTTCCTTCCGGACATAGAGATTCCCTGTCCCGACTGCGGCGGTTCGAGATACGCCCCGGGAGCGTACGGGATAAAGCGCGTATGTGCGGGAGCCGGTTCCGTATCCCTCCCGGAGCTGATGGAGATGGATGCGGGGCGTGCATCGGAGATTTGCGGCGACATGCCGGCCGTGAGGAGGAAGCTGCAGACGCTCATGGATCTGGGACTCGGGTATCTCACCTTGGGGGAGGACACCCCGAGTCTGTCCGGCGGGGAGGCGCAGAGACTCAAACTCGCCGGAGAGATGGGCCGCGGGCAGTCCGATACGGTGTTCGTTTTCGATGAGCCGACGATAGGGCTCCATCCGACCGACGTACTAGTTCTTCTCCGGGTCTTCTCCGAACTCGTCGGGAAAGGCGCCACGGTGATAGTGATCGAACACGACCTCACCGTAATGCGCAATGCGGATTACATCATCGACATGGGACCCGGCGGCGGGGACGAGGGGGGTACCGTCGTCGTCTCCGGTACGCCGGAAGAAGTCAGGAAATGCCATGCCAGCATCACCGGTAAATTCATTTGATGCGTGTGTTTCCGCGGCCGGAGGAATTCCTCGGATCGCTCCGAGGGCCATAATCTTTAAATGATAGTAGCCGATGGAGGATGGCAGGGCCCGTGGCTTAGCCAGGATATAGCGCTGGCCTTCTAAGCCAGACGCCTCGGGTTCGAAAGTCCCTTAAAAGGACCGAAAGTCCCGACGGGCCCGCCTAGAGTCCGTCTGCGCCACACGGCGCTCACAGAGGAAGTATCATGAAGAGAAGCTCGCGCGCCTGGAAGAAACGCGGTAACCAGCGTTGGAAATGGCGCAAGAAAAAAATGAGAAGAAGAAAGAGAGCAGCAAAGATGCGCAAGAAGTGACACTGACGCTCAGTGCCACAAATTGGGGATTTAGGCTAACCTGGCAGACTAGCGGGCTCCAGTTATGAGCGTGATTTGATCGAGTATGCTGAGTTATGATGAATAACTGGAGCGATGACTCATCAATTTCATGGGGAGGTAGCTCCTCCCCGTGGTGGAAACCCGCCTATGGGGGTTCAAATCCCTCAGTCCCCACCTACTGCATCTTTACAGTTCTATTTCGCCCCGAAAGGGGTAACCAACCTTTTCTTCACATCTTGTAATATTTTGTCGGGTTTTTGTGTTTGTCCGACATGTTGTCGAACACGTCCGCAGTTCCGGTTAAACGTCTGCCTGCCGATTTTGAATTATGTACGACAGAATACTCATCGCAGTAGACGGAAGTGAGAGCAATGCTGCCGCAGTCAATCAGGGTCTGCAACTGGCGAAGACGCTCGGTGCAGAGAAGGTGACCGCACTTTGCGTTTTCGACGAAGGCAATTACGGCACATTCATCCGCGACGGCAGTACCGAATACCGCAGGATCATGGCGGAGGAGTCGGAGAAGGCTCTTTCGTATGCGAAGAAGAAGGCCGCAGAGGCGGGTGTGCTCGCAGAGACGAAGCTCGTCGTGGGTCACCCTGTGGAGGTCATAGTGAAGGAGTCGGCCGATTACGATCTTGTCGTATGTGCCACACTTGGGAAGACTGGCATATCCAGAGCTCTCCTGGGATCTGTTGCGGAGAATGTGGTACGGCTTGCGAAGTGCACTGTATTGATTTGCCGCTGATACCGGGTTCGGTTTGGTTCGGGGGCACAGCCCCTGCCATATTCCGAAATCAGACGTTAACGGTCTCGGTGCGGACCTTCGGGATCTTCCCCCAGAATGCCATCGCGGTGAGGATGACCTTGCCGGACATGCCGAGATAATACTTCCTTTCGTGCATCTGGCACATTGCCGCGT
>CAVIJO010000004.1:0-100749 GCA_963643445.1 Candidatus Methanomethylophilaceae archaeon
GGATCGTGAGCTGGGTTTAAAACGTCGCGAGACAGTTTTGTTGCTTTTTGATGGAATTGTTCGTGCCTGACGAGAAGGATCCTTTAGTACGAGAGGAACAGGGATTCGTCGCCTCTAGTTTATCTGTTGTCTGACAAGGCAGGCAGAGTAGCCACGCGATAGTGAATAAGAGCTGAAGGCATCTAAGCTCGAAGCCACCTTGAAAAAGAGGCACTATAAGATATCCGTATATGACGGGTTTGATAGAAGCCGGATGTAAGTACCGAGGTTCGCCGAGGTATTCAGTCCTGGCTAACTAACATCTTTGCCGCTGGATGTGATCTAGCAGTCAAACAGGTTACGTATGAGTATCTCTCTTCCTTTTCATTTTCATTTGTTCGTTCGTTTCTTATACTTCGTTCATTTGGGTATCCGTATGGCCGTTTGCAGGATCGAGTCTAATATTCCGTATGATTCCAATATCTATCTTATCCTCGGAAGATCTGGTATTCTGATCGACACCGGTACGGGTCTCGATTCGAAGAACGTCACGGACGGGATATGGAAGGCCCTAGGAGGATTACGTCTCTCCTGTGTTCTTCTGACCCACTGCCATGCGGATCATTCCGGCGGACTCTATTCCGTTGCGGAGGAGTTCGGCTGTCCCGCATACATGGGTGCGGAGGATCTCGCAGCCTATTCCTCCGGAGATCAGGAGACGATGTTCTCCTGCCCGCTGGGCGTCGAAGTCCGCCCTGCTCCCTGCAAGACGGTCTCGGAAGGAGAGGTATTCGACATAGGGGACCATAGGCTCCGTGCAATATCTTCCCCGGGCCATACCGCAGGCGGCATGTGCTTCTATGATGAGGTCACGGGCGCACTGTTTTCCGGCGATACCGTATTCGCCAACGGGTACGGACGCACGGACCTTCCCGGAGGTTCGTTCTCCGAACTCAGAGAGTCGCTGCACAGGCTGCGTAATGTAAATATCGGACCGTTGTATCCTGGACATGGACCCGTTTCCGGAGACGGCGCATATGCCGTCCGGGAAGCGTTAAGGATGACGGAAGGGTGGTAAGATGAGAGTTCTCAAGTGCGACTGCTCGAAGGGATTGAACGATAGCTGCATCCATGCTGCGATGGCCGCCGCAGAGGACGTGGCCGCAGGCAGACTTATAGTCTATCCTACAGACACCGTGTACGGGATCGGAGCGGACATCTACAACCAGGTGGCTGTGAAGAACCTTTACCTCGCCAAGAGGAGGCCGTTCGATATGGCTCTCTCTGTGGCCGTGGCCGACAGAAAGATGATGGAGACCGTCGCAGATCTAAACGAGACTGCGGACAAGCTCATAAACGCCTTCCTCCCGGGACCGCTTACAATCATCATCAAGAAGAACCCCGAGGTTCCCGATATTGTGACCGCCTCATCCCAGAAGGTCGGTATCCGCATTCCCGACCACCCCGTGGCCCTCGAAATCGTCAGAAGGGCCGGACCCATAGTGGCCACTTCCGCCAACATCCACTTCCAGCCGGACGCCGTCGACATCGGGATGGCGACAGCCGCACTGGGGGATTCCGTTTCCACATACGTCGATGCGGGCCACAGCCCTTCGGGCAAACCTTCGACGATCGTATGGATAAAGGGGAAGGAATACGAGATCATCCGTCAGGGCCCCATTACGGAAGAGCAGATCAAGGAAGTATTGCAATGCTGAAAGAAGATGAACTTGCCAAACTGCGCAAGGTCGGAGAAGTGTCGGGCGCCGCAAGAGAGCTCGGCATGAACATGTGCGATGTCGGAGTGAAACTCTACGATGTGGCACAGGAGGTCGAGGGCTACATCCGCAGCCACGGGTGCGGTCTCTCCTTCCCCTGCAACATCAGCAGGAATTCCATTGCAGCCCACTACACGCCCTCGTGCAACGATGAGACGCGCTTCGAGGTAGGAGATGTCGTCAAGATCGACTGCGGAGGCATGCTGGACGGTTATATCGGCGACACGGCCGGCACCGTCGAGGTCGGTACCCGCAATTACACGGAACTCATCGAGTCCGCCAAGAGGGCCAGGGACACCGTTGCGGAGTTTATCGGCGCAGGCGTCAAGATCAACGAGGTCGGCGCCGCGATCGAGGGAAGCGTCAAGAGGGACGGATTCAAGGTCGTCGAGAACCTCTGCGGCCACCAGATTGACAGATGGCAGCTCCACGCGGGTTTTTCCGTCGCACCTTACGACAGCGGCGACGTGACCGTTCTGGAGCCCGGTATGACCGTCGCCATCGAGCCTTTCACCACCGACGGCGGAGGGTATGTGGAGAACGGGAAGCACGGCAACATTGTAATCCTCACCCACGACAAACCTTCCGGGAATCCCAAGGCGGACGAATTCCTCGCCTACGCCAAGGAGGAGTTCCCCGATTCCCCGTTCTGCGCCAGGAGCTGCGATTATCCCGATGCGGAGAAATGGGTTAAACTTCTGATGCGCAAGGGCATTCTCAGCGGTTTCAACGAGCTCGTGGAGATCAACGGAGGAATGGTGGCACAGTTCGAGCACACCTTCTACATCGCCGGCAACCGCGGCGAGATCACCACAGGTCCCTGAAAACACATTTAAACTGCCCCCGCATGGGGGCAAATGCGCCGACGTAGCCGAGCTGGCCAAAGGCGGCAGACTCAAGATCTGTTCCCTAGCGGTTCACCGGTTCGAATCCGGTCGTCGGCACCATCATTATCTGCAAACCGACCGTTTGTGCCGTACAGTCCGCAGAGGTTTTCCGTGAAGTCAGAATCCGCCGGGAACAGAGTGCTGCTCGCACTCGCCGTAGTGGCCGTAGCCTGCATATCCGTGGGTGTGTCCTATGCGGGGATGAGTGCCCTTTCCGACAGGGACGGGTACAGCACCGGGGGCACATTTGCGGTGTCTGGCACATATATGTCCTCCGACGGCTCCGTCCTCGGTGTCACGGGGTCGGCCGTATTGGAGTTCAGGGAGGAATCGGATTCCTATAGGGCATATACACTCGGGATCTCCCTGTCGTATGACGGTTCCGGCGGATCCCCGGGTCCCGACAGGATCGGGACGGGCATAGTATTCGGACGCGACGGGGTCCCGCTGGACTGCGTCCGCAGGGGGAGCGGGGATATCGCAGGAGAGGACGGCGACATTCTGCCTGCGGAGATATACGCCCGTACCGACGGCGGATACGCATACCTGTTCTACGTGGGCGAGAAATGCCGCATCCTGGGGATCTCCGTTCAGACCGCAGATGCATCATCCGGGTGCTGGCTTTCGGTTTCGGGACGGCGATGTGCCACTCTTTTTATATTATAATATAATCGGCATTCCAACGTAAACTCAGGACCCGCCCTGCATATCGGGGTGAAAACTGAGAGCGCGTCCCTGCGGGGAACACCGCGCTTGAGTTTTCCGTTCGGGAACGGACGGAACATTTACGGAGGAATGAACAATGGCAGCACCCAAAGCAGCTAACGCGAAAGCCGATGCGGCCCCCGCCGACAAGAAGAAAGGCGGCAAGAAGGCATCGGTTAAGACCGAGGACGAGAATTTCAACTACATCGTCCGTATAGCCAACAGCGATATCGACGGACTTAAGCACACCGTCATCGGACTCCAGAGCATCAAGGGAGTCGGAAAGAGAGTATCGCAGATCATCGTCAAGAGAGCGGGGATTGACGGATCCGTCAAGATCGGTTCCCTCTCCGACGAGCAGATCGCAGACCTCGAGAAGCTCGTTCTGAGTTACGTCGAGTACGCTCCCGTCTGGGCGATCAACCGCCAGATGGATTACGAGTCCGGAGCGGACATGCACCTCTTCGGAAACGACCTCAACATCCTTCAGGAGGATGACATCAACAGAATGAAGATGATCCGCAGCTACCGCGGAATCAGGCACGACACCCACCACAAGGTGAGGGGACAGAGGACCAGGTCCAACGGAAGGAAGGGACTCGCAGTCGGCGTCCAGAAGAAATCCTGAGGTGATTTGAATGGGAGATCCTAAATTTTCAAGAAAGACCTACGACACTCCTTCCCACCCCTGGCAGGGCGAGAGGATCAAGGCAGAGAATGAGACCGTCCGCCAGTTCGGACTGAAGAACAAGACCGAGGTCTGGAAAGCCGAGACCATGCTCAGGAACTTCAGGAAGCAGTCCAGAGAGCTCCAGGCACGCCTCAGGGCAGGCGACGCACAGGCGAAGATCGAGTCTGACGCACTTATCGCAAAGTGCTCCCGCCTCGGAATCCTCCCCGTCACCGGCGGAGACCTCAACATGATCCTCGTCCTGAAGGATGAGGACATCCTCAGCAGGCGTTTGCAGACGGTCGTCTTCCAGAAGGGGCTCGCCTCCACCATCAGGCAGGCAAGGCAGCTCATCAACCACGGACACATCTTCGTGGACGGCCACAAGGTCACCGTTCCCGGATACCTCGTCCTCAGGGAAGAGGAGGGCTCCGTGACATACAACCCCGCATCCCCGTTCACCGACGAGAACCACCCCATGAGGGTCTCCGGACAGGGTGCGGAAGCACGCGAAGAGGCCAGGGCGGAAGCCAGGGCCAAGGCGGAGGCCGAAGATGCGGCAGCCGCGAAAGCCGATGCCGAAGAGGCAGGTATCACTGCAGAGGACGGTGCTAACTGATGACCGCAAAATGGGGAATCGCCAACATCTACGCCAGCTACAACAACATCATGATCACCCTCACGGACATCACCGGAGCCGAGACTCTGGCCAAGGTGACCGGAGGAATGATCGTCAAACAGGCCAAGGACGAGTCCTCGCCCTACGCTGCCCAGAAGGCGGCAGAGAGGATCGCCGAGGTCGCCGCCGAGAAGGAGATCGTCGGCATCCACGTCAGGGTCAGAGCACCCGGAGGAAACAGGTCCACCTCTCCCGGTCCCGGTGCACAGGCGGCCATCCGTGCCCTCGCCCGTGCCGGTCTCAAGATCGGACGCATCGAGGATGTCACTCCTATACCGCACGACGGTACCAAGCCTAAGGGTGGACGCAGGGGACGCAGGGTCTGAGGAGGACTGGTCATGCAGATCGAGATTGTCGAGATGGAGGACAGGAAGGCCAAGTTCATCCTGAAGAATTCCTCCCCTGCAATGGCGAACGCGCTCAGGCGCACCATGATCCAGGATATCCCGAAGATGGCGATCGACAAGGTGGAGTTCCACCTCGGTCCCATCATGCAGGACGACAAGGAGTACGAGAGTGTCACTTCCCTGTTCGACGAGGTAATCGCCCACAGGCTCGGGATGATTCCCGTACCCACCGACTACGACCAGTTCACCTTCCAGGACAAGTGCGAGTGCGGCGGCGAAGGCTGCCCGCACTGCGCCGTGATGTACAGCATCAACAAAGTCGGACCCGGAACCGTCCTCTCCGGGGACCTCGTCCCCCTTGGGGACAGCTCCCTGAAGGCGAAGGACGAGTTCATACCCATCGTCGAACTCACCGACAATCAGGCGGTCCTGATTTATGCGACCGCCGTGATGGGTACCGCCAGGAAGCATGTCAAATGGCAGGCCGCCTTCGGTGTCGGATATTCGTACGAGCCTACCGTCGAAATCGACCCCGAGCAGGCATCCGACCCCGATGTGCTGAAGGCCGCGGAGCTCTGCCCCGGACTGTTCGAGGTCAGGGACGGAAAGCTTGCGGTGGCCGACAAATGGAAAGCCATCGACTTCGGCAGCACTGCGATGCAGGATCCCATCCCCAAGGGAGCCATCAAGGTCACCTGGGACGAGCACAACTTCCTGTTCAAGTACGAGACCGACGGGTCCCTCACCGCTAGGCAGGTCCTCGACAAGGCCGTCGAGATCCTGGGTGCGGAGGTAGCGGACTTCTCCGCCCAGGTCGATGCGCTGGCACAGTGATACTGTCAGTCCTGAGAACGCATAAACATGTTAAGGCCCGGCCTTCAAGGCCGGGCTGTTTACTTATTTTCGGAACGTTTTGATTCTGGTTCGGGTACTGCTGTTCCTTCGAATGTGCCAGATGTCCGTCTCCGCACTCACATGAAGTCCGTGAGTTTGCACTTCCTGACCTTGTCGTTGTTGAACAGGGAGTTCATGCTGGTCTCGATGATCTGGATCCTCTGCTGGGTATAATCATCGAGTTCGTATCTAGTGCACACCTTCTTGGAGACATCCAGATATTTCCTCACGGATGCTTCGTAGACCGTCAGGTTGAGTCTGTTCCCGCATTTGCAGACTCCTTTCAGGGGAACTCTGCGGTATTTCTGGCCGCATTTGACACACCGCATTCCCTGAGTCGCGAAACTCCTCAGATTTCCGATCATGTCAGGCATGAAATGTTTGTTGATGACCTTCATCGCCACATCCTTGGCTATGACCGCACGGCATTTCATGCCGAGTTCCAGCTGGGCAGTCATCTTGTCAGTCATGCTCCCCAAGGTGGTGTAGGCGGATTCCTTGGGTCCTTCGGAGATGTCCGGAGTGTCGTGCGTGAATCCGAGTCCTTCATACTGGTACGGGGTGCCTATGCGGCCTCCGACGAGGTCCATCTTCTTCTCAATCTCCTTGGGATCCTTCATGTCCATTGCGGCATAGTAGAGATCCAGGGGGTACGCCCTGAGGCAGTCCACGTTATGGGCTTCCTTGTCGATCTCATTGGGGTCGAGTCTCGTCGTGAGGACGAGGGGGCAGTCCATGAGGCCTCCCCTTCTGTCCGGCAGGAACACCCTCGAGAAATTCAGCAGGGCGTCGAGGGCGAGGATGATGCAGTCCTCGTCTCCGTCGCAGTTTCTTCTCTTGGATGCATGATAGAACGGATGTCCGTAGCACCCGCGGATGCTGCTGTATCCGATGATTCTGCAGAGGATGCATCCGGACGTGTGGGGCGCGAGGCCGAACACGAGTTTCCCTATGAGGCCGTTCCTGTTCTCGGCGTTGTAGAATCTGGGAAGGTGGTAGATCTTCTCCAGTTCGTCGTCGATGAAGCCTGCGACTTTGGCCATGTAGTCGCCGCATTCCTTCGCGGGGATGATGTCCTGGCACTTCAGTTCCACTGTCTGGTCGGGGCTCGTGAGGGGGTCTCCGTTCCAGTCATGGGTGTACCCCAGTTCGTGGGCCTTCTCGATGCTCAGACCTATCTCGCGGGGCTTGAAATGGGTCAGCGGGATGTCGGTCATGTCGTAGCGGATCGTTCCGTCCCTGAAGATGGAGATACTGTGTTTTCTTCTCAGGATACCTTTCTCCAGAAGTTCGGGGGTCTTCGTGCGGGACGTGAGTTTCTCCTCGCACTTGAGAGTCTCCTTGCCCTCCTTCTCGCCTACGGCGGCCAGGGCGTCCCTGTATTCCTTCACGATGTCCACGGCCACGGTTGCATTGTTCCCGTTGGGGCCTCTAGGCCTCTCTACGGGATTCGTGTGGGCGTTGCACTCTCTGCACCAGCAGAGGCAGGTGCTTTTACCGCATACGGGGCACCGGCGCAGTCCCATGTCCACGTTGAGGGCCGCGGCGGTCCTGCCTTTGTGGAGTTCCGGGTCGCTGAGGGACTTGACTGCGGATATAACGTCTTTGAGGGGTTTCTCCGCCCCTTCCCCGGATTCGCTGAGGGCGAACAGCGACTGCACGAGCGGGGAGCCGGCTCTCTCCTTGGCTTTTTCAGGACGTCCCATCCTGGTTCCGATGCGGGTCATGGCCCTTGCCATGACTTTGTATCCTGCTGCGGCGGATACGGCCGACAGAGTGTCCTCTCCCTCCAGTTCCTTCATTTTGGCGAACTTTCCGTCGGAATACGAAAGACCCAGACAGTCGAGTATCGGCTGTGTGTAGAGCCGGTCTATGATGACGCGGGACTCCCTCATTCTGTGCAGCGCACCCAGGTCCTCGAGTATCCTCTTGACTGATGTGTCCTCCTCCTCGGTCGCCGGGACGGGATCCCTGTCCGCAGGCACGGTTATGCTCTCTTCGAATACGGATCCCTTCTCCAGGATGTAGTCGCGGAGGCGTATAATCCTGTCGAGATCCACGTCGGACCAGAAGAGGTTGAATTTGGGGTGGAGGGCGACGCCGAACTGGGCCGACATCTCCTTGGAACGTTCGTAGGTGGGGTTTTCCCAATCATCCGGGAGTTCCCCGTTGTTCTTGGCTTTGATCTCCTCGCGGTGCCATTCCGTGGGGTATCCGGATGGGACGAGGACGTGATTGTTCTCGCAGAATTCTCCGTACGGGACGAGGATCTCGCCGTTGTCCACCACTTCGGCCACGTTGTTCTTCACCGCAAGGTACCTCTCCTTGGTGCCGCAGTATACGAGGTCTCCGTTGTTCAGGAGGACTATGGGCCCTTCGATGCTGTCGACGGGCGTGACGACGCAGGCCTTTCCCGGCCTTTCAATCTTGAGCTGGGTGCCGATGGCCATGAATTCGTCCATCGCATACATGCTCGCCGGGTTGTATGCCAGGGATGCGAGTCCCGATGTGCGGGCCCTTCCGTAGCGGAGCCTGAATCCCCCGACGTGGCAGGGGTGTCCGAAGATGGGGCGTCCCGCGACCATGTCCTTGAGATACTTGTAGGCGGGTTCGACGACCTTCTTCTTGTTCTTGTCGTCGGTGTCCACCGCCTTGTGCATGTCGAGGTATTTCCCGATGAAGTCCCAGCCCTGGATCTTCAGCTTGTCGACGTGTTTCTTCAGTTTGGATGCCTTGAGACACATTCCTTCCGCGACGACGAGGCAGGCCCCTCCCCTGACCCTGTTGGTCTCGATACGGGGGAGGTCCCTGAATCCGGATATCTCCACCTGCTCGGTGCCTTCGCCGTCGACCATGACGGGACACTCGCTGACGATGGTCCTTATCTCTTCGGATGTGGGTGTGAATTGGAGATGCTGGCACTGTTTGTACAGGGGGATTTCCTCGTCGAATCTGGCGATCTCCCCCTCGGTGGGTATGTACCTTCCTATACCCAATGCCTGGCGCACGACGTCGCAGATGAGGACGCTCATGGCCTGTCCGGTACCTCCGGACGCACGGATGGGTCCGGCGAATACCAGGTCTGCGAAATCGGTGCCGTCGGAGTTGTGTCCGATCTTGGTGGTGGCGATACCTTCCAGCGGTGCGACGAGAATTCCCTCGGTGATGATGGCGAGGCCGAGCCTTACGGCGCGGTCGAGGGTCTTGTCCTTGCTCTCGCCGTTCTCGATACCTTTGCTGGCATATTCCTCTGCCACCTTGATGGCGACGATCTCGCGGTTTCCGAATTCGGCAGTCTTCCGGCGGATGAGTTCCGCCACGCCTTCCACATGGTAATCGGACAGCAGTTTCTCCACACGGGATGCCAGATCCTCTGCGCGGGGAATCTCTACCTCCGTAGTGGGGTCTTTACCTTCGGAACGGGCCTTCGCCGCCAGCTGATAGATCTCCTCGGCCCCGTCCTCCAGTTTTTTGAAGTAGGCCTTCATCTCGTCGCTGGCTGCGACATCTCCCATTTCAATCTACCTCGCCCAGAGGAGTCTCCAGGGCCCTCTGCCTCAGGACAGTCCTCAGTTTGCCCAGAAGCTCGGTCTTCAGTTCCTCCATGCCTTCGCCGGTGACGGAGGAGATGCGCAGCGCATCGTTGTCCCTGCGCATGACGTCGCACTTGCTCTCAATCACAATGAGGGGTACGCCTTCGAAGTTCTCCCTGATATTCTCCAGGAGTTTCATCTGTTTATCCATGTCGTATCCGCAGGTCTCCGACGGATCCAGTACGAAGATCATGATGTCGGTGAGATACCTCAGTGCGAGGACGGCCTGCTTTTCGATGGCGTTCCTGTCCTCGAAATCGCGGTCCAGGAGACCGGGTGTGTCGACAATCTGGAACATCCTCCAGTCGTCTTTGATATGTCCGATGGTGATTCCCTTGGTGGTGAAGGGATACGGTGCGATCTCGGGGGCGGCGGTGCTGATGTACGTCACGAGACTGCTCTTCCCGACGTTCGGGAATCCCGCCACAACCGCCGTGGGGACCTTGGGATCTATCGTCGGGAGGTCCCTGAATTTGTTCTTGGCATCCTGCAGGAAGAGCAGGTCCTTGGAGATCTGGTTCACGTAGGATCCGAGACGCCCGTAGAAGCCCTTCTTTATGGATTCGATTATCGCAGGGTCCTTGGTGCGCCTCACTTCCCTCAGGGACTGATTTTTCAGGAGTTCGGTCCTTCCGGCGGCCCAGTTGAGGGCCCCCAGTGCTTTCTTGTAGCGGTCGATCCCGATAACGAGGTCCACCAGCTGGGGGAAGAAATCGTCCTGTTTCTCCATCCTCGGGAACTTCTGGATGTAGCCGACGAGAGTCGTCTCGACTATGTCGCCCGAAGCCGTGATCCTGGCAAGGGTCGTCTTCTTCTTGGTGTCCAAGGAGTCGCTTCCCTTCTTGCTGATCTTGGAGGCCCTGCGGAATGCCTTGTCCATCAATTCCTCGGATGAGAGGACCGTCGGTATAGTTGCGTTCATTCCGGCCATGCTCTTCCAGATTGCCATCGCGTAATTAAATAAGACGGTCCCCGGGGAGGGAGGACCCTCCCTCATGTCCCCGAAGGGCTGAACGAAGCCCGTATGAGCCACAGGTCCGAATCCATGCTGTCGTCAGCATCGAGGCTGTCGGGGATGGCGTTGTAGGGGCATCCGCGTATCACTATGCCGGCGCGGACGTTCCACGTCCCGCCGCCGTCTCCCAGGACGCTTTTAAGGGCGGAGATGTTGCATTGCATATCGATTGCCGCAGTAAGACTGTCGATGCCTTTGTGTTCTGCAATGCTGCTCGGCGGTCTGATTCCGGTGTACGCCGTGACTCCCAGATAGATGTCGTCGCTGACAGCAGTTCCCAGATCCACTCCGTAGGGGTCCTCGATATCCAGGAACATCGATTCGGCCCGGCCCACCAGATATCTGAGGATGTCGCCGGCCATCTCCTTCCCTGCACTGACGTAGATCCGGAATCCGGTGCATTCGGTGCCTGTGAGGTCGGCAATTTCGGCCTCTATATAGACGGACGCCTCCACGAGGAAATCGGCCATTCTGTCGATGCCGTCGTCGAGAGCGTACTGCATGGTGAGGGAGAACAGCTCCCCCGCACCGGCCGTGTCGGTCACGTGCTTGAGTTCCTTCATAGCCTTCACTGCGGCGTCTTTCAGGATGTCCGCTGCCGTCGATATTACGATTCCGTCTTTTCCCAGGATGCCGCCGGTGTTGGACTCTCCCGGGCTCTCTTCGTGGAATCCCCATCCGGTGTACCCGTCGGTCTCCCTCTGGTATGTGTTCGAGTCATTGGACCTGTCGGAAAACTCCGGGGTTCTGTCCCTGCATTTGCCGTCGGTGTCGTACAATGTCAGACGTTCCCCGGAATTGTCCAGGAACAGCCCGCTGAATTCCGCGATGTATCTTTCTCCGGGAGCCAGTATCGTTCCGTCGGGAACCGTGAACGTTCTTCTGTCCGAATTCTTCAGTTTCCATCCGGATATGTCGACGGTTCCGGCGGTGTTGTTCAGGATTTCCGCCCATTCGTCACCGAAGTCAAGGCCCCGGGGGTTGCTTTCGACCTCGTTGATGAGAACCCCCGTTTCGAAGGGTGCGGAATACTTTATGTCCAGTCCGGCGTCGACGGAGAGTTTGGTGCCCGCCACGGGGGACGGCAGATTCGAGAGTACCGTGCCGACCGCAGGTATGTCGGAAAGTGCGAGATTCATCTCGCGGTACTGCACGAGTTCGGGTACGGCGAGCTCTACATCCGTCCCTTTGAAAGTACCTTCCAGGGTGAACAGGTGTTCAGTCTGGGTCATTGTGGGATCCACAGTTCCGGAGACCTCCCATCCGTCTCCTTTGATGGTTATTCCGCCGGTGACGACGGTCTTGGGGGATGTCTCGCGGAGCACCAGTTTCAGGTATGCGCTGATGTCGTCCCCGCCCACATTTCCGGACATGTCCACTCTGATGAGGTTCTTTGTGGATTTCGAAAGGGATGAGCAGTCCGTGGTGAACGTCAGGGCGAACCCCATGTACGAAAATCCGACTGTCTGGGTCTTCATAGTCATGTCGACGATGGTGCACAGTCCGTTGGCCGCCTCGTATACCCTTTCCCCCAGAACATCGTCTATTTTCAACATCACAGTACTGATGAATGAACTCAGCGGGCGGACGATTTTCTCATAGAGTTCCTCCATGTACGGGGCAGCATATCTCACCACTTCGTCTATGACTTCCCTGAGGGCGTTGGCCGTCTTTCCTGCAAGTGCCAGCAGTCCCCTGAGTGGATCCAGGAGAGGCTCCGCCGCCTTCAGGAGGGTTTTCCAGAGATCCTGGAGGATATCCGAGGTGGCTTCGTATTCCACGCCCGCCAGACTCCATCCGGAGACCGCGCAGATGTTCAGATCCATGGAGACGGGAACGGTTCCTCCGAATTCGCAGTCGGCGGCCCCCAGCAGTTCGGACATGGGCCCGTATCCGCGGACCGTGTACGTCAGGGTGTCTTCCAGATGTACGGGGAATACGGTGGAGTAGTTCGCCCCTGCGGAGTCCTCTATGCCGTTCTGATGGGTGCTGTCCGAGGCGGACGGTTTGTCCACGGATACTTTCGGATCGGAGGAGACCTTTACCTTCAGATTCTCGGTCGCCCCGTGTTCTCCCGCAAGGGCGAACGATGTCTTTCCGGAGAAACGCAGGGTCTTCGTCGCATTGATTCCGATGTTTTCGGCGAATGCGTAGCACACCTGATTCAGGTGGTCGGACACGTCGAAGGCTCCGTCCGCCAGAAGCATCCCTCCCTTCAGTATGCCGATGCACCCTTTTTCGATGATGGTGCTGCCTTCGGTCTGCACGCTTTTCAGCGACTCCATCTTCTTTAGCAGTGCGTCGACCTTCGCAGTATATGCATCGAACTGGGTCTTCACCTGTTTCGAATACAGTATCGCATCCACATTCGCATCGTGAGTTTCCTGGAACTCCTCGTCGCTGATGTCCATGTCCCTGTAGCAGTCCGAAAGGAAGTCCGATACGGTGTCGTAGTTCATGTCCACGAAATTATCGAAATCGGTGTTGAGGATCTTCTCACGGTCTCTGTAGACCGCATCGTATATCGCCGCATAGAACTGGTCCGGATAAGAGTGCCAGCTTACCGCATCCAATGCTGCGGAAACGAAAGCGGCCTCGGATTTCTCCATGGCGTTTCTGACCGCCCCGCTCAGCAGATCTGCGAATGCAGCGGTATTGTCCACATTGACGCGGACCGTGCCGATGTAATCCTTTTCCGCCACCTGGGATATGGCCTCGTTCACCACGGAATAGAGCCACTGGCGGATTTCATTCGTGTCGTCGCGATAGTGGGATTTGAAACTCCCGACGGTGTCGGAGCCCATCAGGTCGTGTTCCGGATACTTCAGATTCAGAGTCCGGGTTTTTCCGTCGCCCATGGTCAGAGACACCTCCATGTATTCTCCCACTCCGATATCCGTGTCCCCGACGATTTCCTTGATATAGGGTTCCGCAGAGAAGGAATTCCTGCCCGTTATGAACGAAGTCAGGGAGTCCCATGCGTTCTTCAGGGTGTCCGTCACGTAATCGCAGATTTGCAGGACTTTGTTCCCCAGGAAGTAATCGAACCATTTTCCTACGATCTGGTCTGCCACCGACGCCAGTGCCTGGGAGTAGATCGCGCCCACGTTGATCTCCATCACGCCGTCGGTGCATCCGACGACCTCTTTGGCGAGATCCGCCCTGCCGGCTATGATTCCCCCGTCGGCATCTCTGAATACAATGCTCTCGGCCGCACGGAGAGCTCTCGAATATGCTTCTTTGACATCGTCGCCGGTGAGTACGGATTCGGTCCCGTATTCTCCGTAATAGGCGAACGCCCCGTATCCGTTCATTATCCTGTACTGTGCCAGCGCCGTGAGCTGGTATGATACCATCTGGGATAGTACCGATCCGCCGTCCTCCAGGATGCTCTCAAACGCCGTTCCGGCCTCTGCGGCGAGAGGCAGGGCTCCGCTCGCATCCGAGGATACATACAGGGTTTTCCGGGCGGATCCGGATTCGGATTCGAAGGTTGCATCCACAGTCCCTTCGGCTTTCAGATATGCAGGTATGTACCCGTCGGCGGCGTAGTATCCGGAGGATATGCGGAGATTCTCCACCGACAGACCGATGTCGTAGGAGTGGACGGTGACCTTCACTCCGGAGTCGACCGCCGGGAACATCGTCTCCATCCACCGGTCCATCCTTTTGCCGAAGGTTTCGGTACGCTGGGTCATGTCCCCCAGCGACATGTTAGTGCTCACGGAGAACACGTTCTCCCCCATTCCTCTCTCTATGAAACCCTCGATCCCGGAGACTGCGGCGGACACGGTGTCTGTCTCGGTTCCGGTATTCTCGTTTCTTCTGTCCGCATCGCGTGCCTCGGCGGCCGCGGCGCAGTAGGCCGAGGCACCGATCAGCAGGGCGACGGCCACCAGGGCGAACGGCAGGTTCCCCCTCTTTCCTTTCCTAATGTCCCCAGGACTGTGCGTCATGGGGCGGTTTTCGTTTGGTGCGGATAAAAAACCCTGACACTGCATGTAGCATGCGCAGCGGTTCAGAGGGATTCCCAACCCAATATTATTTTAATATTAAGGCAGTTCCGAGTCCCATGTGCGCAACAGTTAAGCCCTACTCGGCCGCCACAGGTCTCCCCAAGAAGACCAAGTCCATATGCCCCGAGTGTGGCAAGATCCTGGAAGCCAACATCTTCGAGAAGGATGGGAAAGTCTTCATGGAGAAGGTGTGCCCCGAGCACGGAAATTTCTGCGATGTGTATTGGTCCGACGCCAAGAAGTATCTCGAAGCCGAAGAGTATGCGAAAGACGGAACCGGACTCAAGAATCCGATGGACGCATCTCTGAAGAACGGCGAGAACGTCAACGTCGTCATCGACGGCGAGAGGGTCGAGATGCTCTCCCCTACCGCCCTTGCCAACATCGATCTCACCAACAGATGCAACATGAACTGCCCCATCTGCTTCGCCAATGCGAACGATGCGGGTTACGTTTACGAGCCTGATTTCGATACCGTCTGCAAGATGCTCGACGCCCTCCGTGCCGAGGAACCCATCAAGTGCACCGCCGTGCAGTTCTCCGGAGGGGAGCCCACCGTGTACCCCCGCCTCGTGGACGTCATCAGGGCCGCGAAGGAGAGGAATTTCGCCCAGGTGCAGATAGCCACCAACGGTATCGTCTTCTCTGCGCATTACGACAAGCTCAAGGCCTGCGCCCAGGCGGGGCTGAACACAATCTACCTGCAGTTCGACGGAATGGACGACACCATCTACATGCGTTCCCGCGGAAGGAAGATGATGGATGTCAAGAAGGGCGTCCTCGCCAATCTGAAGAAGCTCAAGGAGGAGACAGGCCATTGCCCCTCCGTCGTTCTCGTCGTCACCACCGTCCGCGGCCTCAACGACATGCAGATCGGCGACATCATAAAGTTCGCCATCGAGAACAAGGATGTCGTCAGGGGAGTCAACTTCCAGCCCGTCGCCTTCACCGGAAGGGTCACCCACGAAGAGGTCAGCGAAGGCAGAATCACTCTCACCGATGTCGCCAAGGCCGTCAACGACCAGACCGGATACACCGCCATGAGGGACTGGTTCCCCGTTCCCGTGGTCTCCGGTATCTCCAACTACGCTTCGATTATTCTCGGAACGAACAAGATCACCTTCCCGACCCACCCGCACTGCGGTCTCGCCACATATCTCTTCATCGATGACTCCGGCAACGTTTTCCCGATGCCCGAGTTCATTGATGTCGAGCCTTTTGTGAAGGGACTCGACGAAATCGCAATGAAGGCCGAGAAGGCCGTGTTCAAGAAACTCACCGCCCTGAAAGTCAGGAAGCTCCTTATGACGTGTCTCAGAGAGGAGAGGATGCCTAAGGGAATGACGAAGGCGGATCTCATCGAGACCCTTATCTCCATTATGAGCAAGAAGTCCAAGGCCACCCTCGCCAAATTCTCCTGGGGAATGATGTACATCGGCGCGATGCACTTCCAGGACTCCTACAACTACGACCTCGAGAGGGTGAGACGCTGTTCCATCCACTACGTCACCCCCGACTGCAAGATCATCCCGTTCTGTGCCTACAACAGCGGTATCGAGATGCGTGTGGAGACCGAGAAGAAGTTCTCCGTCCCGCTTGCAGAGTGGAAGGAGAAGCACAAGGAGGAGGCCAAACAGCTGGAGGCCGCCCTTATCGTCCCCAAGGACCCCGATGAAGAGAACAAGGAGTGAACGCCATGATCGTCAACACCAACAAATGTCTGCACTGCGGTGGTTGCGTCGGGTGCTGCCCCAAGAACGCCATATTCCTCTGCGACACGATCCTTACGTTCAACGAGGACTGCAACAAATGCGGCAGGTGCGTGAGGTTATGTCCCGTGGGTGCCATCTTCATGGAGGGGAAGGAATGAACGCGCTGAAATGCGAAGTATTGGTCGTCGGTGCCGGTCCCGCCGGGGGAATGGCCGCCAAGAGCTGCGCCGAGAAAGGCATAGACACCATACTGATCGAGAAGAAACCCGAAATCGGGGCGCCCCTGAGGTGCGCCGAGGGGGTCTCCAAGAAGATGTTCTCGGAGATCGGAATAGAACCCAGGCGCGAGTGGATACGCGCCGACATGAAGGGAGCGGTCATCAAATCGCCCGACGGGACGTCGTTCCAGCTGGACGAGTCCAAGGCCGGGGCCGAGGTCGGATACGTCCTCGAGAGGCATCTCTTCGACAAGGGTCTGAGCAAACTCGCCGCCGAGGCAGGCGCCAGAATCTACATGCGCACCTGGATGACCGGGCCCATAAAGGAGAACGGGAAGATCGTCGGTGCCCACTGCATGTCCATGGGCGAGCCTCTGGACATCTACTGCGACTGCATCGTCGGAGCGGACGGTATCGAATCCCAGGTCGGCCGTTGGTGCGGTATCGACACCAACCTCAAGCTCAACGACATCGAGCCCTGCATCCAGTACAGGATGGCGGGCTGCGACTGCTCCATGGATTACTGCGAATTCATCCTCGGGAGGTCCGTCGCACCCGGAGGATATCTCTGGATATTCCCCAAGGGCGACGGTGTCGCCAATGTCGGTATCGGCATCGCCGGTACTTTCGCCAAGGACGGTGTCCGCCCGAAGCAGTTCCTCGACAAGTTCATCGCCGAGGACCCCAGGTTCAAACATGCGCAGATCCTCGAGATCGATGCGGGATTCGACTCCACATGCCCCGGACTCGAGGACGGATACTCCACCGACAACGTCCTTCTGGTCGGAGACTCCGCAAGGCTCATCGACCCCATAACCGGGGGAGGGATCGGCCACGCCTGCGTTTCCGGAATGTATGCCGGGGAAGTCCTCGCCGAGTGCAAGAAGAAGGGAGACTATTCCGCAGCCGCACTCAAGGCGTATGATAAGAAGATCCGCAACCGCATGGAAGACGGACTTTACCGCGACTGGATGGCCAAAGAGAAACTCGCCGAGCTCGATGACGACACCATCAACGAACTCGTGAAGATCATGGCCACTGCGGATATCGAGCACGTCAACGTGCAGAATCTCCTTATCGCCATCAAGGAGAAGTTCCCCGAGCTTGTCAAGGACTTCGAGGACCTTATCTGAAACTCCACAGGGGGCATATGCCCCCTCATTTTATCTGCGGATCCGGTGTCCGTATTCGAAAAATACGCCGGATATCTCCGGCAGAATGATTCACTCCTTCTTTTCCGGGGGTTTTACACCATGGTTCTTCTTTTTGTGATAGTGGTAGTGGTGACGGCCGTTCTGCTCCTTCACTTTGACTCTCACGCCGTCCACGCCGGTGTGGATGATGTAAGGGGTGCCTCCGTGGCTCTTGATGGCCTTGGCGACTTTATCGGGTCTGTCGGTGAGGGCCACCATGCATCCTCCGCCTCCCGATCCGGTGAGCTTCGCTCCGTAGGAGTAGGGTATCGCAGCTTCCACCATATGGTTGAGTTCGTTGCACGATGCCCCGAGGATGGATAGGAGTTTGTGGTCGTATGTCATGAGTGCGCCGAGCTCCGAGAGATCGTTCCTTTTCATCGCCGTGAGGCCGTCGAGGGTCACGTTTCCGATCTCGTCCACAATTCCGGAGGCGAATGTGCTGCTCTCTTTGTATTTCCTGACCTTCTCGACGATGGGTCCGGTGGCCGCTTTTATCCCCGTGTTGCCGATGACAAACGTCATCTTGGGGACATCGATCTTCGAGATGTCCCAGGATTTATCTTCTTTTTCGATGTGCCAGAGGAAGTCTTCTTCCTTGTACGGGACGTTGAGGGCTATGCCGTATCCGTTGGCGGATGCGGACGTGTCCATGGGGCTTCCTCTTCCTTGGGAGGCGTACTCCGCCTCATAGGCGAGTCTCGCTATGGTCTCCTTGTCCGTGGGGAGCCCTTCCAATGCGCTCACGGCCGCCGCATATGCGTTGGAAAGTGCGGCGGAGGATCCGAGACCGGAACCCGACGGTACCCTCCCGTCTACGAATACGGAGACGGGGGACGTGCCGATCTTATCGGATATGTACATCATATGCGGACTCATGTTGTACGGGGTGGCGGTCTGTCCGTTGACCTTGTATTCGCTGCTGCGGCTGACACGGATGCTGAAGCGCATATCGATCGCCAGCGCAAGGGCGGGTTTGCCGTAGACCACGGCATGTTCTCCGAGTATGACGAACTTGCCGGGAGCGGATGCGGATACTGTCGTCATTCCCCGTTCAGTCCGTATTTGATGAGGATTTCTTTGATGGCATCGTTGGGGTTCCTTCCGTTGAGGAGGGGCTGCGGGATGTCCCACCAAGCCTCCTCGAAGTCGCCGAGGGCCCTTACGTATTCCTCGTCATCCTTGTATTTGGACCGGTCGACGGTCATCAGAGCTTTCTGCTGCTCTCCGAAGAGGCTCACGCCGTACTTCTTGTTGGTGAGTGCGACGCCCATGAATATGTCGAAATCGGACATGATGTCGGGTGCGGCCTCGGGCTGCTGGGAATCTGCAAACATGTCGAGCACGGCCCCGGCGGTCAGCTTGAAAGCCATCTTCAGTTTGGCTTTCTCGTCGGGGAGATCCATAGATTCGATCCTCTTCTCGAGTTCGCCGAACCACAGGTCGCTGAGGGCGCTCACCCTGTTGGGGTTCTTTCCGAAGACGTATTCCGCTGCTTTTTCCTCTTCTGTCTTCCCGTTCTCTTCTTCTCCGCCGAACAGCATGGCGTTCGGGTCGAGTTCTCCGCTCATATCCTTCCTCCTCTGATCTTTCCGACCGTATCGGCCAGTATGTCCATGCCCTTTTCTATCTTCTCTTCGCTGGCGGCGTAGGAGAACCTCAGGTGGCCCTCCCCGAATTTGCCGAATGCGGATCCGGGGGTGCAGATGAGGCCTGCTTTGACCAGTTCGTTCGCCAGCTCCTGGGAGGTCATGTCCATGTCGAAGGACGGGAATGCATAGAATGCACCTTTGGGAGGGATCAGCTCCATTCCGTCGATGTCGTTGATCCTCTTCGAGATGAGATCGCGTCTCTTCCTGAAGACGGACCTTGCCTTCTCCAGATACGGGTCGATGGACGGCAGGGCATTCAGGACGCCGTACATGGCGGGCATTCCGGGGCTTGCGCACACGTGGTATTGCATTTTTACGAGCGCATCGATGCTTTCCGTATTGGCAACGGCGAATCCGAGACGCCATCCGGTGACGGCCATCATCTTGGAGAATCCTCCGACGACCACGGCCCTGTCGGTGTATCCGAGGAAGGATCTGTGTTCCCCTTCGTAGACGAAGGATTCATAGACCTCGTCCGACAGAATCATGATGTCCCTGTCGTGGGCGATGTCTGCGAGGGCGCTGCGGGATTCTTCCGTGAGGACTCCTCCGGTCGGATTGGAGGGGTTGTTCACGATAATCATCTTCGTCCTGTCGGTGATATGTTCCTGGATGTATTCGATATCGGGCTGGAAATCGCCCTCGGTCAGCCTGTATTCGACCGGGGTCCCGCCGGCGAGTTCGGTATGGGGTTTGTATATGACGAATCCCGGGCTGGGTATGAGGACCTCGTCCCCGGGGTCCACGAAAGACTGGGTGACCTCCAGGAGTGCGGTGGAGCCGCTGGGGGTCACGATGACATTGTCCCCTTTCAGTCCGGGGCTGTATCTGGAGAACCTCTCCGCAATGGCATCCCTCAGTTCCGGGATCCCGGCGGTGGGGGAATACCTGTTCTTTCCTGCGAGGGCGGCGGCGTTCATGCCTTCAATGGCTTCTTTCGGAGGTTCGAGATCGGGTTCCCCGAGTCCGAGATTGATGGAATCCGGCTTGGCGAGGTCGAACATCTTCCTGATTCCGGACATGGGGATCGAGGCAAGTCTGTCGGACACCTTCATACCGTTTGACATATCCAGACAGTATGCGGGGCACGTATAATAGTTTTCAACCGTTCCCGCAGGGCCGCTGAGACCGTCCGGATTTTCGCAGGATGTGTATTCCTGGAGCTGGGTCTTTTAAGATGCTTTATAGGCGGCTCCGTGCGGGAGGCCATGCCGCCTGCGGCGGCCGTCGTGCCGGTGTCGGATGCACCCTTGGATTTAATATCCTGTACGGCCTACGGCAGACCGATGAAATCGGAACAGACCGACTGCTGCATAATCCTACTTCTCGCAGGGCTGATCGTATCTGCGGTCGGGACACTCGAATATACGGGATTCACGCACACGTTCATCCCGGACTGGACGGTGTTCGCAGGTTATGTTCTGGTTGCTGCGGGGATTGTTCTTTTCTACAAGGATAGGAGGGACAATGCGGCGGTTCTGGAAGACTATGACTGCGACCTCGCCCTCACAGAGGTTCTGTCCTCGTTCCCCGATGACGGATACGTGATAGACCTGAGGGCCGAGGAGGGTGCCGCCGAAGGAGCGGATATGCCTCCGATAGACGACCTCTCGGAAACCTTTCAGAAAACAGAGGTTCCCGATGTTCCGAAGAAAGGCGTATTCTCCGCCGATTTGGATATCGCAGGCGACGAGATTCCTGCGGAAAAAGAGCATCTGGGTCATTCCGGGACCGAGGCTCCGGAGAAAGGTATCTTCTCCGCCGATTTGGACATTGCAGGCGGGGGGATTCCGGAGGAGAAGGAACGTCTGGGTTCCGCGGATGCCGAAGAGGAGGGGAAGGAATGACTGACCGTGCGCTGAACGCCAATATGATGTACTGTCTGTTCGACTCCACGAATATGCACAGGTGGAACGACCATCTCCGTACCCTCGACCTGTCGGAACTGGACAAGCAGGCTCACAAGGCCGCCATCGCATGGGTCCTCGGAAAATGCGAGGAGGATGCCGGTTCCGAGATAGACTGGCACATCATTATCGAGCACACCCTGTTCTCGTTCCTGCAGAGGATCGCCCTCACGGATCTGAAGCCGCAGGTCTTTCACAAGATAGAGGAGGAGAAGGCGTACGATGTCAGCAGATATGTCCTTGCCGAGTTCGACCGCAACGTCCCCCATACCGACCCCGGGTTCAGGGACAGATTCTCCGAATATCTTTTCTCGGACAGATCCTCCAAAGAGGATGCCATCATCCGCGCCGCCCACTATCTGGCCACGAAGTGGGAGTTCGATACAATCTATGAGGTGAACCGGTCCGTGTACGGCATAGAGGACACCAAGAAGGAGATCGATGCGCAGATCGGGCAGCATTCCGACCTCGCCGGGGTCAGATGCCTCATGTCGGGGCATTCCGACCTGGGGGATTTCATCGATGTGGTGGGGCAGCTGAGGTTCCAGCAGAGATGGGCGAGGACCCCCAGGATACCCAAAACCACGGTGCTGGGTCATTCGCTCCTGGTGGCAGACATGGTCTATCTCAACGACTGCGACAGCGGAATCTCGGGGAAGCAGGTCTACTCCGATTTCTATACTGCGCTGTTCCACGATCTCCCGGAGGTCCTGACCAAAGACGTCATCACTCCCGTGAAGACCTCGGTGTCGGGCCTCCCGGACCTGCTCGAGGGGATCGAGCACGAGATGATGGAGGAGAGGATCATGCCGCTCATACCCGAGGGGTGGAGGGATGAACTGAGGTTCATGGCCTACGACCCCTTTGCCGACGCCCCGGGCAGGAACGGGAGGGAGATCAAGGCCTGCGATTGGCTCGCTGCATGGATGGAAGCCCACATATCCATACGCTACGGCGTATCCTCCAAGGCTCTCAGGGACGGCAGAGTGGACATCGGCAGGAAACTGACGGCCGTCGGCGGTTACGGCGAGGCCATCGACGCCTTCGAGATCATAGCCGACTTCGAGAAGATGGAGATCTGAACTCCTTTCCGGAGCAAACACGATATCCCAGAACGATATCGTCCGCCTTCATGTGGAGGATAGGCGGCATCGGGATCGGCGGCCGCGTGGTGCTCGGACCCATGTCCGGTTTCACGTCGGAGAGCTACCGCGATTTCATGAAGCCTTTCGGGGTGGCAGTATCCGTCACCGAGATGACGTCCGACCAGGGCATAATCCACGGCCTTCGGAGGACGGTTCCGTATGTTTCCTTCGGAGACAACCATCCGACCGGAGTCCAGCTTTTTGGAAGCGATCCCGGCAGTCTGGCGGAAGCTGCCGCAAAGGCCCTTGTCATAAATCCGGACATAGATTTCTTCGACATCAACATGGGCTGTCCGGTGGCCAAGGTCGTCCGCAACGGTTCCGGGTCGGCTCTGATGAGGGACCCCGCCAAATGCGGGGACATAATCCGCCGTGTCAGGAAGGCCGCGGGCATCCCCGTGACCGCCAAGATCCGCCTGGGGTGGAACTCCTCGAATATGAATTTCAGGGAGGTGATCGAGGAGGTCACCGCCGCCGGCGCCGATGCGGTTTCGCTCCATGTCCGTACGAGAGAGGAGCGCTATGCGGGGACGCCGCACTACGACCTCGCCGAAGGCCTCCGTTCGGAGATGTCCGTTCCGTTGATCATCTCGGGAAACATCTATTCGGCGGAGGATGCGGAGGCCGCGGTGCAGACCACAGGCGCCGATGCCGTCATGGTTGCCAGAGGGGGTGTCGGGAACCCGTTCCTGGTGACCCAGATAAACAGCCTCCTGGAATCCGGGAAATCCCTTCCGAATCCCACGGTGTCCCAGCAGGTGGATTGGTGTCTGCGGTTCGCGGATATGCTGATCGCCGAGAAGGGGGAGGAGGTCGCAGTGAGGAAGCTGCGCAGCTATGCCCCGCATTTCATAGCGGGCTGCCACAGATGCAGAGAATACCGCAACAGGCTGTCGGAAGAAGTGGTCGACCGCGGGAGCCTGGTCTCCATCATGGAGGAGATACGCGGGAAAATGGGTTCCGAACGCATCCGCACGGATGGCCGTGCGGTGCGTCCGGATGGCGATGTGCCAGATGATGTTTTCTGAGTTTTTCAGAAGGTCTTCTTCGTCTCGGGCGGGACGATCTTCTCCTGTCCGCCCATGTAGGGCCTCAGGACTTCGGGGATCGTCACGGTGCCGTCCGCATTCTGGTAGTTCTCCAGAACTGCGACCATGGTCCTCGGGAGTGCGAGGCCGGAACCGTTGAGGGTGTGGACGAACTCGCTCTTCAGGTGGGGTTCGGGCCTGTATTTGATCATGGCCCTTCTGGCCTGGAAGTCGAGGTCGTTGGAGCAGGAGGAGCATTCGAGATACCTGTTCTCTCCGGGTGCCCATACCTCGAGGTCGTAGCATTTGGCGCAGGCGAAACTCTGGTCGCCGGTGCACAGCAGAAGCACATGATAGGGAAGACCCAGCAGCTGCAGGAGTTCTTCCGCGTTGCCCCTCATTTCTTCGAGGGCCGCCCAGGATTTGGAGGGTTCCTCGAATCTGACCATCTCGACCTTGTTGAACTCGTGGACGCGGATGATGCCGGCGGTGTCAGCATGCTTTCCGACCTCTCTCCTGAACGAGGGGAGGTATGCGGTCAGCTTCACGGGCAGGTCCTCCTTGGCGAGGATGTCGCCCTGCAGCAGGTTGGTCACGGGGACCTCTGCGGTGGGATTGAGCCACATGTCGTCCCTCTCGAGGTGGTACATGTCATCTTTGAGATTGGGGTACTGTCCGGTGCCGGTGACGGCGGCGGTGTTGACGATGACGGGGGTGAAGACCTCCTTGTACCCCTGCTTCTTGTGCATATCCAGGAAGAAGCAGATGAGGGCCCTCTCGAGTCTCGCTCCGTCCCCCTTCAGGCAGTAGAATCCGGATCCGGCGATCTTGGTGGCCCTGTCGAAGTCGACGAGGTCGAGGTCGAGCATGAGTTGGGAGTGGGTCTTGGGGGTGAAATCGAAAGTCTTCTTATCGCCCCATACCTTGATCTCGACGTTCTCCGTGTCATCCTTTCCCAGAGGCACGTCGTCTGCGGGGATGTTGGGGATGTTGAGGAGATTGTCTTTCCTGATGGCCTCGAGTTCGGCCATCCTCGCATCGTTGGCGGCGATCCTGTCTCCGACCTCGCGCATCTCTTTGATCCTGGCATCTTTCTCGGGGCCCTTGGGCATCTTCCCGATCTCCAGGGATACGGAGTTCCTGGTCTTCCTCAGCTGGTTGTTCTCGTTGGTGAGTTTTCTCCATTCGCCGTCGGCTTCCAGCAGGGCGTCCAGTCTTTCGGTGGTCTTGTTCCTCTTGATAAGCATCGCCCTGATCTTCTCGGGGTCTGCCCTGATTACGTCTATGTCCAACATCTGAAATCACTCGAACTTTTTCTGGCACAGGGAGTCCCATGTCCTCTTGTCCGCAAGGAGGATGACGCCTCCGCGCACGTCCACGGCCACGGCGCCCGTGGCCCCGGTTATCTGTTCCGCGGCATCGGCGGCACCGAAGTCGGAATTGTTGAGGACCTTGACCTTGATCAAACGTCTCTTCTTCAGTTGTTCGACAATCTCGTTGTTGAGATTTTCGGTCACGCCGTCCTTTCCAACACGGACGGTAGCGTCGATATCCTTGGCGCGTCTAAGCAGCTCCTTCTTCGCTTCCCTCTCGGTCATTCTGATTTCCCTTCTTTCTGCGCGGGGACCCCTGCGGAGGTCCTCTTCTGCTCTTTCAGATACGGCATGCGCCTGACGGTCCCGCATCTCCGGCATTCGGAGACGACCTTGTGTCCCGTGAGTCTCACGGTGCAGTTCAGTCCGGGCATCAGCGGCAGGAGGCAGTTCCTGCAGTATACGAATCCGGCAGGCATATCCGCCTGTCCTTTTCCGCATACTGCGCGGGCAAGCTCCACATAACGTACGGCGCGTCCGTCCCTGCCTTCCCTGACCGCTTCCCTGGACAGTTCCGCGAGGATCCCCGCACGCTCGGAAGCTATGTTCCTGACGGCGGAGCGGGTAAGGTGCTTGGCCATGCTGATCGGCACTCCAACCGCAGGTCTCATATAAAACTGATGTGACTGTTCCCGATAATCGCGCAATATAAGAAAGAAACCCCGTTTTCCAACGTAATCCTTATATTGTTTGTGCCTATCGGAACCACCATAAGACCTCTACCAAGGGGTTAAATAGAGATTGGAGATTCACGCTCCATTTAACAGTCACAGGTGGCATCAATGGTAAGAAAGCCAGCATCGATGTATAGAAGGATCACGGGAATGGCCTACACTCGTCGCGAGTACATGGGCGGTGTCCCGGCAGTCAGGATCAGTCAGTTCGACATGGGAAACCTCAGGAAAGAGGACGAATTCCCCGTGAAACTCACCCTCAGGGTGAAGGCACGCGTCCAGATCAGGCACACCGCCATCGAGGCGGGCCGTATCGCCGCGAACAGGGTGCTGAGCAAGGTCGGTTCGACCGAGTACCACTTCAAAGTAAGGGTCTACCCCCACGTCGTCCTCCGCGAGAACAAGCTCGCTACCGGCGCAGGAGCGGACCGTGTGTCGAGCGGAATGCGCCGTGCATTCGGTAAGACCGTCGGAACCGCGGCCAGGGTCGAGGGCAACCAGGCGGTGTACACCGTTTACGTCAACCCCGAGAAGGTCAACCAGGCCAAGGATGCCCTGTGGAGAGCTTCCATGAAGATCCCCTCCACCTGCTACATCGACGTAGAGAAAGGACAGGAATACGTCCACTGATGCAATTCGATCTCCAGGTCGAAAATATCGAAAGCTGGATCCGCGGCAGGGGCTTCGCCTCTGTCGCCCTCCAGTTTCCGGAGGGTCTAAAGACCCACGCCGTAGAGCTCTCGGACCGTATTTTCAGAGACACGGGCGCAACGGCTGTCATTTTAGGTTATCCGTGTTACGGTGCCTGCGATCTTTTTACCGATTACCGGAAGTATGCGCAGGGGCTCATCCATTTCGGCCATTCGCCGATACCCAATCTTCTTTCCAATCTCGACGTTCTGTTCGTCGAGGCGCGTGCATGCATTGACGCCTCGGATGCCGTGAGAAAGGCTGCTGGCACATTGCCTTCCAGGGTCGGCCTCCTTGCATCCGTGCAGTACATCGGACTGATCCCGGAGGCGAAGAGGATACTCGAATCCGAAGGCAAGACCGTCTTCGTGGGAAAGGGCGATTCGCGCATCTGCTACGAAGGGCAGGTGCTCGGATGCAACTGCTCCTCGGCTTCCGCGGTGAAAGATTCCGTGGACGGGTACCTTTTCCTCGGAGAGGGCGACTTCCATCCGCTGGCGGCCGCATTCGGCGTGGACAAGAAGGTCACGGTCCTCAATCCCGTCACCGGGGAGGTCAGAAGCGTGGACGATGTCAGGGACAGGATCCTGCGGAGAAGATTTGCGGCCATCGAACTCGCGAGGCCCGCAGAGAAGTATCTCGTCATAATCTGCGGCAAGATAGGACAGTACCGTCCGGAGGAAGCCGGCAGGATATCCGCCATGCTGAGGGAGGCCGGGAAGGAGGTGTACACGCTGCTGACCGACGAGGTGTCCCCGCAGGCGCTGCTTCCGTTCAAGGTGGACGCATACGTCAACACCGCATGTCCCAGGATAGCGATGGACGATTCCGTCAGATACGCCCACCCGATGCTGACAGTCCCGGAGGCGGAGATTGTCCTCGGGAAGAGGACTTGGGAAGACTACGTCTTCGACTCCATCTGACACCTTTTCCAGTGCCGTTCATACTTTTAAATACAGAGAATCAATGAGTTGCACCCATGGTTACATCGGATGAATTTTTGGGAGGCACCGTCCCGAACGTCAAAGTGGGAATCGGGCGCGCTCCCGATTCCAAATTCGTCGAGACGAGCGTACGTGTGCTGAACAATCCCAACGTCATCATCTACAGCGACCCCCAGAAGCTGGCCGATGACCTTGCTTCGGGAGCCATCGACGCCGCCGTCCGCGGGGACATGTCCTCTTCAAAGCTTCTTCCTCTGATCAAGAAGGCTCTCGGTACGGACGATCTGGAGAGGGCCGTCCTCATGAAGTACAGAGGGAAGGTCTTCCTGATGACTCCCGTCGGCATCGACGAAGGGTGGACCGTCGATGAGAAGGTCCGCATGGCCGAGAAGGGCGCCGCGCTGATGAAGAAGATGGGTCTTTCGAGCCAGAGGATCGCCGTCATGTCCGGCGGAAGAAGCGACGACCTCGGCAGGAACGATGTCGTGGATCAGACCATCACCGATGCGCTGGAAGTCGTCAGGCAGCTCAACAAGAAGGGTTACGACGCATATCATGCGCAGATCCTCATCGAGGATGCGGTGGAGGATGCGGATATCATCGTGGCGCCCGACGGGATTGCAGGGAACCTGATTTTCAGGGTCATGCATTTCATCGGCAACGAGGCCGCCCTCGGGGCGCCTGTCCTCAGCAGCGACAAGGTGTTCGTGGACACGTCGAGGGTCAAGACCGATTTCACGGACTCCATCATTCTGGCGATGAAACTCGCGGGGATGAAGCAATGAGCATTCTGGAGATCGACGGAGGGTATGCGGGGATAAGGTTCTCCGCCTGTCATTTCATACCCCATCACGAGAAATGTTCCAGGCTTCACGGACACAGTTATATCGTCCGCCTCAGACTCGAGGGGGAGATCGGCGCCGACGGCATGATAATGGACTTCGTCGTTCTCAAGAAGAAGCTCAAGGAGATGATCGACGGGATGGACCATGCGGTCCTTCTTCCCGCCAGATCCGCCGAGGTGAAGATAACCTCCGAAGGCGGTTCCGTCACCGTCGACAACTGCGGCAAGAGGTATGTCTTCCCCGCCATGGACGTGAGGATGCTCGACGTCCCCACAACCACGGCCGAGGAGATGTCCAAGATGATGGCCGAGAAGCTGACGAAGGAGATTGAGATCCCGGAGAATGTGAGGTCGCTCTCTGTCGGTCTCGACGAGGAACGCGGTCAGACCGCATGGTACACGGTGGCGCTGAGATGAAGCCCCGTGCGGTCGTCCTCCTGTCGGGCGGACTCGACTCGACCACCACTCTGGCACAGGCGATAGCGGACGGTTTCGAACCCACCGCCATCAGCTTCCGCTACGGACAGAGGCACACGAAAGAACTCGTGTCCGCCGAAAACGTCTGCAGGTATTACGGAGTGTCCCACGTGGTCATCGACCTCAATCTCTCGTCGTTCCGTTCCGCACTCACCAGGGAGGACATCGACGTCCCCATGGACAGGGAGGGAAAACTGGACGAGGAGATTCCCATCACATATGTGCCGGCAAGGAACATCGTGTTCCTCAGCATAGCCGCGGGGCTGGCGGAATCCATCGATGCGGACCGCGTCTACATCGGTGCGAACGCCGTAGACTACAGCGGATATCCGGACGACCGCCCCGATTTCTTCAAGGCATACGGGGAGATGCTCGCCAAGGGCACCAAGGCCGGAGTCGAGGGGCACCCCATCAGGATTGAGACACCTCTCCTGTACCTTTCCAAGGCCGACATCGTCAGGCTCGGGAAGAAGCTCGGAGCGCCGCTGGAACTCACTTGGTCCTGTTACAACGGAGGAGAGAAGGCCTGCGGCCACTGCGATTCCTGCCGCCTCAGGCTCGAAGGGTTCAGGAAGGCGGGGTTCAGGGACGAGATCTCCTACGAGGACGGAGTCGTACAATGAAGATAGTGGAGCATTTCCTGTCTATCCAGGGAGAGGGGCTGCAGATGGGCCGCCTGACCTGTTTCATCAGGGCCGCAGGATGCAACCTCAGGTGTTCCTGGTGCGACACGGGTTATGCACTGAACGCATCCGATGCCGTCGCAGAGATGTCCGCGGATGAATTGATGGATGTCATCGGGGACGTGAGGAGCGTCTGTTTCACCGGGGGCGAACCTATGCTGCAGGAAGATGCCGCCGAATTCCTGAAGAGACTCTCCGATGCCGGCAAGACAGTGGTCCTCGAGACTAACGGGTCGGTGGATCTGAAGGATGTGCCAGTGTCCCGGAACATCATTATCAGCATGGACATAAAGTGCCCTTCGTCGGGGATGCAGGACAGGATGTGCCTTTCCAATCTGACGCTTCTCTCGGAGAAGGATCAGCTCAAATTCGTCATAGCGGACCGCACGGATCTGGATTATGCGGAGAGGTTCCTGGAGGAGCACCCCGTGAAGGCCAACGTGATATTCAGTCCGGTAGGGGGTGTGAGCCTCGGGATGCTGGCCGAAGAAGCCGTGGCCAAGAAGCTGGATATAAGGGTCCTGCCCCAGCTCCACAAAATAATATGGGGCGACAGGAAAGGGGTCTGACCCGGCACATCGGAAGACGATGTGCCAGATCATCGGAATTTCAGTTTTTGCCGTTGAATTTCTTCTCTAGTTCGATGCGGCCGCGGACTTCGGCCACGCATTTCTCGACGGTGTCGTCCATATCATAGAAGACGCGGATTCCGGCGTCCTGGAGGATCTTCAGTCCGTGGGTCCCGATGCCGCCCACTATCACGACGTCCACTCCGATACCGACGATGGCCTTGGCCACCTTGTATCCGGCGCCTTCTCCGTTCGCATATTCGTTCTCCACGACGGTGTAGTCGAGGGTCTCGGGGTCGATGATGAGGAAGTAGGGCGCGTGGCCGAAGTCCTCGGCCACGAGAGATTCGGGTTTATCCCCTTCGGAGATCACGCCGAACTTCATCACTGCTTCTCCTGGGCCTTTTTCCTCTGTTCTTCGAGGTACTTGCTGTCGTTCTCGATCGTCTTGACAATCTTGTCTGCGACAGCGCGGAAGGCCTTGGCGGATGCGGATTCGGGGTCTGCGACGACGATCGGCAGTCCGTTGTCCCCGGAGGCGACGACTCCGGGTTCCAGCGGAATCTTCCCGAGGAACTGCACTCCGATGTCCTTGGCGGTGCTCTCGCCTCCGCCGGACTTGAAGATGTCGATGGTCTCGCCGCAGTGGGGGCAGACGAATCCGCTCATGTTCTCGACGATGCCGATCACGGGGATGCCGGTCTGAGCCGCAAAAGTGACGGATTTTCTGGAGTCCAGGAGGGCCACGTCCTGGGGCGTGGTGACGATGACGGCGCCGTCCGCCTTCGGGATGAGCTGCACGATGGAAAGAGCCTCGTCCCCGGTTCCGGGAGGCATGTCGATGACGAGGTAGTCGAGAGTTCCCCAGCTGACGTCCTCGATGAACTGCTTGACGGCACCCATCTTGACGGGCCCTCTCCACATGACTGCGTCGTCCCTGCTGGGGAGCAGGAACGCCATGGACATGAGCCTGAGGGACGGGGGCACCTGCACGGGTACGAGTCTGTCGTTCTCGACGGTGAGTTTCTCATCCTCGACGTGGAACATCTTGGGGATGTTCGGCCCGGTGATGTCGAGGTCCATGATACCGACCTGGAATCCGGCCATGGAAAGCGCCTCGGCGAGGTTCGACGAGACGGTGGACTTGCCGACACCGCCTTTTCCGGAAAGTACGATGATAACGTGTTTGATGCCGGCCAGGGTCTCCCTGAGCCTGGTTTCTTCCTCGATCTGTTCTGCGCTGAGTACGGGTGACGACATTGCGATTTCCTTCTATGCCAGTGCATCGCTGGTGCGCAATAAAGCGTTTGTGCTGATGGCCCCTGTCCGCCCCGGGTCCGTCTTCCAGACTCGGAGAGAGTCCGATCTCAGGAGTATCGGCCGCAGCAGGCCTCCCCGTAACCAAATGTCTTAACCTGTGAACGTATCGGGGAACCTATGCCCATAGGCGATCCCAGGGGAGGAGAATTCAGTTACACGACCGAAGGTCTTCCGGCATCCGTTTTCATGGCGAGCGTCCCGTCCAGGGACGTCCGTGCAGCCGTCGGTTTCTACAGGGACATCCTGAAGATGGAACCTGTGTACTGCGGTCCGGAGGAGGCGGTTGTGAGGAGGGACTCCGCGGCGATCAGGATATTCAGGTCGGATAAGGCCGGTATCGACACGGGGATCTTCCTCGGGGTCGCCGATCCCTTCGACTTCCACCGCAGGATGATCGACGAAGGGGTCAGATTCAAACTGGATCCGAAAAGGCTGCCCATGGGGGTCGCGACCTCGTTCTTCGACGGGGACGGGAACCTGCTCTACGCCATAGAGAACGGGGCGGAGCCGAGGGTCGGTCCGGAGGTTTCGGAATGAAGGTAATCGCACTCAACGGAAGTCCCCGTCTCATCGGGAACACAAGCAACCTGCTCGCGGAATTCCTCGACGAGCTGGAGAAGGAAGGTATCGAGACTGAAATGATCCAGATCTACGATTTCGAACTCCAGATCTGCAATGACTGCCGCTCCTGCGAGATGAGGGGCGACGGCAGATGCATTATGGAGGAGGACGAGATGAACTCCATTCTCGACAGGATGCGTGCGGCGGACGGCATAGTGCTCGCATCCCCCGCATATCTCGGCGGCATCCCTTCCGGCCTGAAGATCTTCCTGGAGCGTGCGGGTCTCGCACTCACCGTGGGGGACAGGGGACTGAGGGGCAAGACCGGCGCGGTAATCACGGTCTCCGGCCACGAGGGCGCAGAGAACGCATACAACGAACTGACCCACTGGCTCATCCACAACGAGCTCAACGTGGTGGGGACATATCCCCTCCCCATATTCAGGGCGCTGAACTCCCCTCAGTACGAGGAGGACGTGCAGGCTATGAAAGGCATGAAGAGGCTCGCCGAGAATATGGCGGCCCTCATGATGAAAAGTGCCAGCAACTGATTTTGGAGGATATCTGCGGGGCCCGGAAGGCCCCGCCGCCATCCTCAGAAGAAATAGAATCCGCAGTTCTGTTCCGCGGCGGTCTTTGCGGCGGCGGCCACTCTCTCCAGGGGTCCGGAGTACCTGTGGACGGCCATCTTGCCTTCCTCGGCGAGTGCGGGTCCGAGGATCTCGGCCTCCTTCAGGACCGCTTTCGCATCCTCGGGGCTGAGTCTCTTCATCTCCTTGGCGTTCTCGAAGACGGCTCCGATGATCGGGCAGTTGTATTTCCTGGCGATCTCGGGCAGTTTGCTGGTTTCGGGTCCGAAGGATCCCATGCATCCCCTTCCCTTGTCCCACGAGAGGGCACAGTTGGTGCACATCTCGTTCATATCGTCGAATTCCACCTGATCCCATGCGGTGACGACGTCGTTCCTGTTGCTTGCGGCCAGGGCCTTCTCCTTCGCCGCAGCGTCCATTTTGGTGAGGTCCACCCATCCGGTCGGGACCTTCTTCACATACTGTGCCAGCAGCGCTCTGTCCTCGTCCTTCTTGACCTTCTCCATGTAAATCGCATCGGTCTCCGCGTTGATCCTGTTCCTTTTGAGGAAGGCCTCCATATCCCCGACGGCCTTCTCCGCATCCTCCAGGGATACGACCTCGTCGATATCCATGTACGGTTCGAATTCCTTCCCTTCGACTTTCGCTTTGACGATGGTGAGTTTCAGTTCCCTGCAGGGGGCGTTTACTGCCTCCGTCTCGCACAATGCGATGTTGATTCCCATGGCGGGGGCCTAAGGGATGCTCCGATATTATGGTAGCGTTCGGCCCGATATTCGGGGAAGATGCATGTGCCAGATGTGTTTTTCACAGCCTGCGGCTCCGTTCCGACCCAAAGTAATCTATCCGCGGTCCGCATATGTGCGTATATTATGGCAGACGTCAGGATCCGCAAAAGGAAGAGACTCAGAAACAAAGAGGTCAAAGCCCTCTCGGAACAGCTGGAGGCGGAACTCGGAGTCCCCGTCTTCTCCGAAGACGAGCCCGTCGACCGTGCCGAGAGCACGGATTTCGACCTCCTCATAGTCGGGAACGATATACTGGGTCTTGTCTATCAGGATAAGCCTTTCCTCACCGTGAGAGGCATCATCAAGTACAAACCCGTGAAAAGATTCGTCACCGTCGACATGGGTGCGGTGCCGTTCATCACCAACGGCGCCGACTGCATGGGTCCCGGCATCGTTGAAGCCGATGCGGATATCCGGGAAGGGGATTTCGTCTGGATAAGGGATATCAAGAACAAGGTCCCCCTGGCCGTCGGCGTATCATCCCGTTCCGGCGCGGATCTCATGGCCAAGATGCCCGGAAAGGCGATCAAATCCCTCAACAGCGTCGGAGATAAGCTCTGGAAGGCGGGCGAGTGATTTGCCGGACCGCGTGAAGACCGTCCACGACCCGATCCACGGGGGGATCCGCGTCGATGGGATGTTTCTCGAGCTGATGGACAGGCACGAGATGCAGAGGCTCCGCGGCGTGAAACAGCTGGGCATGGGGAATTTCGTGTTCCCCGGTGCGAATCATACGAGGTTCGAGCACTGTCTCGGGACATATTATCTCGCAGGGAGGATGTCCAAGGCCATCGGACTGTCCGAGGAGGACTCGTCCGCAGTCAGGGCCGCCGCGCTGATGCACGACATCTGCCACGCCCCGTTCTCCCATGCGCTGGAGGCGGTTATGGAGGATGCCACAGGTCTCGACCATATGGAGCTTGCCAGGAATCTGATCTTCGGGAAGGGCAGGACCTGCCGCAGGAGGGACTCGGACCTTTTCGGGGATTCGGAACCCATGTCGGCGATTCTGGAGAGGCATGGGGTGGATCCCGTGGAGGTCTGCGACCTCATAGCGTATCCCGAGAGCACCGCACGCGATTTCAGCAACCTCACCCTCGACGGGATGGATCACTTCCCGTCCAAGGATTACATACATCAGATAATACACGGGCCCGTGGATGCCGATCAGATGGATTATCTGATGAGGGACGCCCATTACACGGGCGTGGTAATGGGCAACATCGATGTCGACAGACTTCTCTCGACAATGAGGGTCGTCAACGACAGGATATGCATCGAGCGCGGAGGCGCCCCCGCCGCGGAGGGACTGATGGTGTCCCGCGCCCTCATGTATTCTTCCGTATACTTCCACATGTCCGTGAGGGTCATAGAGAGGATGCTTACGAAGGCGGTCCTCGCATCGAAACTCGATCTCTCCGACATGTACCTCTGGGACGATTCCGATATGTCCCAGGCGCTTATCTCCGAAGGCGGGGCCCCGTCCCGTCTCATGAGACTCGTGCAGAATCGTATGTTCTACAGGAAGGCCGCCGTGGTGTCCGCAAGGGATGTGGATGAAGATCTTTCCCGTATGCTTACGGGTTACAAGGACCACAGAAAGAGGTCCGAATTGGAGAAACGCATAGCGGACAGGGCGGGGGTGGACGAATCCGAGGTCATTCTGGAAATGACGTCCTCCGCGAATCTGGGTTCCGCCAAGATAAAGATCGGGAAGACGGACGTCTCCATTCTGGATCCGGACGGGAAGGTCAGACTCCTGACGGGGACCTCCCCCATAGCGAAGGCGCTCCAGTCGAGGGATTCCCTCAGCTGGGCCGTTCTGGTCGCATGTCCGGAGGATAAGAGGGAGGCCGTGGCCAAGGCGGCCTCCAAGGTACTGGACCTCTGAGGTCTTACCCTTTCACGACCCCGATCGGGGTCAGTTTGGCCACTTTGGCGGTGAGACCGACGCCGCACACGACCTCGATGACCTCGTTCACATCCTTGTATGCATCGGGAGCCTCCTCGAGGACGCCGTCGTCGGATCCTGCTTTCAGGTAGATCCCGCAGTCCGACATCTTCTTCCTTATGGTCTCGATGTTGAGGTTCTCGATGGCCTTCTTCCTGGACATCTGTCTTCCGGCACCGTGGCAGGTGGATCCGAAGGTCTCCTTCATGGCGCCTTCTCTTCCGGCGAGGACGTACGTCCCGGTGCTCATATCGCCGGGGATGAGGACGGGCTGTCCGTAATCCCTGTATTTCAGGGTGATCTCGGACCTTCCCGGGGCGAATGCGCGGGTTGCGCCCTTCCTGTGGACGAGGACGTCGGCCCTGTGGCCGTCCACATCGTGGGATTCCATCTTCGCAATATTGTGGGCTACATCGTACACGACGTCCATGCCCATGTTCTCTGCGGAATCCCCGAGGACCTTTTCGAAGGATTCCCTAGCCCAATGGGTGATCATCTGTCTGTTGGTCCATGCGTAGTTTGCGCCGCAGCACATGGCCCTGTAGTACTCTTCCCCGAGTCTCGAGGAGAGGGGGGCGCACGCCAGCTGTCTGTCGGGAAGGCTGACGTTCTCGGTCTTCATATAGCGCTCCATCTTCTGGAGATAGTCCGTGGCGATCTGATGCCCGCATCCGCGGGATCCGCAGTGGACGGTGATGGTGATACATCCCTTTTTCAGGCCGTAGGCCTTCGCGGTCCTTTCGTCGAACACGTCGTCCACCACATCGAGTTCGAGGAAGTGGTTGCCGGATCCGAGGGACCCCAGCTCGGGGAGTCCTCTCTTCCTGGATTTCTCATCCACTCCGGCGGGGTCGGCGTCTTTCATACGGCCTCCTTCCTCGGTGACCTCCAGGTCCCTCTCCCATCCGTATCCGTTCTTCACAGCCCATTCCGAACCGATCTCGAGTATCTCGGAGAGTTCCCTGTCCCCGACCCTCGTAAGCCCTTTGGAACCGAGACCGGACGGGACGTTGCGGTAGAGCTCGTCCATGAGGTCCTTCACTTTTCCGCCGAGGTCCTCCAGGGTGAGGTCGGTCTTGATGAGACGGACTCCGCAGTTTATATCGAAACCTATGCCGCCTGGGGAGATGGAACCCTGATACGCATCAACTGCGGCGACGCCTCCGATGGGGAACCCGTAACCCCAGTGGACATCCGGCATCGCCATGGAGTTCCCTACGATCCCGGGGAGGCTTGCGACGTTCGCGGCCTGCTGCGGGGAGTTGTCGTTCAGGACGTTGCCTATGAGTCTGTCGTTGGAGTAGATGACTGCATCGGTCTTCATCCAGGGGAATTGGTCTCTGGAGATGAGCCACCTGTTGTCATCCATCTTCTCGAGTTTTCCGTTCCATGTCATGATGTTCACCGTTTACGGGAATGTGGGTCCGAGGGCGATGGCTGTGCCCGTACAGGAATTCTGAAAATATGGGAGGGCCGGGACCGAGATTTGAACTCGAGTCAAGGGATCCACAGTCCCCTATAATAACCAGGCTATACTATCCCAGCCATCTGGTTAATTCGGTCTATTCTCTCGACCTACATAAATATTTTGGGAAGAAGACCCCGCGGACCTCAGCTCGTCCGCGGGTAAAGGGTTTGTTAAGGTTGGATTTTCAAATCAGCGGGAGAACGCTTTGACGGCCTCGACGAAGGCCTTCATGTTCTCGTCGGAGGTTGCGGGGGCGATTCCGCATCCAGAGGAGATGACTCCGAATCCTGCGTCGCAGGACCTGAAGACACCCTCCTTGACTTCCTCGACGGTTCCCTGGAAGAGGGGCTTAACGGATCCGACGTTTCCGACGAGGACGGTGTCCTTTCCGACTTTCTCGACTGCCTTGTAGGGGTCGACCTTCTCCTCGATGGAGATACCCTTGACGGAAGGTCCGCAGGCGGCCATCTTGTCGACGATGGGGTAGGCGTCTCCGCAGATGTGGAGGACGTTTCCGAGTCCGCCCTTGGTTGCTCCGAGGGATGCGGTGACCGCTCCTCCGGCTGCTTCCTCGAACATGTCGGGGGCGAGCATGTCGGTGGATGCGGAAGGCTCGGACATCTGGATGATGTCTGCGCCGTTGTCGACGAGGGCCTGAGCGTATGCCTTGCAGATAGGTGCGGATGCCGCTACCCACTTGTCGACCTCCTCGGGGGCCATCATCATTCCGAAGATCAGGTTCTCGGTGGAGACCATGTGTCCGGCGAGGGTGAAGGGTCCGGTGGTTCCGGCGACGATGCAGTAGTTCTCGCCGTGGGACTTTTTCAGGAGTCCGCAGGATTTGATGACTTCTGCGACACGTCCTCCCTTGAGGAACTCGTCGGCGGCCATCATGGAGGTGGCGGGGTCGTCGTAGACACCCTCCATGCAGTCGAATTTGAAGGGGTGGCTCTTGATCATAGGAGCGGCGTCCTTCTTGTCGACGGCGACGGTGCATCCGAGCCTCTCGGCCTCGGCGGTCAGGCAGAAGGAGGTCCTGCAGCACTCGAATCCGAAGACATCGGCCTGTGCGGCAGCGAGCTTTGCCATGATCTCGGCGCTCTTGTGGGCCTCGGGCCATGCGGCGCCGGTGGCGTCCATCTGGCCGACGGTGGCGGACTGGGTGAAGATGGCCGCCGGAGGCCTGTCGAGGTTTTCTTTGTTCATAGCTGCGGTTACTCTTTCTCTGGGAGTCATTGCCATGATATTGTCTCCTTGTGAAAGCGACAATACCTTAAACATATAAAAATGAGGTTGACCGAAATAACGCAGTTGGAATTATTCTCCAGACGGAACCGGCGGAAAATACGTTTTCCCGACGGATTTCGGTACTGGAACACGGACTTCCGCAGTCCCGGATGCCCCTTCTGCGATACATCCATGTGCGGGATGTACGCACAGATACGGATGGAAAACGGAAGTCATATCGTGAGCATGTTCACGTCTCCGAGTTTTCCGAATTCGAAGATCCCCATGTCGCTCACGCCGTATATCTCCGCATCCGCGACGCTGCATGCCCTGAGTGCGGGCGCCATGACCGCATCGCGGCCGGGGTTGAGGTCGTTTCCCGACGCGAACGGGCTGAACGGGGGGATCACTATGACACCCTCGTTCCTCGCCACGACGTAGCACTGGAGTTTCATTCCCCCGCTGAGTTCCCCCGGTATTCTGACCGACGGATGTTCGTGGCCGATTATGACGGGCCTCCTTCCGGAGTCCACATGGCCGTGTTCCAGTCTGAATCCCTGGATGTCGGTGTGGTCCACGGCGGTGATGCCCATGTCGGAGAGGATATTCTGTAGGAAGTTGTCGTGATTCCCTTTGATGACGACGGCCTCTGCGGCATCCGAGACTAGTTTCACAATCTGTTTCACCTCTCCCCTGGCCTGATAGCTGGAACGGCGGAAATCGTGTTTTATGTCGCCGAGGAGGACGATTCTCGCGGGTTCGTATTCATCGATGATGCCGTTGAGGGACTCGCGCACGGATTGGGTGTTGATACGGGGTATGAACATGCCTTCGTTCTCGAGGGCGCTTTCGTATCCGAGGTGGAGATCCCCCACGACGGCGGTGGGGCCGTCATCCAGAATCAGACATCTGTCGTTGGTGATCGTGACCCCCGGCATGATGCGGATCTTCCTCGCTCCCATGTCCCGGGCGATTGTGTCGGGGCATATACCGTTTCCGTATGCGATATCTATTCAAGTCCGACGGCATACGCCGGATTGCAATGGAGGACGATTTTCCGACGGAGTTCGATCCGAAACTCCTCGAGGAGCTGAAGAGGGCGGCGGCCGCCGTCCGCGCCGCAGGCAGCGTTTAGGTGGTCACCCACATCGATGCCGACGGAATCACCGCGGGTTCCATAGCCGCGATCGCCCTCGACAGGCTCGGAAAGGAATTCACCATAGATTTCGAGAAGAAGATCACCGACGAGGTCATCGACAGGGTGAACGGATGCTGGTACGACCTTGTCTGGGTATGCGACCTCGGCAGCGCATATATGTCCCGTTTCGTCCGCAGCGGGATCGTGGTGACGGACCACCACGTGCCGGACCCCCGGTGGAGGAGCGGACAGACGTTCCTCGACGGATTCATGTCCTCGTTCCAGTTGAATCCCCATCTGTACGGGCGTTCGGGTTCGTTCGAGGTGTGCGGGGCGGGCATGACATACCTCCTCTCCAAGGCCTTGGATCCGAAAAACACGGATCTGGCATATCTGGCGGTCATCGGGGCGGTGGGTGATTTCCAGGACGGCCGCTGCGCCCGTCTCGTGAGTTACAACCGTCTCATCCTGCAGGATGCGGTCGATGCGGGCGACATCACGGTGGGTTACGGCGTCCGTTATTTCGGACGGGGGACGCGCCCCGTTCTGCAGTTCCTGCAGTACGGCGGGGAACCGCACGTTGACGGTATAACGAATGACCGTTCCGGATGTTTGGCACTTTTGGATTCCTACGGCATAAAGACCGTAGGGGAGGACGGGAGGAAACTCACATGGACCGACCTCAATCCCGGGGACAGGGCGGTTTTGACGGACGAACTCATGTCCCGCCTGACGAAGGAGGAGGACAGGAACGCCTTGTTCGGGGAGATCTACGCCGTCAACCGCTATCCTTCCCACTCCGGACTCGGGGATGCAAAGGAGTTCTCCACAATCCTGAACTCCTGCGGCAGATACGACGATGCCGTCACTGGGGAGAGGATATGCATGGGGGACCTGAGTGCCCTGGAAGATGCCGAGAGGAACCGCAGCGACCACAGGAGGAACATCTCCTCATCGCTCACATACGTGAAAGCGAACCATCTCGTCCGCCGTATGAAACACATCCAATATTTCGATGCTGGCACAGAGATAAAGGACACAGTCGTGGGAATCGTTGCGGGAATGATCCTCGGAACAGGGGAGGCATCCGATGACATGCCGATATTCGCCTTCGCCGCGGCGGATGACGGAATCAAGGTGTCCGCAAGGGCATCCCGTGCCCTCACCGACAGGGGGCTCGATCTGTCGGACGTAATAAGAGATGCGGCTGCCTCGGTGGGCGGCATGGGCGGAGGCCACAGCGTGGCCGCCGGCGCCACCATCCCCGAGGATCGGAAGGAACCTTTTCTCGAGGAAGCGGACAGGCTCGTCGCGGCCCAGCTCGGTGCCTGATCGGAACAGTTTCACCAGAATCGAACCCGCCAGTACAAGTGCCAGACTTGCAATCTGCGCAGGGCCTGTATGCTTTTTCTCGGTATTCAGGAGACCGAGGCCGTCGATGATGACGCTTCCGATCATCTGTCCCGTTATCGTGAGGACGACGGTGGTGCCTGTGCCGATCTCCGGGACCAGGAAGCAGTTCATGAACACGTAGGCGGAACCGAGGATCCCTCCCGTGAGCATCCACGGAGGTATGTGCCCTTTCCGCACGGGTTCGATAGTTCCGGCAAGTCTTCTGACGGCATATGCCGCGGACAGGATGCAGGTTCCGACGGCAAAGGATACGAATGAGGACTGAAGAGCGGATCCGAGACACATACCCAGATGTCCGTTTATGGTTGCCTGCACCGCCATCACGGCCCCCACAGAAGTCCCGAATACGCACCACAGGACGTCCCCTGCGGAGAATCCGTTTCCGGTCTTCCCGCCGCCGCGGTGACGCAGGGTCACGACCGCCGTCATCCCCGCAGCCACCATGAGGAGGCCCAACACACCGATGCCCGACAGGGGGCGTACTTCCGCACCGAGCAGTCCGAAGTGGTCGATGGCGGTGCCCGTCACGAGCATCCCCGTAAGGGGCAGCACGACCGACCTCACCGCCCCCATCTTCCCGTATAGGATGATGAACGAGAACACTATCGCGGCCCCGCATACGCCGCCGGTGTACGACCACCACGGGGCGGAACCGCCGTCCGCCGGCAGGCCATCCCCCGTGAGAATGCACAGTGCCAGAAGGAATACGAGTCCGACCGAGAACGATATGAGGGATGCGGCAAGAGGGGAGCCGATGCGCTTCCCGAGGTTCGTGTTTACGGGGGATTGTACGAGAACCATCATCCCTGCAAGGATGCCGAGGACGGTAAGAAACGCAGAGTACACATCCATACCTCCGCCGCGAACGGTCGGGGGGACGAACCCCCCTGAAAAGTTTCAGGACTCAGTCCTTGAGAAGGGTGTAAAGGACGGCCTTCTGGGCGTGGAGCCTGTTCTCCGCCTGGTCGAAGACGACGCTGTGGGGGCCTTCGATGACCTCGTTGGTGATCTCCTGTCCCCTGTGGGCGGGCAGGCAGTGCATCACGATGCAGCCGGGGTTGGCTATGGAGAGGAGCTGGTCGTTGATCTGGTACATCTGGAACAGTTTGATCGCCTTGTCCTCGGGGGTGTTGTCGCCCATGGAGATCCAGGTGTCGGTGTAGAGCACATCGGCTCCGACGCAGGCTTCCTGCGGATCGTGGGATGCGATGATCTTGCACCCGTTCTCCGCTGCGATGTTGGCGGCGCCGAGCATGATCTCGGCGTTCGGCATCCGGGTGGCGGGGCAGCATGCGACCATGTCGATGCCCATGATCGCAGATGCGTAGAGCAGGGAGTTGCACACGTTGTTGCCGTCTCCGAGGTAGACGAGTTTCTTGCCGCGGAACGATCCGAGCTTCTCTTTGATGGTCACCATGTCGGCGAGGGCCTGGCAGGGGTGTTCCAAATCGTCGAGTCCGCTGATGACCGGGACGGTGGCCCATTCTCCGAGCTTGTCCATCATCTTGTAGTCGAACGCACGGTACATAATCCCGTGGACGAAGCGGCTGAGCACCCTGGCGGTGTCTTCGACGGTCTCGCCGTGCCCCATCTGCATCTTCGTGACATCCAGATAGAGGGCGTGGCCTCCGAGTTCGGTGATGGCGACGTCGAAAGAGGTCCTAGTGCGGGTGCTGGGTTTCTCGAACATCATTGCGAGGGTCTTTCCCGCAAGGGGGTCCCCGTGATGGCCGCGCTCGGCCTTGAGTCTGATGGCCAGGTCGACGAGTTCCGGCCACTGGTCCTTCATATCCAGGACAGAAATGAGATTCCTTTTTCCCATATTACTATAACAACGGTAAAGATAAAGTACCTTGCTATGGAAAAATCCGCGGATTGTGGGTTTTTTATAAATCCCATTAGGCCGATATCCGTTTATGGCCGATTCGATACTGCAGACCAACAGGGAATACGCGGAGAAACTCAGATCCGTCATCGGACTCAGGTACGAGCCCGTGGCGGTGAAACTCGTGAAGGAGGGGGAGGAAGCCCCGTCCTGCTGTGCCAAACCCGAGAAACAGATCAGTCACTGTCAGGCGGTGTTCTCCGCCAGGTCCGGCGCATGCCTCCTGCTTGCATTGGAGGACGAGTCCTGCCACGTCGGGGCCTCCGCCATCAACATGACCGAGACCCCTGAGAAGGTGGCCGCAGGGGATTTCCATGCCGGGATAGGCATGCATGACTCTCCCGCGGCAGCGGCGAAGATGATCGCCGACAGGATGGTCGTCCCATTCCGCGTCGTCTCAGAAGCCGTGTGTCCCCTTTCCAAGGCGGACTTCGTACCCGATGTCGTCGTGATATCCGATATTCCGGAGAGAATCTACTGGTTCGTCCCTCTGGAGACTGCAGAGAAGGGCGGACGCGTACAGTTCTCCACCTCTCCGTTCCAGTGTGCGTGCGAGGACGTGACAGCCGTCCCCGTGTGCACCGGTGCTCCGAACATCTCCCTCGGATGTTTCGGATGCAGGAAGAAGACCGATATGAAAGCCGACGAACTCGCGATAGGAATTCCATATTCCAGGATCCCCGGATACGTATCCCGTCTCGACCGCTATGCGGCCGGACCCATGGCGAAAGCGAAACGCGACTGAGGTCCCGGCGGCGCGGAGACGGTCCGACACCCCTCTCCGCACCGTTTCGGACCCGTTTTTTATGCTTGAATTCAGGAACGCGTAACACTGTCGGAAATCATTAAATAGAAGTGGCCTGGCCCGAAAGTCTGGAATGAGGACATTCCGCGCGCGGCCGGACATGTCTGATTTACCGTTTTTTCACTTAAAATTGTTAAAATCCAATGGCTTTATATGTTATCCAGCCATTTCCGTCTTTGCAAGGGGAACGCAGAGGATTTGTTTTTTCTGCGGGATTGAATAAAAAAGGAGGTATAAAATGCCAAAATACGAGGACGTAATAGACCTGTATGATGACTATGGCAAGCGCATCGCTAAAGATGTGCCGCTGGAAGCCATCAGTCCGTTGCGCAACAAGGCAATCCAGAAAATTGCCTCTCTGACCAAGAGGACCATCGCGGTCAACCTGGCCGGAATCGAGAAAGCTCTCGCTACCGGACAGATCGGCGGCAGCAAGATCGCTGGGAAAGAGATCGAGGCTTCCCTCGTCAAGGATGCCGAGAAGCTTGCCAAAGACATCAAGGGAATGGTGCAGGTCACCGAGGGCGATGACACCGTTGTCGAGGTCAAGAACGACGGAAAACTCATCGTCGTTATTGTCCCTGAGGACAGGCTCAACGCCGGTGTGGAATACACCACCGGTTTCACCGCAGTTGCCGCGGCCATCACCGAGGCAATCATCGACAGGTACAAAGTGCCTATGTACAAAGCCAACATGGTGAAAGGCGCAGTATGGGGACAGTACCCCCAGACCGTCAACTTCGCCGGATCCAACATCAAGACCATTCTTGAGGTTCCCCAGATGAACGAGGGAGCCGGATTCGCGCTCAGGAACATCATGTCCAACCACGTGGTCGCACTCGTCCAGAGGAACGCCATGCAGGGAGCAGCCCTTTCGTCTCTCTTCGAGACCTGCGCTGCATACGAGATGGGAGACGCCATCGGGCCCTTCGAGAGACAGCACCTTCTGTCCCTCGCCTACCAGGGACTGAACGCGGACAACCTCGTCTACTCCCTCGTGAAGAAGAACGGAAAGACCGGAACCGTCGGAACCGTCGTAGAGTCCCTCATGGAGAGGGCAATCGACGACGGAGTCATCCGCGTAAAGGAGAAACTCCCGTCCGGATACAACGTCTACACCACCGACGACCTTCCGAAATGGAACGCATATGCAGCGGCCGGAGAGGTCGCAGCGGTCATGGTCAACGTCGGAGCCGCCCGTGCGGCCCAGGGTGTGCCGTCCACCGTCCTGTACTACAACGACCTGCTCGAGCACGAGTCTGCACTTCCCGGTGTCGACTACGGACGTGCGGAGGGTGTCGGTGTCGGTATGTCCTTCTTCTCCCACTCTATCTACGGTGGCGGAGGACCCGGACTGTTCCACGGAAACCACGTCGTTACCAGGCACGCTAAGGGAACCCTCATCCCCGCAGTCACCGCAGGAAACTGCCTCGACGGCGGAACCCAGACCTTCTCTGCAGAGGCCACTTCCGGACTCTTCAAGGACGTCTTCGGAGGAATGCCCGAGTTCAACACTCCGATGCAGTTCGTCGGAGCAGAGGCGAAGAAGATTAAGAACAAGCTCTGAGTAGATTGAGGTCTGTGAGATGCCTAAACCACCGGTAGACTATGCGAATGTTCCCCTTCCGGAAGTCCGCATAGTGACCAACAGATTGCTGAGCGCGGAAACCACTGAGGCCGTGCTCAACGCCATCGACAAGATCGAACATATCAGACAGGTGAACATGGCGGGCGAGAGCCTCCCGGCCACAATCAGCAGCGGTCCGGCCAAAGGTCTCCCCAACAACCATACCGAGCGCAGGATCATCCACGTCGACGGACGCGAGGTCGAGCTCCACTGTCTCGTAGGTGCATTCTACATCGAACTCGAGGTAGACGGCCCCGATATGCTCGAAGCCGTGGTTAAGGAGATCAGAGCGGCCTGCGACGGTTCGATCCCCGAAGGATACGCTCTGGATATCGGAAGATATTCCAAATACAGACCTACACTCAACGATTACAGGAGTGCTTAATTATGGCAAAATACAAGAGACAGTTCTACCCCGGTGAGTCCGTACCTGCCAAAAACAGGCGCAGATACATGGACCCCAAAGCGAAACTGAAGACCCTCCGCGACGTCCCCATGGACGATGTCGTGAGGATCATGGGCCACAGGGCCCCCGGAGAGGCATACAAGAGCGTGCACCCCCCGATAGAAGAGGGCAAAGAGCCCAAGTGTCCCATCAGGGAGCTTGTCGAGCCCATCGAGGGAGCAAAGCACGGAGACAGGGTCAGGTACATCCAGTTCACCGACTCCGTCTACTTCGCGCCTATCTCTCCCTACCAGAGGGCATGGATGTACATGTCCAGGTACAGAGGAATCGACACCGGAACCCTTTCCGGAAGGCAGATCATCGAGGTCCGTGAGAGGAACCTCGAGCAGATCGCAAAGGAACTCGTGGACAACGAGACCTTCGACCCCGCCCTCACCGGAATCAGGGGAGCCACCGTTCACGGACACGCGTGCCGTCTCGACGAGCACGGACTCATGTTCGACGGATGGCAGAGGTACATCTGGGACGATGCCAAGAAGGAAGTTGTGTATGTGAAAGACCAGGTTGCGCTGCCTCTCGACAAGAAAGTCTCCGTCGGGAAGCCCGCATCCATGTCCGACCTCAAGAAGAGGACCACCATCTTCAGAGCAGACGGTGTCGACATGAGGGACGACAAAGAAGTGACGGACTTCTACATCAGGATCCACTGGCTCAGGACCTGCGGTGGATACAGGCCGTTCGACGTAAAGGGTGAGTGAAATGGCAGGAAAAGCTAACGAGAAACTCTTCTTGGAAGCATGCAAGAAGAAGTTCAAGGAAGACCCTACCAGCATGGAGACCAAGTACTACTGCTACGGCGGATGGAAACAGTCCAAGAGCAAGGTAGAGTTCCAGAAAGAGGCCGAGGAGATCGCGAAGAAACGTGGATTCCCCATGATGAACGAGGACATCGGAGTTCCTCTCGGACAGAGGTCCTGGATGCCCTACCAGCTGTCCCACACCGACATCTTCGTAGAGCCCGATGACCTCCACTGCATCAACAACCCCGCCATTCAGCAGGCGTGGGACGACATCAGGAGGACCGTCCTCGTCGGACTCGACTCCCCCCACCAGACCATCGAGAGAAGGCTTGGAAAGGAAGTCACCCCCGAGACCATCAACGCGTACCTCGAGACCGTCAACCACACCATGCCCGGAGGAGCAGTCGTTCAGGAGCACATGGCAGAGTGCAACCCCGCACTCGTCTACGACTCCTACGTCAAGGTCTTCTCCGGAGACGATGAGCTGATCGACGAACTCGACAAGAGGTTCGTCATCGACATCAACAAGAACTTCCCCAAGGATCAGGCTGAGAAGCTTAAGAAAGCGATCGGAAAGACCGTCATGCAGGCTGTCCGCGTCCCGACCATGGTCGGACGTGTGATGGATGGAGCAACCGTCTCCAGGCACGCCGCCATGCAGATCTCCATGGCCTTCATCTCCTCCTACAAACTCGCAGCAGGAGAGGCAGCCATCGCTGACTTCGCATACTCCGCAAAGCACATGTCCATCAACATGGGATCCATGATGCCCGCAAGGCGTGTCAGGGGACCCAACGAGCCCGGAGGAATCACCTTCGGATTCCTCGACGATATGGTACAGTCCGACCGTGTCTACCCCGACGACCCCGCCCGCGCAGTCCTCGAGACCGTCGCCCTCGGAGCCATCATCTACGACCAGGTCTACCTCGGCGGATACATGTCCGGAGGAGTCGGATTCACCCAGTACGCAACTGCGGCCTACACCGACAACATCCTCGAGGACTACGTCTACCACGCTGTCGATGTCATCAACGACAGGTACGGCGGATTCTGCGGCGTGAAGCCCGACGACTACGAGAAGCAGCTCAAGCTCGGAGACGAGATCTCGTCCTACGCCCTTGAGATGTACGAGCGCTACCCTGCCGTCATGGAGACCCACTTCGGTGGATCCCAGCGTGCAACCGTCACCGCCGCTTCCACCGGTATCGCCGGTGCAATGGCGACCGGAGTTGCCGACAACGGTCTCAACCTCTGGTACCAGTCCATGCTCCAGCACAAGGAGAGGACCGGAAGGCTCGGATTCTACGGATTCGACCTGCAGGACCAGTGCGGTTCCGCGAACTCCTACGCATACAGGTCCGATGAGGGTCTGCCCATGGAAGTCCGTGGACCTAACTACCCCAACTACGCGATGAACGTCGGACACCTGTCCGGTTACGCGGGAATCCCCAAGGCGGCCCACGTCGCCCGCGGAGACGCCTTCGTAGCATCCCCGCTCATCAAGGTCGCCTTCTCCGACAAGTCTCTGATCTTCGACTTCGCGAACATCACGAAGGAGATCGGACGCGGTGGACTCAGAGAGTTCCAGCCCGCCGGAGAGAGGACTGCAGTCATCAAGGGATGATCGCGTATGGATAAGGGGGACGTGGCGAAGTACTCCCCTACATCCACGGTCGGCAAGATCGAGGATATAAAGGAAGAAGACGGAAAGATCTGGATAAAACTGGACACGTCGGGCCTCTACTATGCGGCCCACACGATTCAGCCGGCCGATCCGTCGGAGTACAGAACCACGTCCTTCAAGGAGCGCAAGGCCAAAGAGTACGGCAGCACGAAGAATATCGAAGACCTGGAAAAGATGGAGAGAGAGGTCGACATATCCGAAATGATGCCGTCCGGCGGCGGATAACTGCGCACCTGTTCCGTAAAAACCTCTTACCCTTCCCCGAAAAGGGGGAGGGATCCTGTTTTTCATTGTGTTTCTGTTCAGATGTGTCGATCCGGTCCTTCTCCGGCGGTCGGTTCGGGTTTTATCATTCCTTTTATCATTCCCTGAAAAAGGAATAATAAAGGAATAATAAACGGCCCGCCGTTGCGGCGGGAATAGGTTTCTCCGGCAGCATCAGTACCTTTGCGGAGGCCACATTCCGATGAGTCTTCCGCCTTCCCTCTCGGGATCCATCGTCGATACCTCCAGTCCGGGAACGGTCATCCTGACCACGGGGACCCCCGTTTCGGGCCGGGTAAGGTCGTTGCAGATGACCATGTCGAATCCTGCATCCATAAGATGTCCCAGCACCACTTCTATGTCATCAAGGACATAATCTGTAGCGAGGTTCGGGATATCCTCCAGTTTTTTCCTGCTGGCACAGTCCCGGAACCACAGGGGGTTGGCCTTCTTGACGCCCTCATAGCCCATTTCCTTCGTGACTTTCTGGAGCTGGGCGTTTATCTTGGTCCCGTCCTTGTGGGTGGCTCTGCTCTGGGCCACTTCCGTGAGTGCGCGGGTGGCTGCAATCTGCGGATCCAGGTGGGTTCCCACACCTATGGTCAGCATCTCCGGGTCTTTCGTTTCCACATCATCGGCGGCCGCACCGATGGTGGTGACACCCACATCGGTGGTGATCTCCTTCAGATGGACGTGCACTCCGTTATCCTCGAATTTTTTCAGAAGCTGTCCGGGGACAGAGTCTTCGTCCTCTATGGAGAGGTCGCAGTTCGCGACTTCCCTGTATTCCGCAATTGACCACGCATCCCTTTCGATGTCTTCGAACAGGGCGTGGAGGATGGCCTCTTCCATCGTATTTCCTGCGGCGATGCCGTTGGTGTGGGATCTGAACAGCTGCATGTCTCCGTCTGGCACATATGTATGGTATACCGCACAGGCGGGCACCCATACGGGACAGCCCCTGAACATCTCGTATCCTTCGCACCATGCGATCTGCTGTCCCATCCATGCTCCGTGATAAGGTTCGGGCAGGATGAGATCCTCGGGGTTGACGGTGAGACCGATCTCACGTGCCTGTTCGTAGGTGCCGTATGCGATCTCATCGGTATCCCTGGGTTCCGCTGCGTACCTCTCCATGGCCTCCATGATTCCCGACGCCTCCGCCTGCTCGGGGGTGGCACCCTTCCCGTTGTAGAAATGATCCTTCTCCCCGGGATGCGCCGCCGGCCTGTCGACGGAGAATACGGGAATACCCAGACGGTCCAAACCGGTAATGTCCCTGGGTTTCTCCATGCCTGCTTTTTCCATGAGGGGCCGTATCCTCGCAAGGGTATCTTCTGGAGGAACGACCCTTATCCCGGTCTCTTTCGAGCACTTGGGACAGCGGTTGAGACTTAACATAATCGATTGTTATGCAGGAGGTTGGTTATAATGCGTTTGTCTCCCGAATCCCTGTTAAGATTTCTGTATCTGGGTCATTCGAGGAACCTGTCCAGACGGGCACCGAGATGCTTTCTGCAGAAGCCTATTATGAGTCCCATGGCAAGCGCTCCGAATATGGTCCCCTCCCTCACTCCGTGCAGTCCGCCCGAGAATACGAGGGAGACCGAAGCGGCGAAGATGACCATCGAGTAATCGAACACGATCTTCATCCTCGGAAGGGGTATCCTGTAACGGGTGACGAAGGCGACCACGAGGCCTTCCCCGGGCGCTACGAGAAGGCTCGCATGAATCTCGAGCGTGACTCCGAATCCGATCAGGAGGCAGGATATGACGCACCAGAACCACTGTGCGGGATACCAATCCGGATTCAGGGACGACAGTATCTCGAGATTCACATCGGTGAGGACGCCGATGGCGAAACCCATCAGAATCTGAAGGATCTGGAACTTCTTGAATTGTTTTCCGAGGACGATTTTCTGCAGCAGTACGAGGACCGCATTGAAGACCACTGTGACCGTACCCATTGTGTACGGAGTGAGGTAACTCAGGGTGGCAGGTACGCAGGAGATGGGGGTGGTACCAATCCCCGCCTTTTTGGACATGGCGACACCCAGAGTCATGACGAAAAGTCCGACGAGGAGGATGGCTATCCTTTTCGACAGCTGCCGCCCCGCATATCTGGATGTCACATGTGCCATATTCATTCGAGATTCGGGACATATAAACGGCTATCGGCGCCGTTGGAACGTTCTGCGGTAAGTTCTAAATAGGTATGGAGAAAGAACGGATCCGGGAACGGGGGACGGCCCCCGTTCCTTCAGATCTTCGTAGGAATGGTGACGGAGGAAAGATCCGTCTTGAAGTCGGGGTCCTTGGGACAGTCGTTGAAAGCGATCAGGACGGACGCCAGTTTCGGGTCGTCCGGATATTTGTAATACTGTCTCATGAGCAGGTCGCACGTGGGTGCGGGGCTGCAGGATATGACGTCCTTGCATCCGTTGCTCGGGTTGAGTTCGGGGAAGCTTACGGGCGGCATGATGAATTTCTCGCCTCCGTTCCCGTGGACTTCGGGGAACATGACGAACGCATCGGACAGCCAGACGACATCATCCCTTTTGGAATACTGGTCCATGGTGAACGGGAACACCTCGACACCCATGGTCTTGCCGTCGTCGGACATGAGCGTGACCGTGGGTTCCGGCGGAGGCCTGAATCTCGGATCCTTTATAATTGCAATCACGTGGTCGCGGGTGAGTGCTGTGGAAAACCCGGTGTTGTTCACATTGATGTTGCCGCCTGCGGCACGTACTTTCGCTTCCTCTTCCTTCATTTTGGCGAGGATTTCCTTGTTGAGATAGAATGCGTGGACTACTCCCCTGAGTTTCTTCACGATTTCCAGGGGTTCCTCCGGCCCGTCGATTGTCATACTGCTCCTCTCCCGATAATCTGTTTTAGGTTCTATATGTAATTTGCTTACAGTTCGTCGTCCTCGTGAAGGCGTATCGGGTTGTTGATCCCGGCCATCGTCCTTATGTCGACGACCCCGATGGCGGCGATGACGCTGTTGTTGAGTTCCAGCGGCGTGACGATGACACGTATCCCCTTGTAAGGTCCGGATACGGCGATCCTTCTGATGGTGGTTCCGATTTTGAGGACCTCCTCCAGAACCGCACCTGTGTAAGCATTGTCGATGACCTTTCCGTTTTCGATCCTGATTCCGAGGTTGTCCCTGCTCTTTGCGCAGACCGGGAGGCCTCCCACGAGATCGTGCACCATGAATGCGAGGGCGATGAGTTCGTTGCTGGAACTGAGGGGCGAGTACATGGGGTCGCTCTCCTGTTTCAGCTGAAGTCCTCCCAGAAGTTCGAGTCCCGCGGTGACGGCCCCTTCCTCCGCCGCCTCCATCGTATCCGCGGTGCCGATGATGATGGCATCGTCGTTGGAGAGGTTGAATGCGGATCTCACGGCCTTGTCCGATTTGACATCCAGAAGATATTCGTTCCCCGGGAACATCAGGATTCCGTTGCTGTAGATGAGCGTGGTCGCACCCGTGGCTCCGGATTTTATGGCGCTGTCACGTTCCTCGCACCCGTATTTCACCTTGCCCGCGGCATGCGGGACCTGGACGGCGCAGTTTATGGCCCCTATGGTGAGCGTGTCCACCCTGAGCGAGGTCACGTTCATGGCCACGGACGACCAGATCTTCTTCCCTTCGGGTGTGAGGGTGACACCGTTCTTTTTGACGGAGATCGCCCCGCTCTCCTGAAGCAGAGAGAGGATTGTCCTGGTGCTTCCTTCCCCTACCCCCACGAGGGTTGCCAGTTTCTTGCGTCCGATGGGTGCGGATCTGCTCAGGCAGTACAATGCCTTCCAGATGTGGTAGTCTTTGAATTTGGGGATCGGCCCGCCGAGACGGGCGCGGTTTTCCGGAATCGCCATGGTTGGATACATTGTATATCCAATATTAATAATATCCGTCCAACCCCGATATCGGGACGTTTTTCGGCGGGCGGTTCGGGGGATCCGACTCTGTCTGGCACTTGAAGGTTAACACGGGTTAATGCCATTATTTTATACCTTGGATTCGTACTGCCGAATCATGCCAAAATCTGCCGATCTCATCACGATAGAACACGTGAGCAAAAAGTTCAACGGAAAACCCGTCCTCGAGGACTTCAGCACCGTCATCAGGACCGGGGAGATTGTGGGACTCATCGGAAGGAGCGGCGCGGGAAAGAGCGTCCTCCTCCATATGCTGAGAGGAAGCGTGGATTACGCTCCCGACACCGGCCGCGTGCTCTATCATGTCAACCGCTGCTGCGACTGCGGCAACATCGACCTTCCCTTCGAGGGGACCCCCTGCTCCAAATGCAGGGGGGACACGCAGACCGTGACGGTCGACTACTGGTCCCTTCCGGAGCACGACCCCCTCAGAGAGGAGGTCCGCGGGAGGATTGCCATCATGCTGCAGAGGACGTTCGCCCTTTTCGGCGACAAGACCGTCATCGAGAATGTCCTCGAGGCGATCGACGAGCACGCCCCCAAGCGTGTGGAGAAGGCCATCTCCCTTCTGGAGTTTGTCAACATGGCCCACAGGACCATGCACATCGCGAGGGATCTGTCGGGAGGGGAGAAACAGAGGATCGTCATGGCGAGGCAGCTGGCGAAAGACCCCCTGTTCTTCCTGGCGGACGAGCCCACCGGCACTCTCGACCCTTACACGGCCGAGATTATCCACAGTAAACTCGTAGAGTACGTGAAGGAGCACAACATCTGCATGGTGTTCGCGTCCCACTGGCCCGAGGCGCTCGAGAAGATGGCCGACAGGGCCTACTGGCTGGATGCCGGCGCCGTGAAGATGGAAGGCGACCCCAAGGCCATCACGGAGAAATTCATGGAGGGCTACCACTTCGAGAGGGGTCAGACCGGGGACACCGGACAGCCCATCATCAGGCTCGACAACGCCGAGAAACATTTCTTCTCCGTCGTGAGAGGTGTCGTGAAGGCCGTGGACGGCGTCACCTTCGATGTAGCGGAGAGGGAGGTTTTTGCAATCATCGGATATTCCGGTGCCGGGAAGACCACCACTTCGAGGATGATCGCCGGCATGTCGCCTGCGACCGAGGGCAAGGTGGAGGTCCGCATCGGCGACGATTGGGTCGACATGTCCAAGGAAGGGTTCGAGGGCAAGGGCCGCGCCACCCCCTACATCGGAATTCTCCACCAGGAGTACACCCTTTACCCGTTCGACACCGTCCTTCAGAACCTTTCCACCTGCATCGGCGTGAACATGCCCGCCGAGCTCGCCAAGATGAAGGCGATACAGGTGCTCGTCAGCGTCGGGTTCGACAAGAAGGATGTCAACAGGATTCTGGAGGCGTACCCCGACACCCTCTCCGTGGGAGAGTGCCAGAGGATCGCCTTCGCACAGGTCCTCATCAAGGAACCGAGGATAGTCATCCTCGACGAACCCACCGGTACGATGGACCCCATCACCAAGGTCATCGTGGCGAAATCGGTCCTCAGGGCCAGGGAGACCCTCGGGGAGACCTTCGTTGTCGTCAGCCATGACATGGATTTCGTGCAGAACTGCTGCGACCGCGCCGCATTTATGAGGAACGGGAGGGTGGTTGCCATCGGAAAGCCCGATGATATAATCAGGGAGTTCGACCTACACAGTGAGGATGAGCCGGAGAACAGCGGCGAATGACGTGACGGAGGGCTGACGGCATGAAGCAGCAGATCGGAAGACATCTGAGCTTCGTGGAGTGCAGGGAATCCCAGGGTCTCGGGGTCGGAGGAGGCCTTGCACAGAGGGCTACGATCTCCGAGAGCGGGAGGGATGTCGTGGTGATAGCCATGGGCCCCGGGCGGAGACACATCACGAAACCCGTATGTGAGATAACCTACGCCCTCAGGGAGGAGGGCATCGACGCATCCGTGCTCGTAGTCAATGCGGGGTCGGGCGTACCGACCGACGCTCCCGACGTGACCACCGGCACCAGATTCGGCCTAGATCCGCTGGAAGTCGAGAGGATAAGGCAGTACAAGGTCGCCCTGATCCACCTGGGCAATGTGAGGAACCATATCATCTACAAAGCCAGACTGATCCTCAGGAACGTGGATCTGCCCGCCATCGTCGTCACCCAGTGCCCCGTGGATTTCGAGGATTTCGCCTTGATCGGGGTGAAGACCCGCGATGTCATGCCTGCGCCCGAGAACATCGGGACCGTCGGAACCATCGAGGAAATCGTCACAGGCGTGGTCAGAGGCGTGACCTGTCCGCAGGATAAGTTGGACGAGATCGTATCCAAACTCCAGAAGATCCTGCCAAAGGAGGCCCGCAGATGATCGTCACAGTCAACGGGAAGGAGAAGGAGCTTCCTTCCGGTGCGACCCTGGCTGATGCCGTCGCCGGGGAGCATTACGTCAAAGGTTCGGACATATCCGTCCGCCTCTCCGCCGAGAAAATCACGGAGGTGTCCAGTGACTTCGCCCTGCTGACGCCCCGCGGGGAGATGGCCGTCCGCCTCTACGACACGGAGGATGCCAGAAGGTTCAGGGCGTGCATGGATTCGGTCAAGGGGGTCAGTCTCAGGTGGAGCACCAACGACATAGCCGCCTTCGGTGCGTTCCCCACGGACATCGCCCGCGACGGCGCCGAGGGGGACTACCGTCGTTACGAGGTGTTCTTCGCCCTCGGCGGCAATGACAACAGCACCACGTATGTGATGGTCGCAAAGAGGCCCTTCAGGAAAGCGTACGGATGCGGGGCCGGGAAGATCGGGAAGATCACCGTGGGAAGACATCTGCTCGCGGCCCTTGCCGAGGGCGAGAAGATCACCGACATCCGTCCAGTGGTCTCCGAGACCAGCAGGGAGAACATCGTCATAACGAAGGATCTGGATTATGTCCTCGGGGACGGATGTTCCGTCGATACGTACGTGTCGGTGAAACTCAGCCACTCCTCTCCCGAATCCGCAGAGCAGATACTGATCCTGTCGTCCAAGGGATATCTCAACGTATCCGAGGGGACGGGGACGTTCATGGGCTGCCGGGACGACATGGATGTGGAAATGGCTTCCGAGGAGACCGGCGTCAGGGACGTCGGGACCGTCGCCGTCAGGAATTCCGGGGTCGGGAAAGGGCATGTCATGTTCTACAAGGAGAGGCGCCAGATGAGCCCCTCCATCAACATCGCCGGGACGGTGGAGAGGGGCATGGCACTGGTCTCCCGCGCATCCGCCGGGGACAGGGTCGCGGTGGTCACGGATCCGGTGCGTATACTCTCCGTGGGAATGACCCAGAAGGAAGGGGAGAAGTTCCTCGCATCCTTCGGGATCGCACAGAAGAGGACGGGCGACACGTCCGACGATGCGATCATCGCGGACCAGACGCCGGAGGCCACCATGAGGGTGTCGGCCTCCGGGGAGGCGGAGACCTTCGGCGTCCCGAAGGACCGCATACTCAGAGTGAAGATAACGACGGACGACGAGAGAACGGCCCATTATTTCAGGAAGGTGACAGGTCTGAGCCACAAGCCGATAGGTCAGCTGAAGGTGCAGTTTTCGTTCCCGGGAATGTCCATGGTGACGTTCTACGGGGACAGTGCCAGAGGTCAGGATCTGTACCCGCAGGAGCCCTTCAGGAAATGTAAGAAGGGTGACCTGGGGGTCACCAATCAATCTAGGCCGCACCACGGCCTCATCGGCATAAGGCTGGCCGACAGCAAGGAGTTCGGTCCCACCGGCGAGGAACCGTACGGGACCAACATGGTCGGGCGTTACGACGACGACCTGGGTAAGCTGGACGGTCTCGAGGACGAGGAGACAGTGTATATCACGGAGGAGAAACTGTGAGCGGACAGAGGGAGACGAGGATACTGATGATATCCCCCGATTCGGAGGTGACGCCGGACCAGCTCGTCCGTGCCGTCCACACGATGGTCCCGGAGATCAGCGTCAAGGAGACATGCTACGGATGTCTGGCGGAAGGTACGCCGGAAACCGTCGCAAAACTGATGACCCAGATACGCGGAACATACCGTAACGAGGTGTTCTCCAAGAGGAGAGGCTATCCTCAGGGGGACCCGAGGAGGTGCCGTGCGCAGCACGGGACGAGGCCCGGGTTCGCACAGCTGGAGGCCGAGTGGGAGTGTCTCCCGCTCATACAGGCCGCCCTCGACGCCATAGATTCCGGAGACACGGAATACAGGGCGCCGGAAGAGAGGAAACCCCTTCCCGTGAAAGAGTTCAAGGAAATTTGCGAGGCATTCAGATGAAGGTTTTCATAGACCCTCCCAACAGTATGATACTGTTCGATCTGGTCGAGAGGTTCGGCCATGAACCCCTGAGTTCCATGGCCGTGATCCAGGAGAAAGTAGACAACATAGAGGTCGACATGCCTCCGATGAACGTGACCCTGGACGATGTGGTCAGAGGACTCAGGTATGCAGGTATCGAGGTGCCTTCGGGGATCAGGGGGAGGATGTCCCTCTGGGGCCCCATGATCGAGGAGGCCGATGCGGCCGTGATCATGGAGGATGCGCCGTTCAGTTTCGGATGCGTCGGCTGCGACCGTTCCAACGAGCTTACGAAATACCTGATCCGCAGGCGCGGCATCCCCGCACTCACGGTGAGGTATCCCGAGAACGAGGAGGAGGCCAAGACCGTGGTCGGTCAGATAAGGGATTTCCTGGGAGGTCTGGGACATTGACGATAAGGATCGCACAGCTGTCCTGCGGGACGGAGTACAGCGGAGTCCAGTACGAAATCGAATCGGCTGCACGCGCGGTCGGGGCCAAAATCGTCTACCCCGACGTGTCGTACAGTCAGGTGAAGGAGGCCCTGGACAGGTTCGGGTTCAAACCGAAGTCCGCCCAGCTCCAGCTGATGATCGCAAGGGCCATGAGCCTTGCCGACGGCAGATTCGAGGCGGACGCCGTCTTCATAACCACATGCTTCAGATGCGCGGAGGCCGCATTGGTCAGGAACGAGCTCAGGAGATTCATCCAGGAGAACACGAGGCTCCCCGTGGTCACATACTCGTTCACGGAGAGGCTCAAGGCATCCCAGCTCCTCACCAGGATGGAGGCCCTCGTCACCATCGTCACCAGGAAGGAACTCCTGGCGAGGGAGAGGCAGGCCGGTATCACCGCCGGCATCGATTCCGGTTCGTCCACCACAAAGGCCGTCATCATGCAGGACAACAAGATCATCGGCAAGGACTGGACTCCGTCGGGGGCCGTCGTCGTGGAGACGGCGGAGCAGGTTCTCGCCAACGCCATGAAGCAGGCCGGCGTCGAACTGAAGGACATCGAGGCGATGGGCGCCACGGGATACGGACGTTTCACGGTCGGGAAGCATTTCGGATGCAAGCTCATCCAGGAGGAACTCACCGTCAACTCCAAGGGCGCCGTGTGGCTCGCGGACAGGCAGAAGGGCGAGGCCACCATCATCGACATCGGAGGGATGGACAACAAGGCTATCACCGTCCGCGACGGCATACCCGACAATTTCACCATGGGGGGCATATGCGCCGGTGCGTCCGGAAGGTTCCTCCAGATGACCGCCAACAGGCTCAAGATCGACATCAAGGACCTGGGCGCCATGGCCGTGAAGGGGGACTGGAGGAACGCCAAGATGAACTCGTACTGTTCCGTCTTCGGAATCCAGGACCTCGTCACCAGCCTCGGGGACGGGAAGAGGTTCGAGGATGTGGCTGCGGCCGCATGCCACTCGGTCGCCGAACAGGTCTACGAACAGCAGCTGCAGGAGATCGATGTCAGGCACCCGATCATCGAGGTCGGCGGAACGTCCCTCATTTCGGGCCTCGTGAAGGCCGTGGGGGAGGTCCTCGGGGAGGAGCCTATCGTCCCGCATGATTCCCAGTACATCGGGGCCGTGGGCGGTGCGTTGCTCAGCTCCGGGTTCCTGTGAGGCAGAGGCATGTCTTCGGAAACCGTTGTGAGCGGCCCCGACGCCTGCGGGAACGAATCATACAGGGCCCTCTACGATGAGATAATGTACGACGTGGGCAAACAGGCCATGCTGGAGGGTGCCTATCTCCTGCTGAAACCCGAGGTCCCGCTGTTCGTGATCTCCGTCAGACTCAGGGCGAGGCCCGCCGCCAAGAAGATCGGGGATGTGGCCATGACCCGGGCCGAGAGAGGGACCGTATACGTCAGCATATCCGACGAGATGTATGCACCCGGTGTTCTGCAGAGTCTTTGGAAGGCCTATGGGAGAGATAATGTCCAGCAGAGCGACAGACTCGATATATCCGTCACAGGTCCGGATTCGTCTGCGGAGGTCGACGCCATAGAGGTGGAGGCCAGGGAGCAGCCGATCCAGGAGATCCTCGGTGCCCTGTGGAGGGTGCTGCCGGAAGGGATCAGGAACAGGCGTGTCCTCACCGACGGGAACATAATCACGGTCATGGCGACCGAGGAGATCGTGAGGCCGGAGCATATGCGCGAGGCGGAGGAGATCCATGCGAAGATGGTGAAAGGGGAGATGCCGGATGTATGAGGTTCTGATGTATGACGGCGGTATCTACCGCTCCGACGAACTGTTCGAACTCATCGAAGACGTGGGAGGAGTGGTCCTCCTGAAGAACAGGAGTTCCCAGATGCTCACGGTCACGATGTCCGTACCGGGCGAGGACAGGGGGACCGTCGAGGCCCTCTGCAGAGACCTGGGCGGACAGGTGAAGGAGGTTCCGCTGGCCGGTACCGAGATCGCCGTGGTGGGCCCCACACTGGGACGCCACCATATGCCGCACCCGATCTGCGACGTGGCGGAATACCTCAGGAGACTGGGGGCCGTGACGGTCGTCATGGGTCTTGCGAGAGGGCGCGGGAAGAACACGTCCCAGATCAGTCTCGAGGAAACGTCCGTGATAGATGAGTACGATGCCTGCGTCTTCATGCTGGGCAATTTCAAGCCCTGCGTGGAGGCCAAAGCGGAACTCCTTTTGAGCGGGATAAACGTTCCGACCGTCCTCATGTGCGGCCCCGAGCCGGAAGGCATAGAGGGGACCTGTGACGCCGTAGTGGTGAGCGGGGTGGGCAGGAAGGCGTCCCGTATGAGGGAACCCGCAGACAGGAAGAAACTCGAGGAGATAGGGGACCGCATCTGCGATGTCCTCTGGGAGAAGAAGAGATCCCTGGAGGAGGATCCGCCGTTCGTCCACCCGTCGGAGATAAAATCCCTCCTGGAGAATTTCGAACCCATCGACATGTGTCTCCGTCCCGCACCGCTGGTCATGCATCTGGACGGTCTCAGGGCCAAGATCCCCTATGACGAGTATCACACCCAGATAGAGGGGATGGAGGTCTACGGCCGCCGCCTGGGAGACGTCTGCGTCATCACTCCGTCCAAGATCGACGACAGCAGCATCCTGATCCGCATCAAGACCCGTTCGCAGGTCGCCTACGAGGATTCGCTGAAGGCAAGACGATGCCGGTGAGGAAGGGCACCTATGTCCTTTTCGTGACGTTCGGCGCCGGAACGGAGGTATCCCCCGGAGCCCTCGGGCCCCATTTTTTCGATGCTGGCACATACTGTTATGCGGGCAGTGCCATGGGAGGTCTCGACCAGAGGCTGTCCCGGCATCTCTCGCGTACCAAAAAACTGCGCTGGCACATCGATTATCTGACCTCCGCATGCGGCGGGTGCGAGGCATGGGAGTCGTATCCGGATCCGATCCCGGAGTGTACCCTCGCCCGCATGGCCGCCGAGTGCGGCGGCGTTCCGGAGATGGACGGATTCGGATGTTCGGACTGCAAGTGCCGGACGCATCTTTTCAGAATGGATTCCCGGGGTATCGGAAAACTCCTGTCCAGAGCTAATCTGGAAAGGTTTGGAGTCCGCACAACGTCCGATAATATTATTAAATAAAATGAGCTACCCGACCCCATAACAACCGCGCTGTATACAGCGGAGAGATTACCATGGATTCGAAGAAACTTTCCAGCGAGAACTTCAATGATGTCGCAGAGAAGATCAAAGCGGCCATCGGAGAGGCCAATGTGAAAATCAACAAGGAGAAATGCTGCATCTGCGCCTCCGTCAGTTCGACCGAGGACGTCGCAGCCGTCTCCAGGGCCGCCAACGGATTCGGAGTCCGTGTTTCCGCATGCGGCGGCGTCCGCATCGACGTGTCCAAGATGAACAAGATCGAGGTCGACGCCAAGAATTACGCTGTGAAGGTGAAGGCCGGTGCGACCTGGAAAGAGGTCATGGATGCCGCCGCCGCAGAGGGGCTCATGGTTCCCTCACACCCCTTCGAGACCGGCGAGACCGTCGGGAAGTGGCTTGCCGCCAACACCGTCGGTGTCGGAACCTACAAGTACGGCTCCTCCAAGGACATCGTCCTCAACGTGGAGCTCGTTCTCTTCGACGGGTCCGTCGTCGAGACCGGATACAACGACATCGGGGCATACATGTCCGGATACAATTTCAACCAGCTCGTATCTGGTTCCGAGGGCACCTTCGGAGTAATCGTTTCCGCAACTCTCAAACTCGTCCCCGCCGGAGTGAAGAAATCCGTCGCCTACGAGTTCGCCGGCAAGCTCTCCGCCGCAGCCCCCGCCGTACAGGCGGTCATGCGCAGTGCCGGCATCGTGCCCTACTGCTTCTGCTACGGCAACAAGGGCGGAAAGAATGTTCTGGCACTTACATTCCAGGGCGACGAGAAGTTCGTCGACCTCGACATCGCCGACACCGACGAGATCATGGCCGCCAACGGCGGAACCAAGACCGAAGTCCCCCAGTGCTCCTGCGGAAGCTCCAAGGGAGTCATCATCCCCGCAGTCAGGTGGGCCGACTTTGTGGACGCTGCCGAGTACGAGGTCTCCGGAATGTTCGCAGACCCCTACACCGCATTCTTCCACATCTGCGAGAAGTGCGCAGACAGTCTCACCGCACTCGCCGAGTCCATGGGCGGAAGGACCACCTGCCGCGCATTCTGCAACGGAAAGGTCGACAAAGTCCATGACGAGGCCACCGCCGCCTACATGAACAACCTCAAATCGTACCTCAGGTCCCGCGACAACTCCGAGAAAGTGAAGAACGGCGACAAGCTCGGCCGCGAGATCGACGACGCCGTCATCGCCGAACTCGTCGGGATTCTCGGAAAGGACAACGTCAATGCGAACCCCGAGGAACTCCTTCTCTACTGCCACGACCTCGCGCCTCTTCCCAAGATGGCCGGCCTGGCATTCAACAACATTCCCGATGTCGTACTGAGGCCTTCCAAGACCTCCCAGCTGTCCGAGATCATGAAGGTCGCCTACGCAAAAGGCATCCCCGTGACCCCCCGCGGAAACTCCACCTGGGGACTCGGCGGCTCCCAGCCTGCGAACGCAGGTATCGTCGTCGACATGTCCTCGAGGATGAACAAAGTCACCGTCGACGCCGCCGCTATGACCGTCACCGCACAGGCCGGAGCCACCTGGAAAGAGGTCTTCGATGAGTGCCAGGAGGCCGGATTCGTCATCGGTTCCACCCCCTCCTCGTTCCCCGCAGCCACCGTGGGAGCATGGCTCTCCACCAACGGAATGGGTATCGGATCCTACAAGTACGGAAGCGCGAAAGACAATGTTCTCAACATCGAGGCGGTCCTCCCCGACGGAACCGTCATCAACACCGGATACGGTAACATCGGAGACTATGCCGCAGGTTACAACCTCAACCAGTTCTTCGCCGGTTCCGAGGGAACCCTCTGCCTGTTCGCATCCGTGACCCTGAAAGTCCATCCCGCAGGAATCATCAAGCCTGTCGCCTACGAGTTCGAGAACTACCTCGGCGACGCGGACGCCGCCATCCAGGCAATCATCGCCCACCCGAGCCTCAGGCCCTACCACATCTCCTGGTCGGACTCCCACCACTTCGAGAACCAGAGGAGGGCGAGCGTGCACGCCCCCAACGTAAAGAACATCATTCTCATCACCCTCCAGGGCGACGAGAAGCATGTGGCCCTCGAGGAGGCTGCGGCAGACGAGATCTTCGCCGCCAACGGCGGAAAGAAGGTCGAGGATCCCTCCGTCGGACCCCACGAGTGGGAGGAGAGGTGCTACGAGTTCCGCGCAAGGAAGGTCGGAGTCGGAGAGATCCCCGCAGAGGTCATCACCCCCGCCAACATATGGGGCGACTTCATCGACGAGTGCTATAAGGGATTCAAGGTCATGAAGATGGAGCTCGGAGGAGTCATCGGAGAGATAGTCGACAGGAACACGGCGCTGTTCATGCCCTACTACTTCAAGGACGATGAATCTCTGCTCGGAATGACTGCATTCGCATTCAACTTCTACCTCGGAGACAGGGCCGTCGAGTACGGCGGAAGGACCACCGGATTCGGTATTTTCTTCGCCTGGAACCTCGACAACATCCACGACGCCAACACCGTCCGCCTCATGAGGGAGTTCAAGACCTTCCAGGACAGCCACGACGTCATGAACCCCGGACACGTTGTCTGCGGAATGACCAGGTTCGGCATCAACATGAGCCACGGCCTCATGACTCTCGGCAGCGCCCTGATGCAGACCGTCAAGAAGCTCCTGCCGCCCAACACCACCTTCGCCGACAACATTGAGAGGTTCAAGGAGAACCGCACCGACGAGGCCAGGGCCGAAGACAGGAAGCACGTCCTCGGACGCGGGTACGAGTAAACCTTTCAGACACGGGGTGCCGGAAACCGGCACCCCATCCACCTCTTTTACATATTGTTTTCATCATCTGGCACATCGTGTCGGATCCGCACCGCCTTCCGTAAGTGTCCCGGATTGCATTCCCGATTCATGTCTTCGGCCGTGAACGTCCGTATGAGGACCTGCAGCAAGACCACCAAAGTGACTGCGGAACTGCGGGATGACGGGGACACCGTGAAGATAACCATCGTCTCTGACTGCAAAAATGTCATGAATTATGCGAACCTCCTCGGGAACGAGATCCGCCTGTCGGATGTCGTCGAATGGAAAGGCAGCAGAGTCGTAGATCCAGAGATCAGGCAGCCTCTGTCCATACCGTGTCTCGTCCCCAATGCCATATTCGATGCCGCATGGATGGAGATAGGAATGCTCTCCAAGAATCTGGCACGGAACATCGCCAAGGAGAATTCGTTAGAGTTCCCCATGGAATAACAGATGTTCCGGAACACATGTGCCAGCGTTTGAAAACGATACTATAAAACAGTTGGAGCATATTGACCGTCCGATGACTGCAGACTCCGATACGTTCTCCTTCCGCAATGCAGACATAAAGGATTATCTGACAGCCCACAGGCTGTGGATGGAGAGCGGGGGCATCGGGGTCACCAGCAAGGAGGATTCGGAGGAGAGTATATCCCGTTTCCTGGAAAGGAACAGGCAGTTCTGTTTCTCCGCCCTTGACGGCGACCGGCTCATCGGAGTGGTCCTCTGCGGAAGCGACGGCCGCAGCGGCAGATTCTACCACCTTGTCGTGGATCCGGAATACCGCAGACGCGGTATCGGTCACACCCTGGTGGCACTCTCTATAGAACAGCTCAGGAAAGAAGGTATATGCGGTGCGGATGCGGTCATTTTCCGCGAGAACCCCGCCAATGAATTCTGGGAGAGCGAGGATTTCCGCGACAGGACCGATCTGAAATACCGCGACATCCTTCTGGATACCGATAACAGGTGGCTGAACCGGGACAGGCGTCCCGGAGATTTCGACGACCTTGTCTGATCAGATCAGGCCGGCGAGATCCGCCACGCTCGGGATCGTCTTCACGCCGTCTCCCGCCTTCTCTTTCCAGAGTTTTGCATCGTTCGGGCCCGTTTCCACGCCGATGAACTGCGCCCCCGATGCACTGGCAGTCATAAAATCCACCAGGCCGTCCCCCACATAGAGGATCTCATTGCTTCTGACGCCCAGTGCGGCGGCCAGATGATCCATCGCCAACGGGTTCGGTTTGGCCTCTTCCTCGGGGTAATCGTCCCTTGCCACGAGGGCGTCGAACTTACTCAGGACTTCGGATTCCCCCAGTACCTTGGTCGCATATCTGCGGCCTCCTCTGGTGAGTATCCCGACCCTGTATCCTTTTTCCTTGAGCAGGTCAAGGACTTCGACGGCTCCCGGATACGGGACCGCGACATCGGCATTCTCCATTTCGATTTCCGTCGCACGGTTTCCGATGCGGTCGTTGAGACCGTCGATGTATTCGGATTTCCCGTTTTCGCGGAGCCAATTCATACCGCCGTCCATGGTGAATTTGTAATTGTCGGCCTGAAGAACGCTGTCCGGTACGCCGAGGCTCTCGAACTCATCGCGGACCACGCGGGCCAGTCTGAGATAGTCCACCTGGGTATGCATGAATGTGCCGTCCATGTCGAATCCGACGGCCTTGATTTTCGGGTCGAGTGCCATACAGACCTATCCTCAGTCAATTTAAAAAAAGTATCCGTCGGGCACGGGCCCGGCGGAGGGTGTCAATTCAGAGTAGTAGCCCCCCTTCTGTTTCAGACGGCATTCAACTAACGCACTCTACCCGCCGGTCGCAGGCATCTCATCCCGGCTGTATGAGCTTGCTCCGATGAGGAGTCGCCGTTTCACCAAATTTCCGGGAACGTCACCGACGGACGGATCATCCTTGTTACCGGAACTGTGTCGTTTCTGGGCCCTTGCCAGAGCTCTCGCCCTGCCGGATTTCCCGGCTCATCTTTGCCCGTGGAGGAGGGAACTTCCTCAGCTGGACCGAAGTCCTACCGTCGGCCGTCCTCTCTCTATTGACGGATTCCCTATCTGCGGACGTTTATTTATCTTTTTTAGAACCCTCCGGAAACGGTCTGATAAAAAGTCTTATAAACAAGTCCGATATGGGGAATGTTAAGTGCAAGGGTAGTCAAGCATGGCCAACGACGCAAGGTTGAGGGCCTTGTCCTTAGCGGTCCGCGTGTTCAAATCACGTCCCTTGCACCACTTATTCCATTAAATTCGCTTGCGCATACCTTTATTTCATTCCGCTCAGATCCGGTTTCCCGTATCTGGGTCATTCGTTCCGGGTGTTTTAAGAGGTTTGCGGGAAAGGGTTTGGAGTTTTCCGAACCGTCGGGAGAAGTTCAGGAGACCAGGTCTTTCTCCAGAAGGAGGTCGGAGAGATCCATTCCGTCGTTCTGCAGCTCAGAACGCGGTACGATCCTGACGGTTCTTCTGCCGCCTCTGAGTCCGAAACCGAATCTCTTGCCGGAATCGCCGTCTGGAACATATGTGGATGATACCGAGTACCATGTCTTCCCCTTGGGGGTGTCGGCGACGAACGATATCCCGTTCCCGTCCTTCTCTATCCTGACTGAGTATCCTCTCCTCATCAGTTCGGAATACAGTGCGCCCGTCGTACAGGTTTCCCAGTCGGTCGGGGCGCCGCCGACGCAGTACCTGAGTCCCGCATCCGTGACATAATATCTCGACTGGCTCTTCAGGAGTTTGGACCCCTCGTCCTCCTGTTCGAAGAATGCGAAGTTCCCCGTGAGGGCCCTGACGTACTTGTCGGCGAAGAGCTGGTTTCTGTCCACCGTGTCGGAGATGTCCTTCATCTGCATGGACTGTCCCAGATGTGCCATTATGAAGTTCAGGAGGGTCCTCAGTCTCTCCGAGTCGTCTCCTCCGCCGAGGCCCAGCGTACTGCTGAACAGGATATCTGCCAGGGTTCCCCTCAGTACCGCGGCGGCGAGAGGACCGTCCATGGATGCCCTGACGACCGGGAGACCTCCGATCCTGACATATGCTTCGCAGGCCGACACCGGGTCCTGCAGACCGTTGAGTTCCATGAATTCCTTCAGGGAGAGGGGATCCACGCGGATCTCCTGCACTCTGTCTTTTATGGAGGAGCCTTTGAGGATGGGCCCCAGATCTGAGGATGAGGTGACGTATATGTCGCATTTCCCCTCCTGCAGGAGATTGTAGAGGGCCGCAGTCCAGCCGTCGATCCTTTCCGGTTCGTCGAGCATGAGTACGTAGAAGCCGAGGTCGCCTGCGGCGGCCCTGATCTTCTCCACCATGCTGTCGGTCCCTTTCACGCCGGCGAAGTCCGGTGATTCTGCATCCAGACAGATGACGGAGCCCTCGGACATCCCTCCGGAGATCAGACCGTTGCGGAACTGGCGGAGGATCGAGGTCTTCCCGACATTTCTGATCCCGGTCAGGGCCTTGACCATGCCGTTTCCCTTCAGTTTCGACAGTCTGTCGATGTACGCGCTTCTGATCAGCTCTCCGCTGTTTTCCATGGTTCCTCAATGGGGCCGCGTATGATTAAGTCTGCCGATGGTACACGGAATTTTTTGTAAGGCCGCATACGGAAGACAGTCTTTTTCAGACTCTTTTAAGAATACGGAAACCGTTCTGTCGGTCATGATGCCCAGAAAGAAGCTGGAGTACTACGCGAAGCAGAACGGGATCGGGGATTTCGCGGAGATCAGGCTTACTGAGGATGAATGCGCGGAGATATGCAGGGCCGCGGGCGTACGCATGTACGGAATCGGCGAATGCGGAGGTTCCGTGTCCCGTCTGATAGACTGCGTGATGGATGACGGGGACTTCAGGGCATCCAACAGCAAGGAGGGTCTGCCCGAGGATTACAACGCCGCCAGGATGCCGGATTACGCCGCCATGGCCGTGTTCAGGGCATTGGCGCAGATACGCGGCCGCTGAACGCATATGACATTCGGGGACCTATTCCATCCAACTCTTTATTATGTTGTGCACCTTACCATCCAGTATGAACGCTTAGGACGGGGCCGCTCAGCTGTGCGGTCCCCTCTTTGGATCTTCCTGAACGAAACGGGGTTCATTCCGAGGCTGCACAGTGCTAGGGCCGTTGGAAGGTTCATGCAAGGTGACATCTTTGGAGATAAGCGATGTATTGGATGCGGTAAGGAACGGTGCGCCGGCGACGGCCGACGACATCGTTAAACTTCTTTCTGCCGAGGGCAGGGATATGGAGGACCTCTTCGCAGAGGCGAGGGAGGTCCGCGACAGGCAGTTCGGGAAACAGGTTTTCGCCTACGGGTTCGTCTATTTCTCCACGTATTGCCACAACAACTGCACATTCTGCTACTACAGGCAGACGAACGGAATAGACAGGTACAGGAAGACCCCCGAGGAGATCGTCGCACTGGCCGCCGACCTCAAGGATGCGGGCATAGATCTCGTGGACCTCACCATGGGCGAGGACGAGCAGATGTACGCCGACGGTTACTCGGAACTTCTGGACATCGTCTCCCGCGTGAAGGCGCTGGACATTTCGATCATGGTGTCGCCCGGCGCAGTGCGGAAAGAGGCCATGCCGAAGCTGAAGGCCGCCGGTGCGGACTTCTATGCGGTGTATCAGGAGACCCACAACCGCAGTCTCTATTCCAGACTCCGTGTGGGTCAGGACTTCGATTTCAGGTTCAACCAGAGGGTGTGGGCCAGGGAAGCGGGGATGCTCACGGAGGACGGCATGATGGTCGGCCTCGGCGAGACCATGGCCGACAGGGCCGATTCCATCCTCGCCATGGGTGCGGAGAAATGCGAACAGATCCGCTGTATGACTTTCGTCCCCCAGGCGGGAACCCCGCTGCAGACGCTGGAACCTATGGATTCCAACATGGAGCTGAAATCCATAGCCGTCATGAGACTGCTCTTCCCCGACAGGTTCATACCCGCCACGCTGGACGTCGAGGGGATAGAAGGCATGAAATCCAGACTCGACGCAGGTGCCAGCACGATCACCTCCATCGTGGTGCCCCACAGACACCTGGCGGGTGTCGCGCAGCCCGAGAAGGACATCGAGTCCGGCGGACGCTCCGTGCAGCATGTGTTCGACCTCGTGGCGGACATGGGCAAGAGGATTGCCACGCAGAACGAGTTCCGTACGATGGTCGAGGGCCTTGAAAAACGGATTCGTACCAACGATTAAATAAATACCAGGGTGTGAAAATAGTTATGGCAGTCAGTTATTCCGATGTAGGTCTGCACTACGACCTGTTCGAAGAGACTGACAGGATACTCCGGTTCTCCGCGTGAGGAATCCCGCATCCGCGGGCCAAACCGTTTAGTTTAAGTGTATGACGCAGAACCGAGGTATAAGTCATGGACGGATTGATATTCCTGATAATCGGCGGGTTCTTCGAACCCGCCTGGGTATTCACACTGGAAAAGGGCGGGACGTATCCCGACGATGCAAAGAAGAAATGGATGTGGTATTGCATATCCGCATTCTTCATGTTCTGGAGTCTTTTCTTCATGTCCCAGGGTATGAAGACGATGAGTGTCGGCATATCCTATGCGGTGTGGACGGCGGTCGGTGCGCTGGTCACCATATTCATCAGTAAAGTGTTCTACTCCGAGACCATAAGCATGGGCAAGGTCGTCGCAATTATGATGATCCTCATCGGCATATCCGGGCTCGAGATCGTGGGGGGAAGCGCATGAGAATCAACCCCTGGGTCATGATATTCGTCGGAGGTCTGTTCGAGGCCATATGGGCCACGACGATGAATATGTCCGACGGATTCACGGATCTCTTCTGGACCCCGGTGACGTTCGGCATCAGTCTCGTGAGCGTATGGTTCCTGTACATGGGATTCCGCATGGGTCTGCCCGTGGGGAGTTCCTATGCGGCCTGGACCGGCTGCGGAACGGTGCTGTCTACTATTTTCGGGCTGGTGTTCTACGGCCAGCTCCTCAGCGGACTGCAGGTTCTGTTCCTGGCGGTGCTGATCGGAGGGATACTGCTCCTGCAGTATGTCGACGACCCTGCGAGGAAGCAGAAGAAAAGGGCCGAAAAGTCGGACTGAGCCGGACGGGCTCAGTCCCTGAACTCCTTTCCCGCCCTGCCCATCGCGATGACGTTGGCGTCGGGCGAGGAGATGGGGGTCTCGCACCCGGGGGCGAGAATGAATCCTCCATCCGTCCCGGCTTCGCGGATGATCCTGTTACATTCGGCGGTCACGGATTCCGGTGTACCCTGCATTATGTAGGCGATGGGATCGATATTCCCCATAAGTGCCAGCTTCCTTCCGGCCTTCTCCCTTGCCGTGCCCGCGGGGACGGCATGGTCGAAGCTGAGGCAGTCCGCACCCGTGGCCGCTATCTCCGGGATGATAGGCCCGGTGTTCCCGCAGATATGGAGGAATGCCGGGATGTCGTACTTCTTTTCGACGCGGGAGATGGTCTCCTTTATCGCATCGGCGGAGAACGGCCCGAACATGTCGGGGGAGATGATGTCGCAGGAGGACGTGGGGTCCGCCATCCACATGACCGTGGAACCCGCATCGACCATTCTGATCTGCTGGTCTGCGACGAATCCGGCGCATTTGGAGACCAGTTTCTTCACGGTGTCCTCTTCCCCCAGCATGGCGGCCATGAGAAGGTCCTCCACACCCATCAGATACCCCGCGGTCGTTATGGGGCCCCAGGTGAGGCCGCATATGTGCAGGTCCTCCGGCAGGATTCTGGCAGTCTCCTCGAGGGCCTCGACGAAACATTTGGTGAAGTGTGGGCACTCCTTCGCCGCATAGGGGTCGAAGAATGCCAGATCGTCGATGTCTTCGCATTTCGATACGAGTTTCGAATGCACGGATCCGTAATCGTCATCCGGGAAACGGACATCCATGCCCATGTCCAGGAACGGGACCTGGGAATCCACCACCGGTTTGACGAAATCGGACTCTGTCTTCATGGCGTAATCCACAGATACGCGGGCCGATACCTTTGGTTCGTATCTTGCATCCTTGACCAGTATTCCGTTGCTGCGGGCGGCTGTCACCAGTGCGAAATTGTTCACCGGGATCCTGTCGGTCTTTTCGAATCTGAGTGCGGCCTCGACGGTCGAGCGGTGTCCGATATCTTCCATTTCCGTTCCTCTGGGTATGTTGTATTCAGGTGCGGTGATAAATCATTGTTGCCTGCACGCGTTCCAGTATCTCTGCGGTGAATTCCTCCGGGGACAGGTCTCCCCCGCCTATGCCGGGCATGGTGTGTCCGCAGAGGTACATGTTCTCCACGGCTCTCTGTATCGTGATGTATCCTTCTTCTTTGCCTACGAAGCGGAGCAGAGACGCGGCCGCAAGCATGGCGGAGGTCGGGTTCCGCGATCTCCGTTCCTCCCAGTCTCCGAAGACACGGGACGGCATGAACAGACCCTTTCCGCCGCCTATGTAAGAGACCGGAATGATACCGCTTCCGCCGACGAGTCCTGTCAGGATCCCTCTCAGATATCCTCCGGAGGATCTTCCAGATACGATGACGTCGAAACGTCCGGGTTCGCTTACAAGGCCGCAGGCCGCTTCCTCGGCCGACATGGTTTCGGTTTTGAATCCGCTTCCTGCGAAACACGAGCGGAAACAGTCCAGCATATGTTTTTCGGAGGATGCGAAGAGTCCCGTCCCTCCGACGAGACACACTCTGTTCCTTCCGGCCCTCTCCGCCGCACTCATACATACGCCGAAGAGTTCGGTCAGGGAATCGTCCTCTGTGTCAATCTCGGAGACGACTCCGTCCAGGACCTCGTTCTCCCTTACGGGCGTGGCCGCATCGGAGCACTGGTTCACGAAAAGGAGGTCAGTGTCGGGGCCGCCGCAGAGGGTACGGAATTCGGAGATTTCCGCACACAGGTGCAGTTGCCGCTTTATGTCGCAGAAGGGGTCGCGTCCGCCGATCCCGGATATGTCCGCGGGGCCCGACAGGATGGCGTCCGCAGCGGCTATCATGTCGGCCGTGGGCGCCGGCAGGACCTTTGAGGTGTGTTCCCAGGCAGTCCTTCCTATCTCCCCGTGGATGATGTCTATCCCCGGGGCGGCGGCCTTCAGAACTTTCTCGGCCGCCGCCATGACGGACGGCCCGGGGCCGTCCCCCGGGAGTATGAGGATCTTCTTGTTCGCCATCAGAAGAGCCTGTTGACGAGGCCCGCGTAGATGAGCGGGAGGGTGATGGTCGCATCGCCCTCGACGGTCATCTTCTTGGCGTTGGCCTTCACCTTGCCCCAGGAGACGGCCTCCCTGATCCTGGCTCCGGACAGGGAACCGTCGTACTCCTCCGCAGTGGTCAGGTAGATGCAGTAGTCAAGTCCTCCGCGGAACTGGTTCCACCAGATGACGTGGTGCTTGGAGATGCCTCCGCCGATGATGATCGCGCCGGTGTTCTTCGCCTCGTTGGTCATCTCGGAGAGCATCTGTTCGTCGGCGAACAGGTCGATCCTGAGCTTCCTGTGGGTCTGATAGTACATCCAGAGCTGACATCCGAAGGATCCGTCGGTGATCCCGGGGACGACGATGGGCACGTGGTTGACGTGGGCCCAGTAGAGGAGGCTGTCCTCATGTCCCCTGACGTTTGCGATCTTCTCGCCGACTTTGTCGATGATCTCGTGGGTGGACATGGACTGGGTCTCGGCGAAGATCTCGTCGAACATGGGGAGGAGGTTGTCTTCCAGGACGTATCCGTAGCAGTCGTCGGGGACGAGGACGTTCCCGAGCCTGCTGACCTCGTTCTGCCTGAGGAGGGCGTCGTCCATCATGAAGTCGCCCTTGTAGTAGGCGGCGTAGAGCCTGGATAGGTCGTGGTCGAGGCATCCGCAGGTGGTGATGATGAGGTCCACCATGTGGTTTTTCACCATGTCGACGATGACTCCGCGGGTACCGGTGGCCATAATGCAGGCGGGGAAGGACAGGATCTTGAGGCACCCTTCCTTTTTCACCATCTTCTCGGCGATGTCGGTGGCATCGGCCAGTTTCTGGGCGGTGAATCCTCCGGCGCGTCCCATTGCCTGAAGCATGTCGTCCACGGTCATGGCCTTGGAGACCTTGATATCCTTGACGGGGACTTTCTTCAGCTGTTTCTTCATCTTCTCTTTTTCCGAGGCGGTTTTTGCGACCATTTATATCACTGCGTGTCCCAGATTGCCGTGTTATTTATATGTACGCCCGCACACGCAGAAGTTCCTGCGCAACCTATAATACGGACGGAGCGGATACAGGCACGTTGTGCACGGAGCCAGCAGACTCCGGCATATGCGGACGGATGCGGTATCATGGCTGGCGGACGGGAAGACATTCTGAGAGACCTGAAAGAGTCCGTCGCATCAATGGATTTCAGGAAGGCCGCCGCGGCCGCGCATTCCGCCCTGGATGCGGGGATGGATCCCGCGGAGATCGTCGACGAAGGTCTCGGGAAAGGGATGGAGCAGATCAGCGATGAGTTCAACGAGGGGAAGATATTCCTTCCGCAGATCCTCGCCGCCTCCAAGGCCATGGAGGCCGCTTTGGCGGTCATCGCGCCGACTCTGGAGAAGAATGCCGGGAACCACAAAGGCACGGTCGTTATGGGCTCCGTCCAGGGAGATATCCACGAGATCGGCAAGAGCGTCTGCTGCGCCATGCTGAAGGGGGCCGGGTACAGAGTCATAGACCTCGGTTCCGATGTCAGCCCCGACAGGTTCATCGAGGCTGCGAGGGAATACAGGGCCGACCTCATAGGCGCTTCCGCACTCATGACCACGACTCTCGTGGCGCAGAAAGACCTCATCCGCCATCTCAGAGAGGAGAACGAACCGTTTAAGACGGCCGTCGGGGGAGCGCCCTGCAGCCAGGAATGGTGCGACGAGATCGGGGCCACCGGATACTCCTCCTCGGCAGGAGAGATAGTCGCCCTTGTGGACAGGATGCTCGGTGTCAAAAGGAATTGACCCAGATCGGATTTTCACGCAGGTTTTCCCATGCAGATGATGCTTTGCGACCGCACATATCCCGAACTCAGGGATATATTGGTCGGGAAGAGGGTTTTGATATGGACGTGCAACACATGTGCCAGACTGTGCGATGTGGGGGGTGCGGACAACGCCGCCGCCCTGGCTGCGAAACTGAGGGAGGACGGTATAGACGCAGTCGGCACGGCGGCCGTCGGAGCATCATGCATCGCCTCCAACATACGTAAGTGCCAGACGGAGATTTCCGGAGATTTCGACACGGTCGTGGCGCTGACGTGCGACATAGGTTCCGCCCTCATCCGCACGATCTCCGGTAAGGAGACGGTGAACCCGGTTGCGACGGTCGGTACGGGATACCGCGACGATGCCCGCATATGCATCGTGTCCGGGCACGGGGCGGGCAGGGACGTCCCCCTTTCGGAGGAGGCCGCGGGACGCGGTCTGAGGACCGGTCCGCTGGTGCGTCCCCCTCTATAATATAAATAAAAACCGCCCTCGTTATCTTTTAATATAGGGTCGCTCTAATCCGCCCGTATAAGAGGATCCGCCATGTATATGATAACTGAAGCCCAGAAGATCGTCCGCGTCCCCCCGTCCAAACTCGGAGAGGATATATCGGACGTCATCGGCGCACTCTCCAGCGAGACCTTCGAAGGCAGGCTGGAAGAGGACAAGTCCATCGCGGTGCTGGTCGGAGACGTCGTGCCCGAGGGCCCGGGACGCATCGTCCACGGGGACGGGGCGGTCTATCAGACAGTCAAGTTCAAGCAGCTCGTGTTCACCCTCAGGGACAATGAGATCGTGGAAGGCACCGTCGTGGAGGTCCTCAACTTCGGCGCCTTCATCAGGTTCGGTCCTCTGGACGGACTCCTCCACGTCAGCCAGGTGATGGATGACCACGTCGATGTCGACGAGGCCAACCAGAGGCTCGTGGGGAAGGAGAGCGGAAGGACGCTTGCCGTAGGGGACAGGGTCAGAGTGAGGGTCGTCAGCATCGACCTCAACGAGAAGACTCCCCAGGACAGCAAGATCGGACTCACCATGCGTCAGCCCGGACTCGGAAAACTCGAGTGGATCGAGCAGGACGTCAACAAACACAAGGGCGACGCCGAATCCGACGCCGAGAAGCCCAAGAAAAAGAAGAAAGGAGGCGACGAGTGATGGCGGTAAGACAGGTCTTCAGGGCTTGCAAGTCCTGCCAGTTCATCACCGAGGATGACACGTGCCCCCGCTGCGGCGGAGAGACCAGCAAGGACTGGCAGGGCATGGTGGCCATCGCCGACTACACCAAGTCGGAGATTGCCAAGAGGATGGGCATAACGGCCAACGGCCAGTATGCTCTCAAGGTTCGCTGATGGTATGTCTGCGGGCAGAAGACTCACCCCCGAACTGAGGGAGATCTTCCAAAAGCCCGTCGGGTATGACATATCCGAAAGCGATCTTGATGAAATTCACGCTAAACACATCATTATCACCGTCGGCGACGTGGTCTCGCTGACGGTGAGGAAGCACGGGATCGTGCCTCTCCTGTCCGTCTACGACGGATACACTGAGAGACGCGAACTCACCGGATTCGCCGACCTCGTCAGGGACGCAGGTCTGGCGGAGACGGTGGTGCCGAATCCGGCCGGGACGGTGACGTCCCAGTTGTTCGACGCCGTCGGAAACGCATTGGCCGGGAGGTCCGCAGGGATCATCCGTGTCGAAGGGGAGGAGGACTTGGCGCTTCTGCCGTGTGTCCTTCTGGCTCCCGAAGGCGCGGTGGTCATCTACGGGTGGCCCGGGAGAGGGATGAAGGCCGTCGACACGGACGGACCTTCCAAAACATACTTCGGGGAACTGCTCGAAAGTATGGAGGAGATAATATGAAAATGGAGATAATCTGCGAAAGGGAGAACCCCCTGTACAACAGGAAAGAGGTTCGCTTCGTTGTCGACCACGAGAGGGAGTCCACTCCCGGAAGGAACGCCGTTGCCGAGGACCTCGCCAAGAGGTACTCCACCCAGAGGGTATGCGTCGTCGTAGACGAGCTCGCCGGGGAGTACGGTGTCGGCAAGACCAAAGGATACGCCAAGATCTACGCCAACAAGAAGGCGGCCCTCGCATGCGAGGAAGAGCACCTTCTGAAGAGGAACGGCATCGCAGCGGACGAGAAGAAAGAGGACGCCCCCGCGGAGTGATTCGAATGGCAAAGAAAGCAGCAGCACCCAAGAAAGAAGTCTCGAAGAGGGACGCATACACCGTCGAAGGCGACAAGCTCGTGAGGACCAAACCCGTCTGCCCCAAGTGCGGACCCGGCGTCTTCATGGCCGTCCACAAAGACCGCACCTCCTGCGGAAAGTGCGGCTACACCGAATTCAACAAAAAAGAGTGAATGGAAATCTCCAAGGCTCCGTCCCTCTCAAATGGGGCCATATGCCGGGGCTGGCACCCCGGCTGCGTTTTCCTGATCTCTGATTATTTTACACGGTAAGGGGCCTGTAGTATAGCTTGGATAGCATAGGGGCCTCCGGAGCCCCGGACCCGGGTTCGAATCCCGGCGGGCCCGCTATTTTCGATGAAAAACGGCCGTATACTTTGTGTTCGGAGTGGATTGAAGAATCCGGGACATATATAGGGAAATACATCAACAAGGCTTCCGTTGTATTGATCGGGGCTATTGCAGGATTCTTTCTTGCTATATCGGTCCTGTGAATAACGGGGTTGCTGATGCAAGGCCAGAATGTTATATAGTCCGGATAATATGTTTTCCGCATGCTGGGAGACGTTACCGGATGGATCGGGCTGATCGTATTTCTTTCCCTTCTGTTGAAGTTTGTTTTCAACAAGAAGAAAGATTCCCGTATTGCCAAATTCACCCGCAAATACCACCGGCAGATTGTATCCGTCTTCATAGCGGTTGTAGCGCTCCATGCCATCTTTACATTATCAGAAGTAAATCTGGGTATCAGTGCAGTATCCGGTTTTGTATGCTTGATTGTAGCTCTGGTGCTGTGCATATCATATCATGTGATGAAAAAGAAGAAGATGAAATGGATAACCTCCCACAGGGTAATGGCAGCAGTCCTTCTGCTTCTGATCATCATCCATGTAGCCCTGTCGATACACGCCACCCACTGACCCTAGGTACATATTTCAAATCGGCATGTGCAGGATTGGAAGATGATTCTGTGATAGTATATTTTATAAAAACATCGCAGACCTGGGGGTTGCGGCGTTTCCTGTGAAGTTTCACTTGTTGGATATTGTCCAGAGTTCCGGCGGGATCGCTACTTTTTGATGGATTTTATCAATTTTATCAAAATATTGTGATTTTTGGGAGTGAAATTGTTTATATTAAACAGGGGCATTGAATGTTATTCTGATAAGACCCGTGTGTTCGGTTGCTGGGTAGTGGCCATAGTGTCTCATGGGCGATGGACATTTTTAACACTGCAGTTCATTTATATTCCAGATGAGTTTGTCTACTGAGTGAGGATATGGAGTCTCTTACAGCCACTGTGGAATACAAGGCAGGAGTGAAGAAAGTAGGCCCTGGTTCCAAGTTCTACTACAGGTGTATTTTCGACCCCGTCCCCTCGAAGGATCTGAAATCTCCCGAGAAATACGGTGTAGAGGAAGATTCCGATGTCCAGTGACCAGGGCAAACGTCTGCTAGTGATTGCCGGCCCTAACGGTTCCGGGAAATCCTCGCTGGTCCACAGTGCCCGTCTGAGTATAAGCCTGGATAAGATTATCAACCCGGACAACTACGCCAGGGGACTTTCGGGAGATATTGCGGATCCTGTTGAAAGATACAAGATTTCTATGGATTCCTGCGAGGTTCTCTGCGAAAGACTTCTGTCACAGGGAATTTCTTTCGGATTTGAGACTGTCGCATCAAGGCAGGACAAACTCGATTTCGTCAAAAGGGCCAAGGATTCCGGTATTATATCGACTTCATTTTCGTGACGGCCGGTACTCCTGAAAGATGTTATGAAAGGGTCCAGGAACGTGTCAGGCTTGGCGGACATGATGTTCCGAAAGACAAATTGTTTGCAAGATTCGAGCGGACGATGACTTACCTTCCCCAGTATCTTGAACTGGCGGATCATGCCGACGTATGGGATAACAGCGGTGACCATTTGGAATTGATGCTTACCAAGAATGAAGGGGTCATGAAACTGACTGATGCAGGCTGCAGTTCTGAATGAATGAGAAAATATCTTCCAGATTTGTTTTGAACATTCGTAATTCTTGAAAATGGCAGTGTTTGGTCGCCTGACAGCCACATCCCTCTGCCGAGTCTCCTGTTTGAGACAGATTATGCTATAAAGAGGGAGAATAAAAGGGTTAGGTTGTTATAAGATGAGTTCAACGACTGATTGATTCAATAGTTTTTTCAATGTTTAATGCACGTGCAATAACACCTTAACAGGCCTCAATACACCATGAAATTTCCCTGCTGGCTAATGCCTTTTCCGAGTTCCGGCGGGCCCGCTCACCCGTCCGTTATTTTCAGCATCCGTTGCGAGTATCGGGTTTATCCCGTATATCAGGATTTTTTTAGTCTGTCGACGGGTATTTTCTGCGGCATGATGTTCCCTCATCAATCTCGCGGGATATCATACAATTATAATAATTAATTAGCATAATTCAATGTTACAATATAGGTAGTATTTATATATCGAATAAAAAATACATGCTATTATGACAGTTGATTATAGTAATTATCGCAGATACTCCGTAGATTACTATCCTGTCAGACATAAACGCAAAAACCTTAATCAGGCTGCAGTCCGGATAGATAAAGTGTACCGTGACAAAATCTCATATCTTCGTTCTGCCGACCGGATGCTGAGCGGATACATACTGACCTTTAAGGACTATATGGAACTGGTCGCCGATGCGCATGCGGTCAATGTACATTGGACCACCAAAATAGAAGGAAATCCTCTGTCCCTGGAAGCCGTCAGGCAATCATCCAAGCGCATTGCGGAATCAGGGTGCAAGAGAATCGTTGCCGATCCCGGGCCCGAGCAGGAATTGATAAATCATCTATATTCTTATTTTTTCAAAGACCGTTTTTCTCTGCCGTGGACCTTGGATACCGTTTCCGGGATGCATAATATGCTGATGGCCGGTACGGGCGAGGACTGCGATCCCGGCGCAATCAGAACCGATGAAGAGATGAGTGTGATCTCAGAGAACGGTACCGAGACATTCATTGCCTGTCCCGCGGTCCATGTTGAGTCGGAACTCGAGGATCTGCTCCGCTGGGTTTCCGAATCACCATATGAATCGGTAGTGACCGCAGTACTGTTCTTCCATGAGTTTGAGAGCATCCATCCTTTCACCGAAGGGAACGGACGCTGCGGAAGGTCTCTTTTCCATGTACTCATGCAGGAACTGGGTTTCGAAAGGTTCGGTCTGTGCAAGGCGGAGGACAAGATTCTGAAGGAAAGTTCGGTATACTATTCCCTCCTGGAGTACACGGATCAGACAGCGGATTACACTCCGATCGTGAGGTTCTTCATCGACTGCATCTGCGATGCGTATCAGGAGGCGTTGGAGGAGTTCTCATCGAAGGACGTTCTGAAGGATATGGACGGAAACATGAGAATCATTGCGCTGAGATCCCGTTCGGAAAAGGATTGGTTCTCCCTTTCCGATGCCGCAGCGTGGGTGAAGGGCCTGAGCGAACAGTCTGTCAGGAACAAACTGTCCGAACTGGTGAATCTCGGGGTGCTGGAGAAGGAAGGACACACCCGTTCTACCAGATTCAGGTTCGCAGACCCGTTCAGGGAGATCAGGAAAATCAATCTGTGAGCGGGTTTTCGCATTTTATCGGTTCTATAACAAATCATTTTCATATCGAAGACTATGTGCCAGCAGTTCTTTTTTGAGCATTCGATGAGGCCTTCGAAAATCGAAACTGCGGGATTGCCGAGAACCTCGGCGGGGTTCAGTTTTCCGCCCTCTTCTTTTCTGCGGGATGTGGGAACCAGGTGTCGGATCGGAATCCCCGAAGAAGTCTGAGAGTGCCTATTTACCCTTTTTATTATATTTTTCCATTAAAGGTTATAACCGTTGGATACATAATCCAGTATCGAATATGTGCGCACATATGGCATCGCAGACAGCATCGGTACCCGCACGCTGTACAGTGGCCGCATGACCGAAGGATTCTCCAATGGACGCCATCACTTTGAAAGTAACACTGTCCGCCGCGATAGTGGCCGCAATCCTCCTCATCGTTTCAGGGGTGGGACTCACAGTAGAGTCGGCGGACGATGCAGAAGGCGTCATGATCGATTTCGGTCAGTACGAGGTCACATGGGTCAAAATGGATCTGTCGGACGGGATGACCGGAACGGAGGCTCTGCAGGAGGCCTGCAGCAGGGCCGGTTACGGGTGCGTCCTCAGCAGGGACGGATCTTCCGTCGTTTCCGTCAATGAAACGGGGAACGGGATTACATCAATGTGGGGGATGTACGTCCTGCGCGGAAGTTCGTGGGAGAAAGTGCCCTCTCCCTCCGAGTATGAGACGGGGGACGAGAAATTCATCTCATGGGCCCGTACGTCGGATACTGCGACGATGATGCCCGGGGTGGACGCTACGGGGTTCACCTACTACAGTTACGCCGACGGGGGGCAGAACCGTTCGGGTTCAGATCTGCGCCTGATCACGCTGGCACCTTCTGTGACGGAGACCGTCTGTGCCGCGGGAGGCGAATCCTACATAGTGGGGACGGACAGGTACAGCGATTACCCCGAGAGTCTCAGGGAGAGGCTGGGTTCCGATAACTATGTCGGTGGTTACACCGACCCGAATTACGAACTCATAGTCGGATGCACCCCCGACATAGTGTTCCTCGACGGAAGTGTGGGTGAACATGTCACGATGGCGGACAAACTCCGCAAAACGGGCGTGTACTGTGTTGTCCTCTACGAGGTCAAGTCCGTGGAGGACCTGTATAAGAATCTGTGGATATGTGCCAGCGCTATGGGTCTCTCGTCCGCAGGCAGCGCCTACATAAGTGCCCTGTCGGAGACGGTCGGAAGCGTATGCGACATAGCCAACATACAAGCTACCAGGGGATTCATAGCGCTTGGGACGTCCGAATCGCCGTTCGCGGCCGGGAGCGGTACATATGCGGACAGCATCCTCGGAGCTATCGGCGTGACGAACATCTTCTCGGACCTCAGTTCCTGGACGATGGTCGACAAGGAGGCCATTTACGTCAAGCAGCCCGATATTATCGTAATCATCTACGAGGACGGGGAGATAACGACCCAGAAGGAGTATGATAACGTTCTCCGTTCGCTGAGCGACATCTGGAAGGACACACCTGCATTCAAGAACAAGAGGATCTACATATTCTCCGGCGATTCCGCGGACCTGCTTTCCAGGCCCGGGGCGAGGCTGGGTGCGGTATACGAACTTATGGCGAAGGCCGTGGATCCGCAGTCCTTCATCGACCGGGACTACTGGGACCGCACCTACAAGTTCTTCGGGGATGACTATGCGGATTATCTGAAATATCAGCAGCCGGGGCTGATGACATGAGACATATCTGGGTCATTTTGGCCGCGGTCCTGTTCGCGGTTCCCGCGGTATCCGTGTCAGACGCATCCGGTCCGGACGTTTCCGACGGCGGCGGTTTCCTGATAGACTACGGTAACGGGAGATATCGGTGGATCGATGCAGCATCCGGAAGTACGCTCTTCTCCGCAGCCGCAGCTGCACTGGATGCTGCCGGGATATCCCATACGGAAGACAGCAGTGCATTCCTTTCGGTGGACGGGATCTCCGAGACATCCGTGTGCTCGTGGAGATTCTACACATGGTCCTCCTACTCATGGACCTACGGCGAACGGGACGGCGGTGAAAAATACGCTTCTGGCACTATCGCTCTGGGATATTATCCGGATTCGTCCGTGTACCCTCTGCCGACGCCGTATTATGCCGAGGCGTGGACGCAGTTCGGCGGGGATTCGTCCCATTCCATGGTCTCCGGGAACACCGCCCCGGAAAGCATAGCGACCCCTATCGAATGGGTCCTGGATGCCGACCGCGGCTCCATCGACACCGCCCTTACGTTTGCGGACGGATACCTTTACTGCGTGGCCGGCGGGAAACAGGGAAAGGTCGGGGATCCCGGGAATCCCTGCGTGTGCTGCATAAACACGGAGACGCACGAGCTGGAATGGTACAGGCCCTACAGCAGCAAGGCCGGGTACGATATCATGACGCCGCTGATCGTCGGGGATATGCTTCTGGCGGCCACGGGTTCCAGCCACATATTCATGTTCGACAGGACTGACGGAGACATACTCGCCGAACTCGTCCCCCGCGGAGAGGAGGCGATCCTCGCGGATTCCATGGATGTCTCGTATTATTCCCTCGAGCCGACGGTGGATTCCTCCGGCGGTTCGCTCATCAGCGGGAGCAGTTTCAAGGGTGCGACCAACATGGTATACGATTCCGGGAGACTCTATTTCTGTACAGGGGACGGGTGTATCCGTTGTTTCGCCGTGAATGCCGAGGAGGGATTCTCCGAGGTATGGGAATACATGCCCTCTGCGGGGGACAGAGGTTCGTTCTACTATCAGGCACCTACGGTCACGGATGTCGGCGGAACGAGGGCCGTCCTCGCCGGGAACTATGCGGGAAGACTCTGTTGTGTCAATGCGGACACCGGAGCGGAGATTTGGGTAAGGACATATACCATTCCGGACGGAACCGCCGGCGCAGTATCGGGAATAGTGCCGGCCTCCGGCGGCACCGCCGTGGTGAGCACCTCGGACGGAGGGATGAGAACCTCTTCCGGACGGACGATCGCGATCGACCTCTCCGACGGCTCCGAACTGTGGTCCCTCGATGTATACGGGATTGTGACGGCGGCGGATGGGACCGTCTACGGATACCTCTCCCCCAGTGTCCGGTCCGATGCCAAAATGTATGACAAATTCGGGACGGAAGAGGATGCGGAGGCTGGTTTCTACGCACTCAGCGCCTCAACCGGACGCTACATCTGGAAGACCGTGAGCGACGATAAAACGGAATCAGGCATGGTCTATTGCGACGGAAGGCTGTACTGCGTCGACTATTCGCCGGGGACGGAATGGCCCAGCGGCGGCGCCGTGAGATGCCTGGGTGCCGAGACGGGATCCTTCGTATGGTCCGTCAGGCTCAGCCCCTACACAGGGACCGCATACAGCATGTCGTCGGTGGCCATAGCGGACGGGAAGATCTATGCGACGAACGATGCGGGATACATCTACTGTCTGTCGGAGGTCCCGTCGGAGACGGCCTCCGGTTCGGACGAGATAGATTACCGTTCTCTGGGAGTTCTCCACTGGTCGTGGCTGGCACTTTTCATTTTATGCGCGGCGGTGGCCGCTGCGGCATACGCCGCATTCAGGAGGTACAGGATTTGAGGAAGGAAAAACCGAAGACGGTCGATCTGCTCCGGCGCGGATTCCGCGGTCTGCGGGACGATATGGTGCATGCGGACGACTGCGACAGCGATATCGACATCAAGAAACACAGGTTCAGGATACTCGTTGCGGCGGGATTGTTCTTCGCCTTCGCCGTGTTCCTCATATCCATCTCCATATCATCGGGCGGAATAATCCCGATCAGCGATTCGTTCACATCCCTGATATCCGCCATCCAGAAGGGCGGTCACGACCTCAACGAAACCGAGAATTTCATCTATTATTCCAGGCTCCCCCGCGCCATCACTGCGGTCGGGGTCGGTGCGGGGCTTGCGGTGGCAGGCTGCATCTTCCAGGCCCTCATACGCAATCCCCTTGTCGACCCGTATATCACCGGAGTGTCCTCCGGTTCGGGATGTTTCGCAGTGGCCATCGTGGCGCTCGGTGCTTCCTCCGTGCCCTTCCTTGCGGAGCACAGCACATACATCGTCCCGTTCGCCGCCATAGTCGGGGGACTGGTAGCCTTCGCAATCACACTATCAGTCTCGGAGGCGGCGGGCGGGTCCGCCACCAATTACATCCTTGCGGGAGTCATCGTCGGATTCGCATTCACGTCCGTGCAGACGGTGTTCCTGTCGATGGCCAAGGACAATCTCACCAACGTCATGTGGTGGCTGTACGGGAGTTTCGCCAGCATCACGTGGGAGAATGCATTCCTGGTCCTGGTCCCGTCACTGGGGATATCGATACTGGCCATGGTGTGGGCCAGGGAATACAACCTCTTCATGACCGGAGAGGACCAGGCGAGTCAGATGGGGATGGATGTCAGGAAGTTCAAGGCCGTTATGATGGTGGTGGCCTCGGTTCTCACTTCGGTATGCGTTGCATTCGTCGGAGTGATCGGTTTCGTAGGACTCGTCATCCCCCATGCGTGCCGTATGATGCTGGGGTCCGACCACAGGCTCATCATGCCCGCCTCGATGATCCTGGGGGCCTGCCTCATGCTGTTCGCCGACATAATCGCCAGGACCGTCATGGCGCCTACGGAGATACCTGTCGGAGCCGTCACCGCGATGATCGGGACCCCGATCTTCGCATACATGCTTATCAGGAGGGGGCGTGAATATGACGGATGAGTTCCTGAAGGTGGAGGACCTGTGCATAAGCTTCGACGATGCGGAGATCCTCCACCATCTGACGTTCTCGCTGCCTAAAGGGAAACTCGTGGGTCTGATAGGCCCCAACGGATGCGGCAAGTCGACGCTTATGAAATGCATCTCCCGCCTGCACAGGAATTGGACGGGTTCGATACATATAGACGGTTCCGATGTGGGGACCACGCGCCCCAGGGATGTGGCCCGCATGGTGGCCAGTGTTCCGGCGGAACCCGGGCCCACCTACGGAATGTCCGTCGGGGACCTCGTGATGATCGGTAGGTACCCGTTCGTGAACCGCGTCTGGTGGGAGTCCCGCGAGGACGAGGCCGCCGTCAGGGAGGCCCTGAAGGCCTTCGGGCTCGACCATTACAGGAGGAAGCAGATCTCCCTCCTGTCCTCTGGGGAGAAGCAGCGTGCCCTCATCGCCAAGGCGTACGTGCAGAATCCGAAGATCATGCTGGTGGACGAACCGACATCCCATCTGGATATGAAATACAAACTGGAGGTCATGGAGTATCTCCGCAGCGTCTCCAGGAAGGATATGACCGTCATAGTGGCCGAACACGACATCTCTCTGATGGCGAGGTACTGCGACTACTGCATAATCATGAAGAAAGGCACCATCGTGAACATGGGCGATCCCAAGGAGATAGTCACGGAGGATCTCATCGGAAAGGTGTACGATGTGGAATCGGTGGTCGGTTTCGACCGCGAGGGGGAGATATATGTTCTCCCGAAGCGGCCGATGGAAGGTGCTGAAAGATGAATCGGAATAAGGTCGCCATTGCAGCTGTTTTTGCATTGCTGGCACTGTCGGCCGCCGTAATTCTGTACGGCGTGGACGATTCCGAAGCGGCCACGGGGGAGAATCTCCGTATCTACTTCGAGGACGCCAGCGGCGAAAGACAGTCTGCGACTGTCTCCGCATCTTCGGTGGAACAGGCGGTGACCTCGGCGGCGGAGAAACTCGGTATAAGTCTGGTCTTTTCGGATCTGGGTCAGATCGAATCCGTGAACGGTGTGTCTGCGGGAGGAGAATACACCTGGGTCATCCATCAGTGGATGCCTTTGGGTACCCACGATTGGGCGTCGGTGGGTTTCGACAGTGACTCGGACAGCAAGCTGATCAGCGGTGCGACTTACTGTCTCCACATGGCGACCATATCTCATGTCGAAGGGAAGATTGTGTATTCCGTTCCGGATTTCAAGCCGGTCTCGGATGGATACGTATTTGTGAGATTCGTCTACGGTTACGATTCCAATGCGGCCGAGGTTCAGCCCGCATTCACCGCGGAGATACGTAAATCGGGTTTCTGGCTGAAAGGAAGCGGGTCCAATCTCGGAGAGGTCCTCCAGAGCGCCATGGCAGCCAACGATTTCGACCTGTCCACCCATACGGGCACGGACAGCAACGGCAACGACCTTCAGTATTGGATCTCCTCCATGTTCGGTATGGGTGATGAGAATCTCGGGGGGAGCAACAATTGGGCATATTGGTCCCAATACGTGTATGTCGGTAATGAGTGGTCTTACAACGAGTATACTCTGGGATACTACGATCCCGGGGTATACAGGTATCTGGCATGCATCTACATCCAGTCGTACGACGGCGAACTCGACACGGGAGGGACGATGCCCGATCCCGATAAGGGCGTCACGGTCATGAAGCGTTATCTCGACGTCGCCTTCGAGGCGGAAGGGGAGACTGTGGGTACGGCCAAGGTGGAGTACGGGAAAGCCGTCGCATCCGATCAGATGCCTGCATACGTCCCGCCGGAAGGGTATATCCTGCGGGGATGGGGCGACGTGACGTCTCCCGTGACGGAGGACCGCACTTTCACGGCCGTCCTCGGAAAGGCCGAGCAGTATACGGTGGTCTACAACTGGAACGGCGGGACCGACAGGGAGACGGTCACCGAAGGGAACACCGCCGCGAAATACTCCATGACGGTCCCGAAATATGTGCAGGACGGGAAGGAGTACACGTTCGGGGGCTGGACCCTGGACCCGTCGGCAGAGGATCCGGCACTGGTGGATTTCTCCGCCGCCGTAACGGGGAACATGGCCGTCTATGCAGTGTATTCTTCGAAGGATCTTCCGAAATACACAGTCAGTTTCATTCTCGACGGGGCCGTATACGGGACGGCGACGGTCATCGCCGGCGGAATCCTCTCCGCTTCGGATATACCAGATCCGTCGGACGGCGGGACAGGGTTCACGGGATGGTCCAACGGCAGCGTCGCAGTCACGGATCCGATAAACGGAGACACCGAATTCACCGGGAACAGGATATTCACCGTGCGTTACAGCGATCTCGGAACGGAGGTGCATTCCGAGAATGTGGTGTTCGGAAACCTCTCCGCATACAGGGAAACCCCCGTACGGGCTGATTCCGAATATTCCGCATACACTTTCATAGGGTGGTCCCCGTCCGGAAAGAGCACGGATCTGTTCGATCCCGCGAAAGACCCGGTGAAGGGGAATCTTACCCTCGTATCGGTCTACGAGGAACACGCGATCGTCTGTACGGTGAAATTCATACTCGACGGGACCGTTTGGAAAACCGTCGAAGTGAATAAAGGCGGTACGGTGTCCGCCTCGGATGCGAATGTCGCGGTCCCGGACGGCAAGCGTTTCACGGGATGGTCCAACGGCAGCATCGCCGTTACGGATCCGATAACCGCGGACACCGATTTCACGGGGAAGCTGGTCGACATCGTGAACATAGTCGTCGAATATTATTCGTCTGGCACATTGGTATACACGGAAGAGGTGGAGTCCGGGGGCTTCGCCGTATACGGCGGGGAACCGACCAAGGGCGAGACCGACGATGCGACATATGCGTTCATCGGATGGTCCGGGACGGAGGGTTCCTCGGAACTGTTCAACCGTACGATATCTCCGATAACGGAAAAAACGGCACTCTACGCCGTATTCAAGGAGAACCCCAAGCCGAAGTGCACAGTCACATTCGTCCTCGGAGGGGAGGTCTATGCGACCGTACAGGTCGTCAGAGGCACCGCACTGAAGGAGGCCGACATTCCGGTTCCTTCCGCGGACGGTATGCAGTTCTCGGGATGGGACGGCGGGTCTGCGAAACTTTCGGATAAGATATCCGAGAATATCTCGTTCTCCGGAAAACTGATCCCGATTTACACAGTCGAATACACATACCCAGACGGAGGAATTTACAGGGAGCAGGTGGTGTCCGGGTCGTTCGCAGCATACGGCGGTATTCCGTCCAAGGCGGACAGCGAGAGAGCGAGATACTCGTTCTCGGGATGGTCGGAGACCGAAGGCGGGGCGGTCATAGACCTTTCCTCGGCCCCCGTGACACGCAGCATGGTGCTGTACGCCGTGTTCGAGGAGGAACCGTTCCCCGTCTGCACCGTCAGATTCGTCATCAACGGCGCAGAGGTATCTTCGAAGGAGGTCGTCTCCGGGCGCAGTCTCGCAGGTTCGGACATCCCGTCCGCCGGAGAAGGCTACGGGCCCGTGCTGTGGGACGGCAACGTCTATGCATCCATCACGGAGGATACGGTGTTCACGGGAACGTCCGAGATCATCAGGAACACGCTCAGATTCTATTCGGAGGACGGCATCCTGCTCTGCACAGAGACGGTGGCATACGGGGGTGCATCGTCATATGACGTGCAGGCCGAAAAAGCGAATACCCAGATGTACACTTTCTCATTTCTGGGATGGACCTCGGATCCGTCCCAGGACTGTGTTTCGGACGATGCGGGATCCGTCAGCCTCGCCGATCTGAAGAACGTCGTTTCCGGCATGGATCTGAGGCCCGTATTCCTCAGTTCCGTCAACTGCTACAAGGTGTTCTTTTACGATTACGACAGGACGCTCATCCATGAGGCGGAGACCGCCTACGGCTCTCCCGTCACGGATTATCCGGACGATCCCAGCAGGGAACAGTCGGTGGACAAGGTCTATGCCTTCAGGGGCTGGAGTATAAGTACCGCCGGGTGGAAGGAGGCGGATCTGAGCTGTGTGGTCCAGACGCAGTATGTCTACGCGAACTACTCTTACACCCTCCGCCAGTACGGCATAAGTCTGTATGAGGGGGATATCTGTATCGGTACATACAGTGCGGAATACGGGACCTGCCTGGACGAATCGCTGTTCATGGACTCGTGCGAGGGGTACTTCTCCGCACTGTATTCGGACAGGGCGCTCACGTCCCAGATCGACACCACATACACCGTTCTGGGGGACACGTCCCTCCATGTGAAGAAGATCCCCGGCACATATGCATACTGCAGCAGCGGGACAAAGGTGGATAAGAACCGTATCTCGGTCTCCTTCACGGAGGAGCAGGCCCGGGAGCTGAGGTCTTCCGGTATTTCGGTCACGGTGGACCTGTCATGCCTCCCTGACGGGAAGACGGCGGTCATCGGCGCCGTATCCCTCGGGAATCTGGCAGCCGCCTTCGGGGACGGGGCTGCGGTCAGCGTCGCCCTACACCGCGGCACGGTATCTGCGGATACAAGAAGTCTTTTGGATGCCGTCGGGGACGGATATGCGGAATTCTCCATCGGAAAGGGTCCGGGCACGGGAAAACTCTCGGGCTCGCTCAGGAACATCAACTGCGATATCCTGTACAGCATATCCGTGACGGCCGACGGCAACGCCTACGGCGGAAACCTCGCGGTGTCCGTGCCGTATATGCCCGACACCAATCCCCTCAACAGTGCGGCGGTGTGGTCCGCCGATTACGGTACGGGGGTCCTGACGGAGATCCAATGCACATATTCCGACGGACGTCTGTCGTTTGCGGCAGGCGGCGGAACATTATATGCCGTCGGAACCCATTATGTGCGTTCCTCCGTCTCGGACGATTCGGATCCCTGTCCGTACGGGCAGGTGGAATATGCCTGCGACGGGGCCGATTCGGCCACATATGCCAGCACCCTGATCCGTATGGATCTGGACGGCGGGAACGAAACCCTGTTCGTACCGTCCGCATTGGAGGGTTATCCGCTGAAACACATCTCCGACACGGCGTTCCTAGGGGTCACCAACGTCGGGATACTTGTCATCCCGTCCGCCGTACAGACGTTCGACTGGACCTCGCTGAGATCGTCCTCCGTCCGGGAGGTGTATTTCATGGGCGATGCCCCCGGGTTCACGGGGGATGCGCCAGACCATATCTCCGTATACAGTCTCAGCGGAACCTTGGGATGGGAGGCGTATGATTACGGAGTTCTGGCACTCCGTACCTGCACTCTCGGAAACGGGGCGCAGTTTACGTATTGTCTGATCGACGGGGAGATCGCCGTCTGCGGATATGTCTCGGGTAAGGAATTCAAGATCCCGTCGGAGATCTCCGTCGGCGGGAACAACTATCCTGTGACCGTGATAGGGGCCAATGCGTTCCAGGATTCGGATGTCACATCGGTCAGATTCCCGTCCTCGATACGGGAGATACAGACCCGTGCGTTCTACGGTTCTTCCCTCAGGACGATCGAATGGGGCAGCGGGATGGAACTGAGGAGCATCTGCGACGAGGCGTTCAGGTCATGTATCGATCTCAGGACGTCGGAGATTCCGGACGGGGTCAGATTCATCGGCTTCGAGGCTTACCGCAGCTGCGACTACCTCGTGACGGTTGCGGTACCTGATTCCGTGGAGGTTCTCGGAGGAGGAGCGTATTATGTATGTGCCAGAATGGAGAATCTCACCATCGGGTCCGGCATAACCGAGATCCCAGAACGCGCCTTCGCATACTGTACCCTCCTGGATAACGTCTACATCCCCGACACCGTCACGGCCATTTCCGAGAATGCGTTCTACAAGTGTTACATGCTGACTGCAATCGACACCAACAACGCCGTGACAGTGGGGAGCGGGGCGTTCTCCCTCTGCAGTTCCCTCCGGACCGTGACCCTGGGAAAGTCCCTGGAGAATCTGGGATCGGGAGTGTTCTCCGGCAGTTCCATGCTGACGCAGGTCAATGCATACTGCGCACAGCCGGAAGGGTTTGCGTATGCGTGGGGGAACGGAAAGATCCCCGACGGTGTGACCGTCTCCGTCAATTACGATGTGGCGGACGGATGGACGGCGGATCATACGGTGATAGAGAAGGAGGATGATCTGACAGAGAGTTTCGAGAGCAGGACGATGCCTTACGTGATAGGAGGACTCATCGCAGTGTTCACGGTCCTGATAGCATATTGTTTCAGATACAGGCCGTTCGGGGTGTGACCGCAGAATCGGGGTACGGCATCGGATTCAGTATCTGCCGAAGGGATCGTCCGTGAAGACGGTGTCGTCCACCACTATGCCGCTGTCCGAGTATGCGGTCATGATCCTGTCGAAAGCCTTCCTGATGTCCTCCAGGGACATCGATTTCATGAGGGCTATGGCTTCGGGGCGCATCCCGTCGAAATGAATCGCGAGGATTTCCGCATCCTCCTCGGAGAGGTTCAGTCTCTTCGTGAAATACGATATGTATCTGCGGTGGTCGTCGGAATGTTCCAGCATGAATTCCTTCACATTCTTCCAGAAGTCTGAGTAATCGGGATTGCCGACGTAATATGCTATCCCGCTCGCCGTCATGCCGTGTTTCTTGAGGAGGTCATACAGGTACATCGCGGCGACGGGTATCTCCCCGTTCCAGAGATATACGGTCGTGGAGCCGCTGTCGTCGGCGAATATGATGCGGTACGTTCCGTCCGACCACGCCTCGATGCACCCCATGTCTTTCCCCATTCCGCATCTGGGACATATGTTCCGGGAATCCCCGCTCTTCAGCCACGATGCTCCGCAGAATCCGCAGACCGAGGCCCTATTCGATTCGGATCCCGAGCATCCGGGGCATCTTCCGCTCCTCCCCTTGATGAACAGACGCCCGCATGCCTGACACACCGCCGTTTCCGGAGGCTTGTGCCAGTCGGGGGATTTGCAGGAGGGACATATCCTGACGTCTGCGGAGGTTTTTCCGCTGCGCGGGCTCCATCTGTGGCCGCATCTGACGCACCACAGGCGGATCCGCGGGGCATTCCATGCGGCCGATTGGCATTTGGGACATTTTTTCGGGTTCTCCGAACGGTTCTTCCACAGATGTCCGCAGACATGGCAGCAGAAGGAGTTCATTTTCGGCAGCATCCATTTGTCGGAACGGCAGGAAGGGCATTTCTTCGGTCCGGGAGGGGATTTGGGAACCCACTCGTAATCGCACTGGTTGCAGTGAAGGGTACCTTCTCCGCCGGAGGGTGCCTTCCCGCATCCGGGGCAGCATTCCCTGTAGGTTTTGCGGTTCCAGCGGGTTCCGCAGTGGGGGCATTCCGCATCGGTGCCGCGGCGCGCATTCCAGAGGGCCGAACCGCACCGCGGACAGCGTCTCGGATTCGGTATATCGGATTCCCATACGTTTCCGCACAGGTAGCAGTAATTTTCCGTATTCGGCGCATCAGCGGACACGAACGTCCCTCCGGAGGATCCGGGCACGGATGCCGGAACCTATGATGTTTAACAGTCCGGTCGGTATAAAAATTATATCAGGTCGGCGGTCGGAACGGCTTTCATTCCCTGCAACAGTCGGAGTTTTTTATAACGAGCCTAGGTACTGAATTCGAGCAAATTACCTAATGTACCATATTTTTCAATCAACTCTTATATTGTTGGATGATTTATCCAACTCGGGCAGATCTGATATTCTGCATTATGTCCCATTATGGTGAAAAAAATGAACAAAACGGTAAAAGTACTGATAATGGCGGCCGTCCTGGCGATGGCTGCCGTTGCTGTCTGTTCCGTGGCAGGAACGGACGAAAGTCAGGCCGAAACCGTCACTAAGACGGTGGACGGCATGACTTTCGATCTCACCTCGGACGGCAGCTCCAATACGGCCAAACTGACGGCCGTAGATGGTTCCGTAACCGAACTTATCGTGCCGGAAACGGTGTCCGATGACTCCGGCAAGGAGTATACCGTCACTTCGGTAGGCGCGATAGGCGGTACAAGCACCAATCATACCGCTCTTGTGAGCGCGGAGTTCCCGGAGACCGTGGTTTCCGCAGACAGTAATCTCTTCAGGAGCTGCACCGCACTGACGAAAGCGGTTCTTCCGGGTATAACCGAGATTCCCGATTATGCATTCCAGGGCTGTAATGCACTGACCGAGGTCTCGTTTTCGGACAAAGTGAAATCCATCGGCGAATTTGCCTTTGCGCAGGCGAATAGATTGGCCGATTTGACCATCAGCTGCGCACCGGAGGTAACTCTCGGGAATAATGCATTTTACAACTCCGGATCTGCAGGTTCGGAGCTGCATCTTTTGAACGGTACAGTCACCGGTATAGGCGGCAACGTGTTCTACAATTCCAGGTTCGCGGTTGTGGATGTAGATTTCGATGTCGATTCGATCGGCGGATTCAGTTATTCAAAAGTCGAAAAACTTGTGATAGGGGGACACGTCGAGTCCATCGGGTATCAGGCGTTCTTTGGATGCACTTCGCTGACCAGTCTGACGATATGCGGAAAACCAACCTACCTCGGTGAACGTTTCATCGACAACTGTACATCCCTGGTCGAGTTGGATGCGGATTTCTCCGCCGTGGAAAATGCGGACAGCCGTACCGACGGTTTCAGCGCATTGACGAAACTGGAGACTCCGCTCATCATCGGCAGTACACTGTACAGATTCCCCTGCGTTGAGAACTATGACATTCCCGATACTGTGGCTGTGATTGCCGGTTCAGCCTGTTCTGACAACAGCAAGGTTGAGGAGGTGACCATACCTGCCAGTGTGGAGACTGTAGGATACAGGGCATTCTATAACTGTCCGTCCCTGAAAAGCGTCGAGTTCCTCGGAAAATCCGTCACTTTCCTTGCGATGTACTCTATGATGACTCCGTATTCGTATGCGTTCGGGAACTGCAGATCCCTTGAATCGGCGGTGCTTCCGTCCGAACAGACGACTATCCCCGCGGGGCTTTTCCAAAACTGTCCGAATCTGGTCATCGAAATCCCCGACGGCGTTAAAGAGATCGGGCGGGGGGCGTATCAGAAATCCCTCGGAGGGACGAAAGAATTGGTCATTCCGTCTTCCGTGATTTCTGTGGATGTCGATGCGTTCAACGCAGGCAATGCGAATAGCTCATCCCTTGAATCCATTACATTTAAGAGCGGCTCCGAGGTTTCCATAGGAAACAACGCATTCCGTTACAACGGCAAGGTTACGAATGTGGTCATGCCTACGAAAGTGGCATCCTGCGGAACTTATGCTTTCAATGGCATAAATGCCGTCATAACGGCCGAAGGGGATGCAGGAAAATACCTCGTGAACTTCCCGGCCGCCGCTTCTGCAGACAGCATCCCCTCGGACGTGGTCGCTATAGGCAGTTCGGCTATGGCGGGATGGGAAGGCACGGAAATCACCATACCTTCGGGCGTGACTTCGATCGAAAGTTACGCTTTTTCCGGATGCACGAAGCTGAAGACGGCAGTGATACCGTCCTCTGTCACCCAGATTGGTACCTATGCATTCAGCAGATGTTCCGCTCTTGCGGAACTGACCATGTCCGAAGGTCTGACATCCATAGGGAGTTATGCGTTTGCAAATTGTACATCTCTGGTTTCGGTCACGATCCCCGCATCGGTTGAAACCATGGGATACTATGTGTTCAAGTCATGCAGCGGACTCCAGAAAGCCGAATTCCTCGGAACCGATGTGACGTTCGGACGGCAGACTTCTACTGTTGTTTCAACACAGGTGACGACCTATACGTCGGCCGTGTTCTCCGGCTGTAAAAATCTGACGCAGGTCGTCCTGCCGTCCGATATGGGGCGCATGCCCGAATTGTTCTTCTATAACTGTACGTCCCTTTCAGAAATAACCATCCCGTCCACTGTGACGAGTATCGGACGGGCCGCATTCCAGGGCTGCAGTTCTCTCAGCAGCATCATTCTGCCCGAAGGCCTGACGTCTATAGAGGACAATGCATTCTATAATTGTAAGGCCCTTGAATCCATCGAATTCCCCGACAGCCTGGAGACGATAGGGGCTTCCGCCTTTTACTGTGCAACGGCGAAGATGACGGCACTGACAATTCCCGGTTCCGTGACCGATATCGGAAACAACGCTTTCTTCGGAACAGGAAGTCCTTCATTGAAGTCCATTGTTTTCGGTTCGGGTTCCAATGCGAAGATCGGAGACAATGCATTCAGCGGCAATGTAAATGTCACTGACATCACCATTTCCAAGGTAGCATCGCTGGGTACGAAGGCATTCTTCAATACTTCCGCAGTCGTGTCCGTATCAATCGGAGAGGATACATCCAAGACCCTCGTATGGGTGTATTCAGATGCCGCTGCGGATATGATACCGACGGATATCGTAAAAATATACGACTATGCCCTGAGTGGATGGAAGGGTACCGAGATTGCTGTTCCCTCGGGCGTAACCAGTGTAGGAAACTATGCATTCCAGAACTGTACTGCTCTGAAGAGCGCATCCCTCCCCGCAGGTCTGATTTCATTGGGAGACTATGCATTCCAGGGTTGTTCCGTACTCGAATCCGTGACGTTCTCCGACGGTCTGAAGACCGTAGGGAACTATGCCTTCCAGAATTGCAAAGCTCTCACTTCGGTGGAACTTCCCGCCGGAACGGAGACTGTAGGACAGCGCGCATTCCAGAACTGTTCCGCACTCGGATCCGTGACGTTCTCCGACGGTCTGAAGACCATAGGGAACTACGCATTCAGCGGATGCACTATTCTGAATAACGTGACTTTCCCTGACACATTGGATCGGCTCGGTGCCTTTGCATTCGAGAAATGTACGTCCCTGGAAGCAATCTGCATTCCCGAATCCGTGACATCTCTGGAGAACAAGGCATTCGCGGGATGCACGTCCCTTAAGAACGCCGTTATAGAGTGCAGTTATTACAACAGATACTCTCCCGATTATTTTGCCGACTGCACCGCCCTGGAGACTGTGAAGATCTATGGGTCGTTCAATCTCTGTTCCGTCTCCACTCTGAAGAGCCTGAAGGAGATCGAGGTGTTCAGAGGTACGTTCTCAGTGACGGACCTGTCCGACGGAAGCATATTGAAAGTGCACGAGAACGCTTTAATCTACAGTATCGGTGCATCCCAGGGAATCATTCTCGAGGATGACGTCGGAAGATACGTCAAGGTCACATTCGTGAAAGGAGACGGCTCTGCCAGCGAAGGAAGGGTTTATCTTTCTCTGTCGTCAGGATCCGTGGTTCTGCCTGCAGACTGTATCGGGGTAGTTACGGAAGCCGTAAGGGATGCGGTAACCGCCGGTACTGTCATAGCGGTGTCCGGCGAAAATACATATCTGACCTACAGCGACGGTATGTTCTATGTCGGAACATCCCTCGCATTCGTCGCTCCGACCTCCGAGGCGATAACTGTCAGGGAAGGGACCCAGCATATCGGATTCAGGGCCGCGACCTCCGGATTCAATGTCGTAGATGGCAAGTGTGCGCCGTATCTTGTATTGCCGAGTACTCTGAAAGTTTTGGAGGAGAGTGCGATATACTCGTATGATGATGAGACCAGTGTAATCTTGAAGACCGACACATCTCTCGGCAGCAGCAATCTGCCGCTTTACAGGTATTACCAGGTCGGTACGACTCTGCCGGATGACGATATGAAAGTTGCCGGATATTGGACATACTCTAACGGAAAATACACGCTGTTTAAGATCAATGACTTCGTGCATGCGAATCTCAGCGGGGTGACTTATGAATCCGGTTCGGTCAAGTTCTCCGTGACCCTCGACCCGGCGTATGTGCTTTCCGAGATTACCGTCAAGGTCGGCGACGACGTTATAGTTCCCGCCGGCGGTGTGTACACCGTCGAAGAAGGAAGCAAGGTAACGATAACCGGAGTCGAAGAGTCCCTTTTCACTGTTAAGGTCAGTGCTCCGGAGGGAGTAAAAACCATTCTTTCGGATACATGTGTTCTCTACAACACCGAAGTAACCCTGGAATGCAGACCCCTGTCCGATTCCTACGGAGTTTCCGGCATCAAGGTAATGATAGATGCAGCCGAAGTCTCCGCAGGCGAAGACGGAAAGTACAGATTCACCGTTACCGAGGATCTGACCGTTACCGTGACCGCAACAGTTGTTCCGGCAAACGTGACAGTCACCTACAGTACAGGCGGAGGATCGGCAGTCTCCGACAGCGTCTTCGTGAAGGGAGAGGCCTTCGTCTTCCCATCCACCGTGCCGACAAAGGACAGCAGCCTGTTCTATTCCTGGTACCTCGATGAGGGATTCACAAAACCCGCAGCGGGTACGGTACTGACCGAAAATATCACCGTATACGCTAAATGGACGGCTGTTTCCGACGGGCTGTGCACTGTCACCCTGTCCGTTGCCTCAGGCAGCGACGGAAAGCTGACCGCCTACCGCGACGGATGCGTCGTGAACAGCGGTGAAAAAGTCACGAAGGGAACGATTCTGGACATCGTTTACGACGGAGGGATCAACCACGAGGTGAACGCATGGTACGTGGGCGGTGTCCTGACGGTGAATCCGAGAGATTCGATGGAGGTCACCGTGAATGATGACATATCTGTCGAAGTGACCGCAGATTACTACTTCGGAGATATCAGCAATATGATATCCGAATCCGAAGGAATTAAGAGCGGAGACAAGTACACCACCGCATGGACTCTGCCGAGTACCAAAGGATATGCCATAGTCGGAGATTATGCATACATCCCGCTGAGTACTGGTTACTTCACCAAAGTGGATCTCTACACCGGCGAAATCGTCAAGAAATACCAGACCGACTCCCTTTCCGGCAAGGCTTGGCCTGCGGTCGGCAACGGGATGGTTCTCGATCCCGGAAGCGGAATCGTGTTCGATCTGGATCTGAACCCGCTGTACGTACTCGGGACCAAGGGCCAGAACGCATTCTACGACGACGGTTACTGGTATATCAACCCCGCATCGTCCCTGTATTGCTACTCTGCCGTCGACGAGAACTCCTCAGATTCCCTGAACGTTCAGACTCAGATATGGAAGGCTTCGGAATTCCATGGTTACATAGATGCGTATACCCTCCCCACCACTCTGGGATTCGGGAAGAATTATGTGATCTATGTCGGGGTCGGAGCCGATGATGCCAGTGCGCGTTACATATACACCATCAGCAAGGATACCGGAGTGCAGGTCGACAGTTACCAGATGACGGAACTGTACAGGAGCACCTGGAACTACGGATACATCTACTGCTCCGAGGGAATGATCACCGTCAAGTGCCAGTACACCACCCTGTTCGACGGAAGTTTCTCCGACGGAGAGGTCCTCTACAGGGCATACGTGGACGACAACGGGAATATCGAGCGCGGAACCGGTGCGGCGATCAAACTCAACGATCTCGTCGGATACGGATCCAGCGCCGTGATATACAACGGACTCGGATATGTATACACGAGCGGATACTTCTTCGTCCTGGATCTGGATGATATGCGTATCCTCGCATCCGCCAAGTGCGGGACCGGGGACCAGTCCCGTACCAACCTTACCTTGACCGTCGGAGAGGACGGCATCGTCCGCGGGTACAACAACCCGTACACCCCGAAGACGAATGAGGTCACCCGCTGCTTCGAATACAATGTGGCGACGAACGTTCTGAAGACGTACACCCTGACCCCCACCGTGGCTATGCAGTACGCCGATGCCGATTTCATCAAATTCGGCAGCGGAGGAATATATCTGATGAGGAACGATTCCGGTATAACGAGCTGCGTCTCGAAAGCCGTCACCGTCACCATAATCTACAGCGACGGAACGAAAGAGGTCCGTGCCGTTGCATGCGGTGCACCTCTCGGAACCGACGCCCGTGTCGAGAAATACTGCACCGACGACGCATATCTGACGCCGTACGATTCCACACAGAGAATCACCGGGGATCTGACAGTATATGCGATGCTCAAGACCTGGTATGTCGAGGACGGAACTCTGACCGTCACCAAGGATTTCGCCATGGAGGACTACAGCAAATCCGCCAGGGCTCCCTGGGCGGATGAGGATTTCACCGCCGTCGAGATCGAGGAGGGCATAACCTCCGTAGGTGCATACGCATTCTACGGGTGCATCGACCTCACCTCTGTCAGTCTCCCCTCCACCATTGAGGAGATCGGGGACTACGCATTCTACGGATGCGCCTCTCTCGGAGAGGTGACCGGAAGTTCCGATCCCATCACCATCGGGAAGAGCGCATTCGACAAATCCGGACTGACCTTCAGCATTCTCTACAAGGTTGACGGAGGCAAATATGCCAAGATCGATTACGCCTACGGCAGCAAGATCTCTGCTCCTGAGAGCCCCTCCAAAGAGGGATATACCTTCGTTGAATGGGTAGATCTTCCTAAGACCATGCCTATGGAAGACCTCATCATAAAGGCGGAGTTCGAGATCAACAGCTACACCGTAACGGTGAACTATGTCTACGCCGACGGAACCGAGGCCTCCGAATCCGTATCCGTAAAGGATGTATACGGTAAGAAGTACAGTTTCGATACCGGATCCCTGACCGGCTACACCGCCGATAAGACAGTTGTGTCCGGTACCATCGGCGCGAAGGACGAGACCATCACCGTCACCTACACCATCAACTCCTACGACGTGGCCGTGAAGTACGTCTTCGCAGACGGATCCAGGGCCGACAGGACCGAGACCGTCCCCGTGGAATACGGGAAGGTCTACAGTGTGGAGACCCCCGCCGTGACCGGCTACACCGCCGATAAGACAGTTGTGTCCGGCACCATGGGGACCGAGGCCGTCAGCGAGACCGTCACCTACACCATCAACTCCTACGACGTGGCCGTGAAGTACGTCTTCGCAGACGGATCCAGGGCCGACAGGACCGAGACCGTCCCCGTGGAATACGGGAAGGTCTACAGTGTGGAGACCCCCGCCGTGACCGGCTACACCGCCGATAAGACAGTTGTGTCCGGCACCATGGGGACCGAGGCCGTCAGCGAGACCGTCACCTACACCATCAACTCCTACGACGTGGCCGTGAAGTACGTCTTCGCAGACGGATCCAGGGCCGACAGGACCGAGACCGTCCCCGTGGAATACGGGAAGGTCTACAGTGTGGAGACCCCCGCCGTGACCGGCTACACCGCCGATAAGACAGTTGTGTCCGGCACCATGGGGACCGAGGCCGTCAGCGAGACCGTCACCTACACCGCCAACACCTATGTCTACACCGTTAGCTACAAAGATGCCGGCGGAAAGGTCCTGAGGGAGCAGTACGAGGGTGTGGCAGTTTACGGAACCTCCGTATCCCCCGCTATCCCGAAGATTGTCGGATACACCGGACCTGCCAGCACCAAGACCATCAAGATCTCCGATGTCGTCTCAGATAACGCCTTGGAGTACGAATACACCATCAACTCCTACAACGTGTCCGTGAAGTACGTCTTCGCAGACGGAACCAAGGCCGCCGAGACCGAGACTGTCTCCGTGGAATACGGGGAGCCTTACAGTGTGAATTCCCCTGCTGTGACCGGCCACACCGCCGATACGGCCACCGTATCCGGTACAGTCTACCTCGAGGACATATCCGTCACCGTCAGGTACACGGCCAATACCTATGCCTACACCGTCAGCTACGTCGATACCGGCGGAAAGGTCCTGAAGACGCAGTACGAAGGCACCGCAGCCTACGGTACCTCCGTGACCCCCGCGGTCGTGGAGATCGCCGGTTACACCGGGCCTGCCGACACCAAGACCATCCAGATCTCCGATGCCGTCTCGAAGAACGCCGTGGAGTACATCTACGCCGTCAAGACATACAACGTCACCGTGGTGTTCGACTCCAACGGAGGATCCTCTGTCGGGGCGAAGACCGTCGTCAGCGGAACCGCTGTCGCCGACCCCGGAGCCCCGGAGTTTGCAGAACACGTCTTCGCAGGATGGTACCTCGGAGATGCGGAGTACGACTTCGCATCCGCCGTGACCGACAGCATCGTCCTCACCGCCAAATGGAACGTCCGCGAGTACACCGTCACCTTCGACGGTGCGGCGCAGAAGGTCGCATCCGGTTCCGCCGCGACCGCTCCCGCCGCACCCTCCAGGAGTGCCGATGCGGAGTACACCTACACGTTCGCATACTGGGCCCTCGACGGACGCGAGTATGACATCTCCTCGGCGGTCTATTCCGACCTCAGGATCGTCTCCGTGTTCAACGCAATCGCCACAGCCTCCTCCGGAAACGCTTCCGAGGTGGATGCGACGAAGACTGAGAACAAGGTCTCCGTGCCCGAGGGTATAACCACCGAGACCTTCGTCTTCGATACCGGGAACAACACCAAGGTGTCCGTCGATTCGGACGGCGTCAAGGGAAAGACCGTCGAGGTATCCCTGGACCCTGTGAAGAACGACACCGCGGTCGAGGGTACTGCATACGAGTTCGTCTTCTCGGTGGACGGTTCCGCCTACGGAAAGTCCATCGAGGTGACCCTGCCGTACAGCGATGCACCCGGCAAGATTCCCGCAGTCTACTACTGCTCCGGAGGTCTGAGCGCCCAGATGAAGACCGTGAGTTTCGGCGACGGCAGTATCACGTTCACCACCGACCACAACTCGACATACGTGGTTGCGATGGTCGACGAGAATTCCGCCGACGGAACGGAGGACGGCAGCGACTCCACCATGATGATCGTTGCGGCCGTGGCGGCCGTTCTCATCATCGGTGCCGCCATCGTCGGGTTCTATCACCTGCGCAACAACAGAAAGAATCTTTGAAACCGATTCCGCCGGGGCCTCTGGCCCCGGCCCCAAACCCTTTTACCGGGAGAGATTCTCATTGTGCCGGTGTGAGGAGTCTTGATGTTTTCGGAGGACAATCCGGTCAGAATATACAGTCCGTCCGTTCCTTCATCGTCGATGGGTTTTCTGACTGCCCCCCACATATTTCGGGGGCATCCTGCCGCTCATCGAACAGATGCGGTTTTTTTTTACCCTTCAGCAGTCTCGACGGCCGCTCTTCGACTGCCCCGAGATATTTCCTGCGAAGGTCTTCATCCTAGAATTCTATGAAAAATTTGGAATGTTTTTCGCTGCTGTCATTTTCCCGCAGCCTTTCGGCCCGGCGATCAATACCGCACCGAATGATTCGAGCCTGGATTCCAATAACGCATCGGCTATTCTGGGACGGCATTCTTTCATATTAACAACGATGTCATCAGCATCTGTCTTTTTGCGGTATTTTGTCGATCATATTGTCAGGATAGACCTTGGAGCACACAGGTTGTTTCTTCTCCTGACTGTATGCGTACATGCAGTACGATTCTTTATCAATGCGCACATACATCGGTAAATCATGAAACAGATTGACACCGGAGGACTGTCATTCAGGGAACTGAGGGAGAAGGACAAGTACTATGTCGACAAGTCCCTCCTTATCAGGGACATTCTGAGCCGTAATGACAGCGGAGTCTATCTGTTCACAAGACCCAGAAGATTCGGAAAGACCACCAATCTCTCCATGCTCGACGCATTCTTCAATATGGAGTACAAGGGCAATACGTGGTTTGACGATCTTGAAATCTCCGAGTATCCGGAGTATGAGAAGTATAGGAATGCATTCCCAGTAATCCATCTTAATCTGAAAGATGCCAAATCTTCGGATTATGCTGAATTCATACTGCGTATCAAATCCGTTCTGAAAGGAGTGTTCGATAAGTTCAGGAACGTTCTGAGATCAGATGTCCTGGAATCCGATGAGAAGAACTTTTTCCAGCAGGTACTGGATACGACGTTGGAAAAGGGATACCTCCGCGACTGCATCCCCTTCCTGTGCGGTGTGCTGAAGAAAGCATACAGTACAAAGACCGTCGTTCTGATCGATGAATACGACCGTGCTGTATCCGATGCGTTCGGTTCCGAATTCCACAGACCCATGATGG
>CAVIJO010000005.1:0-87210 GCA_963643445.1 Candidatus Methanomethylophilaceae archaeon
AGAGCAGACATCCGAAATACCCGAACATCGCCGTCGAGATCAAGAAAACGCAGAACGACAGCATCGCGGAATCCGAACGTCTGGCACATGAGGCGCTGGAGCAGATAAAGAAGAAGGATTACTGCAGAGGTCTCAAGGGAAGAACCCTTCTCTACGGCATCGCCGTCAGGGGAAAAGAGGCCGAGGTTCTGTTCGAGGAAATGTCCCTCTGATTCGGATTTTATTTCCCGGAATGTGCGTCTCCGCCTTCTAACGGATTCCGATGAGTGAAGGAATTTCCGCACACCTGCGTCATATGTCCGTCAGTTCTTCGAGAAGAATCTGACCGCATCGGCCACGGGGTCGTCCGAAGGCACAGCCTCCAGCTGCCTTGCGTTCCTGGATGCCCTGCTGTCGAGTATGACGGCCATTCCGCGGTCGGTCTCGGTCCTGATGAGACGGCCTATGGCCTGTCTGATCTTCCTTACCGCCGGGATTTCGCTGGTGTACTTCCACCCCATTCCCTGACCGTATTTGGCGTCGAACATTTCCTTCATGGCCTTCATCTCGATGGTAGGCGGAGGATACGGCATCCCGATGATGATCGCGAAGCACAGCTCATCGCCCGGGAAGTCCATCCCCTCGGCGACGGAGCCGCCCATTACGCAGAAGAAGACGCCGTTTCTCCCTCTCCTGAAAGCTTCGAGGGACCTCATGGTGTTCCTCTGGCGGCCCGCTTCCTCCCAGTAGAGGCGTTTGTCCACTGATTGTTCCATGTACTGGCGGATGTCCCTCATGAGGCGGTATGAAGGCAGGAAGACGAGGATGTTCTTATTCACGGCGTTGCACATCTGCGCTGTCATGCGTTCGATCCTGCTCCACATGGAGGGGTTCGCCTTCAGGTCGTTGTAGTTGGTGGTTACGTCCTTGGCGTAGACGACGAGTTTGTTCTCCTTCGGGAACGGGGACGGATAGGTACGGGGGACGGAATCCCCGGGGAGACCCATGACGCGGGCGTACTGTGCCAGAGGCTGCAGGGTGCCCGACATATGGACGGCGCCCGGGAGGGCGTTCATGAACCTCACGATGTCGACGGGGTCGATACAGGATGCGGTGAGGTACTCCCCGTCGTCGTTGGTCCTGACGGCCCTCACGTAACGGTCGGCGGGGCTCTTGACCCACGCCTCGAGGAGCCTTCCGAGCTCCAGCACCGGGGAGGACGGGGCATCGGTGTCGGCGATGGATTCCTCCCTCTTCTCGCCCAGTTCTATGGTCCTGTTTATGGCCGAATCCAGCTGACTGCGGTCGATGCCGAGGGTCCTGCAGATGCTGTCCTCGAGGGTCCCGGCGGGGATGACCTTCTCTTTCTCTCCCAGTCCCAGGAAGCGGGTCCCGATGTCCTTGAGGGCGGATTTCACGGAACGCATGAACACATCCAGGAAGACTCCTTTGCACACCTCCGGTTTCTTGAACAGTCCCGCCTCGTCCGCGGCGGACGCTGCGAGGCGGGCGGTTATGGAGAAACTCTCCTGTTCGCGGACGGCATCCATGAGATTGTGGGCCTCGTCCACGATGAGGACGATGCCCTTCTCGTCGGTGTCCAGATTCGCCATGAAATTCTCGCGGATGTCCGGATCTATGATATGGATATACGGTGCGACGATGACGTCGAAGTCCTTCATGAGGGCCTTTTTCGCCTCGTAGGGACAGACGTTGATGTTCCTGCAGTAGGCGTCCAGTTCATCCGATTTCGGGAAGTTCTTCTTGCAGTAGGCCTCGACGGTCTCGAGGCTGTGCTGCGTCTCCTGGAAGTAGGGGCATCCTCCCGGTTTGTTCTGCTGGGTCTTCGCTTTCCTGTCGGAGCAGAGGGTGGACAGGGCGCTGGGGGACAGGGATTCGAAATCGGGTCTCGACTGCAGGAGGGGGCAGGATTTGTTCCTGCCGGTGAGAGTGATCCCGCTGACGCTCTTCAGGCGGGAGATTGCACGGAGTTCCTTCATCACCTGGTCCGACTGCGAGATGGTCCTCGTGATGTAGACGACTTTCTTTCCGCGGGGTTTCGCATGCTCCAGCGCCCCGGCGAGAGAGGTGATGGTCTTCCCGGTGCCCGTACCGGATTCGATGACGATGTGTTTCGACCTGTCGAGGGCGCTGCGGATGTCGGAGATGATGTCGAGCTGCATGGGCCTGGGCTCGTACGGGAGGTACGGGGCCTTCATCTGGCTGCTGTCCTTCACCGTCGGGGCGGGCTTCGTATCCACCTTCCTCACGGGTGCGCTGCCGTCGAACGCGTATCCGCATTCGGGACAGGAATTCAGTCCCGGAAGTACCATGTTCCCGCACTGCGGGCAGAAGAAGGTGCGCATACACCTACGTTAAAGGGACTGCCTATATGAAATTGCACAGTGGATGCAGTCCTGCGCGCTCCGCCGGGTTACCGGCGGGGATCTTCAGTCGTCCCTGCCGGAGCCGTCTATTCCGTTTTCGGACATGTAGTCGTCCGCACCGCTGAGGTTGATGGACACCTGCCTCAGGAGGTGTTTCTCGGCGGTCTTCATGTCGTTGGCCTTCATGTATGCCTGCGCCACCTCGCCGTGGAGTTCCGCAAGTACGGAGACGTCGTCGAGACGGTTCTTCTCCATCAGGTCCTCCATGAGGTCGATGGCCCTGTTCATGTACCGGAGGTACCCCCCGGTGTCGTCCGAGTTCTCCGCCAGATCCCCTCTGAAGACACAGGCGTTGACCAGTTCCATGACGTCTTCCAGGGAACCTTCCTCCAGAAGGTCCTCGGCGACGCGGACGGCCTCGTCGAACATCTCTGCGGAGCGGACGAGATCTTCGGTGTCCATGTAGATCTGACCCTCGAGGGCGCAGGTCTCCGCATATCTGTTCCTGTGCCATGCATCGTCCTTTCCGACGAGCAGGGACATCGCCTTCTCTGCGAAAGGCAGGGCATCCTGCGGCATCTCGCTTTCCGTGAGGTCGCTGCCGCAGTCGAGGCACATCTCGACGATGTCCTTCTCGCCGTAGTACTTGGAGCCGTCCTTCAGGTCCTTCAGGCGGGTTGCGGCGATCCTGTAATCGTCGGCCATGGCCTCGGCGGACTTGTCGATCTCGAGCATTCCCCTGGAAGTGTACGCCTTCACGAAATATCCGGGATCCACGGAATCCCCGGAGTTCTCGATGCGGGTGATTATCCCGACGGCCTCCCCGAAATCGGTGGCGGCGGAGACGTAGGAACCCATCATGTAGAGGACGCATCCGCGGTGGATGTAGGCATCCAGAAGCTCACGGGGGGAACCGCCGTCCTCCAGCGCGTTCACTTTCTCGTTGTACTCCCTGAGTGCCTGCTCAAGATGCTCGTCCGATGTAGTCATCGCATCTCGGTACGCAAGCGCGGTTATAACGCTTTCTTCCCGCACATCTTAATAACCGCCTCGGATATGGACGGGATATGCAGCAGAAACGCGTTCTCGCGATTCACGACATCTCATGCGTCGGGAAATGCTCCCTGACGGTCGCTCTGCCGATCATATCGGCGGCAGGGGTCGAGTGTTCCGGCATGCCTACCGCGGTTCTGTCCACCCATACGGGCGGATTCACCGGTTTCACATACAGGGACCTCACCGAGGATCTCATCCCCATCATGGACCACTGGAAGACGCTCGATATAAAGTTCGACGGGATCTACACCGGATTCCTGGGTTCCTTCGAGCAGATCGACATCGTTTCCAGGATCTTCGGCGAGATAGGGAAGGATTCCCTCATATTCGTCGATCCCGTGATGGCCGACAACGGGGAACTCTACAAGATATTCCCGGAGAACTTCCCCCAGGGGATGAGAAAGCTCTGCGCGAAGGCGGATCTCATCCTCCCCAACATAACCGAGGCGGTCCTGATGCTCGGAGAGGAGTACAGAGACGGCCCGTACACGAAGGAGTACATAGAGGGGCTTCTGAAGAGGCTCTCGGCCATAGGTCCCAAGAAGGTCATCCTCACGGGCGTGTTCTTCGAGGACAGCCGCCTCGGGGCCGCAGCATATGATGCGGAGACGGGAGAGATCTCCTATTCCTTCAGCGACAGGGTCCCGGGATACTATCACGGGACGGGCGACATCTTCAGTTCCGCCGCCGTCTCCTGCATAATGAACGGTCTTCCGCTCTCCAGGGCTGCGGAGATCGCGGTGGATTTCACATACGGAAGCATTGTCAGGACGTACGAGGCGGGCACCGACGTGAGGTTCGGAGTGAACTTCGAGGCCGGTATCCCGAAACTCCTGAAAGATATGGGGATTGACCGCCGATGTCCCTGATCAAAGCTCCGCGGGAGGATCTGGCGGGGATCGCCGCCGCATTCGGCGGGGAATCCCGCTCTGCGGAATCGTTCGAGGCGATGTTTGACGACCATTTCGTATTCTGGCATGTCGCAGATAACGGGAAGAGGGTCGGATTCTGCGCCGCGCGCGTCGAAGGGACGATGTTCCAGATCGGGATGATCGGAATCGAACCCGAATTCCGCGAAGCACTCTGGAAACCCACGGTGGACGAATTGGCCGCCTACGGGAGGAAGAACGGGGACAGGATCGCCTATGCGGACGTGGATGCCCTCGATTCCGACATCCTGGCACTTTATGCGAAGGTCGGATTCAGGGAAGTCTCCCGCAAAGAGAAGGATGCGGGGGACGGACACGCTTTCACGGAAGTGGAACTGACCCGGGTCCTGTGACCCGGGCCTTTGCAAAACGTTTTTCTTTTTCCGTCCTCAGGCGAGGACGTCGTTCATGTCGTAGACGACTCCCTTCTTCTGGGAGACGACCCATTTGGCGGCCATGACCGCACCGCTGACGAACACTTCCCTGGAATGGGCCTGATGGCGGATCTCGATGCGCTCGGAGTTCCCGATGAACATCACGGTGTGGTCTCCGACGATGTCCCCTCCTCTTATGGAGTGGATTCCGATCTCCTTTCCGCGGGGGCAGACTCCCTCGCGGCCATACACGAACTCTTTTCCTCCGAGTTCCTTGCTGATGATCTCGGCGGCGGTCATGGCGGTTCCGCTGGGCGCATCCTTCTTCTGGTTGTGGTGGGCCTCGACGATCTCCACGTCGTAGGCGTCGCCGAGGTACTGGGCGGCGTTCCTGACGAGTTTGAAGAATACCCCGACCCCGATGGAGTAGTTGGAGGAGATCACAGCTGCCACCTTGTTCTTTATGACGGCCTCGGTGATGGCGGTCTTCTGCTCGGCGGAAAGTCCGGTGGTCCCGATGATGAGGTTCACTCCGGCTGCGGCCGCCGCAGGTGCGTTGACCGCGGTGGCGGGGGCGATGGTGAAGTCGATGAGGACGTCGGTGCGGGACTCTCTGAGCACGGCCGCGAGGTCCTTGGAATCGGAGACGGGGACATCGATCTTCCCGATGCCGGCGACTTCTCCGATATCCTTTCCGATGTTGACGAGGTCGAATGCGGCGGAGACGGTGATACCCTCCGTGGCCATGAGATGGCGGACGATCATGGTCCCCATTCTTCCGCAGGCGCCCACGAGGGCGGCTCTGATCTCGCTCATTCGGATACCTCCGCGGAGAACGCGGTGTGTTCCATTGAAAAGGAAAGCATGCACATTGTTATCGGAATGCAATCCGAAAATGGATATATAACGGCCTCGGAAACACCCGCCTTCCGTGGCACAAGTTAATAAACCGTTCCGGATATGGGAATGCGCTGCGGGAGTGGCTCAGTGGACTACTACGCCGGTCTTGAAAACCGGTGGGAAATTCCCTCGGGGGTTCGAATCCCCTCTCCCGCGCCATATCCGTCCGGGGCCCGGGACCCGAGATTTTTTATCGTAACCTCCGCAATCACCCGGTATCATGACAGAAGAATCAGGACAGCAGCCCCGTGAGGTACCTCCGCCGAAGGACCCGGGAGACCTCTATGTCCTCGGAGGGATGTACTATCAGGGGATCACGGTCCCCGTGGATAAGGAGAAGGCCGCAGTCCTTTACAGGATGTCTGCGGACAGGGGGAACGAGGATGCCATGGTGCGCCTCGGCATCATACTCATGACCGGGGACGGCGCGGAACAGGATTACCTCGAGGCATCCGTCTATTTCCGCATGGCCGCAGACAGGGGAAACAGGGACGGGAAATTCTTCCTGGCACATCTGTATACCCTGGGCAAAGGGGTGGACCATAATCCCGTGGAGGCCGTCAGACTCTGCATGGAGTCCGCTGCGGACGGCTGTACCGGGGCCATGACCGAACTCGCGAGATGGTACCGCGACGGTACCAATTATATGGATAAGAGTCTCGCGAAATGCATCTACTGGCTCAAGAAGGCCTGCGACGAGAAGTATCCCGAGGCCCTCTACGAACTCGGTGCGATGTACGCCTTCGGGGAAGGCGTCACCAAGGATGCGGAGAACGGGCGGATCCTTCTGGAATACGCCTCCGCTGCCGGCGACAGAGATGCGGAGGAATGCCTCGAGGCCCTGAAGGAAGGAAAGACCCGGAGGCCCTGATCCTCCCCTCATTCCTCCTCTGACAGCTTCTTCTCGAGAGCCGACATCTTCTTTTCCGTGTCTTCAAGGATGCGGGCGATCCTCTCGGGTATGCGGCCGTATATGAGTTCGTGATGCCTGCGGTACAGCGACAGCATGTCGTGTATGCAGTACAGCATTTCGTATTCCGACTCGTCCCCCGTTACGTCCATGGGTTGTTCCATGCGGCTGGATGGATTGCCACTGCTTATAAAACCCAACTATTACATGTAGCATCGAAGGGGGGAGGTCACGCCTTCTTCGGGCATCCGCCGTCGAAGTCCAGGGTGAATACGGCGCATCCGCAGTAGATCTCGAGGGACATGTTCCCGCCGTGGGACGCGGCGGCGGAATTCCCGGCGGCGGCTGTGCTTCCGTTCTCCGATGCCTTCTTGAAGATCTCCTCCGAGTCCTCGGTCTTCCCCGAGGCGAGACAGCGGATCACCGCGAGATTGTTCAGGGCCGCACCGTCTCCGGCTTCCGCAGATATCCTGAACAGTTCTCCCGACCTGTCGGGAGAGCAAGTCTGGGTCATCGAGCAGAGGTTCATCACGCCGAGGGCGTTCGATGCGACGGCGTCTCCGCGGTCGGCGGCCGCCCTCATCATGCTGTACGCTATGTCGCGGTTGCAGACCTTGCCGCCGATGCCGAAACAGAGCATGATCCCGACGGCAGTCATGGCGGGAACGCATCCCAGGAGTGCCGATTCCTCGAAATATTTCCAGGCGCGGTCGCCGCTCTTGTCGACGTATTCGTTGCCGTAGATGGACAGCTGTCCCATCACGTACAGTCCGGCGGGATCCTTCTCTTCTGCGGATTCCTTGAGGCATTTGATGGCCAGATAGGGGTTCGGTTCCTCGGTGCCCATCCCTCTCATGTACATGACGTAAAGCAGATAGCTGGCACGCGGGACGCCTTCGGTGGAGGCCCTGGAGAGACATTTGTACGATTTTTCCAGATCGGCCATCTTCTCGTCGGAGGCGTATATGCACCCGAGGCAGCAGTATGCCTTGAAATTCCCGCCTGTGGCCGCCTTGGTGTACCATTCCACGGCCTTTTCGATATCCCTCTCGACACCTATGCCGTGCTCGAGGTTGAAAGCCAGATTGAACTGTGCATCGCAGTTCCCCTTACTGGCGGCCATCTCGTACCAGTCGTTGGCGGCATATTTCGACGCCATATCGGGGGCGCTGCCCATGAACGAATCGTCGAAGATCCCGTCCATGAATTCATCCTTCCGGGGGACTCCGTCGGCCGCGGGGACGAGGAACACTTTCCCGACCCCGGATTCGGTCCTGCAGTCGAAACCGTCGCCTTTGTAATGAACGAAGACATCGCCGGCCTTGTCAGGTTCGTGCGATGGCCTCTTTTTCTTGCTTCTGCTGAATAATCCCATCCTGATTACCCCATTCCCGTTAAGGTCCAGAACTTACCAATGGATAAACTTATTCCCTGTTTTTCTCTATCTGGCACTCATATGAGGTACGGCCGTACGGTCTCCGGGATCTTCCTGAGGCGCCCGAACAGATTTGTGGCGGAGGCGGAAATAGACGGGGAAGTCAGGGTCTGCCATGTCAAGAATACCGGCAGATGTCTGGAACTTCTGGTTCCGGGGGCGGAGGTGTTCCTCAGCGTCAGCGGCAATCCTTCCAGGAAGACCGCGTACGACCTGATCGCCGTGCGCAAGGGGGAGAGGATCGTCAACATCGATTCCCAGGCGCCGAATGCCGTGGTGAAGGAATCGATAGAGGATATACTGGGTCATTGCGACAGGGTCGTACCGGAATGGACATGCGGGGATTCCCGCTTCGATTTCTATGCCGAGCGCGGGGACGAGAGGGTCATCGCCGAGGTGAAGGGGGTGACCCTCGAAAAGGACGGACTGGCACTTTTCCCCGACGCTCCGACGGAGAGGGGACTCAAACATGTGAGGGAACTGACGGCCCTGACGCGGGAGGGTTTCTCGTGCCGGGTCGTGTTCCTGATACAGATGGAAGGGATCGGGGCGTTCTCTCCGAATTACGCCATGCAGCCCGAGTTCGGGGAGGCGTGCGGAAAGGCCGCAGAGGCGGGTGTCCGTATCTCCGCATACGGATGTCGCGTGACGGAGGACTCCCTCGCCCTGGGGGAGGAAGTCCCGGTCCGTCTTCACTCGTAATGGTCGTACGCCGCGGTCTTGGAGTTCTCCTCGCTCACCTCGTTGATGGTGGTGATGTACTCCTTGATGGCGGCTTCCTGTTCCTGGATCATCTGTTTCACGAGATAGACGTTCTTGAGGTCGCCGTCCGCATCGGCGAGGGAATCCCTTCCGTCGTCGTCCTTGATCTTCCTTATGAGGGCCATCCTCTTGGTCTTCATGCCCTCCTCCTGGAAAGACAGGAGGGATTCGAGGGCCGCGGTACCGTAGGTGGTGGCATTGATGAACCTCATGGCGGCGTCGCAGATCTCCGGGTTGAAGTCGAAATCGATGTCCTCCACCATGTTCATCATGGCTTTGTTGAGGTTCTTCGTCTGGATGCGGAAGGTCTCGATCTTGGTCTTCCCGGCATCGGTGACGATGTCGGAGGGACCGAACATGTCCTTCAGGTCGCGGGCGGTGAAATCGGAGACGATCCGGAAGGTCTTCGTACTGCCCTCGGGCGGCGTGACGAGCATGTTCTTCCTTGCCAGATACATATCGATGGCCGGCTGGACTATCCTGTTGTGCCTGATGATTGCCCTGCTCTCACCCCTGCGCCTGCTCTGCAGCTGGCTTATGTACATGACCGCATCCATGGCGGTCAGACCTATAACGAATGCAAGGGAGTTGTCGGCGAGGTTCAGGAGGTGGGTGTCGATGTCCCCTCCGCTGCCGGATACGGCGAACAGGAGGATCTCGAAGAGCAGGAACGCGGCGAAGATGATGACCGTGGAGACAATCATCGTGCGGTACATGTTCCGCACCTCCTGCCTGGCGGCGCTCTTGCGCCTGTACTTCTCCCGTATGACCGAACGTTCGTCCTTTTCCTCCGGTTTCCGGACGCTCAGGGCCCCGAAGTTCCGGTTCTTCTTCTCCGGACCCTTCCCGGCGCTTCCCCTGTCGTTCCCGCCGCCGTCCCGTCTGAGCAGCAGGCGCTCCCCGCCTTCCTTCTGACCGAAGAGAGGGCTTCCCTGACGTTTCCCGTTTCCGTCCGCCATATCATTCGACCCCTATGACCTTCCTTATGGCTGCCTGCGTCTCCTGCGGGGTCCCGGTGGTGTTGATCATGTAGACCTCGCATCTTCCGAACAGGTCCTTGAAGAAGGCCGCACGCATCGATGTCCTGACGGGGTCGCGTACAATCTGATGGGGATTGCAGAAATCGGCGGCCATGATGTACTCCAGGGCCCTGTGCGCATCCACTTTCTGGACGGTCTCGTTCTCGAAGGTGTTCCTCTGGAGGAGGAACACGTATCTCAGCGAGCATCCGGGGCTCACGGACGACTCGCCGTTCACCCAGCGGACGTTGGCTATGCCTCTTCCCCTGCCGTCGAACTTCACGTTCCTGACGAGGGGTTTGTATTCCTCCCACACGTCCCCTATGTCCGCATCGATGTAGCAGTTCTTCTCGGAACCGGCGGCCCGCGGTCTTCCGTCCCCCAGGGTGACGAAGTACCAGTCGTCGGAGACGAGGGATGCGTTCCCCGCCCTGAGGAGACCCCACGACTGGGTGGTCTTCCCCGTCTTCGGCGGGGCGATGAGGGTCACACCGATATCGTCGACATTCACGGCCGCACCGTGCACCGAGAATATGCCGCAGGTGTTCTCGAGGATGTATCCCGCGACCCCGAGGGCGATGCTCTTGACCCATCCGTAGTAGTCGAAGTTGAACAGGAACGCCGTGCAGGTGGAGGGTTCGAAGAGGAGTTTGCTATCCGGTTCGTTTTCGTCCTTCACGCAGTACAGGCGCGCATGGGGACGGAGCCTGTCGGATGCCGCATGGAAATTGTCGCGCCACATGTCCATGTGGTCCCTGTCCGAAGTGAAAAGACGGACGATGATCCCGTTTATGTCGGCCTGTGCGGAGAACAGCCCGTTCCCGCCGTAGGTCTCGCGGAGGGATCTGCATTCGCCCTCCGAGATTATCTCGGTCTCGTATGCCATATTCCGTACAACCGATGAGGCCGTTATATAACATTCCCTTTTTTGGAACGGTTACTGTACGCGTGTCTGGGACTGCGGATTGATTATAAACCGTCACGGCGGAATGTACGGCGGTATCCATGGGAGGGAAGATCACAGTTCTTGTGGGAAGTTCCCGTGCGGACGGGAACAGCGCCGCGATCGCAAGGATCATCGCCGACGAATGCAGGGCGGCCGGAAAGGATGTGGAGACGTACCATCTGGCCAAGATCGAGGGTCTCGGAGGATGCAGGGCATGCGACGGATGCAAGGCGGTCGGGAGGTGTATCACCAAAGACGCCACATACCCGATCCTGCGGCGCATCTCGGAGTCCGACGGGATCGTCCTCGCCACACCCCTCTATTTCAATGCCGAATCCGGATGGCTCAAATTGGTTCTGGACAGGTTCTACAGTTTCCTCGACGGGGATTTCAGGACTTTCCTGTCCGGGAAGCAGAAGGCCGTCATCGCCGTGTCGTGCATGACGGGGGAGGAGAGCGCCCTGCGTTGCGCCGCACATCTGCAGCAGGTCTGCACGATGTGCGGAATAAACCATGCTGGCACATTGACCGTCAGCATACCCGGGGGAGGAAAGGGGCCCCTTCCGCCCGATGCGGTCGGGCGTGCAAAGGATTTAGCACACGAACTGATATGAGGGGAACGTGCGTACGCACGGGAACCTGTAGGATGTCCGGAACCGCCATAATTTACGCCTCCTCCCTCGGAGGACATGTCGCCGCTACCGCCAGATACATGGCGGGAGAACTCGAAGCGGATGTATTCGACCTCAAGAAACAGACCAAAATCAACCTGTCATCGTACGACAGGGTGATCATAGGCACCGGGATACACGCCGGGAAGCCTTACGGGAAGGTCGTCTCGTTCGTGAAGGATAACAGGAACGTCCTCGGCACCAAGAAGACGTCGCTGTTCATCTGCTGTCTCTATAAGGACAGCAGGGGGGACGCCCAGTGCGAGAAAGTCTCCAAAAGTCTCGGCATCGATGATGCCGCGTATTTCCCGGACGGTGCGGACACCGACGAGAACGGCGTGAAGAAGGACGTCGCATCGTTCATCCAGAGGCTGAAGGCTTGAGTTCCGCGGTGCTGCTGATCGCATTATACGCGGTCATAAATCTCGCGGCGTTCGCTGCATACGGGTGGGACAAACGCAAGGCGAAGAAGAGCCAGTGGAGGACCCCCGAGGCCACGTTGATCCTTCTGGGCCTCATCGGCCCGTGGGGGGCCGTCGCCGGCATGTACGTGTTCCGCCACAAGACCAGGAAGCCCAAGTTCAAACTGAACTACCTCTTTCTGGTGCTCCACGTCCTGATCATCTGTTACATCGTGTCGGGACGCATCTGAGAAACCCGGTTCTCCTTCTCCGCCGTCAGCCTGTCCATGCGGGGGGACGGCGGGAGACCGTTCTCCCACGCCTTGGAGACATCCAGCTCCATGCCATCGTGGCCCAGGAGGACCACGCGGCTGTCGGATTTCTCGCGCAGCACCGACATGCCCAGGATATCCGCTATCCTGGCGGAGAAATCCCTGATGGTCTCGAAGGACGGCATTCCGTCCACGGTGAGACGCTGTCTCGAACCTCCGACGAAGACGTACCCCTTCGGCTCTATCAGGTCCGGTTCCGCCTTCCTGTCGATCTCCGCATAACCCTCCGGGTCGAGGAGGTTGATGCCCTGTACGAGGGTGTGTCTTATCACGGTCCTCGTCTCCAGGGAAGGGAACAGTTCCAGTGTCCTCATGAGCCTCTCCCACCCGTCTTTTATTTTGGGGCGGCACGCTTTGAGATAGGTGTTCCTGTCGGGTGCGGCCACGGTGACGTAGAGCTGTCTCGGCAGCGTGTCCAGGGCCTCTATCCTCTCCGGCATGGTGCCGTTGGTCACCAGGAACGTGGTCATCCCGCGGGAGTGGCACTCCCTGAAGAATTCCGACAGGTACGGGTACACGGTGGGCTCTCCCGCGAGGGAACAGGCAACCTGCGTGGGGTTCATCGCCTCGCGGAACATCTCGGGGTCGCATCTCGGGTCGCCTTTGAATCCGGATATGAGGAACCTCTGGTAGTCAATGAGGGCGTCGAGCATCTCCTTGGGCTCCGCCCACTCCTTCACCTCGAAATCCTTCCCTTCGACGCGCCAGCAGAACGGGCACAGATGGGTGCATTCGTTGATGGCGGGGGTCATCTGGAGGCAGCGGTGGGTCTTGATCCCGTAGAAATCCTGTTTGTAGCAGGTACGCTGATGCAGCAGGCTCTGTTTCATCCAGCCGCAGAGTTTCACTGCGGCGTGGTCGCGGTAGATCCTGTAATGCTGGCGTATGAGCGTATCCCTGTATCCTTCGTCCATGCCATCGCCTCAGAAATCGAAAAGACTCATCTGGGTCTTCTTCGGCGGCTCCGGTTCCGCCGGCACCTCGGTCTTCTCCGGTGCGGTCTCCGCCTCCGGCGCCTTCTCCGGTGCGGTCTCCGCCGCTTCCTTGTCGGGTGCTTCCGGCTTCTTCTTTTTAGGCGTCTCCGGGAACGCAGCCTCGAATGCCTGTTTCACGGCCGCCGAATCCATGCGCTTGTCGATGAGGAATCCCAGTTCCTCCGGCTCGAGTCCCGCATCCCTCACAAGCATGATGCGGAAGTCCATGTCCGCCATCGCCATGGTGCGGTAGTGGTCGTAGCAGTCGTTCTGGATCCTGGAGACCGAGGAGTGGGTCAGATATCCGAGTTTCATACACAGGGACTTCCTCAGGCTCCTCGCGGATTTGGTGCGGCTCATTCTGGAAAGATACTGGGGGAAACGGAGGGGGCCGTAGTTCGTCTTCCTGGAATGGATCGCATCGGTCATTCCACTGATCATCATGTCGCGGGCGTACGACCTGAAACCGTAATTCATGCGTTTGTATACATGTCCCAGATACACGTCCGCGCGGGAGAGTTTCTCGCAGCATCTGACGAGATCCCCGGTCGAACGGCACTCGTAGGGGATGTTCTCCTCCAGCCACAGGGCCACCGTTTCCGGTTCCTCGTTCACTTCGTTGTAGATGCGGAACGCAAGCTGCGGATCCTTTTTGCGGAACACGGCGTCCAGGAAGGCGTACATGTCCCTGCGGATATTCCTCTCGTCGAGGGCGGCGGTGTCCGCCGCGGAAACGCGTCCGGTCCCGTATACCAGGGATTCCAGATCCCTTATGGCCGCGCGCATGTCGCCGTTGGCGTTCTCCGCGATGGCGGCCACGGCTTCGGGATCGACCTCCGCCCCTTCGGCGGCGCAGATCCTGACGAGGATCTCCCTGATCGCCGACGGCAGGGGTTTTTTGAAGGTGATCTGCAGAGTGTCGTTCTTGACGGCGGAACTCTTCCTGGAGAGTCCGTAGAAATCGTTGACTATGAGGACGACCGGCTGTCTGGCACTTTTTATCAGCTCATTTATGGCGGGCATGGCGCCCCTGTCCGCATTGCCGAAGAGGCAGTCCGCCTCGTCCAGGACGATGAGCTTTCTCCCGCCGGCCTTGGCGGACATGAACGTCCCGTCGTCGCCGAACGTGTCGAAATACGATGCCCTGAGGGCCACGTCGCGGATGGCGTCCCCCGTCCTCTGGTCGGAGGCGTTCATCTCGACGATACCCCATCCCATGTCATGTGCCAGAGCTTCTGCGGAGGAGGTCTTCCCTATCCCGGGCGTACCCATGAGGACCATGGCCCTCTTGGCAGGGGTGCCTTTGTTCCACTGGTCCGCCCATTTCCTCATGGCCGCCGCCGCAGGCGCGTTCCCGACGATGTCCTTCAGGGACGACGGCCTGTATTTCTCGGTCCAATCCTCGGCCATTACGGGCCCCTCTTGTCGTCGGGACCTCTGAAATAGACCAGCCCGATGACCTCCATGCACTGTCTGAAGTACACGAAGAATTCGAACAGCATCCACAGGAAGAGCATCGATCCGGTCGGTCTTACGTAGAAATAATACAGATATATCCAGATGGCCGAGATCGCCAGATAGAGGAACGCACGGGAGAATTTCTTCAGTGCGATATGTCCCAGACCGAATATGCTGAATATTCCGGGGATGACCGCGAGGCCGATCGCGATCTTCTCCTTCCCCGTGAGATTGCGGCGGACGGGTATCTGCATTGCAGGCGCCGAGAGGGGTTTTCCGCAGGTTCCGCAGAACTCCGATCCCTCGTCGTTCTCGCGGCCGCAGTAGGGGCAGACGCCGTTCTTCGTCTGCTGCACGGCACCGGAATCATCTACAGCCATGGCGGTCTTCTTGAGTGCGCCGCAGCTGTAACAGAAATCGGAATCCGCAGGGATCTCCTGTCCGCACTCTCTGCAAAAATACCTCACTGTCTGTCCTCCTTCACTCGAGATACATACGGTATATCCCTTTAGTACTTTCAACTTTTACATCGGCCCCGTAGACTCCGGAGACAGTCCCGTCATTCAGGAGGTCCTCCTTCCTGCCGTCGGCGTAGATCTTCCCGTCCTTTATCATCACGACCCTGTCGATGTCCAGGGGGATGTCGGTGAGGTCGTGGGTGATCATTATGATACGGACGCCGCTCTCGATAAGGATGTCGAACATCTTTCTGAACTTGGACTTCATGACTATGTCGAGGCCCGTCATGGGTTCGTCGAGGATGAGCATGCGCGGGTTCGTGATGAGGGCCCTCGCGATGACGGTCCTCCTCATCTGTCCCAGCGAGAGTCCGTCGATGGTCCTCGGGAGGATGTCGTCTATGCCCATCTCCGCCGCGCGGTACTTTATGAGTTCCTCCATCTCCTCCGTGACGGTCATACCGCGGAAGACGTCGAGGCTTCCGAAGAATCCGGACCCTATGACCTCGCGGACGGTGGTCTTCCCGTTGAATCTGTCCTGCAGATCCATGGATACGACACCCATCTTCGTCCTCAGGTCGAATATGTTCCAGTGTTTTTCACCGAACACCTTCATCGAATAGGGTTCGTCGTCATCGTAAGGATATACGTCGCCCCTCATGAGCTTGAGCAGCGTGGTCTTCCCGGAGCCGTTGAGCCCGATGATCGCGACATTCTCGTCCTGACCCACGGTCAGATTTATCCTGTCGAGTATCCGGGTGCCTCCGCGGACGACGGATACATTGGACAGTTCGAGAGCGTTTTCCATGGTTCCTCCCTTAAAGTGGACCTGTCTATAAGGTTAGCCCTTTCCGCCGGGGAACGGGTCGGAGACCGATGCCGTCCGGGGATCATTCAGTCCCGGAGGGTTCCGCGGAGGGAGCCTTCCCCTTCATCCTCCCTACGGCCATTGCGGCAACGAACACGATCACCGAGATTGGCATGGCGACCACGAGAGCGTCGCAGTACTGTATGGGTCCGCTCAGGAGGACCTCGTTCCCCGTGAGGATCTTGCATATCGGGAGGAACACCGAACTGCTCTTGTTGATGAACAGCGCCCAGAAGAGGTACGATGCGGTGCCTGCGGCGATGCTGCAGACCGCAGCGGTCTTGTCGGGTTTCCCTTTGGCGTAGAGGCCGTGCACGAACGCCGGCAGGAGGGCCGCGGCGGTGATCCCCATGAAGAGGGAGGTGGCCTTGGCGATGATATCGCTGGGCATCACGTAGCAGTACACCACGACGAGCACCATCATGACCGCGGTGCAGATCCTGTTGATGCGGACGTTGCCGGAGTCGATGGCTTCCTCCTTCTTCTCCCTGCGGTTCTTCGCAAGGGTGTAGAGGTCGTATCCGCCGGCCGCACCGATGGTGTGCATGAGTGCGCTTATGGTGGATACGGAGGCGCACACGAGGGAGAGCAGGAAGAGGCAGACGAAGAAGTCTCCTCCGAATATCCCGTCGAACACCTCGAGGATGTACTGGGGGATGATGAAGTCGGTACCGAGTCCGAGACCGGACACATAGGTGTAGGCGAGTTCCCCGTCCCTGTCCATGAAGAAGACGTTGCTGAGGGCCCCTGCGGTGTAGGCGGTCCCGACGATCACGAGCATGAAGATGCTGCCGATGATGAGGGAACGGTCGAGCATCCTGTCGTCCTTGGCGGACATGAACCTGACTATGAGCTGCGGCTGGGTCAGGACGCCGAGGCCGACGCCCATGAGGAACGTGGTGACCACGAGCATCCACTCGCTGGATCCGAAGTCGGCGACGGTGGTCCATCCGGTGAATCCGTCGAGGACTCCCCCGGCGAGGGAGGGGTCGTAGGAGGCCAGGGTCTCGAAGGCGTCCGTGACTCCGCCCACGGCATGGAAGGTGACCACGAGGATGACCGCCATCCCGATGAACATGATCCCCGCCTGGAGGGCGTCGTTGTACATGACGGCTATGATCCCGCCGTATACGACGTACACGCCGACGATGACGGCCATGACGATGAGGATGAGGTCGTAGTATTCCGTAAGGCCGGTGATGACCGCCACCGAGTTGACGCCTCCCTTGAGGACGGCGGCGCAGTAGATGGGCATCATCACGATGATGAGGACGGCGGTGAACGCACGGATGCCTTTGGAATCGTAGATCTTCCCGAGGAGGTCCGCGAACGTGGATGCGCCGAGCTTCCTGCCGACCCTCCTGGTCCTCGGCCCGAACACCAGGAATGCGACGAAGAGTCCGACGAAGAGGTTGAGGAAGCACAGCCACATGAGTGTGAGTCCGTGGGTGGCGGCCTGTCCGCCGAAACCTATGACCGCGGAGGCGCTGAGGAAGGTGGCCCCGTAGGAGAGGCCGATGATCAGAGGACTCGTCTTGTTCCTTCCGAGGAGGAATTCGCTGTTGTCCTTGGTGTTTCTGTACCCGTAATAACCCAGGAGGACGGTCACCGCCGCGAAGATCACCAGCATGACGGTGAAGATCGGCATCGAGACGCCGCTCATTCATCGTCACCTTTGTTAGATTTCCTTACCTTTATTCCGACGATGCAGCAGAGGATGACAGTAACGAAGCATCCTATGTAGGAACCGACGATCCATGGGTCCGTAAGGCCGAAGAAACTCATCTCACTCACACTTGTAATGTGCTAACACGTAGCACGATGGCAGTCAATCTGACTGCTCGTATATAATACTTAATGAAAACAGAAATGCCGGGCCCCGGACGCGGTGTCCGGGATCCGGGGAAAGGGTTTCGAACGGTGTCGGCGGCCTCACTCGATCTTCAGGGTGACCATGTCCTCCCTGACGGAGGTGTTGGGCTTCAGTCCGAAGGTGTCCACGAGCACCTTGAGGATGCCGGGGGTGATGAATCCCGGGAGCCTCGGTCCGAGCATGATATCCTTCACTCCGAGGCTGAGGAGCGTCAGGAGGACGAGGACGGCCTTCTGCTCGTACCAGGAGATGTTGAACGAGAGCGGGAGACCGTTCACGTCGGTCCCGAAGGCCTCGGCGAGGGCGTTGGCGATGACCACGAGGGAGTAGCAGTCGTTGCACTGCCCGGCGTCGATGACGCGGGGTATGCCTCCGATGTCCCCGAGGTTCAGCTTGTTGTACCTGTACTTGGCGCAGCCGGCGGTGAGGATCACAGTGTCCTTGGGGAGGGCCTCCGCGAACTCCCTGTAGTATGTCCTGCCCTTCTCGCGGCCGTCGCATCCCGCCATGACCACGAAGCGCTTTATGGCGCCCGACTTCACGGCCTCTATGATCTTGTCCGCAAGTGCCAGCACCTGCGAGTGGCCGAATCCGACGGTGAGGCTGACATTGTCGATCTCCTTGGGTGCGGGGCACTTCTTCGCCATCTCGATGACCGCGGAGAAGTCCTTCTTCCCGCCGACGGCATCGATATGCTTCACACCCTCCACCCCGGCGGTGCCGGTGGTGAAGAGCCTGTCCCTGTAGGAGTCCTTGGGGATCAGGACGCAGTTGGTGGTGGCGACGATGGGTCCGTTGAAGGATTCGAACTCCTCCTTCTGGAGATACCATGCCCCTCCGTAGTTGCCGGCCAGATTGCCGTACTTCTTGAATGCGGGGTATGCGTTGGCAGGAAGCATCTCCCCGTGGGTGTAGACGTCGACGCCGGTGCCCTCGGTCTGTTCCAGCAGCTGTTCGAGGTCCTTCAGGTCGTGTCCGGTGATGAGGATGCCGGGGCGGGTCCCGACGCCCGTCTTCACGGTGCTGAGTTCGGGGGTTCCGTAGGTTTCGGTGTTGGCCTTGTCCAGAAGTGCGAGGCAGGCCGCTCCGACGGACCCGCATTCCATGTTCAGGGCGACGAGCTCGTCCGCAGAGAGGTTCTCCGCAAGGGATGCGAGACCCTTTCTGATGAATGCGGTGACGTTCGGATCGGTGTATCCGAGGACGGCCGCATGGTGATAGTAGGCGGCGAGTCCCTTGAGGCCGAAGAGCAGGAGTTCCTTGAGCGACCTGAGGTCCGGATCCGCATCCAGGGATTCGATGTCCTTCACACGGATGACGGTGTCGGCCCCGATCTTCCCGAGGACCTCGTTCCTCAGTGCATCTATGGCGGCTCCGTCGAAGTTGGTGTTGGACAGGGTCATGAACAGGCCGTCGACGAGGGCGCAGTCGCAGATCTCGCAGACCTTGTCCCCGGAGGCCAGCTCGATAAGGGTGCCGATGAGCAGATCCTGCTTCTCTGCAATCTCCGCGGTCTTTCCGCATACTCCGTTACGGGTGCAGCCGGTTCCGGCCAGGGTCTCTTCACACTGTCTGCATAACATTTGCGATTCTCTCCTGTATCATTTTGATACTAAGTACCTAAAAGATATTAGGCTATATATACCGAAAAGTTACTGACCGGTAACTATGGACCACAGCTGCACGGTATATCTCACAATGGAGTATCTTTCCAGGAAATGGGCGGTGCTCATCCTCCACGAACTGAACAAAGGGGAGGAATGGAAAAGATTCTCCGAGATCAGGAAGGCGATGGACGACCTCACCCCGAAGGTCCTCACGGAACGTCTGAAGGAACTCGAATCCGAGGGACTTATCGAGAAACGCGTGGACACGTCCTGCATGCCGATCAAAAGCGAATACCGCCTCACCGAGGCCAGCAGGGAGCTCATGGACGTCATCCACGGCCTCAAGATGTGGGCTCTCAAATGGAAGATCCATAATCCCGAGTGCGGGAAGATGAACTGCAGGCTGTGCACGCTCTGACGGGGTCAGAAGGCCGGGACGGCCTCCTCCTTCCCCGCCATGCAGGCCAGCGGCATTTCCGCAGGCATGAAGCAGCGGACATTCTCCGGAACGGTCTTCGCGAGGATTTCCGCACCGTCGGCCCAGGGGATCTGCACTGCGGAGGCCCCGAGGGATACCGCCTCCGATACCTGGTTGAACGTATGTACCTGGAAGACGCATGCGATCCCCAGGAATCCCGCCAGTTTGGAGAAGAACAATGCCTTTTCCGTGTCGGTGAGGGAGAGGTCGATGACGATTGCGGCATCCCCTCCGGCCCTGGCGGCGTATACTGAGTATTCGTCGAGGACGGGTTCTGCGGGGACGTATCCGCCGACAGAGACGGCGTTCCTGTCCATTTTCCTGCATTTTTCCCTGAGCGCCCCGATGGGGAGCACTCTCCTTTCCGCTTCGGTTTTCGGCATATCATTCAGCCCTTGTTCCGTGCTAACACTTAGCAAACTAAACACACCATGACAGACCGGGTATATAAAACCATGCTAATTCTTGTCACGGCGTCCCTTTCTCCGATACAAGCATATATTCAATACACGTTAACAACCGTGTTGGGTTCCGCTCCGGTCCTTCTGCCTACTCATGCCGAAGGAAAGGGGAGGCCGGTTTTCCGTTCGGCAGATACTCCGTAAGGGGTTCTGCGGGAGCCCCGAAGATGCTCCGACTGTTGCGAATGTCCCCGAATACGGTCGTACTGTGCACAGGCGTGCCGTTTTCCGGTATTCTTCCCCGTTTTCGGGGGACGTTCGGAGTTTCCGAGAAGAGGATGTTGTCATGAACAGACCAGTATCTCACACTGCGGCCGCCGCAGAGGGGGGATTCCTATGACGGAAGACGCCCTTCCTGCGGAAGAAGGCCTGACTGAAATGCCGAGTCATCCGTCTGCACCCCCGGTGCTCGATGTCAGGAATCTTTCCAAGCACTACGGCAGTTTCACCGCCGTCAGCAATCTTACCCTTTCCGTGAACAAGGGTGAGTTCATGGGTCTTCTGGGCCCCAACGGGGCAGGGAAATCCACAACCCTGAAGGCCGTCACAGGCCTTCTGAAGCCCAGCGGAGGGCAGATCTTCGTCAACGGCATCGATTCCCTCAGGCACCGCGAGGCCATGTGCCACGTGGGATGTGTCATCGAGACCCCGGAGTGCTATCCCAATTTCTCCCCCGCGGAGGTCCTCACATACGTCGGGAGGATCCACGGTCTCAGCAAGAGGGAGATCGCAATCAGGTCCAACGACGTCCTCGAGGAACTGAGGATGTGGCAGTGGAGGCATAAGAGCATCGGGAAATTCTCCAAGGGTATGAGGCAGAGGGTGGCCCTTGCCGCCGCGCTCCTCCCCAACCCCGACATAATCCTCCTTGACGAACCCACGTCCGGCCTCGATCCCAGAGGTATGATCGAAATCAGGCAGATCCTCAACGGCCTGAAGAAGAGAGGTCTCACACTGGCCATCTCCACCCACATTCTGAAGGAGGTGTCGGAGATGTGCACCAACGTCACCATGATCAATCACGGGCAGCAGGTCATAAGCGGGGATGTGGAGACCCTCATCCACGACGTGGCCAGAGGCCAGAACACCGTCACCATCGACATGAGGACCCTCGTTCCGGTCACGCCGGAGTTCTCCTCCGACCTGGAATCCATGCCCGGCGTCTCCGAAGTGGAGAAAACCGGAGAGAAGTCCATGAGATTCATATTCGCCGGAACGGACGATCAGCAGGCAGATATTGTGGACCTCGTGGGAGACCACAGACTCAGGCTCGTATGCATGAACGAGACAGGGGCCGACCTCGAGACGCTCTACATGAAACTCACGGACGAAGGGGAGGTGAGCGTCAGATGACCAGAAAACCGAAGGCGGAGGCCGAACCCGAACTCCAGGACGCCTACGATGAGAACGACAGGACCATCAGCGAGGATGAGGCCCACCGCGACGCCGTCTACGAGCTCCCGTCCGCACTGTCCCAGCTGTTCACCGTCTTCAGCACCCAGATGAAACTGTTCTCCAGAACGTCGCTTATCGTGGTACTGGCGGTTCTGGTGATCCTGATCCCGGTCGTGGATATCGTCTGCGGGAAGATAGGGGCCCCCCTGGCGGCCACCGCTTCGTCGAACGTGTACATGTCCGTATGTCTGACCCTGTTCCCCATAATGGCGGCGCTGATCTGCTCAATGGTCTGCAGCAAGATGATCCCGGAGGAGTTCGGATACCGCACGGCGTACCTTTCCTTCCCCCTTCCCGTCAGCAGGATGGTGTTCTGCCTGGGCAAGTTCCTGGCCGGATTCGCCGTGGCATTCGCCGCGATCACCGGTGCATACGGCGTCGCCGCCCTCACCGCATCATTCCACACTGACAGTCTGTTTCTGTCCGACCTGCTGCTGTCGTATGCCGTCGCCGCCGTCACCGTGTTCAATTACTGTGCGTTCACATACATGCTGAGTGCCGGCAGGAAGAAAGGGTCGACCATCATCCCGTTCCTCCTGCTGTTCCTGGGATTCCCCATACTCATGCTGATCGTCCATTATCTGATGAGGTATCTGTGCGGAACAGACATCATCACCCAGGACATGTTCGACACGGTGAACACGTATCTCTGCTACATCCCCGTCTGCGGACCCGATTTCGCCAATACGCTGCTCGGTCTCGGCAGGGCGCCGATGGAGTTCATCCCGTCCTTCCCGATGATGTTCCTGGAATTGTTCGATAAACCGTCGATTTCCCTGTTCTGCGCCGTATCGGCGATCCTCGGGATACTGTTCCTGATAAAGGGATGCAGGGCCGTGATAAGGAGGGACCTGTGATGAAGAAAGCCGTCTTCATCATATTGGCGGTCATGGCGGCCGTCCCGTATGCGGCGCTGATGTCCGCGGATGTATCCGATGCGGATACCGGGGAGACCTCGGAAATATCGGAGTTCTGCACGGGATTCGGCTGGGCAAGAGCCTATCACACCGCCGGGGACGAAGACACCGTCTTATCCTGCGGAAAGGGATGGGTCATGAAAGCCGGATCGGATGAGGAGGATAGATTCGTCAGGGATATCGTGGAGAAGGAAGTCGTCCCGTCCGATGTCTCTGGGTTCTCCCAAAGCATCCCCGTCACGGCCGGCGAAAAGTATGTCGTATACACGTGCATCACCCGCGAACTGTTCGATTTCTCGAAGGAGTACGGCGTATACGTCGGATTTGGGAAGTACTCAACCCATCTGCGTCTCGAGCCCCTCGGAGACGCCCCCACCGCATACTGCATACAGGTACCGTCCGGAGACAAGTTCGAAGTGTGCGTGCTGTATGACAGCAGCAGGTACAGTATGAGTATCAAAAATACATATGACGGCTCCGTGAAAGAGCTTTCCAACGGAGTTGTCCAGGAGTTCGAACCCACTTATTACACTGCGGAATACGTCATCTACATAGATGGCAACAATGCCAAGGGCGAGGCAGAGTATGCGTTCCGCGGCAGTGCGGTCGTCCTCGTATCGGGAGGGGAACTTCCCGCCGGCAGTGTGACGAACGCCGCATACATCGGACTCGCCGTCTGTATAGGCATATTCGCATCTGTGTACGTCTGCGGCAGAAAGCCCAAGTGGTGACAAAACGCGGTCCCGGGACGGTTCCCGGGACCCATTACTCCTTTTTTTCGACCGTTTCGGTTATTAATTTCCGGCACCATCACGGCACCATGAGGAAAAATCTCGGCCGGAAGACCCTGTTCTATCCCATGCCCGTACTGATACTCGCCGCATACAGGGACGACGGCACCGTGGATGCAATGAACGCCGCCTGGGGCGGCGTCGCGGACACCGACAGGGTGTGCGTGTGCCTCTCGTCCGACCACGCCACCACCAAGAGCATCATCGCGAAGGGCGCCCTCACGATCTCGTTCGCAGACGCTGCGCACGCAACGGAGGCCGACTATCTCGGTATATGCTCCGGGAACGACATCCCCGATAAATTCGCAAAATCGGGGCTGCATGCGGTGAAGAGCGGAAAAGTGGATGCACCTGTCATCGAGGAATTCCCGCTGACGTTGGAGTGCACCGTGGGCTCCGTGGACGACATCTCCGAAGGAACCGTCAGGATAGTCGCGGATATAGCGGACATATCCGTGGACGAGCGCATCCTCACCGACGGGAAGGTCGACATGGCGAAACTGGATCCCATCGCCTACGATGGGGAGTCCCGCGGTTATTTCAGGATCGGGGAGAGGGTCGGAAACGCCTTCTCCGACGGAAAGAGTCTGCTGAGGTAAACTCCGTCCGGCACTGCGGGGGAAACCCCGCAGCGCATATGCATGCCGTTGCGTCGGGAGACTCCGGAAAACCGCCATGGTAGGTTTTATGTGTGATAAGGCCGTTTTTACGGCGGTATGATTCAACCGATATTCGGCAGCCTGTATCAGTTCTCGGAGATAAGCGGGAGGATGAACATGCCCGTCCACCAGTATCTCCTGGCCGCCGATCCCGCGATCATGTTCTCCACCGGGACCGCGTCTCAGGCGGAATGGATTCTGCCGCAGATAGAGACCGTACTCGGAGGAAGGCCCCTGAAGTACCTTTTCGTATCCCATATGGAATCCGACGAATGCGGCGGATACAGGATCTTCCAGAAGAAATATCCGAAGATCGTCATAATCACGTCGTCGTTCACCGCCAGAGAACTCGTCGGATTCGGTTACAAGGGAAATATCACGGTGTGCGACGGGAACCGCCCCCTCGTGGACGGTCAGCTGTCGCTGAAATTCTTCGATTACCCTTCCGAAGTGCATCTGCAGAACGGAATCCTCGCCATGGACAGGGGAAGCGGCGTCCTGTACAGCTCCGACCTGTTCGCCCGCGATACTTCTTCGGGGAAGGTGAAATCCGCAGAATGGGCCGACGTCCTCAGTACGGCGGATATCGCCCTCATCCCCGACGACAAGAAACGCATGGCGCTTCTGGAGGAACTCGTGAACGAGGCCCCCAAATTCGTGGCGTCCGGCCACGGAGTATGCATAAAATGCGCCGAGAAATGAGCCCCGCCGCCGGAAAAAGGCGGAATCTATTCTCAATGATTAAATATACTCCCTACATTAGGTCGGATGTTAGGCTTGACCGGGGAGCTTGGCGTGCCCTCTACCTGCAATCGTCACAGCAGGGGCGACTGAGAGGGGCGGCGGAGCGGAAACGGCAGGCCCTCAAAGCGACTATGAGACTTTGTCCTACAGAGTCGGAGTACCCAATTTGACCGACCGGAGGGTCGGCCGGGTTGGGCCAATCGGGGAAACCGGGTCAGGCCCTGACGGGAGCAGCCTCACTTCGAGCTACCGACGTTTGAAGGGAAACAGAGTTGAGAAACAATGAGGTTAACCTGTCGCGGAAGTGACGTCCACCCTCTTGAGCCTAACACTTCTGGATTCAGTGTTTATGCATTTTGGGTCTGCACCCGGTGATGATATCCTTTCTGAAATCGAAGAGGATGCCTTCCTCGTTCCCCTGTCTGAGTTTCAGTACGAGGGAATCGTCGATCCTGCCGACCACGGCCCCCGCGCACCCCACCTTGGAGAATATCTCTATGACGCGCGCAGAATTCTCCGGCGGACAGGCGTATACGAAACCGCATCCCTGATATGCGAGGATCCAGTGAATGAAATCGTCCTTCTCGGACGGAGGGACGGGTATCTTATCCAAATCGACCTCGGCACCCATGCAGGACGACTCCAGCATCATTCCCAGCGTACCGACGCATCCGGGGTTGCTCATGTCCTTCCCGGAATGGACGAGGTGTTCCTCCGCCACGGCCGCCGCCGCCTCCATCTGCCTTTGGACCAGCTTCGGATCCTTGGCGAGGGTCGTCTCCCACGCATAGGGGATGTTCTTGGGGTAATGACCGTCGAGATCCATCACCATGACGATATCGTCGCCGGGTTCGGCGGTGCTGCTGAGGATGATGTCGTCCTTCTTCACCGTCCCGATGATGGATATGTCGATCGCATGGTATTTGCAGTCGGGATGGGTGTGTCCTCCGACTATGGGGACCCTGAACCTCCTGACGCCCTCCTCCATGCCTCTGAGCATCCTCGCACAGAGGACCTCGTCGGACATGCTTATCACATCCACCATCGCGGTAGCCCTTCCGCCCATGGCCGCGATGTCGTTCACGTTCACTAGAACCGCGAAATAGCCCGCCATGTACGGATCCGATTCCACAAGAGATTCCATTATGCCGTCGGCCGCGAAAAGGGTGTAGTTCTCCCCGTCCTCCATGGCCGCGGCATCCTCTCCTTCCGCCGCGATCACATGTTTGAAACTGTCGGTGGGAAGGAAATCTACGACCTCGTGGATCCTGCCTTTCCTGGTCACGCCCGGGAAAGACCTTATGGCATCTATGACGGCTTGAAGGGCCATGCTGTGCGATTGCCATCCCGATATAAACCTTATACGGAACGTCAGAACAGTTTGGTCTGCTTGGTTGAGAGGACCAGGTGTTTGGCGTCCGTATCATCGAGCACGATGTCGGTAAGTACCGCATCGAATTCATCGGGATATTCCTTCGAGGGGATGTATGCGTTATCCGAAGGAACGACGTTGCCTTCCTTGCGGAGGGCCTTCCTCACATCGTTCAGGGTGTCCCCTTCCGCCCTTGTACCGACGGCTCTCGTCACGCCCGCATTCCTGAGTTCGGACTCGAATACCGGGCGTTTAAGCATCCTGTGGAGGACATACAGGATGACCTCATCCGTATCGACGCCCGGGAGGGCACGGCAGCGTTTCGACACGGATTCGTAAATCGAATCGGGAAGCTTCTTGGCCGGGAGGTAGATCTTCGCCGGAGGGACGTCCCTCATCCTGAGGTATCCCAGGTCCGTCAGCGCACGGAGATATCCCGTCAGAACGAGACGATGGTCTTTGATCCCCATCTCGGAGAGGGCCTTGTCGAGGGAGCTGATGGACATCCCGTCTTTGCCGAGGGTCTCGATGATTTTCCTGCTGAGATCCTTCTCAGGACTGAACATGGTCTGTCCGATGCTGCGGCGGAATATAAACCCTCACGGCAACGCTTATATTTCTGTACATTTAGATTTATTTTTTACAATAATATAATTTTTAACATCTGGCCATTGAATCTGATAAACAATATGGTAAACAATATGGTAAACAAGAAGGGTATGTCTTTTACCAATTCAAGTTCAAATTTTTTTATATACCGACCAATGTTTATTCACGTTCGCCAGTCATTCGGCGTGCGGATGGGAATGCACGCCGAAAACCCGCCCTGTGCAGAATTCCCGTTCTGACACATCCACCATCCTATCTCATACCCAAGGGCGGGTTTTCGGTCACCCGTCCCACGCTTTATGATTCTGCAATGACTGGATTTTTCCACACCCTTCCGTACGGTCACACGATCACGACGAATATGATCAGGATGTAAAGGAACAGCATGAGGGTCGAAATGTTCCCGGCGATCTCGTTGGCCCGCTTCTCTCTGACCTCCCTGTCTTTAACCCCGGTCTTCTCCAGGATCTTGTCCACCCATCCGAGGAGGATGTATCCGCCGTCGAAGGGGAATGCGGGCAGGGCATTGGAGACGCCCAGCAGGATGTTTATCCAGAATATCCAGTAGAACAGGGATACGGCCATCCAGAAGATGTCCGACTGGTCCCCGTACCACCATTTGACGCTGTCGGGGACGGGATCGAATCCCGAGAAGGGATGGGAAAGGTACTTCAGAAGGCCCTGTGCGGCCGTCAGGATGCTGTCCGAGCCGTACAGCGGGTCTGCGGAGTATTCCATCAGCTCGGACGGCGTTATGAGGTTCATGCCGGACACGTTGCTGTATACGCCGAGGTAACCGACGGAACCGTTGGATCCGAGCGTGACGTCGGCGGAAACATAGTTCCCGTCCGTATCCACATAATCTACGCAGACGGTCTGCCCTCCGACGGTCTCGGAGGACATGTATGAGCTGAACGCGGCGGCCGTGTAGAATCTGTGACCGTCGATCGAGACGATGTAGCACCCCGACACTATGCCTGCCTCTTCGGCGGCCCCTCCGTCCACGGTTTTGGACACGTACGTGCCCCAGCGGAGGGACGTGGTGTGTTCCCCATCCTCCGTGACGTATTTCACTTCCACGACCGACCCCGGACTCCAGGAATATGCGACATCGTAGGATTTGCTGTAGACGAATTCCTCCCCTTCCACCTCGATCACGACGGCGCCCGCGGGGATCCCCGCCTCGTCGGCGGCGGAATCCGATTCGACCCCGTAGACGGCCGCATTCCCGTCGTACGGGGACGACAGGCCTCCCAGGAGAGCGGCCGAGAATATCAGGAAGGCCGCCGCGCCTATCACGAAATTAGTGGCGATGCCTGCGGCATAGAGGTCGAGCTTCGCCCTTCTGGACGCTTTGCCGACATCCTCCTCGTCGGGCTCCACGAAGGCCCCCAGGGGAACGACGGCGTACAGGAGTCCGGTGTTCTTCACCCTCATCCCGTTCGCGCGGGCCTGCACGCCGTGGGCGAACTCGTGGCACACCAATGCGATGATCAGGGCTATGAGTCCGTACCAGAAGGGCAGGAGGGGATTCAGTCCGGGTATCGCCAACGCGTATTCGATCCCGACCCCGCCGCTGCTGAGCGACGACGGGAGGTTTATGACCGCGATGACGACGATCCCGATGATCGCCGCGGTAAGGGCCAGGGCGATGAACTGGGACACCGTCCCCATGAATCTCCAGAAACGGGTGTAGACGCACACGCGGTCCATCAGTCTGATCCCGAGGTGCGTGTTGATCTTGACGGTCGGACCGTATTTCTCCATCAGATACTTCTTCGCACGGGGGTCCTTCCATGCGAAGAACCATATCGGGACGTATATGACCGCGAGAACGATGAGGATCCAAAGCGTCAGGCTCATTATGCGCCTCCGTACCTTCTCCTCGTAAAAGGACTTATTGTATGTCGGAACCGCCGGACGGCCCGCCGAAGATTATGCGGCGCGCCCACCCGAGTTTGCGTTTCTTGACCGCGGGATCGCATCCGTCCTTCGGATACGGATGTTCGAAATCGAATCCCAGGAGTCTTATCCTCTTTGCACCGAACTCCCTCGCTATGCAGACGGCGCGGTCCCCGTCGGTGAAACCACCGAAATTCATCAGGACCCCGAACGGTCTTCCCTGGGTCGTGATGACGGTCGGTCCCCTGAAAAGCGGCGCGTATCTCCCCACGAGGTCCGCATTGTCCCCGTGGGCGTGTATGAATGCCGTCGCACCTGCGTTGCAGGCCTCTATCTGCGGTTCTATGTCGCCGTCCAGGTCCGTGACCACGATGTCGGGGCGGACGCCTGCGGCGGCGGCCCTCCCCACGGCGGAACCGGCCGCTATGACGGTGCCCTCGGTCCCCCGGGTGCGGATCTCCTCCTCGAGGCCGGACGAGGACCCGAGGACCGTCACGGAAGGCCCTACGGGCTCTATCCCGTCCCTCAGGTCGGAATTCTGCGTAACGGCGAGCAGAACCCTTGCGGACATGTCGTCGTACAGGGGGTCGTAACCCATGTCGGAGCAGATCTCCATATAGACGGGTTCCCACTCAGAGAACTTCATCGGCCGCGCCTTCCCTCTCCTCTATGCCCATGGCGCTCTTGATGCTGTGCTGAAGGGTCAGAGCGGCTATGAAGAGGACGAATCCGCCGAGTATCTCGATGAATATCACCGCCGGATCGGTGGATCCGAGGCCCAGGGTGCCGCGGAGGAAATCGAAGGCCCCCGTGAGCAGCATTCCCACGGCGACGATGTCGAGACAGCTCGTGATGAAGCGGTATTTGATCATACGGAAATTGAGGTACGCATCCGCCAGGGTACCGCTGAGGATGATGATTATCCCGAAAAGTATGGGCCACAGGGCGTTGTATGCGAAGAGGAGGAACCTCTGGAGGGTACGGGTGGTGTAATATTCCGAGATTGTGAGGAAACCGACGATCACGCCGATGGCGATGACGGCGATGCCTCCGATGCTGAAGATGATGGTGGCGCTTCCCCTCTTGGCCCTCTCCGACCATTTATCCCTCGCACGGCGCAGTTTCTCGTCGACGCTGTACGAATACAGTGCCAGGGCGAAACCTATGAAGAACCACAGGAACATACCCGTCGAATCGGCCAGGAACCTGCCGAAATTCTCTGCGGTGGCGATTCCGGCCGCCAGGTAGATCGCGGACAGCAGCATGATCACCCAGCTGACGGGAGCGAGGAAACGTTCCCTCTTCTGGGGATCCGACAGCGTCTTCTGGATTATGTAGAACGCACCCTCGACGCCGGGGGCCTGCTTGACGTAGACCTTCTTCACCGAATCGATGGGGACGCGGGAGGAGATGATGGGGTAGACGTATTCATCCTCCGCACCGTCGCCGACGAGGATGGCCCTCTCGGGCTTCACGGTGTCGAGGACGTATTCCAGTTCCTCGACGAGTTTCCCGTCCGATCTGTAACCGACCTTCTGATCCCCGCATATGAGGGCGACTTCGAAGGTCCCGGGTTCCTCCCCGTCCTTCTCCATCTCCCTGTATATGTTCATGGCCGCATAGAGGGCGTTGGTGTCGGAATCCTCCGGATCCGCCACACCCAGGGCCATGGCCGCATCGGCGCATGCATCGATGCCTACGGCGGGCGTCTCTATGCCGCCTTTCGCACCGAAATCGTCGTCCCTGTCGACGACGAGGATGAGGGTCTTCTTCATTGTACGGGCTATCGGCTTTCTTTATAATTATTGTTCGTTCCGGAGATGCCCCGTCTCCGCCGGAATCCCCGGGCACTGTACTGTATTATGCAGTCCGGGATCCGGGGATTCCGGTTCAAAGACGGGCGGAACGGCGGGGATCGCCCCCGCCGGCCGGTAACGGTTTTTCACTCGCACTTGGTCCATCCGCAGGATTTGCAGATGTTGCATCCGCCCTGGAAGGTCAGCTCGTCGCCGCACTTGGGGCACGGGTTGAGGACCTTCTCCTTGGGGACGGGTTCCGCGGCGGGGGCGATGAGGGTGGATCCCTTGACCTGCCTCTGCATCTCCTCGTACATGTCGATGAGGGCCCATCCGACCGCCATGGGGCAGCAGGAACCCTTGCTGGTGTCCTTCTTGGTGAAGGTCCTGACGACGAACGACGGGCAGGATCCGCAGGATTTGAGCTGGTCCACGATGGAGTAGACGTCGCAGCCGCTCCTGGCCGCCAGGGAGATCATCCTGGAGAGCCCGATCATGAAGTTGTTGCATCCGCCGGTGGAACCCTTGTTCAGGTAGACCTCCATGAGGTCTCCGGTCTTGGGGTCGAAGAACGCGGTGCAGTGCAGGCTTCCGCAGCCGGTCATCAGTTTCCTCTTCTTTCCGATGACGTTGTCGGCGACGGTCTTCACGATGCCCCTGTTGGGTGCGATGGCCTTCTCGACGGCGGCCTCCTTCCTCTCCTCCGCCTCCTGTTTCTTCTTCTCCTTCTCCTTGGGGGTGAGGATGCTCAGACGCTTGCAGCCGTCCCTGAAGACGGTGACTCCCTTGCATCCGATCTGCCAGGCGTAGAGGTACAGTCCGAAGACGTCCGACTCGGGGAAATCCTCGGGAAGGTTGACGGTGGAGCTGATGCTCGCATCGATATGCATCTGCCAGGTTCCCTGGAGGTTGAGACGCTGCTTGTAATCCAGGTTCTGGGCGGTGACGAACCATGCGGGAAGCTGGGTGTCGTCCTTCAGATGGTGCTTCTCCATGTAGTCCTTTACCACGGGGGGATACACGGTGTAGAACTCGTCGTGGTCGGAGAGGGAGGTGGTCCTCCTCTCGAAGTGGGTGGCGAAGATGGGTTCGATGCCTCCGGAGATCCCGAGCATGGTGGAAAGCGTCCCGGTAGGGGCGATGGTGAGGAGCTGCGAGTTGCGCAGACCGTACTGCGCCACGAGCTCCCTCGTCTCCTCCGAGGTGTTCTCGCGGAAGTAGGGCGAGGCGAGGATCTGCTCCTTCACGCACTTGGGGAACATGCCCTTCTCCTTGGCGATCATCGCGGATTCCGCGATGGCGGTGTCGGCCATTATGAAACCGAGCCTGTGGCAGAAGTCCATGGCGGCCTTGGTGCCGTAGACCAGCTCCATCTTGATCAGCATGTCGGCGAGACCCATGATCCCGAGTCCGATCTGCCTCCAGTTGGTGACGGATTCCCTCTGCTCCTGCAGCGGGTGGAGGGGGAGACCCTCGTCGAGGACGTCGTTGAGCGCCCTGACGCAGATCCTGACGGTCTTCCTGAAATCCTCCTCGTCGAAGGTCCCGTTCTTCACGAAGGCGGAGAGGTTTATGCTTCCGAGCAGGCAGCTTCCCCCGGCCGGGAGGGGCTCCTCCGCACAGGGGTTGGTCCCCGCATACTCATAATCGGGGAATTCGGAGAGGAGGTTCCATTTGCTGATTCTGTCCCAATAGAGGCATCCGGGCTCCCCGTAGTCCCAGTTGGCGTAGCAGAGTTTCTTGAAGAATTCGTAGGCGTCGAGATTCTTGGTGACGGTGTCGTTGGTCTCCGGGCGGACGAAGGTCTGCACGAACGTCTCGTGGTCGCGGACGCATTCCATGAATTTGTCGGTGACGCGGACGGACATGTTTGCCTTGGTGACCCTGTCCACATCCGTCTTGACGGCCATGAACTCCTCGAGGTCGGGGTGTTCGCAGGAGAGGGTGAGCATGAGGGCCCCGCGCCTCCCGTGCTGGCCGATGAGGCCGGTGACCATGGAGTAGAGGTCGGTGAAAGAAACGGCCCCGGAGGTCTCGGACGCGGTGTTGTTGATCCTGGCGCCCCTGGGTGCCAGTTTGGAGAGGTCTATGCCGACGCCGCCGCCGTAACTGAAGGTCCTGGCGGCCCTGCTGGCACTCTCGAAGATGGATTCGATGGAATCCTCGGGGGGACTTATGACGTAGCAGTTGGAGAAGGTCACCTTGAGTCCGGTCTTCTGGAGGCCCCTGTTGGCGAGGATCCTCCCGCCGAACAGGAACTTCTGCTGTTCGATGAGTTTCCTGACATCCCTGTCGCCTTCGGAGACCCTGTCGAGCCACTGGTCGAAGGTCTCTCCGTTGTAACAGTATTTCTTGTTCCAAATGTCGATTCCGAGTTTGTTGTCCGCGCCTAACCACTGCTCTATTTCCATGGGTCTTCCCTGTCGCGCCTGCCATACTTTGAACCCATAAAAAAGGTACTATCTATAACGCAGGTTATGTTGGATGTTACAGCCAACCACGTACAGGGAACATTCCGGAATTGGATGTTATGTATGTTCGGAGGAAGGACGTATTCGTCTTACCGTGACATAGGTGAAGAGGACGAGATCCTCCGTCCCCGTGTTGGCGATGCTGTGTTCGGAACCCTTCCTGCAGATGTGGCAGACCCCGGGCTCCAGCACCTCTTCGCGGCCGTCGCACACAGCCTTTCCTGTGCCGGAGATGACGTAATTGACGTCGTCCCCGCCGCCGTGCCTGTGCATTCCGATGGAACCTTCGGGGCGGATCGAACACAGGACGGCCCTTCCGAGGCCGTCGGCATACATCCTCGCGGCCATCGTCCCCGTCCCGCCGTTCATACCCGGCATCTCCTTCTCCTCCATCCCGTTGAAATCTATCAGCATGTCTCAGATCCTCTCCGTATTCTCCTTCTCCGGGTGCCTGTGCACCGGTATCCCGTGCAGTACGAGATACAGCACGAGTCCCAGCGTCCCGACGCCGGCCATGAGGAGATAGTTCGTCCCGTAACCCACCGTCCCGATGAAGAATCCGTTGGCCACGGGGCCGACGGCGTACGAGAGGTCGGTGAACACGTTGTACGTGGACACGGCCGTGCCGTACTTCTCCCTGGGCGCGCGCCTGATTATGACCGCCTGCGCCACCGACGACATCATGGCGATCATTATCCCGATGAAGAACGCCGACAGGAGCATCTCCGCCCCCGATACGACGGTCCCGAGCATGACCATGCCGGCGACGTACAGGACGAGGGAGGGGATGAGCGCGACGTTCTCCCCGCGGGTGTCGTAGATCTTCCCGAGGAACAGCCTGCATATCAGCGTCCCCGCCGAAAGGACCACGAAGAACACGGTCGCATACGCGGCGAGGCCCGTCTCCTTCCCGTAGGGCGATATGAACGTGAGCACCCCGGAATAGGAGAAGAACATCACGAACGCCACGAACGACATCGTCAGGGACGAACGCTCTATGAAATCCGACACGTGTATCCCGTGTCCCTTCTCCGCCGGGGCGGTCCTCCCCGTCTCCGAAAGCAGCAGGACCGTCACCAGCGCCGCGGCGCTTGCGGCGAGCCCTATGAGGAATATGTCGTCGTATGTGCCGCTGCTCTGAAGATACATGCACAGGAACGGCCCGATTGCGGAGCCGAAACTGTAGCTGAGCATGAAATACCCGAGTCCCTCGCCCCTGCGGGATGCGGGGAGACCCTCCGCCACCATGGTGTTCACGGCGGAGGCGGTGGCACCGTACGTCATCCCGTGGACGAATCTCACGATGCATACGGATGCGACGGAATCGGATACGAAATAGAGGGTGGTGACGGCGGTCCCGACACACATGCACACGGCCGAGATCCTCCTGGGTCCCGCGGAACGGATCTTGTTCCCCACGAGGATGCGGGCCACCAGGTCTCCCGCGATGAATATGCTTGCGACAAGCCCCGCGACGGTACTCCCGGCGCCGAGGACGTCGGAGGCATAGGACGACATCCCCGTATAGAACATGAAAAACACGATGGTGATGCAGAAACCCGTCAGGGTGCAGAGTGCGAAATTACGCGTGAACAGCGGTTCCTTCGCATGTGCACACCCTTTCATGCACCGTCATCGGAGGGGTCATACAAATACTGTATCGGAGGGCTGCAGCATAAGGTCCGACAGAAAGGCGGCGACCTTCTTCGCATCCTCAACGGCCCGTTTCAGAGTAACTCTGTCTTCACGGAACTCTTCGTGGCAGTAGTCCCATCCGATCACGGTGAAGCCCGCATTCGTACTGTCCGCGAAGGGAGGCATCTTGTTGAAATACGTCGTCCCTCCGGGCGCGTTCACGACCGGATAATCCATGACGTCGTACTGCAGCTTCCCGGATATGCGGCCGAAATCCCCGTCCCTCATCACCACATATGCGCAGAACCAACCCTGTACCCCGTTGTACTCCTGTTCTCCGTAAGGGATGGAGAAGTGGTTGAAGCGGACGACTATCTCGGCTTCCGCACCCGAATTAAGCCGCACCATCTCCGTGTACACGGTCTTATCGTCTTCCTCGAACCACATGTTATCGGTAACGGCACGGAATATGATGAATGTATGCCGGGGAGGATCCCGCAGACATTCACTCCAACAGGAAACTGATGATGTTCTTGTATTCGATCCCGTTGTAGAATCCGTTCATCCCGCGGTCCGTCGTGAGCATGTATTTCTTCCCGGGTACGGACGCGAACGCCTTGAAATCCCGGCCCTTGGCCTTCTCGTCGCTGAGGGCCATGACGGATTTGACGAATACGGTCTCGCCGCCCTTGACCGCCATGAATCCGACGTCGATGCCGCGGTAGAATCCCGCATATACAGTGTATCCGCGGCGTATGAGCTCCAGGAAGACGATGTTCTCCAGGGTGGCGCGGCGGTCCACGCTGAACGGCCCCCTGGGGGTGTTGCCGCTGGTGCTCCTGATGTCGGTGGTGTAGTACTTGGCCTTGACCCCGAGCCTCCTCATGTCGGTGATGTCTACGGCGTCGGCCTTCATGATCGTCTGATATTCCAGGAGATAGCGGAGGTATTTCTCCACCGTGCGCTGGTCGGTGACGTTCGAATTCTGCCTGAGCGCGGAGAGTGTCGTCACGTTCCCGATGTTGTTGACGAGGTACAGCGCAAGCCTGCTGACCGCGACGGTGTCGACCCTGGACCTGCTGCCTATGTCCCAGTTGAGGATGAGGTTGAACATCCCCTCGGATACCATGAACCGGTCTTTCCGACTCATCCCGAGTTCCATGAACGGCTGTCCGCCGACGGCGATGTACTGCTCGAACCTCTCCCCGTAGCCGTGTTCGTCGGTAATGGGATGGATCTCGAGGAATTCCCTGAAGGACAGCGAGCGGACCGCGGTTATGTCGAAATCCCCGAGGGATTCCAGTGTTCCGATGTATGTCTCGGAATCGGCATAGGGAAGGACGATGCAGATGTTGAATCCGCACGTTCCCCTGAGTTCCCCGACCGCGGCGTCCCAGCCGTTTATGAGATTGGCATCGTCGATCAGAAGATACGATCCCTCCGGAAGGTCCTTCGACTTCACAAAGGAGAGGAATCTGTCCTGGTCCCCTATCTCCGTCCACATGGTCTCCATATCGACGGAGAGGATCTCCGATTCCGGAACTCCGTCCTCCGTCAGCAGATCCCTGTACTGGGACAGCAGCGTGGATTTGCCGCAATATCTGCTGCCGGATATGACCTTCAGGATTCCTTTATCCGCACTGACCTGGCGGAGTCTGCCGAGGCAGGTTCTGCGGATTGCAATTGGATGGGACATCGGATTTTCATTTTCCTTTTAATATTTAAAGCATAATTTGTTATTGTAATTGAATGCGGATGTTTTACACATTTTGGTACCATTTTCCGATATGTGCGGTTCCGATTGTGTCCGTATTCCGCACGAAACGTCCGAACAGGAACACCCTCCGACGGAAAACCAGTATATCCTGCCACGCCATTCCGTTAGATATGGCAATGATCCCGCCTAAGGTGAAGGCCCTCTTCGAGGACCACAAATCGGCACTGAAATACTTCGCACTGGCCACCGCCTCCAAGGAAGGCGTTCCCAACGTGGTCCCCATCGGATTCCTGTGGGTTGCCAACGATAAGGAGATCTGGGTGGTCGACAACTACCTGAACAAGACCTATGCGAACATCAAGGAGAACCCTGTCGCGGCGGTGTACGCCATCGGCGGCGAGGGCGGACACGAGTGCGTCCAGGTAAAGGGTGCCGTCAGATACTTCGACTTCGGCGACGATTACGAGGAGGCCGTGAAGATGGCGCACGCCAAGAACCCCGCCTTCCCGGCCAAGGGACTCATAAAGATCATCGTCACCGACGTGTACGACACCGCCCCCGGCGAGAACGCCGGAAAGAAGTACAAACAGTAAAACGGCAGAAGGCCGGGCCCCTTCCCGATACGGGGCCCGGAAAATGATTTTCAGTCTTCCCCGGCAGGACCGTCGCCGAGATAGACTGTGGCCGCGCCGATGGCGGCGGCCAGAGGTATTATTATCACGTGTATCGGCGCATGGTACGACAGCCACGCCACGATGAACAGCGCAAATCCCGCGATCCCGCCGATGACGGCGGCCGCCTTCATCCGGTACCTCGTCATCGCCGTGGTGCGCATCATTCTACCTTCTTATCGAGGGCGTTCTCCACGGCGCCGACCATCCTGTCGACTATCTCCGCGGAGCCTCCGGTGTAGTTGGCGGGATCCATGACGGAGGTGAGCTCCTCTTTGGTGAAGTGCTTCCTCACGACCTCTCTCTCCCAGAGTGTGTCCAGGAGGTCGATCTCCCTGTCCTCGGCCTCCATGGAGGCCTCCCTGACGATCTCGTGGGCGTCCTGCCTCCCGATGCCTTTGCCGACGAACGCCATCATGACGGGTTCCGCCATGATGAGGCCGTGGGCGGAGGCGATGTTCCTGAGCATCTTGTCCCTGTGGACCTCGAGACCGGAGAACACCTTGTTCATCTTATAGAGCATATAGTCGATGAGGACGAACACGTGGGGCAGGGTGAACCTCTCCGCGGAGGAGTTGGACAGATCCCTCTCGTGCCAGAGGACCTGGCTCTCGAAAGTGGGCATGACGAACCCCCTGAGGATCCTCGCGAGGCCGCACACGTTCTCGGAGTTGATGGGGTTCCTCTTCTGGGCCATGGTGGAGCTCCCGACCTGGTGGGCCTTGTCGAAGTATTCGGAGACCTCGCCGATCTCGGACCTCTGGAGGTTCCTGACCTCGGTGGCGTACCTCTCGAGGGACGTCCCGAGGGTGGCCAGGAGGCATACGAGCTCGGTGTACCTGTCCCTGCCGACGACCTGTGTCGCGGCGGGCTCGTAGGTGAGGCCGAGGTCCTGCATGACTTCCATCTGGATCTTGTGGAAGTTCTTCCCGAGGGCGGCCCCCGTACCGACGGCGCCCGCCATCTTCCCGGCGCAGGCCCTGGGCATGATCTCGTCGAGCCTCTCCCTGTACCTGAGCATCTCGGCGATGTACCCGGCGATCTTGAAGCCGTAGGTGATGGGGATGGCGAACTGGGCGTGGGTCCTTCCGATCTCGAGGGTGTCCCTCTCCTTCTTGGCGAGTTTGGCGAGGGTGTAGAGGAATTCGTCCACGTCACCGGCGACGAGGGCGAGTGCGTCGGCGATCTGCATGGCGGTGGCGGTGTCGACGATGTCGTTGGAGGTTGCGCCGAGGTGCACGTATTTGCCGGCATCCCCCCTGCACTGCTCCGTCATCGCCCTCACCATGGCCATCAGGTCGTGGTTGGTGGATTTTTCAATCTCTTTGATCCTCTCGATCTTCACGTCGCCGGAAGCGGCGACGCGGGTGATCTCGTCGGCATCGGCCTGAGGGATCTCCCCGAGGGCGGCGTGGGCCCTCGCGAGTGCGGCCTCGACCTTCATCTGATATCCGATGCGGCTGGATTCGGAGAAAATCTCCTTCATCTCCGCACGGCCGTACCTGTAATCCAGGGGACAGACGTAATCGTTCATATTATCTCTGGAGAAGGGATAATCTCGCATTATATAACTTTAAGAGGTCTCCGAAACCCCCGGTCCGGGGAACGGGATGCATGTCCCGCATGCATCGGCACCCTCGGAAAACGGCAGGACAACGCAAAATCCCGCAGGTTATCAGAAATGCTTATATGGGATACCAATATAGGCACCAATAGAAGTGGGCCACGCTTTGAATCATGGCCAAAACGAACAATGAGTGATGTTTTTATGGTAGATGCGGAGGAAATAACCCCGGTGACGGAAGAGCAGATCGACGGAGTCGAGAACACGGAGGAGCAGAAGATCGAGGAGCAGGCCGAAGAGCCTGCCGAGCCTACGGCCGAGGAGAAGGCCCAGCTCGAGGAACTCGAGGCTCAGCGCACCGTGCTCAACGACGATGCCGAGAAGCACAGGCAGCGCAGAGACGAGCTGAACGCCCAGACCAAAGAGTGGAAGGCCAAGAGGGACGCCCTCAACGGCCAGGTCAGAGAGCTCGTCGACGAGGCCGGAAAGTCCCGCGAGGTCCGCGACAGCTACAATCAGAAGGTCAGGGACTCCAAGGCCGTCAGGGACGAGTGGAACAAGAAGGTCTCCGAGATCAGGGCGAAGATCAACGAGCTCCGCCCCGAGAAGCCCGAGGACCGCGGAGAGGTATCCCTCGGCCAGATGAAGAGGGACCTCGAGAGGCTCGAGATCCAGCAGCAGACCATGCCCATGGGAGCCGACAAGGAGAAGGCCCTCGTCAAGCAGATCTCCGAACTTGCGAAGAACATCGAGCAGAGGGAGAAGATCGAGGAAGGCGACGAGGCCATCAAGGATCTCGTCCACGAGCTCAGGGACGCCAAGACCAAGGCGGAGGAGGCCCACAAGGCCGTTTCCGAGTCCGCAGAGGCCGCGCAGAAGGCCCACGACAACATGCTGTCCCTCTACCAGCGCGCCGACGCCATCAGGAAAGAGGCCGATGCCGCACAGGCGAAGTTCGTCGAGTGCAAGCAGGCCGCCGACGAGGAGCACAGGCTGCACATCGAGCAGATCAAGTCGCTCCACGACGTCAGCAAGAGCGCAGACGGCATCAAGAACAAGAAGAAGGATGCCAAGAAGAAGCGCGCAGACATCGAGTCCAAGAAGGAAGCCAAGGAGATCTTCGAGAAGTTCAAGGCCGGAGAGAAGCTGAGCACCGAAGACCTCATGACCCTTCAGAAATCCGGGTACCTCTGATATCCGTCCGAAACCCCTTACCTCCCTTCCTCCGAAGGGGGGATCCCTTCTGCATTTTCTGTTTTGGAATACAAATTCGGTTACGCCGAATGCCGTATGCGATTGAAGATACGGCATAAAAATACGTCGATTGCCGTTCGGCAACCTTAATATACTGCATAATCAATCCTACTTCCTGGGTACAGGTCAGTTCTGTAGAGTGCATCCCATCCCTTCTGACTGACTGGTCTGTTCCCACATTCACCTTTATTTTACAGCATTCCGGCTTTCGGCCATGGACAATTAAAAATACGGTCTGACCTATGGAGGGATGATTTAATGGTATTGGACGGATTGGGAAAATCCCTCAGAAACGTCCTCGACCGCATCAACGGGTCGTCGGCGATCGATGAAAACCTCATCAAGGACGTCTGCAAGGAACTGCAGCGTGCCCTCCTGCAGGCGGATGTCAACGTTCAGCTGGTGCTGAGACTGACCAACACCATCCGCGACAGGGCCCTAAACGAGAAACCCGATGCGGGGAAATCGGCGAAACAGCACGTCGTCCGCATCATCCGCGAGGAACTCGTCGGACTCCTGAAGAACGGGGAGCCTCTGGCCCTCAAACCGCAGACTATCCTCCTCGTCGGTCTCTACGGACAGGGTAAGACCACCACCGCGGGGAAACTGGCCAACTTCTTCATCAAGAAGGGCTTTAGCGTCGGACTCATCGGCGCCGATGTGTACAGGCCCGCCGCCTACGACCAGCTGAAACAGCTCGGGGACAAGGTGGGCGCGGAAGTCTACGGCGAACCCGGCCAGAAGGATGCAGTCAAAATCGTGAAGGACGGTCTTGCGAAATTCTCGGATAAGAAGATCAGGATCATCGATTCCTCCGGACGCCATGCCCTGGAGGACGATCTGATCGAAGAGATCAGCAACATCGCGGCCGCAGCGCAGCCCCAGGAGAGAATCCTCGTCCTCGATTCCCAGGTCGGACAGCAGGCGGGACCTCAGGCGGATGCGTTCAACAAGGCCGTCGGGGTCACCGGCGTCATCCTCACCAAGATGGACGGTACCGCCAAGGGAGGAGGCGCCCTCTCTGCCGTCGCCACCACCGATGCGAGGATAGTCTTCCTCGGAGTAGGGGAACACATCAGGGATCTGGAACTCTTCGATGCGGACAGGTTCATATCCCGTCTCCTCGGGATGGGGGACCTCGCCGGACTCGTCGAGATCGCCAAGGAGGAGATGGATGCCGAAGAGGGGAACGACCTGGAAGAGGTCGCCCGCAGGATGACTTCGGGCAGGTTCACCCTCAACGACATGTATTTCCAGATGAAGGCGGTCAAGAAGATGGGCGCCCTCAAGAAACTCATCGGCATGCTCCCCGGAATGAACAAGGTGGAGGACAAGATCGATTTCGACGCCTCCCAGGCGAAACTCGACCAGTACAAGGTCATTATGGATTCCATGACGAACGCCGAGAAGGAGGAACCCTCCCTCATCAAAGGAAAGCGCATCGAGAGGATCGCCCGCGGTGCGGGCGTGAAGACCTCCGACGTCCGCGAACTGCTCAAACAGTACGACAACAGCAGGAAGATGATGTCGTCCGTCTCCAAGGACAGGAAGATGCGCAAGAGGATGCAGAAGCAGTTCGGATCCATGGACCCCGAGGTCATAAAGGGACTGGAGAACGCAGGGGCCGACGAATGAGGTACTTCGTTATAACCGGTCACAAGGCAGTCGCCGACGGCTCGTTCAAACTGGACGACCTCGCGGGAGGCGCAGGGAGGGTGGACATCCTCGCCCGCTGCGTCAACTCCGCCTTCGTCCTCAGCCACGACGTCCGCCGCGATGCGGCGATTTACCTGGTCATAGAGGGCGGGGACGACGCCCCCAAGACCGTCAGGATCGACGGGGACAGGGTGAGATACCTCAATCCCGACGAGAGGAGCACCGCATCCCTCATCAGGAACGCCCTCCTGAAGAAGATCCCCGAGGGACAGGAGGTGCAGTCCTCCCCCGGAGTGTTCGTCTCCCGGATGTCCTTCGCAGACGTCGTGGAGGACCTCTCCGCCAAAGGGAACTTCGTCTACCTCAAGGAGGACGGCACGGATATCAGGGAATTGACGTTCCCCGAGAACCCGATATTCGTCCTCGGGGACAACAGGGACCTCACCGAAGAGGAGGAGCAGTGTCTTCTGGCCAAAAACCCGGCCAAGATCTCCGTGGGACCTATCAGTCTCCACGCGGACCACTGCATGATCCTCGTACAGAACGAGATGGACCGCAGGGAGGTATGAACACGGCAGACGAATATACGGCGAAGATACCGCAGCACCGCCACTGCAGGAAATGCGGGAAGGCGTTCCTGGGCGACGGATTCTATTGCTCTAAGGAATGCGCCGAAGAGGATGGCCGCGAGGCCAAGAAGAAACTCTACCGCTACATAGCGGCCATCGGAGTCCTCTGGGCGGTCGTCATAGTGGCGGTCGCCGTTGTGGGGCTGTAAGATGATCGCCGCCGTCGCGGGAACCTTCGACATCCTCCACGACGGCCACAGACGCCTCCTGAAAAGGGCGTTCGAGGAAGGCGACAGCGTAGCCGTCGGCATAACCAGCGACAGGATGGCGTCCCTTTCCAGGAAGGAGACCGTTCCGTTCTACCTCAGGAAGAAGGCGCTGGAAGAATTCCTGTCGTCCATGGGGAAACCGTGGGCCGTCTTCGAGATCGACGATATGTACGGTCCGACGGAGATCATGGACACTGCAGACATCCTCGTGGTATCCGAGGAGACCCTCGGGAACGGAGAGAAGGTCAACGGGGAACGCATATCCAGAGGTCTCAAACCGCTGAAACTCAGCGTCGTACCCCTCGCGATGTCCTGCGAAGGCTCCAAGATAAGTGCGGGCGCAATCCTCGAGGGCAGATATTCCCGCGACGGTTCCAAAGGTTCCGTGGATATCGCGGTGGGTTCCCTCAACCGCGTGAAGGTGGAAGCCGTACGCACCGTGATGGAGAGGATATTCGGTCAGGTGAGAATTGCCGCAGTTGACGTCCCCAGCGGAGTGCCGGAGCAGCCGTTCGAGGAACAGACCCGCACGGGGGCCGTGAACAGGGCCAGGAACGCCCTCGGGGACCACGACATGGCCGTGGGCATAGAGGCGGGCGTCTTCGAGCGCGAGGACGGCCTCTACGACTTCCAGTACTGCGCCGTCATAGACAGGGACGGGCGCATAACCGTGGGCACCGGCTCCGGTTTCATGTACCCTCCGCCGGTGGCGGATCTCGTGAGGAAAGGCATGACCGTCGGCGATGCCGTCGCCGAAGTCTTCGGTTCTGCGGAGATCGGGAAGAAACAGGGTGCGGTGGGACTCCTCAGCGGAGGGCTCCTCGACAGGAAATCCCTCACCGAGCAGTCAGTGACCGCCGCCATGATACCGAGGCTGAACGATTCCTATGCTGCATGAGATCGAGATCGGCCCCGATTCCGATTATCTCATAGACGAATCGAAGACCCGCGGGGAGGCGGACATCCTTCTGATACCCGAGACGGAGGAGGATGTGTCGGAAGCCGTCCGCAGGGCGCATTCCGCACATCTGGGTATTACGGTCTCCGGAAGGAGGACCGGCATGTGCGCAGGTTCCGTCCCGCACGGCGGATACGTCCTCTCCATGGAGAAGATGGACAGGATCCTCGGCGTCGGGAAGGACGGCAGAGGATATTTCGTCAGGGTGCAGCCCTATGTCACGGTGAGGGAACTGAACGCATTCATCCGCAGGAGGGGGTTCGCATCCGCACCGTCCGTCACCGAAGGCGCGGCGGAGGCCATGGCCGCCGAGGAGAGGGAGTTCTTCTATCCCGTGGACCCGACCGAATTGGACGGTTCCCTCGGCGGGAACATCGCAGCCAACGCATCCGGCCCCAGGACCTTCAGATACGGGCCCACCAGGAACTGGGTCAGAAGGGTCAGGGCGGTCCTCTCCGACGGGAGCGTCATAGATGTGAAACGCGGGGACATAAAGGCGGACGGAAGACATCTGGCACTTCCGTTCTCCGACGGCGTCCGGGAATTCGATCTGCCGTCCTACATCTACAACATGGAGGTGAAGAACACCACGGGGATGTTCTCCGAGGACGGCATGGACGCCGTCGACCTCTTCGTCGGGAGCGAAGGGATCTTCGGAATAATCACCGAAGCGGATCTGTATCTGACGGAGGCCCACCCCCTGATGTCCAACATCGTCTTCCTGCCGGGCGACGGGGACGCCTATGCGCTGTCCCGCGATTTCGGAGAGAGCGGCGTCGTACCGGAATTCCTGGAATTCTTCGATTCCGGTTCGCTGGATCTCATCCGCGCCTCCAGGAAGGAGGATCCCCGTTTCACCGGTATGCCCGACATCCCCGATTACGCCGGTTCCGCCCTGTTCTTCGATCTCCCGATGGATGGTTCTCTGGCGGAGTCGTACGGGAAAATTGAGCCGTACATCGAAAAACACGGCGGGTCCCTCTCCCGCAGCTGGTGCGGACATGAACAGAGGGACAGGGAGAGATTCTTCTCCTTCCGCCACTCCGTCCCCCAGACCATATTCGAGTATGTGGCACGCCTGAAGGGGGCCTCTGCGCCCGGGATAAACAAGATGGGTACGGACATGGCGGTGCCGCTGGCACATCTCGACGAGATGATGGCGGCATACGACGAAGTGATAACCCGCTACGGATTGGAGTATGTCATCTTCGGACATATCGGGAACGGGCACCCGCATGTAGAGATCATCCTGAAGGACATGGACGATTTCGCAAAGGCGAAGAAGGCATATGCGGAGCTGGCACATAAGGCGATAGAACTCGGAGGGACCCCGAGTGCGGAACACGGCATCGGCAAGATGAAGACGGATTACGTCCGGATGATGTACGGGGAGAAGGGCGCGGCGGAGATACATGCGGTGAAGGATGTCCTCGACCCCGACTGGATCCTGAATCCGGGGAACATGGTGGTAAGATGAGATATGTTGCGGCGGTGAAACAGGTTCCCGATACGGTCATGATAAAGGCGGACGGGAACGGGAATCTCGTGAGGACGGGAGTCCCGTCCGTACTCGACCCCTGCTCCGAATATGCCGTGGAAACGGCGGTATCCCTGAAAAGGGAGGGTGACACGGTCGCCGCCGTAACGATGGGACCCGGACAGGCCCGTTCCGCGCTCTTCCGCTGTCTGGAGATCGGTGCGGATGAAGCCTATCTCCTGAGCGACAGGGACTTCGCAGGGGCGGACGTGCATGCGACCGCTGCGGTGCTGAAGGCCTTCCTTGAGAGATATGCGCCCGATGCGGATCTCATACTCTGCGGGAAACAGGCTTCCGACGGGGACACGGCACAGGTTCCCGCGGAACTCGCCGCGATGATGGGGAGGGAGCAGTTCTGCTACGCCGTGCATACGGAATACGGCGGGGACGGGTTCGTCATAAGACAGGATTACGGCGACGAGATACGCACCTGCAGGGCCCCTGTGGGATCCGTGGTATCCGTGCAGGAGGGGAGCATCAACAGACCCCTTCCGTCCATACGGAGATTCCTGGACGTCTCCTCCGTCGGGATAAAGATCCTCGGAAGAGAAGATCTGGGTCTCGATGCGGACTCCGTCGGGACGAAGGGTTCCCGTACGAAGATAATCGAATCCCGCGCCGTCCGTCCGGAACATTCCGGACACATCACGGACGGAACGGATCCCCGCAGGGCCGCGGAATACATCGGAGGGATGCTGTGACCGACTGCGGTTCCTGTTCGGGAGGCAGCTGCTCCGGGAGAGGCCTTCCTCCGGGCATGCTCGAGAGATACAGGCTGAACACCGACCGCTCCGACGGGTTCCTCGTATGGGTGGAGATAGACCGTTCCGGGGAATGTGCCAGAATATCGGATGTCACCAAGGAGATACTCTCGGAGATCCGCTCCCTGAACGACGGATCGCGCGTATGGGGCGTCGTATTCGGACACTCCGAACTCAAACCTCTGTACGGGGAGATCCATGCATACGGGGTGGAAACACTCTATGAGGTCCACGACAAAAGGCTCTCCGAATTCCACCCCGAGGCGTATGCGGAGGCCCTCGCACAGATAATCGTCCGGACCGAACCCGCTGCGGTCCTGATGGGGGCCACCCCCAGGGGGAGGGAGCTGGCGCCGAGAACGGCCGCCCTGCTGGACGCCGGCCTCACGGCGGACTGTACGGGGCTGTCCCTCAGGGGCCGGACACTCCTCATGACGAGGCCGGCTTTCGGCGGGAATCTCCTCGCCACGATCGAATGCACCTCCTTCCCGCAGATGGCCACCGTCCGTCCGGGCGTGTTCAGGGACGCCGGACCTTCCGCCGGCACGGACGGCACCGTGATATACTGGCACTTTGACGGATGCGGCCTCAAGGACATCATATCGTCGGAACCCGTGCACGGTACGGACGGGGACATATCGAAATCCCTGATCCTCATCTCGCTGGGGGCGGGCGTGAAGAAGGAGAGCATACCTGTGGCCGAATCGATCGCCCGCAGACTCGGCGGAACCGTGTCATGTTCCAGGAAACTGGTGGAGAAAGGGTGGTTCCCCCAGTCCCGTCAGGTGGGTCAGTCGGGAAGATGCGTATCTCCGGACATCTATCTGGCATTGGGGATATCCGGTTCCGTGCAGCATCTTGCCGGGATATCTTCCGCGAAGAAGGTGATCGCCGTCAACACGGACCCCGATGCGGGCATCGCCGCCGTCGCCGACGAGATGATCATAGGGGACGCCGACGCCGTCCTGAAGGAACTCGACAGACTTCTCGGCGAACGACCCGGATGATCATTTTCCTCTGGATATCCACTTCATGTGCGCCCTGCGCAGGCTCACGTTCATGACCACTATGGACAGGGGGATCAGTATCATCCCGATCACGCTCACGAATCCCAGTTCTTCGCTGTATATGACGTAACCGACGATGACTGCGAACAGCGCCTCCGTGACACCGAGGAGATTCGCCTTGACGGCACTGAGATATTCCAGGGCATACGCCTGCAGGCAATACGGGATCAGGGACATCAGGATGCCCATACCCAGGAGATTGAGGACCACGTCTGCAGATACGATCTTCCCGGGAATGGATGCGACATCCCCGAACGGACATGATATCACCGTCGAGAAGATGAAAATGTAGAGAACCACGGTACGGACCGAATAACCGCGGTTCATCAGGACCTTGTTCCCGACGGTGTAAACGGCGAACGCCACGCCCGACAGGACGGCGAACACCACTCCGACGGCATCGAAGGACACATCGTCCGAGAGCAGCCCCGTGACGAATATGCATCCGATGAACGCCATGCAGATGGCCGTCACCTTGCGTGCGGTGATCCTCTCACCGAACAGGAATACGGATAGGAACAGCACCCAATAGGGGGACATCATCTGCAGGACGGTGGACAGGGAGAGGTGTATGCGGACCTGCGCCTCAAACAGGAAGAAGTCCGAGAGGATCTTGAACGCCCCGAACAGAAAGAAGACCCAGATGTCCGATCTTCTGATCCTGAAGGCGGAACGGTCCATGACCGCGAGCACGGTGACGATCACGGCGGCGCCTATGAACATCCTTGCGAACGCCGTCTGCAGAGCCGAGAATCCCGCCGCGGAAAGGTTGCGGGTGAACACCCCGATGAACGCCCACAGCGCCGCCGAGAGAAGCATGGCGGCGGAAGCGGACACAACCTTTGGATCGGCCATGCGGCAGACAACGGACTCGGATATAATTAGATTGACTTGAAAAAAGGAAAACGGTCAGAGACCGAGGGGACCGTCGTTCCTGAAATGTGCCAGAGCCGCATCGAGGACTTTCCTGACGTGTCCTTCGGACTGTATCCCGATCCACATCTCCTCGATGTTCCCGTCCCTCCCGACGAGGAAGGCGGAATATGTGTTCCCCTCTGCGGAGGCACCGGTCTCCCGCATGAATGCGCCGCCGGGGTCGCTGAGGAGTTTGATCCTGAGATTCCCGGAGTCCTTCATCTTCCTGTGGGCTTCGGGGGAACCGGATCCGATACCGAAGACCAGGATGTTCCTCAGCATGAATTTGGGGTACTGTCCGCCGTACTCGCCGGCGACGGAGACGCCGTCCTCCGGGAAGAAGAACACTGCGTGGCGGATGCCGCGCAGGTCCTTCGAATCCACGGTCTCCCCGTTCTCGTCCTTCAGGACGAAATGCGGGAACGGCTCCCTCGTATGCATCAGAACAGGCTCCCGGAGTTCTCCGCGATCATGTCGGTGAGATCGAGTTCCATCATGATGACGGGGTGGGTCATCTCGTAGTCGGTGATGGTCTTGGGGGACATCTCTCCGAACACTCCGATCTGCTTCCCCTTCACCATGACGGATGCACCCCTTCCGGGTATGAAAGTGGGATACTGGCACATTTCGAGGGAATATTCCGTACCGATCTCCCTGAGGACGCTCTCCGCGAGGGATTTGACCTCGGTGAAGGAGCTCCTGGACGCCGCCTGGAGGGCGCACAGGTGGAGGACGGTCCTGGAATCCCTGATGACGTAACCGACCTCGAATATCTTCTGGGGGAGGTCGCGGTGTTTGTTGTGCCTGAGGATCTTCATCAGGCTCGGCATCAGGTACGAGCGGAGACAGGTGTGGTCCTCGGTGATGGGATTCCTGACGGTGACGGAATCCACCTCCGGGAGTCCGGAGATCCCGAACTCGTCCCTCGCATTGCTGAGAGTCAGGGTGGTGAGCTCGGTGTATCCGAGACCTATCATGATGTCTTTGACCTTCTCGGAGAAGGTGGTCTCCGGAAGCAGTTTGCCGAAGGTCTGCGTGACGTCGTGGCTCTTCTTCCCGTAGTTGTCGAACCCGAACCCGATGGCCACGTCCTCGTAGACGTCGGCGTCGTGGAGGAAATCGAGCCTGTATGCAGGAATCCTGACGGTAAGGGAGTCCCCGCGGCATTCGGCCCCGAGGCCCATCCTCCCGAGGGCGGCGACGGCCTGCTCCGGGGTCAGGTCGTATCCGATGAACCTGTTGCATTCGGCCAGGGAGACCGTCTTCGTGCGGGGTTCCAGGTTGGGATAGCTCTCTTTGGGGGCGCCTTCCATGTGGACCCTCTTTATGACCCCGCCGCGCTCGGCGAGGGCCGTCGTGACGATGTTGACGCAGGATTCCACTGCGCCCGCATCGAAACCGGTGACATCCACGAAGAGATTCTTCGTAGAAGTGGTGACGGCGGTGAGGGCGCCGTTGATGATGGGCGGGAACGAGAGCACCTTCCCCTCGGCATCCACGATGACGGGGAATTTCTCCACCCCGTCCATGAGGTGGGCGTAGGCCTTCCCCTTCTCGTGTTCCGAGAGGATCTGCCTCATCGTCATCTCCTCGGTCTTGGCCAGGGGGACGAAGGAGAACGTGTCGGGATCGGCCGCCCTGAACGTGAACGGAGGGGTGACCTTGTCGAGGTCGTGGATGCCTATGGCGAGTTTCGTCCTCTTCCTCCCGACGGTGATGTGGAGTTTCTCCTGCATCTCCATGATGGAACGGAGGGCGGTGTCGTCGATCTCGGCGCCGAATACGGCGGCGCACATGAAGTACGGGCGAATCTCCTTCACCTCGGGGGTCACGACCGCCTTTATGTCCGAATCCTCCACCCTGTATTCCCTGAGGCCGGGTTCCATCCCCATGAACGCACGCATGGCGCGGGCGATGCCCTCGACGCCGTACATGTCCGGACGGTTGGGGAAGAACTCCACGGTCATCTCGTCCGAACCCGGGACGGTGTCCCCGGTGTCCGAACCGATAAGCTGGAGGTTCTCCAGCATCTTGTCCTGCGGGAATTCCTTCCCCATCAGTTTCTCCAGATCTTTGTAGCTGAAATTGACATTGGTCATTTCTTTCCCCTCCCGAGTTCGGCGTGGGCCTTCCCCAGCTGTCCTGCGGCCTGCGCGCCCAGTGTGGACAGTTCTCCTGCGAGGACCGTGGCCGCAAGGATCTCCGCCAGTTTGCGGGCTTTTCCGGATCCCCTGCACCCGATCATCTCGAGCGCCTCCGCCTGACAGGGGAGCGAGGTGCCTCCGCCGACGGTACCCACCTCCACTGCGGGCATCCTGACGCTGATGTAGAGGTCGCCGTCCACGTCCTCGCAGTCGGTGAGGGTCATGCTCCCTCCGACGACCTGTGCGGGGTCCTGTCCGGTTGCTATGTAGAATGCGGCCACCATGTTGGCGGCGTGCGCATTGGCGCCGAGGGTGCCGGCCATGGAGGAACCCACGAAGTTCTTCCTGATGTTGGTCTCGACGATGAGTTCCGCCGAGGTGTGGAGCCTCTTCTCGACGGTCTCCTTCGGTATGAGGGCCTCGGCGACGACAGTCTTCCCTCTGCCCTCGATCATGTTGATGGCGGCCGGTTTCTTGTCGCTGCACATGTTCCCGGACACGGACACCATGACGGCCCCGGTGTTCTCCTCTATGACCCTGCAGGCGGCCTCCGAGGCGATGGTGGCCATATTCATGCCCATGGCATCCCCCGTCTCGAAACTGAATCTGAGATAGAGGTTCCTCCCGGTAGGGAACTTCTCGATCTTCGCAAGTTTCCCGTGGGATGTAGTGGATGATACCGCGGCGGCGATCTCCTCGTCGTGGGCATCGATCCATTCGATCGTCTGACAGGCATGCTCGAGGTCCCTGACTCTGAGGACGGGCGCACGGGTCATATAATCCCCGAACACCTTGGTCCTCGCACCTCCGGAGGCGTTGATGACCGACATCCCCCTGGAAACGGAGGCGACGAGGGCCCCTTCGGTGGTGGCCAGAGGAACGAGGAACTCCCCGTTGGCGTACTCGCCGGACACCGTGACGGGACCGGCGAACCCGAGGGGGATCTGGGTGGCCCCGATCATATTCTCGATGTTGTGCTCGGCGTCCTCCGCCCTGAAGCAGTATTTGGATATCCTTTCGAGGGATGCGCCGGAGAACCTCTCCGCAGCCTCGCGCCTCTCGTCGACGTCCGCGTGGGTATGGCCCCTGTTCTTGAGCCCGGTACCGTCTGTCATGTTCCGAGCGATACTCTTCCTTATAATATAATTAACGAGAAAACCGTGTCTTGCATCCCGCCGCGCAGGACCGGCCTTTTCCGACCCGCATACTTTAAGTACAAAGGGTGCTTAGACCCATCCACGGATTTTGGATTCCGAAAGGTATCCGCCGTGGAAGGAATTTCTCCTTCGGGCCGCACGGGGGCTCAGACCGGACGTGCGGGATTTGAGCACAGCCATTACTGTTTTAGCTATGCTTATATACTAAATGAGTCTACCCAGCCATACAGCCGCGCGTGATTCCCGCGGCAGAAGGATGAACAAATGGTAACAGTCTACGACGTTCCCGCTGAGAAACTCATTCTCAAAGTGTCTGAGAAGCTCAAAGAGAACGATAAGATCGTTCCTCCCGAGTGGGCCGAGTTCGCAAAGACCGGTATCCACACCGAGAGGGCACCCGTCCAGCCGGACTGGTGGTACACCAGGGCAGCCTCCATCATGAGGAAGCTGTACGTGAAGGGTCCCATGGGAACCTCCAAACTCGCAGGCGAGTACGGCGGTTTCACCGACAGGGGATGCAAGCCGAACAAGGCAGTCAAAGGAAGCCGCAACATCGTCAGGAAGTGCCTCATACAGCTTCAGGACGCAGGACTCCTCGAGGCCACCCAGAACAAGCAGGGAAGGAAGATCTCCCCTGCCGGACAGAAGCTCCTCGACAACTCTGCCAAAGAGGTATTCGACGAATCTAAGAACTGAAGGGAACAGGCATGGACGACGATCCTGAATTGGAAGCGATAAGGCAGAGAAGGATGGCGGAACTCCAGCAGAGCCAGCAGAATCAGGCGGCCCAGCAGGAGCAGGCTAAACAGATCGAGGCCCAGAAACAATCCATCCTCAGGCAGATCATGACCCCGGAGGCCAGGGACAGACTTGCGAACGTCAAGCTCGCCAACCCGAACCTCGCTGCATCCGTCGAGAACCAGATGATTCGTCTGTATCAGAGCGGAAGACTGCAGCAGCAGATCACCGACGCCATGCTGAGAGAGATCCTTCAGAGCATGGTCCCCCAGGAAAGGGAGATCCACATAGAGAGGAGATAATCATGTCAAGTACAAAGCCCCCGGCAATGAAAGAGAGGCTCAACAAGAAAGTCAAGCAGAACCGCCGTGTTCCCGCCTGGGTCATGCTCAGGACCAACAGGCAGTTCCTCAGGCACCCGAAGAGAAGATCGTGGCGCATGGGAAAACTTAAGGAGTGATTCAAATGGCAGACGAAGTCAGCAGGATCATGGTCATTCCGCTCAGGGGAGCGAGACTCGCCCCCAGGTCCAGGAGGACCGAGCGCGCCGTCAAAGAGGTCAGGGCCGCCATCATGAGGCACATGAAGGTGGACGCCGAGCACGTCTGGATTGACAAGAGCGTCAACGAGAAGCTCTGGGAGAACGGAATCCGCAACCCCCCTTCCAAGATCACCGTGAAAGCGGTCAAGTTCGACGACGGCCTCGTAGAAGTCTCTCTTTCCGAGTGATCGAAATGTCGATGAGGCTCACGAGGGTAGCAGGGACGTTCAACATCGGCGTCAACGCGGTCGCCAGCGAGAGCCTCGCTTTCATCACCCCGGACGCCGACGCATCCTTCCTGAAGGATGCGGAGGAGGTCCTGGGTGTGGAAACTTTCCGGACGACGGTGTCCGGCTCCCACGTTGTGGGTTCGCTCATTGCAATGAACTCCAACGGAGCGGTCCTCCCCGGCCTCGCCGAGGAGACGGAGGTCGCCGTCATCAGGGAGCACCTCCCGGTGCTCCTTCTCCCCGACCGCTTCAATGCGGCGGGGAACAACATCCTCGCCAACGACAACGGCGCCATCGTCAATCCCGAGATGGACGACAAAACCGTCGCCAAGGTGGCGGAGATCCTCGGCGTCGAGGCAGTCAGAGCATCCATAGCAGGATGCAACACCGTCGGCTCCGTATGCAGATGCACCAACAAAGGCTGCGTCTGCAGCACCGATGCGACCGACGACGAGATGGAAATCATCAGGGAAGTCCTGGGTGTCGACGTGCAGAGGTCCACCGTGAACCACGGTTCCAAGTACATCGGCGCAGGCATCATTGCCAACTCGAAAGGTGCGCTCGTCGGAGACGAGACCACCCCCATCGAGATGGGAAGGATCGAGGACGGACTTTCCCTCTGAAGACGGGACACCGCCGGTGTCCCCTATTCTTTCTTCAATTTTTGTCATACTTTCTGCGTTTTTCGTTAAAAATTTATTTTTTATTTTTCAAAAAATAAAAAATAAACAAAAATAAAACGGACAATCTTCAAACGCATAGAGAAGGAATAAGGTACGTCGGATCCGACATGGCCGAACGTTCGGGCCTGAGAATGTCCGAAGTGTTGTCGGCGGTATCGTCGCTGAAGGAAAGAGGTGCTCTCATCCGTGACGGTTCAGGGAAGAGAGGAAACTGGAGAATCGTTCGCTGAGCGGAATGTAACCCATACACATACCGATCCCGCCAGCGTGTCATATTTATAAACGCCGGGAGCGTCCTTCCGCTTGTGAGGCCGGGGAAGATCGGAACCAAGTGCATATGGTGCGGCGGACCGTGTCAGAACGGTTTCTGCAGCCCCGAATGCAGCGAACAGTATGCCAGATACCAAAAACTCGCAGACAGATACTGCGGACTGTTCCTCATAGGGTGCCTCTCCCCTATGATGCTCGTCATCCCCGCAATCATCTTCGTCGACAGTGTGAAACTGTGGATCGGACTGATACTGGTCATCGTGGCCGTTACGATGATAGCACTGCCCTTCGCGTCCAGGGAGACCGTCGAGGCGTGGGGCATCAGGAAGTCGAAAATCGTCATACGCTCCGTCGGTCTGGCGTTCATAATCGCAGGAGCCGCATTGTTATTGCCGATTCTGCTGTGATTTTCTTCCCGGACCGACGGAAAACAGCCCCCGGCGCACCCTTTTCCCTTATATAAGAATGTGTCATACCAGAAAGTCGGTATTTCATGGACTATACACTTCTCGGAGTGATAATCGTCTATTTCGTCATTGTAATAGGTGTCGGTTATTACTTCTGCAACAAATCATCGAACCTTTCCGATTACATTCTCGGAGGCCGTTCCCTCAATCCGTACGTCACGGCGCTCTCGGCACAGGCCTCCGACATGAGCAGCTGGCTGCTCATGGGTCTTCCCGGAGCCATCCTCATCGCCGGTCTCGGCGAAGTGTGGCTCGGGATCGGTCTCGGAATAGGAACATATGTCTCTTGGCTCCTCATTGCGAAAAGACTCAGAGTCTACACCGAGGTATCCAAGGACTCCCTTACACTTTCTGCTTTCTTCTCGAACCGTTTCCGCGACGAGAAAGGTTATCTCAGAGACGTCAGCGCAGTCATCATCCTCGTATTCTTCATCATCTACGTCGCCTCGGGATTCGTCGGTGCCGGAAAGGTGTTCCACTTCGTCTTCGAGGACGTGAGTTACAGCATTTCAATCATCGTCGCCGCTACCGTTATCGTCATTTACACATTCCTCGGAGGATTCAAAGCGGTCTGCTGGACCGATTTCCTCCAGGGAATGCTGATGCTGATCGCCCTCGTCATCGTGCCTCTGGCCGCGATAGCCACCCTCGGCGGATGGGACGGCGTCACCAACATCTGGGACAATGTGACCTCCATCGACACGTCCCATTTCACCGATCTCTTCTACGATGAAGGCAAAAAGATTCATGTCATAACCATCGTCTCCCTGCTCGCATGGGGTCTCGGCTACTTCGGAATGCCCCATGTGATCATCAGATACACCGCTATCAAGCACCCCAACGACATCAAGATCGCGAGGCGCGTGGCGATGGTCTGGCTCGTCGTGTGCCTCGCAGCCACCTCCCTTGTCGGACTCGTCGGAAGGGCATGGCTCGACGGCGGCAGCGGATACCTCATAGGAGGCGACGGCACCCTTCTCGGAGGAGGCGATGAGGAGACGATCTTCATCACCATGGCGGGCGGCCTCTTCGCCACCGTCATCGCAGGCATCATCTATTCCGCCATCCTCGCGGCCGTCATGAGCACCGCGGATTCCCAGCTGCTCGTGGCATCCTCTGCCATCTCCAACGACCTCTACAAGAGATTCGGGAAGAAGGGCAACCTCAGCGAGAAGCACCTCATCTGGATCTCCAGGGTCGTCGTGGCGGGGATCGCGGCCATAGCCGCGGCGATAGCACTGAGCGGAAACAATTCCATCATGGCCCTGGTCTCATATGCATGGGCCGGATTCGGAGCGGCCTTCGGCCCCGTGGTGCTGTGTGCCCTCTTCTGGAAGGGTGCCAATGCGAAGGGTGCGCTGGCGGGAATGCTCGCGGGATTCTTCACGGTGATTCTCTGGAACACCTTCATGAAATCCGACGCCATCATCGGCGGCGGGAGCTACATGCTCTTCGACACCGGCGTCTATGAGATCATCCCCGGATTCATCATCGCGATGGTTCTGATCTTCGTGGTCAGCAAACTCACCGGAGGTCCCGAGAAGGAGGTCCTCGACGAGTACGGCGTCTACGAGGAAGAGATGAAGAAACTCTCCGAGTAAACACTTTCACCTGCGGGACCGGAAACGGCCCCGCATCATCTTTTTTCACCGCCGGGCCCTCGGCCGCACATATATACGCCGAAACCCGCAGGTCGGACGGAAGGTGCTTTTTCCGCACACGGGTCCGCAGGACACATAACCGATAAATCCGCGGAGGGGAATCATCCCGCCGATATGAACACGGATGCGATGGAGAAACTGATCGCCCACTTCGAGAGATGCTTCGGCCAGGAGACGGATACGGTCCTGCACAGTACCGCCGGGGCGGATCCCCATATCGACGTCCTCGTGTTCGCCCCCACCAGGAAATATCCGTTCTGGAAACTCTGCACCATGGGCGCCAGCGACTGCAGGATGCCCAGGAGGGAGGGGGTGAGGTACGGGAAGACCGTCTCCCTCTACAACGAATACGTCATGTTCCTGGATCCCTCTCTGAGGGTGGAGAAGGACTCCGATGACTGGAAATGGCACTGGAAGGTCCTGATGGAGACAGCCCTCTTCCCGTTCCGCAGCGGCGAGGCCCTCGTCGCCACGGACACCGTAGACCTGAACCTGGAAGGTCCGATGAAGGGCGTCGTCCTGCTGTTCCCGGAGGCGGTGGAGGACACCTCCGTCCTCCGGTGCCGTCTCGGCCTCGGGAAGACCGCCGTCTGCCTGCAGGTCATGCCGGTGACCCAGGAGGAGATGGAGGAACGTCTCCGCCACGGGGATGAGGGCGGGGATTGGCTGTACGAGCGGTTCTATACCCACGACCCCGACACTCCGGACAGATTCCTGTCGCAGACGGTGAGGGTACTGTGATCTCCTCCTTCGGCAGAGCCTCCGACGGCACGGAGGTCAGGATGGTCTCCCTGGAGAACGGGGACATGGGCTGCGGCATCCTCACCTACGGGTGCATCCTGCAGAATCTGTATGTGCCAGACGCCTCGGGTTTCGATGTAGACGTGGTGCTCGGTTACGAGAACATAGGAGATTACGAAACCCGTTCCGGACGCATGGGAGCAGTCATAGGGAGATACGCCAACAGGATCTCCGGGGGGAGGTTCGTACTGGACGGGAAGACCTACGAACTCTCCCGCAACAGGGGCCCCGACCACATACACGGCGGGAACAGGGGTTTCGACAAACGGATCTGGGACATCGAAGATGCGTCCGACACATCGGTGACCCTCTGTCTCGAAAGCACCGACGGGGAGGAGGGGTATCCCGGGAATATGGATGTCCGGGTGAGGTACACCCTGGGGGATTCGTCGCTCACGATCGACTATCTGGCACATTCGGATGCGGACACCGTCTGCAGCCTCACCAACCACTCGTATTTCAATCTGAACGGACACGGGAACGGCACGGTGGAGGACCACACAGTGACAATACACGCGGACCTCTACACCGCGGCGGGGGAACGGTCCATCCCCACAGGGGAGATCGCCTCCGTGGAAGGTACGCCGCTGGATCTCAGGGAGCCGAGGACCGTCGGCACCCGCATGAGGAGATACGGAGGGTTCGACGACAACTATCTTCTGAACGGCACCGCCGCCGCAGAGGTCAGGGGACCGAAGACCGGCATAGAGATGACCGTATCCACCGATTATCCCGCAATGCAGTTCTACACTGCCAACGGGCTGAAATCCGCCGAGGGAAAGGACGGCGCCAGATACGGCAGATGGAGCGGACTGTGTCTGGAGACCCAGTACTGCCCCGACTCCCCCAACCGCCCCGAATTCCCGTCAGCGGTCCTGAGAAAGGGGGAGGAGTACCGCCACCGTACCGTGTACTCGTTCCGTACGGAACAGCCGTGAATGCGGCATCCCTTCTTCGGGTGCGCGCGGGCGCGTCAGAGATTTTATTATAGGGTGTGGGATACAGACGTCCATATGACAGCTGACAAAGCAGCAAACGGAAAGAGGGACAAGGTCGTCCTCGCATACTCCGGAGGCCTCGACACCTCCGTCGACATCCACTGGCTCCAGGAGAACTACAACGTCGATGTCGTCGCAATCTCCGTCGATGTCGGACAGCCCGAGACCGACGGCGAGGAGATCGTCGCCCGCGCATACAGGAACGGAGCGGTCCGCGCCGACTTCTTCGACGTCCGCAAGGAATTCGTCGAGGAGTACGTATGGCCCCTCGTCAAGGCCAACGGCATGTACCAGGACGTCTACCCTCTCAGCACCGCCATCGCCCGCCCCCTCATGGCAAAGACCCTCGTCAGGATCGCCCACGAGGAGGGTGCGAAATACATCGCGCACGGATGCACCGGCAAGGGTAACGACCAGGTCCGCTTCGATGCGGGCATCAAGGCCCAGGACCCCGACCTGAAGATCATCGCCCCCCAGCGCGAATGGATCGCCAGCAGGGACGACGAGATCGACTACGCTGCGGAGCACGGCATCGAGATCAAGGCGAAGAAGGAGAGCCCCTACTCCAGGGACGAGAACCTCTGGGGAGCATCCTGCGAATGCGGAGCCCTCGAGAACGCATGGGACGAGCCCCCCGCAGGGGCATGGGTCCACACGGTCGACCCCGAGAAGGCGCCCGACACCCCCGTCTACGTGGAGATCGGATTCGAGAAGGGCGTTCCCGTATCCCTCGACGGAGAGAAACTGGACGGTGTCGAGCTCATCAACAGGCTCAACAAGATCGCCGGCGAGAACGGTGTCGGAAGGATCGACCATGTGGAGGACAGGCTCGTCGGCATCAAGAGCCGCGAGACCTACGAATGCCCCGCCGCAGTCGTCATCATCGCCGCCCACAAGGCGATCGAGGGCATGACTCTGCAGAGGGAGGTTCTGGACTTCAAGAAGATCATCGAGCAGAAGTTCACCCGCATGGTGTACGACGGACAGTGGTTCGGCGGACTCAGGGAGCCCATCAACGCATTCATAGACAAGACCCAGGAGTTCGTCACAGGTACCGTCCGCGTGAAACTCTTCAAGGGAAACGTCACCGTCGTCGGAAGGAAGAGCCCCGTGTCCCTCTACGACACTGGCCTCGCCACCTACTCCAAGGACACGGTCGACACCTTCGACCACAAGGCCGCCATGGGATTCATCTACGTGTGGGGACTCCCCGACCAGACAGCCGCAAGGGCCCACGCCCCCGGAAAGAAACAGTGATCCGAATGGCGGGAAAAGCCCTCTGGTCCGGAAGGTTCAAGGACGGAATGGACGAAGGGACACTGAAGTTCACCTCCTCCCTGGACGTCGATTCGAAGATGGCGTTCTACGACATCATGGGTTCGCTGGCACATGTCCTTATGCTGAAATCCTGCAGGATCATACCCGCAGAGGATGCGGATCTCATCATCGGAGGCCTCAGGAAGCTTGCACAGCAGCTCAGGGAGGGCACTTTGGAGATGGATTACTCCCTGGAGGACGTCCACACCAACATGGAGGTCAGACTGACCGCAATGATCGGTCCTGCCGGCGGGAAACTGCACACCGGAAGGAGCAGGAACGACCAGGTGGCCACCGATTTCAAGATGTATCTCAGGGATGCGGTCCTGAACGCCGCCGAGGCGCTGAACGGACTGATCCGCTCCCTGCAGGACACCGCCAGGAAAAACAGGGATGTCATCCTGCCCGGATACACCCACATGCAGCATGCGCAGCCCGTAACTCTGGCACATCACATGATGGCCCATGCGTTCCGCTTCGGCAGGGACGCCGACAGGTTCCTCGACGCATTGGAGAGGATGGATAAGTGCCCCCTCGGCGCTGCGGCCCTTGCGGGCACCACATACCCCATCGACAGGAAGATGACCTCGGATCTGCTCGGATTCAGGGACCCCACTGAGAACTCCATGGACACCGTGGGTTCCAGGGACTTCGTGACCGAGATTTCGTTCGATGCATCCATGGCCGCGGTATCCATGTCCTCGCTCTGCGAGGAACTCATACTCTGGAACTCCCAGGAATTCAGGTATGTTGAGATGGACGACCGTTACTCGACGGGATCCAGCATAATGCCGCAGAAGAAGAATCCTGACATAGCGGAGCTCGTGAGGGGAAAGACCGGAGGCGTCATCGGAAGCCTCATGGCCATGCTCGTGACCACGAAGGGCCTGCCCCTGTCGTACAACAGGGACCTGCAGGAGGACAAGAAACCCGTCATGGAATCCCTTCAGACGGTCACCGACTGCGCCAACATGATGTCCAAGGTCGTATCGACTATGAGGGTCAACGAGAGCGCGATGCTGGAAGCCACCAACAGAGGATTCATCAACGCCACCGACCTGGCGGATTACCTCGTGACCAAAGGCGTCCCGTTCAGGGAGGCCCACGGGATCGTCGGCGAGACCGTGAGATACTGCATCGAGAACAAATGCACTCTGGACAACCTCACCCTCGACCAGTTCAGGCAGTTCTCGCCCCTGGTGGACAGCGACGTGTTCTCCGCCATATCCGTCAAAAACTGCGTGGAGAGGAGGGACTCGTACGGAGGGACCTCGCCCGCATCCACCGACGTAGAACTCACCCTTTCCATGCGCGACAGCATGAGAAGGGAGGAAGAGGTCGAACTGAAGGACCGCCTCATCCAGGGCTGCTGGGACAGACTTCTGAAAGAATGAAAGGAGCTTGGGGAGTATTCCCCGAGCCCTGTTTTCCCGCATCTGGGTCTTTGAATTTTCCGCCGATATCCTTCCGAAAGGAGTAATCGGTACCGAATGGTTTTACGGGGCTCCGCCGGAATCCGTCCGGATTCCGGCACAGAAATACGGACACATCCGAAGACACGAAAAGAATCCCCGTGTCCCCGGATGCAGATCCGATCAGTTTTTCCCGAACACTTCTGCGAACGCCCTGTCGAGATCCGCGATGAGGTCGTTGATGTTCTCCGCACCGATGGAGATCCTGATGGTGGTCGGGTGGATATTGACCTTCTCGAGTTCCTCCTCCGTCAGCTGGGAATGGGTGGTGGACGCGGGGTGGATGATGAGGGATTTCTCGTCCGCCACGTTCGCCAGGAGACTGAAGAGGGTCAGGCTCTCGGTGAGTTTCTGGGCCTGTTCCTTCGTTCCCTTCACATCGAACGTGAAGATCGATCCCGCACCCGCAGGGAAGTACTTCTCGTACAGCGCATGGGTGGGGTTGTCCGGGAGGGCCGGATGGCTCACGTAGGACACGTGGGGGTTCCTGCTCAGATAGTCGACGATCCTGAGGGAGTTCTCCACCTGCCTCTCCACGCGGAGGGACAGGGACTCCAGGGAGACCAGGAGTGCGAAGGCTGTGACGGGGGACACGCAGGCACCCGTGTCGCGGAGCATGATTGCCCTTATCCAGGTGGTGAACGCACCGGATCCGAGGTCCGCGAAGACGACTCCGTGATAGGAGGGATCGGGTTCGGACAGATTGGGGTATTTCCCGTAATCCTTCCAGTCGGTATTCCCCGATTCGGCGATGATGCCGGCGATGACCGTGCCGTGTCCGCTGATGAACTTGGTGGCGGATTCCACGACGATGTCCGCCCCGTGCTCCAGAGGTCTGAAGAGGTAGGGGGTGGCGAAGGTGTTGTCGACCACGAAAGCGATCTTGTGCCTGTGGGCGATCTCCGCCACGGCCTCGATGTCCACGACTTCGGAGTTGGGGTTGCCGAAGGTCTCGGCGTAGATGACCTTGGTCTTCTCGGTGATGGCCTTCTCGAAGTTGGCAGGGTCCTTGGGATCCACCCAGGTGGTGGATATGCCGTAGTTCTTGGCCAGGGTATGCTCGAAGAGGTTCACGGTGCCTCCGTAGAGATTGTTGGCGGCGACGATGTTGTCCCCGGAGAGGGCGAGGGCGGTGACCGCATAGGTCACGGCCGCGGCACCGGATGCGACGGCGAGGGCGGCGGAACCTCCCTCGAGGGCGGCGATCCTGTCCTCGAATATGCTCTGGGTGGTGTTGGTGAGCCTGCCGTAGATGTTTCCGCCCTCTTTGAGTGCGAACCTGTCCGCAGCCTGTTTGGAGTCCTTGAACACGTATGACGTGGTAAGATAGATGGGGACGGCCCGGGAGTCCGTGACGGGGTCGGGTTCCTCCTGTCCTTTGTGGATCTGGAGGGTGTCGAACCTGTATCCGCTGGGATTCAGGGGACCCGAGGGGATGTTGTACCTGTCTTCGACGCGGAACGCCTTTTCTTCCTTTTCGAATGCCATTTTGATTCTCTCCTGTTTTCCGATGCAGTCTTCCGCTGCCTGTGAATCGAATTACGTTATTCCTAAATACTTATTATCTATTGTTAATTTAAGCCATACAGGAATAATTATGAAGTTTTATTCCAATCTGCCCTCATTTCTTCGGGTTGAGGTCGAAACGGATGTCGTCATCCTCGGTGACGTCGAACGCGACGCCTCCCGCAGTGAGGATCTCCGTGACGGATTCCCTTATCTTCCCCAGGTCCACGACCTTGGGGTTGTAGCTCTGGAAGTAGAACTCCTTCCTGTCCATCGGGAACACCATCCTTATCCTGGCCTTCCTGAGGTATCCTTCCGGTTTGCGGTTCTTCTCGAGATCGTCCAGATTGAGACGGACGATCATCGTCAGCTCCTCCTCCTCGGGTACCTGGTCCGCGATGGTGAGGGCGGATCTGAGGACCTCGGGGAATACGGGTGCGAGGTCTTTGTAGTCGCTCTTGCCCCTGAGGACGAAGTGGACGCTGCTCTTGGTTGCCATACTCCGCCCATCCCCATCAATCTATTAAAAGTTGAATCGGCGTCCGTTTCTGATAATAATATTGTTTAAAATAAATATTCTTAAAAGAAAATAAACACACATTCTCACGGTTATATACTTAAATGGCATGGGGAACGCCATTATGAGAACCGCACTTACGGTGGCAGGTTCGGATTCGATAGGAGGCGCAGGCGTCCAGGCGGATATCAGGGCCATGGCCGCCGTCGGCGTGCATGCCGCCTCCGTCATCACGGCCGTCACCGCTCAGAATACCTGCAGGGTGGAGAAGATATTCCCGATGCCTGCGGACATGGTACAGGCGCAATTGGACGCCGTCCTGTCGGACTGCGACATCAGGGCCGTCAAGACAGGCATGCTTTACAACGCCGAGATCGTCGGCACGGTCGCGGATGCGTTCGAGGACCATGACATCCCCCTGATAGTGGACCCCGTTATGGTGGCCACCGTCGGGGACGAACTGTACGATAAGACCTTCGTCCGCGCCCTGAAGGAGAGACTGCTCCCGATATGCGAACTCGTCACGCCCAACAGACATGAGGCGGAGATCCTGGCAGGGATGAAGATCGAGAACGAGGACGATGTCACTTTCGCATGCGAGATCATCGGGAAGGAAGGGTCCTCCGTCCTCCTCAAGGGAGGGCACATGGGATCCTCCAACGTGGTGGACTACCTCTACCTGTCCTCGGAGATCACAAGGATCAGGAATCCGAGGCTCCCGTACGAGGCCGGACACGGGTCCGGGTGCACATTCTCCGCGTACATAACGGCAAACATGGCCAACGGGCTCGACCTTGTCACCTCCGTCCTGGAATCCAGAAAGATGATCCAGAAGTCCATAAAGACCCAGTACGCCGTAGGAAAAGGCGTCCCGGTCGTGAACACGAACGTGACGCTGACGGAGAAGGAGGATTCCGACAAGGTCGCCGTCCTGAGGGAACTGGACGCCGCCGTAGGGAAGATCTGTGCCGTGATGCCCCCCGAGTTCGTACCCGGGACGGGGATGAACTTCGCCTATGCCAAGAGGAATGCGAAGGGCCCGGAGGAGATCGCCGCCGTCGACAGGAGGATGGCCGTTCACAACGGCGCCGTCCGCAGGAACGGACAGGTGAAGTTCGGGGCCGCGGAACATCTGTCCTTCGTCCTCATGGAGGCCATGAAGACGTCGCCGGAGACCAGGAGCGTCCTCGAGTTCTCCGTCCCGGAGGAGACGGTGGAGGACATGGAGGATGCAGGGCTCGAGGTGGCTCTCATCAGGAAGAAAGGGAGCAGCATCTCTGAGACCGTGCGCTCGGCGGTGGGATCCTCCAGAAGATTCCCCGATGTCCTTGCGGACCTCTCCGGAAAGAAAGGGATATCCGTGGAGGTTCTCGGCAGGAACCCTTCGGAAGTCCTCTCCAAAATAGATGCGTTCCTCTGAACGCATCGCCTTTCTCTTTTGAATCTGCAATAAGCCGGCGGATTTCCGCCGGCACTGTTGAAATAAAAAAAGCCCGGGAGATCCCGGGCAGGGTTTTGTGTCTCAGCTTACGGAGACAATCTCGATGACGAAGTACAGGTCGATGTTCTTCGTCTCGCCGACGGTTCTGTACTCGAAGTGCTGACCGTCATCGGAGATTCCGGTTATGTAGATGAAGGAGTTGGTTCCGATACCGTCCCCGCAGGCAGGCACTTTCACCATCTGGATGGACGAGTATGCAACACTCCCGTCTTCCCCTTTGAAATCGGAATACGGGCTCATACCCTCATCAAACTTGGTCACGTCGGTCAGGGAAAGCGTGTAAGTGATCTTTCCGAGGGTGGAATCCACGGTGGCCTTGACCGTGGCGAATCCGGACTCGATATCGTAGGTCTCCCCTGCCTTGGCGAGGTTGTTCACGACAATCTTCCCGTCGGCGGTCTTGCTGACGGAAGCGGGCCATCCGTAGACCGTGGTGACGGTTGTTCCGTCCTTTGCGTCCTCTCCGTAAAGGGCTTTGTACTCGGATGCGGACATCTCCTGCATGACAGGGACTTCGAACACGTTGTCGAAGAATCCGGTCGTGTCGGCCGCGTTGTATCCGTCCCCTGCGGTGATCTTGACCCATACGGTCTCCCCGGCCTTCATCCCGATGAGACTGTTCTCGAACGCAGACAGGGCATCGCCGGATCCGACGGTGACGGAAAGAGTCTCATCGCCAGACTTGGAATATCCGTCGGAATGCTTGTAATCCTCATTCTCGTCGATGCTGTCGATCGAGGTCTGGAAGATGACTCCTCCCTCGTCGTAGTAGTTGTAGAACGAACCGGTGTACTTCACGACAACGGTGCTGCCGTTGGTGGCCACCGTCTCGTCATCGGCATTCACAATATTGTCGTTCACAAAAGCGCCCACCGCACCGACCGTGGCCAGGATCAGCACGACGAGGCAGACGACGGAGATGGGTTCCCTCTCCTTCCTTGGTTTGACGTCTTCATCATCGACCATTATATCTGTCCGTCAATCCCAGCATTCCTATAAATAAAGTTGGCCCGCGCGCAGGCGCAGAAGGAACAGTTTTACCGTCCAACCGCACCGTTCCGCCCTCGGTTTCCGTGCTTTTCGCTCAGTTTTAAATCCGAAACCGACGGTTACCCGAATATGGCATACTCTGCAGCCGAAATGATGAAAGAGGTCAGGGAGAAGAAACCTCTGGTGCACCACATTACGAACTACGTCACCGTCAACGACTGCGCGAACGTATGCATCTGCGCAGGAGGGGCGCCCGTCATGACCGACGAGGCGAAGGACATCCCGGAGATGGTCGCCATGGCGTCAGCCGTCGTCCTGAACATCGGAACCCTGAACGAAAGGACTGTCGGATCGATGCTCCTGGCAGGCAGGGAGGCCAACAGGAACAATGTGCCAGTCATCCTGGATCCCGTCGGGGCCGGCGCCACCTCATACAGGACTTCCGTCGCATCGGACATCCTCGCGAAGGTCGAGGTCGCCGTGATCAAAGGGAACAGCGGGGAGATTTCCGTCCTCGCAGGACTCGGCGGAAAGGTCCGCGGAGTGGATTCCGTCGGGGGCTCCGAAGGGGCCGGAGATGCAACCGTCTCCCTTGCGGAAAAGACCGGTGCGGTCGTCGCCGCCACCGGGAAGACGGATTACGTCTCCGACGGAAAGGTCCTGAACATCCTGAACAACGGATCCGACATGCTGGAGACCGTCTCCGGCACCGGGTGCATGACCGCATCCGTCGTCGGATGCTACGCAGGGGCCTGCGGCGTTTCGGCGGACTCCGTCTCCGCGGGGATTTCCGTTTTCAACATCGCGGCCGAGAAGGCCGTGGCGGGCGGGAAGGTCTTCGGCCCCGCGTCGTTCAAGACGAAACTCCTGGATTCGCTGTACGGTCTGACGGAGGAAGACGTCGCCGGGGCCGTGAAATCCGAGACGCAGAAGGTCTGACGCATGTTCGAACTCTATGCGATCACCGACAGGAGGATGCTCGGCGGCATCTCCGAGGCCGAAGCCGCGAGACTCTGCTACGAGGGCGGGGCCGATGTCGTGCAGCTCAGGATGAAGGATGCCGACGGAGGGGAAATGCTCGCACAGGCGAAGGAGATGCAGAAGATCGCCGACGAATACAGCAAGTTCTTCATCGTGAACGACAGACTCGACATCGCGGTTCTGGCACATGCGGACGGAGTGCACCTGGGACAGTCCGATATACCTCTGGAGGAGGCCCGGAAACTCGCAGGCGACGACATGATCATCGGCATCAGCGTGGAGAATGCCGAGCAGGCGAGGAAGGCCGCCGACGGGGGTGCGGACTACGTGGCCGTCGGTTCCGTGTTCTCCACCGCCACCAAACCCGACGCCGCACAGGCTCTGGGACTGGACGCCGTCTTCGACGTGAAAAGGGAGATCGGGGACGAGATCCCCCTCGTGGCCATAGGCGGCATCAACAGGGGGAACATCCTCGACGTGCTCCGTGCGGGTGCGGACGGTGCGGCGGTCGTATCGGCGATCATGGCGCAGCCGGACATCCGCGGAGCCGCACACGAACTGAAGACCATGATCCTCAACGACCGCAGGACCTGCGGCAGGATGTGACGGAGCATCCGCCACGAACATGTGCGCAGCAACAATTTCAGTACCTGACGCGGTATCCCATACGGACCGATGAAGATCATCTCAGTTACGGACAGGAAGAACTGCGTAAGACCTCTCGAAGAACAGACGGAACTGATCTGCAGAGCCGGCGCGGACATGATTATACTCCGCGAAGAAGATATGTCTCCCGAGGATTATCTTCCCCTTGCCGAAAAAATAAGAAAGATATGTGCCAGATATGAGACCGGGTTCTGCGTGGACGGTTTCACGGACATCGCAAGGGACCTCGGCGTCGGTACGGTATAGGTCTCGTTCCGCCGTATGACGGAGGAGGGAAGGCCCGATTTCCCTGCAGTCGGAGTGTCGGTGCATTCGTTCGGCGAAGTGGACGTGGCGGAGAAGATGGGTGCCGACTTCCTGATTTTCAAATGTGCCGAGGCCGGTACAGGGGAACTCGCCCGCATATGCGGGAGATCGGATGTGCCGGTCTATGCGGCCGGGAATCACGGTCCGGACGGTGTATCCGCCGCACGGGAGGCGGGCGCCGCAGGCATCTGTATGATGCCGGAACTCATGTCCGCACAGGATCCGGCATCGATCATAAATGCGGTCAGAAAAGGCTGAGGTCCCCCGTTATGTCGTCGATGGCCCCCTCGAGATCGGGTCCGAGTCCGACACAGGTGGGAGTCAGAGGCTCCAGCTGAGTGAGTCCCGCATCCACCATCATTGCCGCGAAGACGCCTCTGTCGCGGGCCGCCTTCAGGACACGGAGCAGACCTTCCACCCCCTCGGCTTTCAGAAGTATGACCTTCTTCCCGGAATACTCCCACCCCGTGAGCAGTTCAGGACTCCTTTTTTCCGCATTGAAGGCGCATTCCACGGCAGCATGGCATGCCTGGGCTGCGATCTTCCCTTTGCCCATGCCGAGGTCGCGCCTCATCACGATCACCAGTTTCATATCCTCTGTGACATCGATCTGTGTCATACCGCATGTTTTGCGGACCGGGGATTAAAAACCGAGACACTGCATGTAGCATGTAAGTCACAGCATCTTGAGACCGCCGGTGATTTTGTCGAGGACCGACTGCTTCTCCGGACCTATGCCGAGGCAGGTGTAGGTCCCGGGTTCGATCTCCGTCCTGCCGGCATCGCATACGATGCTGTTTATGATGCCCTGCCTGTCCGCCACGGCCTTGAACTCGAAAAGAGCCCTCTCATCCTCGACCTTCAGGACGGCGATCTTCTGACCGCAGGAATCCCATTCGGAGAACGAAGAGGGGTCCTTCTTCTTCGACGCGAGGGCGCAGGAGACGGCCGCATGGCATGCCTGGGCGGCGGATTTCCCCTTGGACAGCTTGAGGTCCTGCCGCATGAGGATGACGACCTTGTACTCCGAATCCCTGTCGAAAAAGGACATACTCCCTCGATTGCTGTCCCCGATATAAAGAATGGCATTCCCGCCGGGAGGGGCCCGTGCCGGTCCGCGTGTGGGACATCCGAAGTCTGCCCGGATGCGTTCCGGGACACCCCGCCGACCAACCGATTTATACCTCCAAAATATACACACGCCCATGTTCTCCCATGCTCCCAAGGTCAAAAGTCCGGAGGAGATGGTACGTCAGGCCGACGAATACCGCATAGGCAACACCGCCGAGCAGTCCTTCAGCGCCGCATTCCCCCTGTACCGCAAGGCGGCATCCCGGGGACATGTGCGCGCCTGCTACCTGCTCGGTACGATGTATGAGAGCGGACACGGTACGGAACAGTCGTACCGCGATGCGGCCAAATGGTATGAGAGGGCGTCGGAAGGCGGCGATACGGATGCCGTGTGCGCTCTCGCATTCCTCCATGAGGCGGGCCTGGGCGTGAAAAGGACCCGTTCCTACGCCGTGGAGCTGTACGAGAAGGCCGCCATGGCCGGGAACACCCGCGCACAGTCCAACCTCGGTCTGATATACATGGATCAGAACGGCGCTGAACATAACGACCATGCCGCGGTCACATGGTTCCAGAAGGGCAGCATCGGCGGAAACGCCTCCGCACAGGTCAACCTCGGGAGGATGTACGAGAAAGGGCTGGAGGTCAAACGCTCCTGCGGGACCGCCTCCGTCCTGTTCAAGAAGGCCGCGAGGAACGGCAACACCGCCGCCAAGAGGCTTCTGGCAGGACTTTACATGTTCGGGCTGGGACTCGAGAGATCCGAGACGGTGGCGAGACACCTGTATCTGGAGGCCGCCCGCTGGGGCGACAGGTACGCCATGGCCGAACTGGAAAGGGAGGCCGAACCCGACGATAACTACTATCCCGTCCTGAAGAGGACGGAGGACCCGTCCCTTCAGCTCCTCTACGGACTGGAATATCTGGACGGAGTGCACGTCGGAGCATCCCCCGCCACGGCCGCATATTGGCTCGAGATGTCCGCCAGGGCCGGGAACAGTACCGCCATGTATGTCCTGGGACAGATCTACGAGAACGGTTTCTCCGCAGACCGGTCCCCGAGGACCGCCGCCAAATGGTACAAGTGGGGGGCGGACAAGGGGAACGGCGCCTGCGCCTACAACCTGGCATACCTCTACGAGAGCGGGAACGGACCCGACCGTTCCGACACCGCCGCCTTCGAATTATACAGGAGGGCGTCGGAATGCGAATGCGACGACGACACCCGCTCCGATGCGCTCTTCGCCGTCGGATCCATGTACGCAGACGGCATCGGCACCGAGAGGGACTACGACCTGGCATTTTCATCGATAAGGGAATCTGCGGATCTGGGACATGCGGGCGCACAGTTCGCCGTCGGGAAACTCCTCCTCAAGAGGAAAGATGCGGAAAGCGCGGCGCACTATCTCAGGATGGCCGCCGATCAGGGGGACGGCCGCGCCCTCGAACTCCTGTCGTCGATGGACCTCTGACGCATCCGGCTGCGAATCTGTTTTTAACCCGGTCTGCAATTATCCGCCATGGCCCAGATCGATATCGTCTACCGCCATTCCGGGGAACCCGAATCTCCTGCTGGCACCGAGATCAGAAGGAAGAGCGTCAGGGAGATGGAGGACTACATGAACGGTCTCGTGACGGAGATGAAGATCTCCGGCATATCCGTGTCCTTCAAATCCGTTCCCGGGGAAGGTAGGAACGACATCACCGTCAACGGCAGAACGGCCTCCCAGATCCTTGACGGTCTCGAAATAAGGAAACCCGAGATCTACGACGAATCCGAGATCCGTACCGTGATAAAGTTCGAGAGGGATCCGGAAGACTGGAATGCGGACTGCATAGAGGACATATCCGACATACTCATGAAGAACGTCCTCTCCAAGGCGTTCGCCGATTCCGAGAAACTCCGCATAAAAGAGCTGAGGACCCAGACGGACGACTTCTGAAAACCGCGCCCGCACATTCATTTATAAATGCGGCGCCAATCCCCTGTCCAATGTTCGAGATTACCAGAAGAGACGGGATGGCCCGCATAGGCAAGTTCACCACCGTGTCGGGACGCACGGTGGAGACCCCTGCCCTGCTCCCGGTCATAAACCCGAAGATCAGGACCGTGACGCCCAGGGAACTCTACGATGATTTCGGGTTCGGCGCGATCATCACCAACTCCTACATCATCAAGAACACTCCCGCACTGAAAGAAGAGGCTCAGTCCAAGGGTCTCCACGAGATGCTCGACTATCCCGGCATCATCATGACCGATTCCGGGACGTTCCAGAGCCACATGTACGGGGAGGTGGAACTCACCAACAGAGAGATAGTGGAGTTCCAGAAGTCCATCGGAACCGATATCGGAACCGTCCTCGATATTTTCACCGAACCGTTCTGGACGAAGGAGCAGACCGCCGATTCCATAACGGAGACTCTGAAGAGGACGGAGGAGGCCGTCTCCCTGAAGGGAGAGATGATGATCAACGGCGTCGTCCAGGGCTCAATATACCCCGATCTCAGGGAGGACTGCGCCAGGAAACTCGCATCCATGGACATCGACGTCCACCCCATAGGCGGCGTGGTCCCCCTGATGGAACAGTACCGCTATGCGGAACTCGTCGACGTCATAGTCTCATCCAAGATGGGTCTCAACCCCAACCGCCCCGTCCATCTGTTCGGCGCCGGCCACCCCATGATCCTCGCCTTCGCCACCCTTATGGGATGTGACCTGTTCGACTCCGCATCCTACGCCAAATTCGCCAAGGACGACAGGATGATGTTCATCGACGGAACGTTCCGCCTGCAGGACATGCAGTCCCTCGACTGCAACTGCCCGGCATGCCGCGGCATGACCCTCGAGGCTCTCAGGAAGACGGAGAAGAACGAGAGGATAAGGATCATCGCAAGGCACAACCTGCATCAGATAAAACAGGAGCTGGCACTTGTGAAGAGGTACCTTCGCGAAGGCCGTCTGTGGGAACTTGCGGAAATCCGCTGCAGGGCGCACCCCGCCATGCTCGACGGCCTCAGGAGGCTCAGGGAATACCAGGGCTTCATGGAGAGATTCGACCCCATCTCCAGGGAGGGAGCAGTGTTCTACACCGGCATAGAGACTCGCGGAAGGCCCGTCTTCAAGAGATACGGCGACAGGATCATGTCGCGCTACGTCCCCCCGACGAAGAAGGCCGCCCTGTTCTACGGCGGTCAGAACAAGCCCTACAGCAGATACTTCGTATCCGAATTCGTGAATGCGAGAAGACAGGGGTACACCCCCGTCATCATCTCCCCGTTCGGACCGGTGCCTGCGGAACTCGACGAAATGTATCCTCTGGCACAGTCGATGTTCCCCACCATCGAGGACGCGGACACGGAAAACGAGGGCGACGAACTCACCCTCGAATTCCTTGAGAGACACTTCACCGAAGGCGTCGTCAACGGAAGCGAACTCGAAGCCAAATACGGCGGAGAACCGACCGACGAAGAGATTCTGGAAAATGACAGGGCGAGGGTCAGGGCCGTAGCGAGGTACCAGTTCGGGACCGAGGCCGCGGACATCCTCCTCAGGGGGGAACTCACCTTCAGAAAAAGCAGGAAGACCGGCAAGATCAGGAATGTGTTCTCCGACGGGGAACATGTGCTCTCCATGAGGGCAGGGGACGGATTCTTCACCCTCAGGATGGAAGGTGCCAGAAGGATAGCGGAAGCCGTTCCGGCACCCCGCATGAGAGTCGGGGTGGCGGACGATGCGGTGCCCTTCGTATCGCAGGGAAGGAATGTGTTCTGCCAGTTCGTCACGTCCGTCGACGAAGAACTCGTCCCTATGGACGAGGCCATCATCGTCGACAAAGCCGGAAAACCCGTCGGGACCGGAAAGATGCTCCTCATCGGAAGCGAAATCCTCTCGATGAAGAAGGGTATCGCCGTGAAGACCCGTACCGGATCCGACGAGGACAGGGACGAATGACCCGGCAGGGCCATTCTCCCCAAACCATTTAATCAGTTCACTTTTGGTTCACTGGTTCAAAAATCGGTCTTTCGGTTGATTGAAATAATCCAAACGCATAGATGGATTCGCACTGCTGCATGTAGCATATGGGTTTCATAACGGGGCGATGACTGTTGCGCACCATGACTGCTGGTTTCGATCTTCCGAACATATCTTCCTTGATCTCAAGAGAGATTGCTAAAGGCGAATCCAATGAATTGGAGTTCAAGGAATCCAAACCTTCCAAAGACAGAAAATATGTGAAAACTGCAATAGCCTTTGCCAACTGTTCCGGAGGAAAAATTCTTTTCGGAGTGGACAACAGCGGCAATGTAGTCGGAATACCGGACGACATCCTCTTCAAAACGATAGATTCCATAACGCAGACTCTGAACGATTCCATATGCCCCCAGATGTTCTTTGACATGTGCGTTGCGGACATAGATGGGAAGAACGTCATTGTGGCAGAATTCGTGCCGGGTTTGAACACCCCGTATCATCTGAAGAAATGCAGCATCGACAGCAGCACATACATCCGTATGAATGCAACAACGGTGTTGGCCGACTCGGGAATCATCCGTTCTCTGGAAGCCAGGGGCAATAACTCATCCTTCGATGCGATTGCAATGAACACCCTCGAGGTGACATTCGAAAAGGCCGAAAAACTGTGTCGGAAAATATCCGGCATCGATGCCGAAATCGAATCTTTGGTAAATCTGGGGATTATCTCTGAAATTCCGCATGGATATGCCGCAACCCGTGCATTCGCACTCCTTACCGACAACCCTTTTCCCTATGCGGCCGTCCACTGCATACGTTTCCGCGGCAACGACCCCTCGTCCGTGAATGAGAGTGTCGACCTGACCGGCAGCCTGTTTTCCCAGATAGATGGGGCGATGGAATTCATCTCCACCCATATCGCCCGCCGTTTCGAAATGGACGGGATCCTGCATGTAGACCGCTACGAGATCCCCCTGCTGGCGATCAGGGAGGCTGTAGTCAATGCGGTCGTGCACAGGGATTACTTCCTGGATTCGTTCTCCATCTTCATCCGCATATTCGACGACCGCATGGAGATCGAATCGCCGGGAATACCTTACAAACTGACCATGGATCAGGTGCTTTCCGGCTATTCCTCATCCAGGAACCCGGTTCTTGCAGCCGCTTTCAAAAGAAAAGGATACATCGAGAGCTACGGCACGGGGATCCGCAAGATCATCGGTCTCTGTGAAGAAAACGGATCCCTGGACCCCGAATTCGAAGTGCGCCATCAGCACTTCAGGGTCACGTTCCCCCGCGGAAAGAAAACCCCCGACATGATAATGGAAGAGGATGAGTACGCCGTCATGAAAGCCATTGAGGCCGACGGCAGAATGTCCCAGAGCGCAATATCGCAGAAGACGGGGGTGGATCTCTCGAAAGTGAAGAGGCTCACCCTGGCACTTCAGCAGAAGAATCTCATCGTACGTCAGGGGAACAGCCGCAGCGGGTGCTGGCTGCTGAACCCCGAAATATCATACGGCCTGCGGAAGTGACATCACCTGACTGTCTTCCCGAGTTCGTAAGCCTGCATGAATGCGGGGGACTCGAGGACCGTATTGGGTTCCGTGACCGATGTGGCGCAGACGTATCCTTCGAACTTCACGCCGGAGAGACATTCGATCCACCCGGAGAGACCTTTGAGGGGACCTTCGACCGCGGTCTTCTGGTTCCCGTCGGAACATGCGAGGACCATGTAGACACTTCTGATGCAGTGTTCGGAAGCATAGAGGGCGTTGGCGCGGTCTATGAGCGTCTTCATCTGCCCGGGCATCTCGTAATAGTAAATGGGTGCGGCCCATACGATGACATCGGAGGCGGCCATCTTGTCCACAATGGCGTTCGCATCGTCCCTTATCGCACAGCGCCCGGTCTTCTGACAGTTGTTACAGCCGTTGCAGAATGCGATCTTCTTTCCCTTGAGGGAGACGAATTCCACTTCGTTCCCCGCCTCCTGCGCCCCTTTCTCGAACTCGTGGGCGAGAATTTCGCTGTTGCTCTCCTTTCTGAGACTGGTGGAGATGATGAGAACTTTCGCCATAGCAATCCCTTCCTGCGATACCGTATGTACGCATAAAATGTTCGTCTGTTAACAGATATGGGTTAACCCCGCCGCATCCTCGGCGACCTTTATGCATGCCAGAAGGTCGTCCGCGGTGTTGCGGAGAGTCCCGGCGGTATCGGCGGACAGCCGATAGACCGCCGTATCCCCCTCGAGCGCCGCCTCCACGTATCCCGTGTTCTCCGGAGATACGGCCGACATGACCGCTTCGGCGGTTTGCGCATCGGCATATTGGAAACGGAGCTCGAGTTCCAGCATGGCGTCACTTCTTCTGGCTGAGGATGAAATCCACCATGGCCCTGCCGACCTCCTCCGTCCTCAGCTTCCCGCCGAGGTCGGGGGTGACCTGCATGGTGTCAAGGCAGTGCCTGACGGCCGCATGGAGCATCTTCCCCTCCTCGGGGAAACCCTGGTTGTCCAGGAGCATCTCCGCGGCAAGGACCGCCGCAATGGGGTTGGCCTTGCCCTGGCCGGCGATGTCGGGTGCGGATCCGTGGATGGGCTCGAACATACTGAGACCGTTGGGGTTGATGTTCCCGCTGCCGCCCATTCCGAGTCCCCCCTGGAGCTGGGCCCCGAGGTCGGTGAGGATGTCCCCGAAGAGGTTGGGGACGGCGACGGTACCGAAGGTCTCCGGGCGGACGATCATCGCCATGCTCATGGCGTCCACGAACATGAATTCCAGATCCATCCCGTATTCGTCGGCCTTCTGCCTGAAGATCTCCCTCTGCATGCCGTAATTCCCGGTGATGACGTTGGCCTTGTCCACGAGGGTGACCTTGCTGTCCCCCCTGGCCTGTGCGTACCTGAAGGCATAGTCGGCGAAACGGGTGATGCCTTTCCTGGAGAGGAGTCCGATCTCGATGGAGTACTCGTCGTCCTCGGAAGGCGAGGCCTTCACATCGAAGTCCATGCTGTAGGATTCCCTCTTCACTCCGAGTTCCGCCCTGTATCCGGAATCCTTCGTGAGCTTGGCTCCGAGACCCATGTAGAAGTCCTCGGTGTTCTCTCTGAGGAAGCGGATGTCGAAGGGCACCTCCCTCTTGAGGGGGACGTACGGGAACCAGGAGGTGACCGGACGGAGATTGATGTACTGGTCGAACACCGCCCTCATCTTCAGGAGGATACCTCCCTCGAGGATGCCGGGTTTGATCCTCGGGTCGCCGATGGCGCCGAAGTAGATGGCGTCCTTCTTCTTCAGGTCGGATATGTCCTGGTCGGTGAGGAGCTCGCCGGTCTCCAGATACCTCTGTCCGCCGATGTCGAAGAGTTCCCCGTCGAAATCGAAGGACGATATCTGACACAGCGCCTCCATGCAGTCGGTCCCGACTTTCACAACCTCGGGTCCGATGCCGTCTCCGGGGATTATCGCGAAATGCTTCAGAATTTCCCCTCCTTCACGAGGTTGACGAGGCCGCCCCCGTCGATCAGCTGTGCGATGAACGGAGGGTACTTCTCGAAGGTCCACTGCTTCCCGGAGGTCCCGTCGGAGACGGTTCCCTCCCCTATGTCCACCTTCACGGTGTCGCCTTCCGCCGCATCGGTCCTGCACTCGACCAGGAGGAGTCCGATGTTCATGGAGTTTCTGTAGAAGATACGGGCAAAGGATTCCGCCACGATGCAGCTGAATCCCGCCTCCATCAGGGACAGAGGTGCGTGCTCCCTGGAGGATCCGCATCCGAAGTTCCTTCCGGCGACTAGGATGTCGCCCTTCTGTACCTTGGGTCCGAATCCGGGCCTCACCTTCTCGAATATGAAATCGTTGAGATGGCCGAGGTTCGTGGATACGAGACGCTCCGCCGGGATGATCTGGTCGGTGTCGACGTCGTCGCCGAACCTCCATACTTTTCCTTCCACTGTCTTGGATACCATTCAGTTCCCCTCCGCAGGAGTGACGATCTTTCCGGCGATGGCCGAGGCGGCCACGACCTCCGGTCCCGCGAGATAGACCTCGGACGCTTTGTCCCCCATGCGCCCTATGAAATTCCTGTTGGTGCTCGACACGGCCCTCTCGCCGGCCGCCAGGATGCCCATGTATCCCCCGAGGCATGCGCCGCAGGTGGGACCGGACACGAACGCGCCGGCGTCCAGGAAGATATCCATCAGTCCCTCGTCCACCATCGCCCTGTAGACCCTCTGGGATGCGGGGACGACGATGAAGCGGACCCCGTCCGCCACCTTCTTCCCTTTGATGATCTCGGCGGCGGCCCTCATATCCTCGATGCGGCCGTTGGTACAGCTGCCGAGGTACGCCTGGTCGATCTTCACGTCGACATCCTTCACTGCATGCCCGTTGCTGGGAAGATGGGGGAATGCGACCATGGACTCGAGTTCGGAAAGGTCGTACTTCAGGACGCGGCAGTAATGCGCATCGGGGTCGGCCTCCACGGGGGTGTACTCCCCCTTCACAAAGTCTTTGATGTATTCCCTGGTCCTGTCGTCGCAGGGGAAGATACCGGCCTTCCCGCCGGCCTCGATGGCCATGTTGGAGACTGCGAGCCTGTCGGGGACGGACATGTTGTGCACGCCTTCGCCGCAGAACTCGAACGCCTTGTAGTTGGCGCCGTCGACACCGATGTCGGATATGATCTTCAGGATCAGATCCTTGCCGCCGACGTATTTCCTGAACTTCCCGGTGAGTTCCACCTTGATGGACTCCGGGACCTTGAACCACAGTTTCCCGGTGGCGAACACGACGCCGGCCTCGGTGGAGCCGATGCCGGTGGAGAGTGCGTTGACCGCACCGTAGGTACAGGTGTGGGAATCGGCCCCGACGATGAGCCTTCCGGGGGCTGCGAAACCCTCCTCGACCATCAGCTGGTGGCAGACACCGCCTTTCCCGACCTCGAAGTAGTTGGGGAGACCGTGCTTCTTCACGAAATCCCTCATCTCCTTGGCCTGCACGGCCGAGTCGATGTCCTTGTTGGGGACATAGTGGTCGGGAATGAGGACCATCTTCTCTTTGAACATCTTCCCGTTGCCGATCTCGTCGTATTTCCTGAAGGCGATGGGGCCCGTAACGTCGTTGACCATGACGTAGTCCACATCGGCCACTACGATCTGTCCGGCCCTGGCATCGGTGTGCGAGTGCTCGGACAGGATCTTCTCTGCGATTGTCTTTCCCATTTCAGCATTCCTTCTTATCGTGTTTGATGCGGGCGAAATCCCTGTTGATAGCCGCCATCGTGGCGTCCACGGAAGTCTCCACAATGTCCATTCCGACGGCCCTTCCGAAGGACAGGTTGCCGTCGTTCTGTACGTTCTTCATCGTGACCGCGACCTGACACATGGAGTCGCTCTCGCCGGTTATAGCGGACAGCTTGTACTCCTCCATGGTCATGTTGACGTTGACCGCCTTCCTGATGGCGTTGACCGCTGCGTTGACCGGACCGACACCGATGTCGGCCACAGTCACCTTCGTTCCGTCGGTCTTGGTGATGGTGACCGTCGCGGTCGGGGTGGTGGACCTGCCGGTGGTGACGGTCAGCTCCTCGAGGACGCAGCCCTTGTTGGCCTTGGACTTCTTCCACATTATGTCGTCCGCGATGGCCTCGAGTTCGGCGTCCGTGATCTCCTTGCCGCCGATGGACATCTTCTTGACGGTCTCCATCAGCTCGTCGATGTGTTCCGCAGGGAACCTGATGCCCAGTTCCTCCAGCTTCCCTTCGACCGCATGGGATCCCGAGAGTTTGCCGACCACGAGACGTCTCTTGGCACCGACGACCTCGGGCAGGAAGGGTTCGTAGGTGGCGGTGTTGTTCATTATGCCGTGAACGTGTATGCCGGACTCGTGGGCGAAGGCGTTCCTCCCCACGATAGGCTTGTTGGCGGCCATGGAGAATCCGGTGATCCTCTCGATGAGGGCCGACGTCTCGGATATCCTGCTCAGGTCGTAGGTCTTCACTCCGTAATTGGCGAAGAGGTTGACCGCGACCTCCTCCAATGCCACGTTCCCCGTCCTCTCGCCGAAGCCGTTGAGACATCCCTGTACGATGGTGGCCCCGTTCTCCACAGCGGCCAGTGTGTTCGCCAGTGCGAGCCCCATGTCGTTGTGGCAGTGGACGGAGATGGGGATCTTCAGAGTCTTGCGGAGTTCTGCGATCATGCTCCCGTACGCCCCGGGGATGATTACGCCGACGGTGTCGGGGATGTTGACGGACGATGCGCCCGCCTCCTGGACGTCCAGCAGGATCTCCTTCATGAAATCCATCCTCGTACGGGTGGCGTCCTCGCAGGAGAACATGACCTCGAGACCGTGTTCCCTCGCATACTCGACGGCGTCGACGGCCCTCGCCCTCACTTCGTCTGGAGTCATCTTCAGCTTGTACTGCATGTGCAGGTCGGAAGTGGCGATGAACGTGTGGATGTAGTCGAGACCTGCGTCGATGACGGCGTCGATATCCTTGTGGACCGAACGTGCCAGCGAACAGACGGTGGCGTTCAGGTTCAGGTCCTTGATCTGCTTCAGGGTCTCCTTCTCTATGTCGCTGGATGCGGCGAACCCTGCTTCCATAATATCGGTACCGAGGCTGTCGAGGGCCTGTGCGATGCGTATCTTGTCATCCGGGCTCAGTGCGATTCCCGGGGCCTGCTCGCCGTCCCTCAGCGTGGTATCGAAGATCTTGACATCTTTGATGGGTCCCACACCAGAGAGCGCAAGCTGGTTGTACTGACTTATCGCAAACATGTCTTCCAACTTTTGAGCGCTTTCACTGGTTTGTTGAGTCATATTAAAACCACCAAACCGTCCTCCGCTCCGCTGATTTACCTGAGAAGAAGGATACCTGCGGAATCGGTGAAGATCATTTTCGAATCTCCTTGAACGGTAATGGTGCCATCAAATTATGTTATAAAAATTATTTGTACGCCAGGCACAGGCGCGCGTGCACGCACATAATGAAAGGGTTTCCGGGGATGCAGTCCCCGGGTGAATGGGGCATCACTCTTTTTTCCCGTCTGGCACATCCGCCTTTTCCTCGGCGGCCTTGGCCTTCTTCTCTTCCTTGAGGGCGAGGGCGGCGGTCTTGTACTCCTCACGGTACTTGGCGATGAGCGCCTTCCTCTTCTCCACCTCGGCCCTGGTCTTCTCCTTCTCGGCGGGACGGTCCTCTTTGGGGATGCTCTTCATAGTCTCCTTCCTCTCGTCCCTGTACTTCCTGAGGGCGGATTTCTCATGCTCAAACCTGCTCTTCTTGGATTCGACCTCGTCCTCTTTGGATTTGGCCATCTGTCTGTGTCTCGCAGTCGCCTTGGGCTCGTTCTTCTCTGCCATTTCGAACACCTTGGGACATACATCCCGTAACGGCCGTAAATGGAATATGATTGATAAATAGTGCTCGCAGACATCCGGGGATGGGATTGGATAAAGATGCGCCGGACCGGCGTATGCCCGGAGGAAACCTCAGGAATATACCCAGAGACCGTGTCTGTTGCACAGTTCCCGGGCGGAGATCTTCTCCGCATCGGTGCGGAAGAACGCTTCCGGTCTGTCGCCGGGGCGCAGATACTTCCTCATGAGGATCCCGTCGGCGCAGATCTCGATGTAAATGATGTAGTGGTCGGGTTCCATCGGATGTTCGGCGGACTTCCCGACCTTCACGATGACGCCTCCGTCGACCCTCTCGATGTACGGGACATGCTTGTTTTCGTCGGGTTCCGCAGTCTGTGCCTCGAGTTCGGCCATCGGCTCCCCGCAGCATACGGGGCGGCGGCCGCACACGGAGGCGTGCACCTTCTCAACGATCTCCCCGCATCCGACACACATGTAGAGTTCCTTCTTTCCGGACATAGATGCCACCGCATACGGGACGCTTCCGGTTCTTAAACAATGCATCCTCCCGGTGCAGACAGTATGGAATGGGTACACAGTAATCCTGTGAAACACTGCAGAAAAACGGCATCTTGATCTTTCCGGACGGTGCGGATCAGGGGACGGTCGGCGAAACCCATCCTTTTTTACGCCCGTACGGGTTCGGGACCCACTATGGACATACCTCTGATCTACGGGGAGGCCGGACGCGGCGGAATCTGCGTCGGACCTGCGGCATATGACGGGAAGAACTTCTCCGTCACGGAACCGATGCCGCTGCAGTCCGTGGATTTCCTGAAACCCAGGAAGACCCAGGGAACCGTAATCCTTGCGGATTCGGAGAGTCTTTCCACCGGCCGTTTCACCCCCGGGTTCGTGGAAAGATGCAAGGTGCCGGGAAACGGCGTCTGGCTCATCGAAACGGTATACGACGAGGCCGACATATTGGATGCCTTCCTGCCGGGACTGGAGAAACTCATCATCCCGATCCGCACGGTCATGGGGGATTCGGTCCTGGAATCCGCCATAGACATGTCCGGAGACTGCATCCCGCTCATAGAGTGCCGCGGCGGAAAGGCGGCGGGAAAGGAACGCGACCCGGTAAAAGCCGTCAGGAAACTCCGTTCGATGGGTTTCGGGACCGTGATGGTGGCGGACTTCGACGGGACGGTAAAAACGGATATCTGGCACATCATCAGGGACAGCTGCAGGACCATTCCCTACTGCCCGTGCACACCGTATCCCGATGCCGAGGTCAGGGCCGTCGACGGTTTCCCGTTCTCCCTGAGAGAAGCCCTGAAGTGAACTCCTCCGCCCTCCTCCCGTATTCCGCTTTATCTCCGGAATCGGTGCCGCCGAGACAGAGTTCCCCCGCCCATTCCATGCCTGCGGTCGCGGAAAGGGCCTTCATCATCGAGACGGTGTTTCCGAAGACAGGATTCTCCCCTCCTCCGCACATCAGGGCGGCGCACGCCCGGGGATGATCCCCTTTTCCGTACCAGCAGGGATTGAAACGGTCCACGACGGCCTTCAGGATCGACGACGGCCCGCTGAAATGGACAGGGGTCGCAAGGATTAGCAGATCGGACTCCCCGAAGAGTCCGTAGACCGTATCCATATCATCCCTTACGACACAGCGTCCGCTCCCCCTGCATCCGGAACATCCGCTGCAGTGGCGGATATCCATGCCGTACGGGCGGACGGTGCATACCTCCCATCCTTCCGAACGTAGAGCCCTTTCCGCACCCTGGCACATCGCTTCGGTGAAACCTTCGGGATTGCCGCTCCCGCAGACGATCAGCGCCTTCACGGCATATTATCGGATAAACGGCTTTTATAGTTTCAGATAATATGGACGGGAGGAGACATTTTAATGGGGGAATTCACGAAGGCCAAGTCCATGCACTTCCCGAGGACGACCGTATTCGGACACAACGTCCTCGAACAGACCTCGGACATCTGCCGTTCCCTCCTGTTCGGCGAAGACGGGATGATCATAACGGGAAAGAACACCTACGGGGCGGCCGGAAAGATGGTGGAAGACCTCGTATCCGAACGCTACAACGTGGTGCCGGTGTTCACGGAAGGGTGCGACCACGCCAACGTGGAGAAAGCCGAAGCCGCGGCCAGGGAGCTGCGTTCCACATTCATCCTCGCAGTAGGCGGGGGAAGCAAGATCGACACTGCGAAACTGGTGTCCAACAACCTCGGCATACCTTTCATAAGCATCCCCACGTCCATAGCCCACGACGGGATATGTTCCGACAGGGCCTCCATGAAGACAAAGGAAGGAGCGCCTCTCACCGTGCAGGCATGCCCTCCGACGGCGGTCATAGCGGATACGGGGGTCCTCGTGAAGGCGCCTTACAGGTTCCTCGCATCGGGATGTGCTGACGTCATATCGAACATGACCGCGCTAAGGGACTGGGATTTCGCCAGAAAGATCAAGGACGATGAGTTCAGCACCTCCGCCTACACGATGGCGCATTATGCAGCCGAAAGTCTCCTGAGCAACTCCAAACTCATAAAACCCGGATTGGAGGAGAGCGTGTGGCTCGTCCTCAAACCGATAATCGCATCGGGGGTATCCATGTGCATCGCCGGGAGTTCGAGACCCACCAGCGGTTCGGAGCACATGTTCTCCCACGCCCTCGACCTCCTGCACCCGGGCAAAGCACTCCACGGCGAACAGTGCGGGGTCGGCTGCATCATGATGATGTGCCTCCACGGAGGGGACTGGAAACAGATACGCGAGGCCCTGAAGGACATCGGGGCTCCGACCACCGCCGCAGAACTCGGACTGTCCGACGATGACATCGTGGACGCCCTCGTGGCCGCCAACAAGGTGAGGAAGGACAGATTCACGATCCTGGGGGAGAACGGACTCACCCGCAACGCCGCACTGAACCTCGCCCGCACCACGGGAGTGATATGAGATGGCGAACACGATACATCTGACCCTCGTAAGCGAGGATATGGCCGAAGAGGGCCGCAGATTCATCTATCTGGGACCTCAGATCGAATGCAAGGCCTGCAAAGTGAAGGACATCTGCCTCAACCTGGAGAAGGGAAGCGAATACGAAGTCAGGAAATTGAGGAAACCTGTCCACGACTGCGACATGACGGAAGGTCAGGTCCGCGTCGTGGAGGTCGAGAAGATCCCCCGGACAGCGGCGGTGGAGAAGAAGATCGCCATGGAAGGGTCGATGATCCCCTTCCAGCCTTCCGGATGCGGGATGGTCGGATGTCCCCATTTCCTCGAATGCAACCCGACCGGGATGGATGCGGACACGAAAGTGACGATAGAGGCCGTCGGGAAGAAGACGGACTGTCCCATCGGGCAGAGCCGCGTGACAGTCACGATAAACTGAGGACACCGGCCCGGCGGCCGGTATCCTCCTTATCTTAAGGTTTTCAGAATTTCTCGCCGGTGATACGCTCATACATGTCGACGTAGAGCCTGCTCACGCGGTCGATAATCTCCTGCGGGAGCGCAGGTATGTCGGGCTCGGGAAGACCTTTCTCCCTGGCATCGTAGAGGGCCTTGTGGTATCCGGTCTCGCGGTAGTACTGGCGGACGAATTCCTTGGAGAGTTCGACGATGTTTCCCTTGGCGTACTCCTCTGCGTCCCACCAGCGGTCCTCATCGAGGGTTCCGAAGGTGTCGACGACCATGAGCTTTCTCTGTTTGTCATATCCGAACTCTTTCTTTCCGTCGACATGGATGAGTCCCCTCTTGGCGACCTCGTCGGCCATGATCGCATCGATCCTGAGAACGGTGTCGACGATGGTCTGGTACTCTGCATCTGTGAGCCCCGCCATTTTCTTGGCCTCCTCATCTGTGAGGTTCATGTCGGTTGCTTCGAGTTTGGTGGTGCACTCGACGAAGGGCTTGGGCAGTTTCTCGCCGCGCTTCACTTCGTGCCCGGGCTCGAAACCGAGGTCCTCGGGCTTCACCTTTCCGTTCTTCAGCCTGTCGAGGAGGGAACCTGCGGCGTAGTACCTGCAGATGACCTCGAGGGGGATCAGATAATTGGTGGTGGTGTTGTTAATCTTGGAATAGTCACGGATGACCTGCACCCTCTCGACATCCATCCTGTCTTTGGAGGGTTCGGAAAGGAAGTGATTGCGGATGCCGTTCTTGTTGAGGATGCCGAACCAGAATTTGGCAGTCCTGCAGAGGGTCTCTCCCTTGTGGGGAACCATCGAGGGGATGATTTTGTCAAAAACGGAGATGTGATCTGTGTATGCGAACTCGAGGGTGTCGTCATCGACGGCGTAGACCTCTTTGACCTTCCCGGTCATGATTTTCTGCATACTGCGATGATTGATGCCCGTATAGTTATACTTGACTGACACAGGCGTTTACAGGGACTTCCGTCCGCCGCAGACGGGACATGAATCCTTCCGGGAAATACCGCAGATGCAGACTTCGGGGACCTCCATGTCTGCGGTAAAGAGTTTTCCGATAAGCGGGGAACCGGTCCCGGTGATTATCTGGATAACCTGCAGCGCCTCTGCTGAGGCAATCTGGGAGACCATGGCTCCGACGGAGGGCGTCGGAACGTCTCCGGAAGTGTCTTTCACCTCCCCGTAGAGACACTCGAGACAGGGGGTGGTACCGGGGACGACGACGGTGACCTGCCCGGTGTATCCGGACACCCCTCCGTGGACCAGCATCTTCCCAGATTTCACAGCGAAACGGTTGAGCATGAGCCTTGTTTCCATCCTGTCGAGACAGTCCACGATAATACTGCACTCCCCGAACACGGCTTCCGTATTGCATTCATTCAGATGCTCCGGGAAAGGTACAGCGGAGATGTCTGGATTGACCTCCATCGCCCACTGTGCCAGCAGTTCGGATTTATTCTCCTCCTGGCCCTCGCGGTACACGAACTGACGGTTCAGATTGGTTATGTCGGGGATGTCGCCGTCGGCTATGATGAGGGTTCCGACACCGGCGGATGCAAGGGACGTCACGACGGAGGTCCCGAGACCTCCGCATCCGGCAACACCTACAACAGCATGTGCCAAAGCGTCCTGTCCGTCTTTCCCGAACAGAGGGATCTGACGGTCGTAGCGGGTACTCAATCCTGTTCCTCCGCAATTTCAGCGAGCATCCTCACCGCCTCGAGAACGGTCTGCGCACGGACCTCCCCGCGGTCTCCGGAGAATACAAAACGTTCCGATCTGGCATATCTGCCGTCGGACACTCCGATATATACCAGTCCCACAGGCTTATCCGGAGTGGCACCGCCGGGACCGGCTATGCCGGTGACGGCCACGGCCACATCGGATCCGTACAGGGAGACCGAGCCTTTCGCCATGAGGCGGGCGGTCTGCCCGCTTACCGCACCGTACTCGGCGATTATTCCCGCCGGGACCTTCAGGATGGATTCCTTCGCCTCGTTGGAATATGTCACGGCACTGCCGAGGAAGTACTCGGAGGAACCGGGCATAGATGTGATCAGAGCGCCTATAAGGCCTCCTGTACAGGATTCCGCCGCAGACGCTCTCAGGCATTTCTTCTTCAGAACTTCGGCCAGTTTCTCGGCCGCCGAATCGGCCGCCGGACAATCGAAAATCATGTTTCCGCCTTCTTAGATGCCGCTGTCGGTAACATTGATGTCCTTGATTCTTCCGACGCCGTCGATCTCATCTATAACATCGGCCACGGCCTTGGGGACCAGCGATCTCCAGTCCTCATCCTCTGCTATCCTCCTGCGGACCTCGGTCCCGGAGTATATGCTCCTGCTGTAGAGAGGCGACTCTTTAACCTCGAACCCGGCCTCGGTGAACAGTCTCCTGGTGAACGGATTGTTGCTGTAGACGCAGTCGAATGCGGGGCACATGGCAACAACGTGGGCCACCCAGATGGAGTATCTGTTAAGATCCTCTACAGGCACGATACTGTAATTGTCGACGCCTGCATCCTTCAGGGACTCTTCGATCATCATGTAACGTTCGCCGGCCGTGAAAGGGTTCTCCGCTTGGTGGGAATACTGTGCGCTCCCTATGCCAACGGTGAGATGCTCCGACTCTCTGGCACATTTGAGGATTACCTCCATATGCCCACGATGCAGCGGCTGGAATCTTCCGATGACCAATGAGTGCCTGCCGTTTGTCATACTGCACCTTAATCGGAATCAGAATTATAAAAAATGGTTCTATAACAATTCAGATGGAAACCTTGGTTTAAGTCATCGTGAACGCCTGGAAGATATTCGGATATGGTATCCGAAAAGGCTGAGGATAAACCCGGAGAATCAAAGCAGGCCTGTATTCATTGATCTTGGAGAATTCTTCTGCGTATACTGGCCGATTATATCAGACCGAAGCGCGCCCGAATTGTGGGGCCGAATTTTCATATCTGAATCTTTGGCATCCGTATTGAATCGGCGGCGGGCAGAATCACAGTCTGGTTTCTTCGAAGAGCACTGTGGCTTTCTTCGAGTTGAAGGAGATGCCGTAGAGGAATGTCCTTCCCGTCAGACCTTTGCAGTAATCTTTCTGCCCGATCTGTTCCAGCGCTTCATGTGCCAGACGTTCGGATTCCGCTTCGCTGTCTTTCCCGGTTTTCTTCACTTCGACGACGATGTTGGGGTATCTGGGATATCTGGTTTTCATGATTATATCATGACGGCCGTTTCCCGATTCCCTGTCGACGGTTACGGTGTACCTTCCTTTTCTTCCGAGGACCATCGTCGCGAGGATGAGGTGGTAATCCCCCTCGTCTTTCAGAAGCAGGAACGGATAGTTTTCGGACAGGATATTGTAGAGGACTTCCTGCACTTTCGCCGCATCTCCCGCCTCCAATGCATTGAGGAATCCCGCATAAGGATCCGTTTCGCCGTTGAAAATGAAAGCTGAGATGTGGTCGTAGAACACCGAATACATCTCACGGTTGGGAATGGACAGATCGAATGAGTCCTCTCCTGCGGGAACCGCATTGAGATATCCCGCTACGGCGAGGACGGAGAATATCGCGGCGGGTCTGTTTTTCAGATCCCCCATCGCAACAGTGGCGCTCAGGGATTTCGATACGGTCCCCCCGTTGCCGAGGATCGATAGATCTTCGAAGATCTTATCATCGGATGTCTTCAGAAGTGTATCTATGATATCGTTCCCGCTGGTTCCCGCCCAGTATTTGCCGGGAACGAAATCCGAATCGATGTAATTCAGAACACTCCATGGATTGTAGATGTCGGCACTGCCGAATCTGTACCCGTCGTACCATTCCTTGGCCTCCTCGAACTTCTCCGGACGTCCGTAATAGGAACAGAGTTCTTCGACTTCTGATGCGGTGAAACCGTACCTTTCATCGAATTTGATGCCGAATATGTTGTCGACTTTCAGATTGTTGAGTCCGGAGAATATCCCCTCCTTGGCGATCTGCATCACCCCGGTCAGCGCTGCGAACGACATGTGGGAGTTGCTTTTCAGGGTCAGGGAATAGAATCCTTTGAGAAATTCCATTATGCTTTCGTAAGCGTCTTTTCCGTATGAACCGTTGATAGGGTGGTCATACTCGTCGATCAGAATGATCGGTTTCTTTCCGTGGTGCAGTTCCAGCATCTCACACAGTACGACCACGGATCTTTTCAGCAGAGCGATGTTGGAATTGCCGGAAAATATATCTCCGTAATTCCTGCAGAGAATGGATGGTGCATTTTCGATTTCGGACAGATACTCGAAGTAAGAGTATGTTTTTTCAATTTCACATCTGAAATCCATAAGGAACTCTTCAAAATTCGAGTCATTCAGATCCTTCATGTTCAGGCAGATCACAGGATACGTGTTCTTGTGATCCTCGGTTTCCGAACGACTGCTTATCTTAAGTCCGTCGAACCATGTGTTCCCCGCATATCTGAGGTTGAAGAACGCATCGAGCATGGAGAGGTTGAGGGACTTTCCGAAGCGTCTGGGCCTTGTGAAAAGAAACACCTTGGCCCTGTCTCTGAGGATGTCGGAGATGAGTTCGGTCTTGTCAACGAAATAGTAGCCGTTCTCACGGACCTCTTTGAAATCGTCGACCCCTATCGGCAGGGCCAATCTCTCCTCGTCCCCGGTCATGCTCTGCATATTGTCTCACCGATTATAAAAGGAACAGTGTGTTAATGTTTTTCAGCCGCAATGCAGGACTTCTTTTCAGCCTGAAACAGTATGGGATCAGAATATTTTGAAGCCCGGTTCGGACGGGACAGGTGCCCGGACTCCGCGGATCTTACGTCGGAAAATACGTTA
>CAVIJO010000006.1:0-80933 GCA_963643445.1 Candidatus Methanomethylophilaceae archaeon
GGGGCCCGCGGAACGGGGACAAGATATTTAATCATCAGCGGAGTTAAACCGGACAGGCATTCGGATTAGTTAGTTCCGCACCCCGAGATAGGTTAGGAAGGACTTACGAGAATACCCAGGAAGAATAGCAATGGCCTACGACAACAACAGGAACGGCGGAAGGAACTACAACAGGGACGGACCCAGGGAAATGTTCAAAGCCGTCTGCTCCGACTGCGGAAAAGAGTGCGAGGTTCCCTTCAAACCCACCGAGGGACGCCCCGTATACTGCAGGGACTGCTTCAGGAAACACCAGCCTGAGGACAGGCCCCGCGGAAGAAGGTTCTGATCCGAAATCTGCCGTACACGGACGCACCCGCGGACGTCCGTGTACGGAAATCCGTCCCGCGGGCTTTTATAAATAAGATTCAGGAGACTCTTTCTCCGCCCGTTTCGCTCATACCCTCGTCGTAAACGGCGGTCACCCTGAACTTCCATACGGTGCAGGTTCCCATGCCGTACTTATCGAGACCTGCGTTCATCTTCTCCACATCGGCTGAATCGCCGGATTCCCCGATGAATTCGCACAGTATGGAATAAGCACTCTTCCCGGACCACACGAAGAACTCCGCACGGGGATCCCTCTCGATATTCTTCCCGGTGGTGCTGAGCCATACGCGGCCGACCGCAATGACATCCTCCTCCGGGACAGTGAGGGTACCGCAGACGATGGTGTGAGGCATACCGTCCTCGGAAACGGTGGACATGACCTTGATACTGTCCGGACGGCGTATTAGGTCCATCATAACGGGAGTCAGCTTCGCCATAATGGTATATCGGCATATGCGGATTTAAAAGAAAGGGGAGGTCCCCGGAGGGACCCGAAAATGGGTTTCAGGCAATCTTCTTGCCGGCGTCGGCACATGCGCCCTGGTTGTAGACGGCGGTGACGTCGAAGAGCATGATCTCGGAGACCGCAAGGTGGATCGCAGCCAGTTTCTGGTTGACGCCGTCGAAGAGGGGACCGGAGGTCACGGAGCTCTTGAAGACACCGTCGATGGAGTAGGACTCGAGGCCTTTGGTGACGAGGAACGCCGCCTTCTTTCCGTTCTTTATGTTGTCCGAGGACACCTTGGTGAGGACTTTTCCGACCATCATGGTGTTGGCATCGACGGCACCGATGGTGCCGGCGGCGATGACGTGGGGCTGACCGTCCACAGAGACAGTGGCAATCACTTTCACTGCATCGGGTGCTGCAAGCAGGTCCATTACATTCTTGGGTATTGCAACCATTTTTTCACCTAACTATCACAATTATAGCTGTCTATATAAACATAGTTCCGCACGGAACATATGCCTGTGCCGGACCGGATATGCGGAGCCGCAGGGGCGCTTATGCGCACCTGCGGCGGATGAGGATAATTGCGGAAAGCACCGCTAGGACAGCGGCAGCGGCACCGAGATACACGCAGGTATCGGAGACCCCGGAATCCTCCTCTGCAGGGGCCGTAGTGCCCTCCGAAGAGGATTCCTTCACTCCGGAGGTGACGGAGGAGGTCATGCTCTCGAAGACCGCCAGGGTACCGTCTATTAGGACGAAGTCGTAGCTGTTGCCCACGTCGGCGCTGTTCACGTACACGGATATCCTGTTCACGGCGGAACCGGGGGTCGTCTGGGAACCGCTGACGGTCACGGACATGTAACTCAGATCGGAGGAGATGAATCCCAGGTATGAGTATCCGTCCGCTGACAGTGCGGTGCCGTCGTACACCTTGTAGCTGCTGTCGGCGACCATGTACGCGGTACGCTTGGCGATGGTGAAGGTCCACGACTGGGACCCTCCGTATCCGCCGATACCATCGATGGTGATGGTGGCGGTGCCCGCATACAGGTTGTCGGTAAAGGTAACCGTGTAATCGGTATCCTTCACGTAGATCGGGGTCGGATCGGTCTCGGACACCGGAGCCACAGTTATCGCCTTATCGGCCTCGGTGTACTCTGTAGCCCTGTATACCACGGATGCGGTATCCACGGTAAACTTGGTGAAGTCCAGCTTCACCATGACGATCCTCCACTTCACATCCTGATCCGCGGTGCTGGTGCTTCCGTCGGACAGTTTCCAGCAAGTGTTCGAAGTGTCGTTCAGATTCAGTACTGCGGTGTATTCTCCCAGATCCTTCCCGGAACCGGTGATGGTGTACCACACGGACATTTCTATGGCGGATGTTGCGGAGATAACTCTGCCGGTATACTCGCAGCTCTTTCCGACAGGTACGGAGATATAGAGGGTCGTGACGGTCAGCTCTCCGAACTCCAGACTGATGGTGTAGTTGGAAGCTTCCGTCCCCGTGGACAGTACATATGTGAACCCGTTGTCGGATGAACCGACATTCGTCTGGGTGCCCGAATACGTCATACTGCGGATACCTTCTCCCGCAGGGAATCCCTTTCCGTCCTTCAGAGTGTAGCTGTTCTTCGTCAGGGCGGTGCCGTCGTACACCTTCTCGGCGCTGTCGGAGATCAGGGTGATCGTCCTCGGCGTGATGGTTCCCGCCTGGGAAGCGGGGTCGGCTACGGTGTAGTCGGACGCCTTCTCCCCTGTTACGGCATACATCATGCTGATGGTCCTGGAACCCGCGTTCTTCGAGTCGTAGACCGCCTTTACGGTGACATCCACCTTGCCCTCGTCACCCGACACTATACCGTTTATCGCCTTACCGGAATCGTCGAAGGCCGCATCGGTCGTTCCGTCGTACTCCCTGTCCGAAATAATCGCAATGCCGGAGACCGTGAGCACCTTCGGATCAATCGTGATCGAAACGTCCACGTTCGCCCCTTTGTAGAAGACCGTCTCCTCGATATAGACGTTCACGGTGGCGGAACCTGCGCTGAGGATGGTGATGTTCCCCGAGGCATCGACGCTCACGACCCCGGTGCCGATGGACACCTTGTATTTGAGAGCGCCGTGGGTGGTCGTCGCGTTGAGATTGAAGACGCCGTCCCCGTATGTCCTTATGAACGACTTGTCCACGGTGATGTCCGTCGTCGCCTCCGTGACGGTCAGGGTGCCGTACACGGCCGTGATCGTGTAGTTCCCGGATTTGGTGACTCCCGTGAATGTGTAGGTGAAGGTGTTCTCCGACGAACCCACGTCCGTCTGCGAACCGGTGAAGTTGAGTTCCACCCCTTCCCCTGCGACGAAACCGTCTCCGCCATAGGTGCGGGTGTCGTTGGTCAGGGGGGTGCCCTCGATCCACGACCTGGTGGCGTCCCCGGATGTGATCGTCACCTCTCTCGCGGTCACGGTCACGGTCAGCGAACCGGAGACCGCCGCGGAACCGTTCTCGGACTGCGCTATGGCGTAGTAGTACACGGTATACGGGACGACCGCCCCTCCGGAGACGTTCACGTCGCGGTAGCCGATCTTCTCGGTGGACCCGGCGACACTGTAGTTGCTGGCGGTCAGGTTGACCGTGGCGTAGTACACCGTGAGCGGGGTGCCTCCGCTCTTGGTCATCGTGACCGAGGCGGAATGGTTCTCCCCGTCGTATTTCGCCGAGATGCTGTTCTCCGTGACCCATACCGCATAGAGCGTGTACGTGGCCCCGTCGGCGGATGTCAGATCCGACACCGACTCCCCGTCGGTGTATTTCAGCACCCCGGATGCGGAGACGGCCCATCCGACGAATTTATGTCCGTCGTATACGAAACCGTTGAAGGTGAGCCCCTGGGCGGTGCCGTACCTGAACGTCTGCGTCTCCGTGGCCCCTCCGTCCGCACCGTTCCCGTCGAACGCCACATAGTATTCGTTCGGGTCGCTCTTGGTGTAGAAGGTCAGGTCCTCGGTGATCCTCCCGACCGCGTAGTACCCCTTCGTCTGGTCCGGGGATTCCGCGGCCTCGACCGTACATGCGGCATCCGTGTACCAGCCGGTGGTCCTGTATCCGGGCTTGGAGAACTGATTGAAGTAATATGTCCCGTACTTCTCGCAGCCCATGGTCAGCGTCTCGTCGACGGTGCCGTCCACGGCGAAGCGGATCTTCAGCGAAGCCTTCGTGGAGGTCACGGAGATGTCCTCCGTATCGGTGATGTAGAACGCCCACGTGTAGTGGCGGCTGTCGGAACCCTGCACCGGCGCTCCGATGGCGGTGCCCGACGGGGTGTAGGAACCGAGGGAGTAGCCCTCGTCGAACACTATGGTCACGATGACGTAGTCCCCGTATCCGAGGGATGCCCCGCTGGACACCGCAACGGAATTCGAGGTGGCGCTGATACCCACATGGTTGTCCGTCGGATCGTCGCCGGACTTGAATGTCAGCGTGAGTTTTGTTACCGTCCACACGGCCGTGTATGTGACATCTTCATCAGGCATCGTGTCGGCCAGATCCTTCCATCCTCCGAACTTGTACTTGCCCGTCTCGGATGCGGAGAGAGTCGGGGTCTCCAGATACTTCTGCAGAGTCTCTCCGACCTTCACCTTCACGGAATATCTGGACGAACCGTTGCTGAAGGTTCCGTACTGGGTGACCAGTGTGAGGATGTGGATATCGTTCAGGAGGTTCGCGGTGAATTCGATGGTCTTGGATTCGCTGTCGGACACGTCTCCCGCAACTACAGTATACTTGTAATCGGACGTCAGGGTTCCGGTGCATCCCGTGAGAACCCATTTCTCCAATTCGCAGTCGGTCTTGGTGACTGTGGGAAGCGTGACGGTCTCTCCGAACCAGACGGTCTTCGTGAATACCTTCTTGTCCCCCGATGCCGACTCGGTCCAACCGGTCATATCGGACACTTCCGCATCGGAATCCACGACGACCCTCGCCTCGGCCGTGAGCCTCCCGTAATAGAGTTCGATGGTCTTCCCGGCATCAAGCGTGAAAGTCAGCACGCCGCCGCTGACCGAGAACGAGGTTATAGCCGATGCAGTCTCGCTCTTGGCGACATCCAGGGAGAATCCGGGATACGCTGCGAGGTTGTAGGTTCCGGTATACTCGGACTGCGCCGTCTCCATCACCTTGGTATCGGTCTCGTAGTAACTCCAGGCGGTACCGCCTATGTCCATACGGTACACGTGTACTATGATGTTCCTGTCGGCGATGGTGATGCTGCCGCTGAGAATCATGCCCTTGGAGATATCCAATCTGACCGTGAAGGACGGCGTCTGTTTCGAAGTGGTCGTTCCGGATGCGGAATTCGTAACCGTGGTGCCGTCGGAGACCTCATACTCCGCATTCACATCGTAGAAGTACCCCGCAGCAAGCGTTATGCTCATGTCGGAACCCGCTTTCAGGAATTCGGTGTAACTCTCGAGACCAGTGCTCTCGGAGGCGGTCTCGTCCGTCGTTCCGACCTTGATGTTGTTGGTGACGGTGAACGCATTCAGCGATGCGGAGTAGACCTCGTCGTTGACCGTCAGTGTGTCGAACGAACTGAAATTGCCGGATGTGCCGACGAGTCCGATGTCATAGGCTCCCCTGGGTACGAGTTTCCAATAGTATGCATAATATTTCCCGTCGGAGTCCTGTTCCCACCTGTCGACGGTCATGGTGAGATCCTCCGTGCCGTCCTTGCCCTTGAACATGACTTCGGGCACCGAACCGGTGATCTGTTCCCCTCCGTTGAAGTACACCGTCACCTTGACGACCTGAGGTCCCGTAGACACCGCGTAAACGGAACAGTTCCCAGTGACCTCCAGTGTCGTGCTGGAGGATTTCTCGGTACTGTCCTTGAATTTTCCCTCCCCGTTCAGGTACCAGGAATAGAACTCGTAACCCGGGTTGGAGGTAAACCTGAGGGTGATCGTATCTCCGTAATAGACAGTGAACGAGGTTCCGTGGTCTCCGGATGAATTCCATGCATCGATGACACCTCCCGCGGAGGACAGTACGTTCACAGTGTATTCAATCTGTTCCCATACTGCGTAATACGTGATGTTGAACGGATTCTTGGGGTCGTTCAGCACCTCCCCGGCGGCAAGACCCGTGTCGGTCCCGTCCGCATATGCGATCTTGCTTATCGTATACACAGTCTTCCCGGAGGAAGTCTCCTCGGTGAAGTAGATGTGAAGTTCGACGGAGGTACCGGCTCCGACATAATCGTCCGTCGCATCCTTGGAGAAGGCCCATCCCTGCAGATTGTATCCTGTACGCACTGCACCGTTCAAATCGAAGGAGAACGGGTAGTACGTACCTATCGAATCGGTCGTACGGGTGCCCGGATACACCAGGTACTCGGACGGCGGATTCACCTCACCGGCCTGATCGTCCGTGTTGGCGTCCATCGTCACCTGGAGTGCGACCGCAGAGGTGACTGCGGTCAGGACGAGATAGTATTTTCCCGAAGACTCGTTCCAGAACGGCACCAAGGTATCGTCGTAGACGGACACGGTCTGGTCGTCTTTCGTGACGGACCAGCGGATGAACTCCTCGGTTATGGAAGAACTCACGACCTCCCTGGCTTTCGAGAGGTATGTCATTTCGTTTCCGGCCGAACTGTGGTCCACATCCACGACCCCGAACTTGTTACCGTAGTTCACGGTGAACGAGTAAACCGCACCGTCGACCTCCACGGTGTGCACGGTCCCCGACGAATCCGTGTATTGGAACGTCACCCCGATCTCCACCCCGGTCCACTTGGCGTACAGGGTGATGTTCTTGGAGGTCTTCGCTCCGTCGAAGTCCCAGGCGACGGTGTACTTGGCATCCTGATACCATCCTCCGAACGCATATCCGGCGCGCTCCGGATCCGTTCCGGGTCTGGGGACCGACACTCCGCCGGCCTGTTCCTCCAGATACAGGATGGAGGACGTACCGTCGCAGTTGTCGAAGGTGACGGTGATCGTGTACCTCGCGTACAGGGTGATGTCCCTGGTCAGAGGGACCTTGTAGTTGTAGATGTTGTTGTAATCCACGTCGGTGTACCATCCGATGAAGTTCTCCCCGTTCGGAGGGCAGTCGGTGGAACCGAGGATGCGCCCGTACTCGAAGGTGTAGTCGATGGAGTAGTCCCTCTGCCCGTCCACGAACGTCACGATGACGTCCCTGATGACGGACACGTGCACCGACACGGTGAACCCGAAGGACGTCCCATCCTGCAGCACCGCATTCATAGTGAACTTGTAGGTCGCGTTGCGGTTCGGATCCCCGTAATCGAAACCGGTGACGGAGAAGTGCATATCCGCGATGAACGCTCCCTGTATCACACCGAGCGCGAACTGCTGGGACTCCCCGGGAGCATACGTCCGCGCCCCGTTCATGACGGTCCATCCGTTGGTGTTGTCCAGGTTCTTCGATGCGGACACGGTCACGCTGTCGGTGCCGGCACCGTACGTGGGGACCTCGACGGCCTCCATCCCGGTCACATACACCGTGGCGCCGGAGTACGAGGCGATGGCGGGGATGTAGAAGTCGGCGGTACCTGAACCGCGGATGGTACCGAGGCTAACGGAGTAGTCCCCCGTGAGGGTCGTATCCGAACCCTGTACGTACAGGTTCAGCCTGACCTCGGAGTAGTTGGTTATGACGTAGATGGTCTCGGTACCCGAGGACGTGTCGTACTCCACGGAGGACACCTCCTGGAAGTACAGGAGCACATATCCGAGATACTGGGTCCTGTTCTCGATGCATCCGGAGAACTTCACCCAGAGGTCGGGGGTGAGTCCCTCGAAGGAGGTACTGCGCGACACGGTGGCATCGGGATCGAAGTAGACTCCGTCCCCGTACACGCCCGATCCGTCGGAGGAGGTGTCTATGAGCATCCTCCCGCTTCCGGAGGAACCGTAACCGGTCAGAACGGAATACTTCCCGGTCTCCGTCTGCGCGGACGCGTCGCTCCCGACGAACTCCGCGGTCCCCGGACCGGATTCGATGAAGACGCCTCCGGTGTACCTCACCGACGTGGTCCCGAGGAGTTTGGGCATGTTGACGGACGTCTCCGTCGAAGCGGTGTTCCCGGATGAGGGGTAATTCAGCGTCAGCGTGGCGTCCGTGCTCTTGGTACCCGAGATGAACCAGCACCTGCAGGAGGAGTAATCGGTCGAATCCGCCTCCTTGTAGGTACCTCCGCTCCCGATGACGAACCCTCCGGCCGAATCCAGGGATCCCAGCGCGTATGCCCCGTAAAGGGAGTCGGATGTCGCGACCGCGATGACGGTGTATCCGGAGACCTTGCCGTATGTGACGGACGTTCCGTCCGTATCCCTTACGATGAAAGAGTTGCCTGCGCCGAAGACGATCGTGTTCAGAGGGGAAGTGGGGAGGGTGGCGCTGCCGTCCTTGTTGAGACTGCTGTAGGAACCTATGTTCTCCACCGAGGAGTACAGGGTGATCTTACTCCCGTTCTGGAGTTTCAGGTCGTTCTCGATTCCGAATATGGAATAGATGTTTGACTCCCCGTTGTGCACGGTGCCCCTTCCGTTGAGGACGACGGAGGAGTTGTCGAGCAGGAGCGTGTCGGCACGGTGTATTCCTTCCATCTCCGACTTGTTGCTGAAGTTCTTCAGCTCGATGGATGTGTTGCCGTCGGTGAGACACGAGTTTCCGCTGGCCATGATGCTTCCGGAGATGGATATTTCCAGCTTGCTCCCGTCCACCTTCACCGTACCTCCTCCGTACACCAGAATGGCGGTGTATGCGGAGGACGACGTATCGGATACGCCGACGTCTCCTCCCGCATAGACGGAACCTTTCACCGTCACGCTGCCGGATTCAGCAGACAGAGCGGCAGCGGAAGAGACGCTGTCCCACTCATATCCAATGTAGATCTCTGTACCGCCATAGGTGGTACCCTGGAATCCTCCGCCGTAGACGGATTCGCCGATGCTCGTCCCGGCACATACGAACACATATGCATGGGACGCAGTGGAAGATGAACTCCCGTCGGTTCCGAGCGAAGATCCGCCGTAGACGGAACCCGTCACGGAGATGTTCTTCAGTGTTGTCTTCCTCGTGCCGTTCACGGACACGCTGCCTACGACACCGTACCCTCCGCCGTAGACGGAACCGGTAACGATGCCTCCGGTCATCACCAATTCGGTATTGTATCTGATGACACCGTAGTGGGAACCGCCGTAGACGGAACCGGCGACGGTGCCTCCGGACATCTCCACCTTGGTGGAACCGTAGACGGATATGTCCCCGGCCGTACCGACCCCGCCTCCGAATACGGAACCGCCGATGGTTCCGCCGGAGACGGCGACGGAGGCGATTACTTCCTCCCTGGCACTGGAACTGGTGTTGGTGATGCCGTATGCGCCGCCGCCGTAGACGTTACCTGCGACGGATCCGCCAAAGACGGTGACGGAAGATGTCGTCCCGGAGGAACCGTCGACCTTGGCGAAGGAGGCGAACGACGTACCCTGTTCGCTCTTGGTGTAGTATGTGGCGGTACCGTCCCCGCTGCTGCTGGACATCCACGCCACGTTCTCGGGCCCGAATCCGCTGGTAGAATAAGTGTACAGATACATCGTGGAATATTCCGTCTTATCCGCATCCGAGATACTTCCCGATGAATTGTATGCTATCCCTCTTCCGGAACCGTAGACACTGCCCTTGACGTCGGCACCGTCCTTGATCTCGACAGAGGAGGTCCCGGCCACCATTGCCACATCGGAATTCCGCGTACTGAAGGAATAGGTGCTCCCCCCGACCGCGTAGGATTTCATCCAAGGGACGGATTCTCCTCCGCCGTAGACGCTGCCCTTGATGACGGCGGAGCCTTCGCCGCCGCCGATTGTAACCTTTGTGTTTCCATAGACATACGACTTTCCGGTGGAATCGTTGAAACCGTCGCCGGTGCTCGATTTGGTTCCGTCGCTGTTGTGGAGAATCTTCTCTATGCCTCCCCTGCCGCCGCCGTATACGTCGTGCAGGATCGTTCCGCCGGTGACCGTGATCGTGATGTTCACGGGAGTGGATGAAGTTCCCAGAGTGCCGCGGAAACCTCCTCCGTAGACATACCCGACGGTACCTCCGACGATGCTTATGTCAATGTCTCCGCTCTTCATGCTGGGGCCGTTCGGCGCAGTCCACGTGTCATAACCTCCGCCGCACAGCGTTGCGACCTGTGCATTGCCGCCGACGACGATCCCGACACCGCTCGCACACTGTTTACCGGAACTGTCGCTGATTCCGTCAGTAATCGTACCGCATGCGATATGCCTCACGACGGCCTTTCCGGTGATCTCCATGTAGGCATAGGAACAGGACGTTGCTCCCCTTCTTCCGCTGGCCTGGGCGTCGAACACGGTCGTATCATCGCTCAGGAACACGTGGGTGGAACCGTATATCGCACTGCCGCTGTTGGACGAGCCGCCTTCCAGAATGGAGGCTTCCTCGATTGTGTAATCGCTCCTGTCAGTGCGGTAATCGCTGAACCCCGACTTCCCGTCGATGTAGTTGTCACCGGGAAGATCCGCTCCGAGCATATACACGAACGTACCGCCCTGCAGTTCCTTATCAGCCTTGGCCGTATCATGGTCGCTCGTCCCGGCACCGTATATGTGGCCAGAGCTTCCGTTGCCTCCGACGAGGGTATCGAGGACCGTGCCCCCCTTCATGACGAGATACGTGGACGCGGGACTCGATGTCGAACCGATGTTGTATCCCACACTGCCGGCCACGACGCTGAAGTATATTCCGCTGTGGATGATGACGCAGGTGGCCAGGCTGACAGACAGGGACTTCGTTCCGCCGCCGGTTCCTTCAGAATGGAATACCATGCTCTTCGTGATGCTTCCGGAAAGCGTTCCGGAGACGGAACCCCCGACAATCTGCGGCCCTATCGAGTTGCTGTAATAGGATACGGTGCCGGACTGATTGGAGGTGACCCCCGTCCCTATGACGAGGACGTTCCCATCGGCCACGATTCCTGTATTGGCATCTCCGTGGGTGTTTCCTGCGGAGGTGGCGGCGAGATAGACGTTATCTATCGCCACGGCTCCGCTCAGCGTGCATGTTCCGCTCGAGGTATGCAGGATGGCGGGATTGCTGACATCGGACGAACGGTATGTCCCGGTCGGGAGGGTGACTCCGTTGATGTAGTAGGTGGTCCCCGCCGACAGGTAGTAGATTCTTCCGTATATCGAGGAACCGTCACCGGAAGTAATGTTGTAACCCGAGTAATTGGATGATGAGTATGGAAGGAGCTTGTTGCTGCTGACAGTGAGGGTCAATCCGACGGAGACAGGACTGAACGATCCGCTGTTGTTACTGATGGGCACGCTGATTGTAGAGCTGGTATTGGCAGTGAACACATCCGGAATTATCCACTTCGCATACAGTGCGGTGACGTCGGAGGGGAGGATGTCGCCGGGCAGATACTCGTTGGTCCCGTCGGTCCAACCGCCGAAAACTTTGGAAATGGACATCGTTCCAGAGGGGACTGTAAGGTTGATGGTGCCTGAACCCGTCTGACTGGAAGAATACGACGACGATCTGGGGGAGAGGGTTATTGTTTTGTCTGTCTCGGAATAGGTGCAATCGAGATACCAGTACGTTCTGCTGCCGCTGGTACGGTAACTTCCGGAGATGGAATCGGTGCCGAGAGTGTACTCGGAGCTGGGATCGAGAGAAATTACCGTGCTGTTTCTCAGACTGAGCCCGGACAGACTCAGCTTATACGTCCCTCCGCTCACGGGGACTTCTCCGTTGCCGCCGGTCCAATTCTCCACCTCTGTGCCGTCTACCGTGTCTTTCCAGTATTCCGGATTGTACTCGGACGATGCGATGCCGTAGTATGTGACGTCATAGCTCTTGGTGGTGTCCGACTCGGAATAGTAATACGTGACCGTCTGGGTGTCCGATACCGCCGCTGTGCCGGTCTCCGATCCGCTCTCTCCGAAGACCATTACGCTCATGCCGCTGAACAGCAGCACTGCCACGACAGCCACCGCCATCGCGGTCTTTCTGCCTGACGGAGTGAGTCCCACCGACCGGAAAATATGCGACGACATCTTCCCCTTCCCTTCTGGTTTCAATACAATAAGAAAGGGCTTACCCTTCCTCTTTTACACCCCGTCATAGGTAATAATATATTAAAATTGTTGTCAGCAACAATTCAGAAGGGAACAGTCCCGAACAATACGGACAGCCTGTCACACAGCGGGGCGGGTGCCCGGAAATGGTTTCACTCGCTGTTCTTCTTCCTGTGGTCGGCGATGAACAGCGCAACGGCATAGATTACGACGCAGACGAGACACGTTGCGAAAGAACCGTAGACTATATCCATGCCTGTCGGAACCGTTTCAACGTATTTAGGCATTGGCCCGTTCCCGGGAGATCCCGTCTGACTCGGAACGGCGTATGAAAAACATGTGTGCCAGACAATGAAAATATGAATATGATACACCGATGATGCCATGAGTGCGGAAAACAGACATCTGGGTCATTGAACGGACAGCGTTTTCGGAACCTCTGCCGGAAAGGTCTGTCCGTGATCGTTACGAAATCCGCAGCGGTTTTAACGTTAATCGTCGGGTAAAGGGCCTATTGCTGTCGATAACGTTCTGGATAGGCTAAATTTTTTTATACAGATATTCGATGGGGTCGGATAATGGTCTACGATGTGATTGTGATTGGTGCCGGACCCGCGGGACTCACCGCTGGGATCTATGCAAGGTCCAAGATGATGAGCACCCTTATCCTCGAATCCGGCAGCGTCGGCGGACAGCTCGTCGCCCTCTACCCGGAGAAAGGCATCCACAATTACCCCGGCTTCGAGACCGTCCAGGCCAGAAAGCTCTCCGACAAGCTCTATGCGCAGGCCGAAAGTATGGAATGCGACATAAGGGAGAACCAGAAGGTAGTGGACATCGTCGACGGAGATCAGAAGATCATAGTAAAGACCCAGAACGGCGAATTCGAAGGCACCAGCGTCATCATCGCCATCGGGATGGGGGACTTCACACCCAGGAAACTGGGTGCCGAAGGCGAGGACAGACTCGAGGGGAAGGGCATCGATTACATCCTCCCTGTGAAGGAGGATCTCGTGGGGAAGAAGGTCGTCATGTTCGGAGGAGGGAATTCCGCCATCGAGATGGCCCTGATTGCCGATCAGGTCACAGACACCACCATCGTCCACCGCAGACCCGAGTTCAGGGCGGACGAGATGAACGTCAAGAATCTGAACGAGAGCAACATCCGCAAGATCATGAACGCCAGCGTCAAGTCCTTCAACGGTGCGGATAAACTCGAGAGCATCACCCTCGTGCAGGACGGGAACGAGATTACCGTGGATGCAGACCTCGCAGTTATAAACATAGGAATCACCGCCAACCTGAGCGTTCTCAACAAGTGGGGGCTGGAACTCACCGAGAACGGTCTCATCAAGGTCGGTATCGATATGAGCACCAACCGCCACGGCATATTCGCATGCGGAGACGTCGTCGACTATCCCGGCAAATACAAGCAGATCATCACCGGATGCGGCGAGGCCGCCACCGCCTGCCTTATGGCATACAAGTTCGTCAAGAAACCCTACTGGGCCTGAACGGGATTCTTTCCCCCGGGACCCTTTTTCCTATTTGAAAATGCAATGTGCCAGATGTGCGGATTGCGACAGAGAAGGATTGTAAAAAAGAAGACGGATGCACCTTACGGGAAGGCGCATCCGCCGTGAAGTTTGAAGTCGGGATCACTCCTCGATTGCTTCGGAGGGGCAGGCGTCGATGCATGCTCCGCACTCGGTGCACTGGGATGCATCGATGACGGCGATGTCGTCGACGGTGATGGCTCCGTTGGGGCAGGCGTCCACGCAGGCGCCGCATGCGACACAGTTGTCGGCAATTACCTTCGGCATTCCTTCATCTCCCTGCTGGGATCACTCTTCGATTGCTTCGGAAGGGCACTCGGAGACGCAGGCTCCGCAGTCGACGCATTTTCCCTCGTCGATGACGGCGACGTCATCGACGGTGATTGCTCCCTCGGGGCAGGCATCTACACAGGCACCGCATGCAACACAGTTGTCAGCTACAATCTTCGGCATTGTTTTACACCTTGTAGGAAAAATTCGGCCCATCGTATTTAGGCGTTGAGGACGTTTATATAATCCTAAATTAGGCTGCACTGAATCAAATATAAACCTTGCGGTTAAAAAGAATCTCCGGGACAATGCTCAGACCCTCATCCGCCGCGGAATTTCACGCCGTTTTTATACCTATTACGCGGTGTGTACGGTATGAAATGTCTGTCGGGCATGGTCTTCGGGGAGGACGGATTCCGCGAGGGCTATGTCCTCACGGAGAACGGCAGGGTGGTCGAGAGAGGGGAAGGAAAACCCCCCGTCCCCGCCGACGCATCCGGCGTCATAATCCCTAAGACTGTGGACGCCCACACCCACTGCGCGGATGCGGGCGTGAAGGCGGAACCGGGCATGACGCTCGAGGAGCTCGTGGCCCCTCCCGACGGCCTCAAGCACAGATATCTCAGGGAGGCCTCTGACGAGATCCTCGTGAAAAACATGCGCGGATTCGAAGAGGAGGCCCTATCCGCCGGGATCGGTACGTTCCTGGATTTCCGCGAGGGCGGACTCAGGGGGTGCCTCCTCGCCCGGAAGGCACTGTCCCGGGCGGCCGTCCTCGGCCGCCCCGTATCCCCGGAATTCGATATCCGCGAGACCGAGGACATCCTCTCTGTCGCCGACGGCATCGCCCTGTCATCCGTATCCGACGTCGACCGGAGATATGCCGAGAAGGTTGCGCATGCATGCCATGCCGCCGGGAAACCCTTCGCCCTCCACGTATCCGAGAGGATACGGGAGGATATCGAATTCGTCCTGTCGCTGGAACCCGCCTTCGTGGTGCACATGGTCGAGGCGACGGACGCCGACATCCTGTCCTGCGCCGATGCGGGCATCCCCATAGTCCTATGTCCCAGATCCAACCGTTTCTTCGGGAAGACCCCCAGAGCGGCGAGGATGCTGGAACTCGGGGCCGACGTGGCCCTCGGGACGGACAACGCCATGCTGTGCGATCCAGACATGAGGAAGGAGGCCTCCGCACTCGCGGGAATACTGTCCGCCCAGGGAGGAGACCCGGCCGGCGTCTGGAAGTGCCTCGCAGATGTAAGCGGAAAGTTATTAAATCGCACGAAACAGATATCCAAATTACTCGAAATCTCCGATTCGGCGGTGGTCCTGCCGTGCCCGGGGAATTCCCCCGACGGCGCCCTGGACTCTGCGGAACCGGTGTTCGTCCCATGAAATGGAGAGACAGAGATGAGTTTCGGAAAAATTCTGCTCCCGACCGACGGCAGCGTCTTCACCAACCCCGCCGTCGACAGAGCCATCGAACTTGCCAAAGCGGTGGACGGGACCGTGACGGCCCTTTACGTGGTGGATCAGTCGGTCTACTCGAACATGCCTATGGACGCAGCCATAGTCAACGTCTACGAGACCCTCGAGAAGGAGGGCCGCGAGGCGGTGGCCTACGTCGAAGAGAAGGCGAAGGCCGCGGGCGTGGGATTCGAGAAGAGGATCGTCGAGGGCATCCCTGCGGGAGCCATCAACGCGGTCTCCAAAGACTACGACATGATCGTGATGGGCACCCTCGGGAGGACCGGCATAAGCAAGGCCCTGATGGGGAGCGTTGCGGAAAAGGTGATAGAGGGCTCCGAGTGCCCCGTGATGGTTGTGAGGTCCTCGCCGTCCAAGCCGTGACGGGCCTGCAATCATAGATATAATATGAGGCAATAAGCGCAAAGGACATCAGAAGGTAACGAAATGAGCTTCCAGAACATTCTCGTACCGACGGACGGCGGCGAACTCACCAAGGCCGCCGTCGCCAAGGCATTCGAACTGGCCGAGGCCGTGGGCGGATGCGTGACCGCCCTGTATGTCAAAGATAAGTACGCCACCGACGAGGCAGCGCAGGCCGCCGTGGGGTACGTATCCGGACAGGGGAAGGAGAAGAACATCCCGACCGAGGAGAAGATCCTCTCCGGAGTGCCCGCAGAGGTCATCTCGGGCGAATCGGGAAAATACGACGTCATCGTCATGGGCACCCTCGGGAGGACCGGGATGAAGAAGATCCTCGTGGGAAGCGTGGCGGAGAAGGTCGTGAAACTTTCGGAGTGCCCCGTCATCGTAGTCAGGAACTCGGAGTGAAAACAAAATGAAGACAGTAGCAGACGTGATGACCCCGGCCCCCATCGTGGTGGAGGTTCCGGGCAGCCGCAACGACGCCATCAACACCATGGTAAGGAACAAGCTCACCGGACTCCCGGTGGTGCGCTCCTCGGACGGAAAACTCATGGGTATCGTCTCCAGGAGGGACATATTCAGGAAACTCGACGAGGACCAGCTGTCCCTCATCATGAAGAAGGACTGTGTGACCATCGGGCCCGACGCCACCCTGGCGGAGGCCGCCGCCATACTCTCCGACAAGAGAATACACAGGCTCCCCGTCATCGAGGGAGGGAGGCTCGTCGGCATCGTCACGCCTACGGACATCCTGAGGGAGATCAGGAACCTCAAGACCGATATGAAGGCCGAGGACGTCATCCGCACCACCTGCGTCACCGCATACGAGGGCGACCCCCTCACCTACATCGTGAGTGCCATGAGGATCAGCGACGTCGCCGCCGTGCCCGTGCTGAACGCCGAGGGCAACCTCGTCGGGATCCTCACGGACCGCGACCTGTTCAGCGACCAGATCACCGATGAGGACGCCGCCCGCAAGCTCGGGGTCGAGGATCCCAAGCTCGTCGGACTCAGGAACGTCATGCCCCTGTTCTACACCGCCACCGAGAAATACCTCGCCAACGACAAGACCGTGAAGGACTACATGGTTCCCAACCCTACAACCGTGTTCAGAAAGACCTCGCTCAGCGAGATCGCGCGCATGATGGTGGTCAACGACTTCGGTCAGGTGCCCGTTCACGGCACCAAAGACGAACTCGTGGGTATGATCTACGACGTGGACGTGCTCCGTGCCATCATCGGGGCGGTAGATTGAGCAATGAATCCGACGACCTGATGTCCCTCTGCAAACGCAGGGGATTCATATGGCCGTCCTGCGAGATCTACGGCTCCGTGGCCGGCATGTACGACTACGGGCCCCTGGGATTCAGTCTCAGGAACAACATCGTGGAGGTCTGGAGGAGCCTCTACAAAGGCCGCGAGGGGTTCGTGGAGATCGATACCGAGACCGTCAACCCCCGCGACGTCTTCAAGGCGTCCGGACATCTGGATAAATTCGCCGACAAGATCACCTACTGCACCGCATGCAATGCGCCCTTCCGCGCGGACCACCTGGTCAAGGACGTGTGCGAGAACCCCGACACGATGACCGAGAAGGAGCTCGAACAGGCGTTCGAGGAACATGGCATCGTCTGCCCCGAATGCGGAGGGAAACTCGGACCCGTGGAGGATTTCAACCTCATGTTCAGGACCACCATCGGCCCGGGATCGTCCCGCGTCGGATTCCTGAGACCCGAGACCGCACAGGGAATCTTCGTCAACTTCCTGAATCTCTACAGGTACAACAGGGAGAAACTCCCGCTCGGCGTCATGCAGACGGGCAGGAGCTACAGGAACGAGATCGCCCCCCGTCAGGGAATGATCAGGATGAGGGAGTTCAACCAGATGGAGGTGGAACTCTTCGTCGACCCGGACGACAAGCACTGGGAGAGATTCGACCAGATGAAGGACGAGGTCCTCACCCTGCTTCCCAACACCGGCACCGAGACGGTCACGATGACCGTCGGCGAGGCGGTGGAGAAGCACGTCATCGCCAACGAGGTCCTGGGATATTTCGTCGGGACCACGAAACAGCTCCTGGTGCGTGCGGGCGTCGACCCTGCGAGGCTCAGATTCAGGCAGCACCTGCAGGACGAGATGGCCCACTACGCCGCCGACTGCTGGGATGCGGAGGCCCTCCTCTCCATAGGGTGGACCGAGATCACCGGGATCGCGGACAGAGGTTGCTGGGACCTTACGAGGCACGCCCAGTTCTCCGGCTCCGACCTCACCCACTTCAGGAGGTACGACGAACCCCGCGAGGAGGAGGTCGAGAAGGTCAGGCCCAACTCGAAGAAGATCGGCCCGATGTTCAAGGCCAAAGCCAAAGCCGTCTCCGACGCCATATCCGCCAAGATGCCCGCCGACATCTCTGCCGACGGAAGACTCACCGTCTCCGTGAACGGAGAGGAGATCGTCCTGGAACCTGATATGTTCGAGGTCGTCAGAGTGAAGGAGAAGGTGGCCGGGGAGAGGATAGTCCCCCATGTCATCGAACCCTCCCACGGACTCGACAGGATATTCTACACCGTACTGGAACATGCGTACACCCGTGACGAGGAGAAGGACTACACCGTCCTCCGTCTCGCGCCTGAGGTGGCCCCCATAAAGGTCGGCGTGTTCCCGCTCATGGAGAAGGACGGACTCGACACCTTCGCCAAAGACCTCTGCGAGAGGATCCACACCCACCGCGTGGAAGCCTACTACGACGGATCCGGCACCATCGGGAAGAGGTATGCCCGCATGGACGAGGCCGGGACCCCCTGGTGCATAACCGTCGACTACGACACCCTGGAAGGGGAGAACAAGGGTACGGTCACCATCAGGGACAGGGACACCTCCGAGCAGAAGAGGATAAAGGCGGAGGACGCCGGAAGGATCGTCGCCGATCTTCTGGACGGAAAGAAATTCTCCGACCTCTGAACCTATTTATTTCTTTTTGAGAACGGGGGCCCCGCCCCCGTTCGACACACCTTTCCGCAATGACCCAGACGGAAAAAAGACACATATCCCGTCCCATTTCCCCGCCCGTCCGCGTACCTTTATATTGTCCGCACCGCGATATGCAATACGGGTGAGAAAAAGTGGGAATCAAGGATCTCGAAGATCTCAAGAAGCTTTCTATACTCAAGTCCCAGATCGACTCCATGTCCGCCAAGGACATCCTGGAGACGGAATTTCCGACCCTGGGCCCCGATGACACCCTGGCCGACAGTCTGGCACTTATGCGCAAGACCGGTTACCAGGACATCCCCGTCGTCGAAGACGGGGGCTATGCGGGAATGGTGCGCTACGGCACCATACTGAGGAAGAAGAGCACAACGCCGGAGACCAAGGTAAAGTCCCTGACGTCGAATCTCCCGACCCTGTCGGAGGATACGGAGATCACGAAGATCGCCGAACACATGGTGACGAACAACTGCAGGCAGTTGGCCGTCGTCAGCGGAAAGAAGATAACCGGGATAGTATCCAGGACCGCCCTGATCGGCATAGCCGCGGAGATGAAGTCCCTCAAGGACGTCAAGGTCTGGGAGATAATGACGACCCCGGTCGAATATGTGAACAACAACGCCATGCTGTCCGAGGCCGTGGATACGATGAGACGCCTGGACATCAGGACGATGCCGGTCATCGACAGCGCGGGTGCGCTGATCGGCGTAGTCGGCATGAAGGAGGTCATAGACAACGGCTGGAAGGCCGGAGAGAGGTCCGTGGCGGGCATATCCAAGAGCCCGAGCACGCAGATCCCCGTCGAATCGGTCGCCGTCACCAACGTGAAGACCGTGGATTGGGAGGACGACATGGAGAGTGCGGCCGATATGATGGCCAGCATGAAGATCTCCACCCTGCCCGTGATGGACGGGGACGAGATGGTGGGCATCCTGACGGAGTACGATATCATCGAGATGATATCCGCCTGCAGGGAGAGGGAACGCCTCTACGTCCAGATCAGCGGCCTCGACGACGAGGACAAGATCTACTCCGATGCGATGTATTCCGACATAGCCTCCGAGATGGCCAAGATAAACAAGATCTACACGCCGGAGTCTCTGACGATCCACGTCACGAGATACAACGAGGCGGGAGACAAGAAGAAGTACAGCCTCATCGGAAAGCTCTTCGTCGACGGAAGGACCTTCAATGCCAAGGAGGTCGGCTGGGACCTCATACAGACCAACAACGACCTGGTGAAGAAGCTGGGTGAGATGGTCAAGGAGCGCAAGGACAACCACGTATCCAGAAGGAAGAAGACAAAGTCCTGAACCCCGAGGGTCCCCCGGGACCCTCCTCCAAACCCTTTCGCGCACAATATAGGTTTTTTATTTATACTGTCGGCTTCTACCCAGCAACAGTTACCATGGCATACGATTCAAAAGAAATCGAGAGAAAATGGGAGGAGATGTGGAAGAAGGAGGCCGTCTACCGTTTCGACCCCAAGTCCGACAAGCCCGTTTTCAGCATCGACAACCCGCCCAGATACACGTCCGGGAACCTCCACCTCGGACACGCCACCGGATATTCGCTCATCGACTTCGCCGCACGCTACAGGAGGATGAAGGGCTGCAACGTCTTCTTCCCCCTCTGTTTCGACGTGAACGGGACCCCCATCGAGGTCCGCGTGGAGAAACTCCACCACATCACAAAGCTCGACACCCCCCGCCAGAAGTACAGGGAGCTCTGCGAGGAGTACGCCAACGGGTTCATCGAGAAGATGACCCATGACTTCGAGATTCTCGGGGAGTCCATGGACCCCTCCATATACTATCAGACCAACGCCCCCTACTACAGGAGCATCACCCAGCTGTCCTTCGTGAAGCTGTTCAACCGCGGATTGGTCTACAAGGCGAACTTCCCCGTCAACTGGTGCCCCGGATGCATGACCGCCCTCGCGGACGCCGAGGTCGAGTACAGGGACAACGTCAACAAGCTCAACTATCTCAAGTTCCAGATTGCCGGGACCGACGGGTACATGATGATCGCGACCACCAGGCCCGAACTCCTGTGCACCTGCAAAGTAGTCGCCGTCCACCCCGACGACAAGGAGAAGGCCCCGTACGTAGGGAAGGAACTCATCACCCCCATATACGGAAGGCATGTCAAGATTATCGCCGACCCCAAGGTCGACCGCGGGTACGGCACCGGGAACGTCATGATCTGCACCATCGGCGACAAGGCCGACCTCGAGTGGATCATGAAATACCATCTGGAACTCGAGAAGGGCATCGACGAGGCGGGCTGCATGACCGGACTCGCCGGCAAATACGCCGGAATGAAGGTCGCCGACGCCCGCGCCGCCATCATCGAGGACCTCAGGTCCATGGGAGTGCTCGACCACCAGGAGGACAACCCCCAGCAGGTCTCCGTCTGCTGGAGATGCCACGCGCCCATCGAGTTCCTGCAGGTTCCCCAGTGGTTCCTGAAAACCACCTCCTTCAAGGACGCCATCCTGAAGAGGGCGGACGAGATCAACTGGTACCCCGAATTCATGAAGGTCAGGCTCCAGGACTGGACGGAATCCCTCGAATGGGACTGGGTCCTCTCCAGGCAGAGGATCTTCGCCACCCCCATCCCCGTGTGGGAGTGTAAGAAATGCGGACATGCGGTCTGTGCCACGGAGGAGCAGGCCAGGAAATACGTGGACCCCACCGAGGATGCTGCGCCCGTGGACAGATGCCCCGAGTGCGGATGCACCGAACTCGTCGGATGCACCGACGTCTTCGACACCTGGATGGATTCCTCCGGTTCCGCCCTTTACAACACCTTCTGGGGAAGGGACGAGGAACTCCACAAGAAACTGTTCCCCATGTCCATGAGGCCCCAGTCCCACGACATCATCAGGACTTGGGCGTTCTACTCCATCCTCAGGTCGGAGCAGATCAGGGAATCCAAGCCCTGGAAGGACATCATGATCCACGGATTTATCATGGCCCCCGACGGAACCCCCATGCACACCTCCGTCGGAAACGTCATCGACCCCATACCCATCCTGGAGAACTACGGTGCGGACGCCCTCAGGTACTTCGCCGCCACCTGTTCCCTCGGCATCGACCACGCCTTCAGGGAGAAAGACGTGGTCCGCGGGAAGAAGATCTGCATCAAGGTCTACAATCTGGGACAGTTCGTCGGCAGATACTTCGAAGGCCTGACCGCCGCACCTGCGAAACCCGCAGACCTCAGGACCGCCGACAGATGGATCCTCGGAAAGCTGTCGCAGACGGTGAAGACCGTCACCGACGCCTTCGAGTCGTATCAGTTCGACAAGGCCATGAAGGCCACGGAAGAGTTCATCTGGCACATATTCGCCGACGACTATGTGGAGATGGTCAAGTGCAGGGATGACGATGCGGTGAAATACACCCTCTACACCGTCTTCCTGAATGCGATCAAACTCCTGGCGCCCTTCATGCCCCACATAACCGAGGAGGTCTACCAGACCCGCTTCGCGGCGTTCGACGGAGCGAAATCGATACATCTGACCTCCTGGCCCGAGCCCGGGGAGATCGACGCCGATGCCGTCGAGGCAGGGGATGCGGCCGCGGCATTCGTCGCCGCCGTCCGCGCCTGGAAGGCCGAGAGGAAGATCAACATAAACGCCGACATCGCCAGGATCGAGATCATCGGAGGGGACTCCGCCATGTACAGGAAGTCCGCCGAGGACATCAGGCAGGGTGTCAGGGCGAAGGAGATCTCCATCGCCGAGAGCGCCGACCTCGTCGAGAAGGTCACCGCGGTCAAACCCGTATATGCCAAGCTGGGTCCTGCATTCAAGGACAAGGCGAAGGCCATCGTGGCCGCCCTCGGAAAGATTCCCGCAGACGAACTCTCAAAGCAGATCTCCGGAGGGAAGGTGGTCCTGGAGGCCGACGGTCAGACCGTCGAGATGGGACCCGAGTTCTTCGATGTCTGTAAGTCCCTGTCCCTGGACGGAAGGGAGGTTTCCACCGTCCAGTGCGGCAACGCCCTGCTTGCGATCGAGCAGTGAAATCATTTCCGGGGGATCCCTCCCCCGGCTTTTAAAATGAAAACGGAGCGGGGAACCCGCTCCGGGATCAGAGTTTCTTACCGAGCGCCTTGGCCTGTGCCAGAAGGTCGGGATTGTTCTTGGCGAAGTCCCTGTCGTTGTGGGTCACGGCGGCGATCTTCCCGACGGATTCGCATTTGAAGTAGTTCTTCATGACCCCCTCGATCTTGTCTGCGAGGACGTCCGCTCCGGCGGAACCGGCGGCGGTGATGACGGCGACCTTCTTCCCTGCCCCGAGACTGCAGCTGAAATCCGCCTTCAGGAATCCGTAGAATCTGTCTTCCAGGAGCCTGTACTGTGCGCAGGCCTCTCCGAAGTAGACGGGTGCGGAAAGGATGATCCCCTCCGCGTCCCTCATGGCATCGAGGGCGGGGGTGAGGTCGTCCTTGACCACGCATTTCCCGCCGTTCATCTTGCAGGCATCGCATCCCTGGCACCCTTTCCTGTCCTTCATGGCGTTGATGTAGAATGTCTGTACTTCCTTGCCGTTCTCTTTCGCCCCTTCCGCGGCGGCAGAGACGAGGACATCCGTGTTCGCACCCTTGCGGGGGCTCGATACAATTGCTACGATCGACATAGTAATCCCGATACCTCCCTGTGGATATTTAACACTATCATTTGTATAGTTACATTCGCCGCACTGTACGGGCAGATGTGCCAGATGGCGGAAAATGTGCAGACCTGTCCCAGTCCGGAAAACAAAATTCCAGTGCATACGTATATATGAACTCCGACGATACGGACTCCGAAAATGACTGTTGTCTGCGGAAAGGTCGCAGACTGTGAAGTCAGATCGTGTGATTGATATGATCTCGAAATTCCTGGAACTCGGTATCTCCGAGGATGTGGCCAAGGCCATCGACGAAATGGGATGGGAAGAGCCGTCCCCCATACAGGAGGCCGCCATCCCGGCCGGTCTGAAGAAATACGACCTCATGGCACAGGCGCAGACGGGTACCGGGAAGACCGGCACTTTCGGTTCCATCATCCTCAGCACCGTACCGAGCGGACGTCAGGTCCCTTCCGCCATCGTCCTCGAACCCACGAGGGAACTGGCGGTGCAGGTGTCCGAGGAACTCGGGAAGATGTCCGCATTCAGCGGACACGTCTGCATCCCCATCTACGGAGGAGCCAGCATAGAAAAGCAGGTCGACGGGCTCGAGGAAGGGGCCGACGTCATCGTCGGAACCCCGGGCCGCGTGAAGGACCTCATCGAGAGGGAATACCTCGACCTCTCCTCGATCGAGACCATCGTCATGGACGAATCCGACCGCATGCTCGACATGGGATTCATCGACGACATCGAATTCATATTCAGGGAATGTCCGCCGGAGAGACAGATGCTCATGTTCTCCGCCACCATGCCCGGAGACATCAAGAGGCTCGCCTCCGATTACATGAAGAGGCCCAAGGAGATCAACGTCTCCCAGGACGAGGTCGTCCTCGACCTCATCAAGGAATACTACATCTCCGTCGGGAGGAGGAACAAGTCCTGGGCCCTCACCAGGATCCTCGACCTGGACAAGCCCAAGGCCCTGATATTCTGTCAGACGATCAAAATGGTGGACACCCTCGAACAGAGGCTCAGGGAGCACCACTACAAGGTGGAGGCCCTCCACGGAGACATGCCCCAGAAGAAGAGGGAGGCCGTCGTTGACGACTTCAGGGAAGGCAAGACCGAACTCCTGATCGCCACCGACGTGGCCGCCAGAGGTCTCGACATCGACGACATCTCCTACGTCATCAACTACGACATGCCCGACGACATCCACACCTACATCCACAGGATCGGAAGGACCGGACGCGCAGGGAAGGAAGGCACGGCCGTATCCTTCGTCACCTCCGAGGAGGAGTACCTGATCCGCGAGTTCCAGCTGAGGACAGGCATGGTAATCGAGAAGAGGGACGTGCCGGAAGCCGAGGAGGGGACCAGGGACACCATCCGCAAGGTCACCGACTACGACCAGCTCTCCGATCCCTTCGGAATGGTCAGATTCGAGATCAGCCTCGGAAAGAAGGACGGCATCGGGAAGGTGAAGCTGGCCGATTACGTGACCCGCGCCGGCAGGATCATCGACGCCGCCGTCGGAAAGATACAGATAGGGGAGTCCAGCTCCGTCGTGGAGGTCCACAGGGACTTCGGAAACAGGATGCTCATGGACGTCCCCAAGATGAAATACTGCGGAAAGAAGGTCTCCGTGAAGGTCCTCGACAGGAACTGATCATCTCGTCAGGTCGGCGAGACGGAAATCCAGGACCTTATGCAGATCGGCGAAATCCATCTCGATCTGCAGCCCCACCTTCCCGCCGCTGAAGAATATCCTCCCGCGTTTCTCCGCGGAGGAATCCACGGCCGTACGGAGCTGTTTCCTCATACCCAGAGGGGAACATCCCCCGTGGACGTAACCCGTCTCCGGAAGCAGCTCCTTCGACTTCAGCATCTCCACGGACTTCTCGCCGAAGCAGGCGGCGGCCTTCTTCAGGTCCAGTTCCTTCTCCACAGGGACGACGAATACGTACAGGCGGTCGGATTTCCCCCGGACCACCAGCGTCTTGAAGGCGTCCTCCGGGTCCTCCCCCAGGGCCGCAGCCACATCGGTCCCGGATACGGCCCCGGTGGATGTGTAGTCATGCACGGCGTACTTTATCCCCGCCCTGTCCAGGATCCTCATGGGATTCGTCTTGTCCATGCCCCGTTCAGGGGTGCGGATGTATTCATAGTTTGACCCGCGGATCGGAGCCCACCAAAAGATATATTTTCAATCGGAACCTCTCGAAGGACGGTGTCATTCATGGCCTCTGAGGGATTCGACGGAGACAAATATGCCAGGCTTCAGGCGGACGAGATAAGGAACAGGCTCGGGAAATTCGGAGGCAAGCTGTATATGGAGATCGGAGGGAAGATCTTCGACGACTACCATGCGGCGAGGGTCCTCCCCGGATTCAAACCCGACAGCAAGATCCGTATGCTCGCCACCATGAAGGACGAACTGGAGGCCGTCATCTGCGTCAACTGCAACGACATCGAGAAGAGCAAGGTCAGAGGGGACATAGGCATCACCTACGACCTCGAAGCCCTCCGTATGGTCGACCTCTACCGCAGCTACGGGATCAAGGCGGACAACATCGTCCTCACCATGTACACCGGACAGCCTGCGGCCGATTCCTTCGTGAGACTCCTGAAGGAGAGGGACATCAAGGTGAGTCTCCACCGCCCCATTCCCGGATATCCCACCAACACCGCACTCATCGTCAGCGACGAAGGCTACGGCAGGAACGACTATGTCACCACCGACATGCCCATAGTCCTCGTCACCGGGCCCGGCCCCGGAAGCGGCAAGATGGCCGTCTGTCTGTCTCAGATCTACAACGAAGGCAGGAAGGGCATCAAATCCGGATATGCGAAGTTCGAGACTTTTCCGGTATGGAGCCTTCCCCTCAACCACCCCGTCAACCTCGCCTATGAGGCGGCCACCGCCGACCTCGGCGACGTCAACATGATCGACCCGTTCCATATGGAGGCCTACGGGAAGAGTGCGATCAACTACAACCGCGACGTGGAGACGTTCCCTGTCCTCAAGACCATCCTCGACGGGGTCATGGGACAGTCCCCTTACAGATCCCCCACCGATATGGGCGTCAACACGGTCGGATTCTGCATCTCGGACGACGATGCCGTGCGCGAAGCATCCAGGAGGGAGATCGTGAGGAGGTACTTCCGCATGGCGTGCGACCACCTGGACGGCAAAGTCCCGGCAGAAGTGGTGTCCAGAGTGGACCTTCTGATGAAGAAGGCGGAGACCGCTCCGGAGAACTTCCTCCTGTACAGGGAGGTCAGGAAACAGGCCGAGGGTGCTGGAGGGCCCGTTGCGGGGATAGAATTACCCGACGGGACCGTGGTCACCGGGAAAGCCACCGGAAACCTCAGCGCGGTATCGGCGGTGATCCTGAATGCGATCAAAGTGATAGCCGCCGTGGACGGGAACTTCAACCCCATACCGCCGGAAGCGCTGAAGCAGGTGGAGATTCTCAGGACGGAGATCCTCGGCAGCGACACGAAACTGAGGGCCGACGAGATGCTCATAGCTCTGTCCATATGCGCCAAGACCAGCACGGAATCGGAGAGGGCCTTCAGCAAACTGAAGAAACTGAGGGGATGCGACCTGCACGGATCCGTCGTCCTCTACCCCCAGGACAGTTCCATCCTCAGGAAACTCGGGATCAACGTCACCTGCGAAGCAGTCCATCAGGACAGACTCCTCTACAGGAACTGAATGCGCCGGATCCTCTGCGTTCTATGGATGTTCGAAACTAAAGACCGTCTATGTGGGAACAATCAATCCTCTGAAGATTACCGCCGGAAGCACGGTCAACGGATATGTCGCATACTGTGCGGATTCCGTCATTACCATCGGTGGCAGCTGATCGTTCGGAAATACAGAAGAGGCCCCTGATACCCATCACATGGTATCCGGGGCCTCCCGGCGCAGAAACGAAACAGTCGGCACAATCGCAGAAAACATATTCTTCCGAACACAGTATACAATATCATAATCTTTATATCTGAAAAGGCAATCCAGAGAATACCAGTGTGGACGTGGTGTAGCTGGTTATCACTTAACCTTGCCAAGGTTAGAACTCGGGTTCGAATCCCGGCGTCCGCACCATCCTGTTATTATTCCATTAAATTCGCTTGCGCATGCCTTTGATTCCCAAATTCTGCGTGTGTAGATAATGAAATTTCCCGGTGACCCGGAGGCTTCCGCCTCGGGCTCATTCGGACAGGTCGAAAATTATGACGCCGCTCTCAACCGTCACGGGTCTGTCCGACCCCGCCGAGATGGATTCCGCCAAGGCCATAACGGCCGCCGACTGTCTTACGGCCGAGGAACGCAAAGCGGTCCTCTGCACCCTGCAGCACAACGACCCTGTGAGTTTGCCGGTGTCGTCCCGCGACCTCCACAAAACCCGGGAGTATAGAAAGGGTTCCAGGTAACCGGTATTTGGATATAGTTTAAATAGACATAAAGCATTTGGTTTATCATGCACCCGTTTGCAATGTTGCCGGAAGGAGAAGAGTTTGCGATCTGCACATACCTGCTGCAGAAGTATGCCGGGCTGACGTTCAAGGAGGCCACCGTATACATGCACACGGCCTACAGCAACTGGGCGCACCCGATGATGGAGATACGGTCTCCCCAGGCGGTGTACTCGCTGAAAAAGAAGGCGGTTGCGAAGATCAGGAAATGCGAAGAGCCTGTTCTGGACATGATCCAGCCTTATGTCGACAAAGCACCGTTCCTCCTCATAGACTGAACAGACTCCGCGGAGATCCGCGGTAAAGGGCAGACCGGCTCTGTCGACCCCTGTCGGACGCCGAACCCGAGAGGAGATCCGGGAAGGAAAGCCCTATCGATCTGAACTCTTTTGGAATTCGAATCTGCTGTCCGAAACAGTTCCGGCGGACATCAAGTCCCAGGCGGACGGGATCGTTCCGAGACAGCCCTTTGCGGAAAACCCTTTCATCCGCAGAAAACGGACACTTTATTAGTCTCCGACCCATAATATGCGTTGTATCATGGCCCGGAAAGGGCCGAATGTGATGAAAATGGCCAGCAGACATGCGATGATGTTTCCCTTCGCCGCGATAGTCGGACAGGACCTCATGAAGAAGGCCCTGATCCTGAACGTCATAGACCCCGGGATCGGCGGGGTTCTCGTGAAGGGGGAGAAAGGTACCGCCAAATCAACCACCATCCGTTCCCTGGAACAGGTCCTTCCGCCCAAGACGGTCGTGAAGGGATGTCCCTTCCGCTGCGACCCGACCCGTCCCGAAAGTTTCTGCCCCTACTGCGCCGAGAAACTCTCCGCAGGAGATAAGATCGAAACGGAGACCGTCCCCACGGACGTCGTCGAACTCCCGCTGAGCGCCACCGAGGACAGGGTGGCGGGAACCCTGGATCTGGAAGCAGTCCTCCGCACCGGGAAGAAGAAGTTCGAACCCGGCATACTGGCACAGGCCAACGGCAACCTGCTCTACGTGGACGAGATAAACCTCCTGGAGGACTACATCGTCGACATGCTCCTGGACTCCGCCGCCATGGGCGTGAACTACGTCGAAAGGGAAGGAGTATCGTTCACCCACCCCGCCCGTTTCGTCCTGGTGGGATCCATGAACCCGGAGGAAGGGGACCTGAGACCCCAGCTCCTCGACAGGTTCGGAATGTCCGTGGAGGTCAAAGGGGAAAGGGATCTGGCACAGCGCAGCGAAGTCGTCTCCAGGAGGCTGGAGTTCGACAGGGATCCGAAGGCCTTCACCGCCTCTTACAGGGAGGAAACCGACCTCATCGCGAAGAGAATCTCGGATGCGAGGGACCTCGTCGGGAAGATGGACGTCGGCAGGGACATCATCGATGCGGCCGCATATCTCGCGGTCTACTTCGGTATGGAGGGGCACAGGGCGGACATCACCCTCATAAGGTCCGCCAGAGCCAACGCCGCATACGAGGGGCGCACAGAGGTCGCCAAGGCCGACCTGGAGGCCGTGGCACCTCTGGTCCTTGGACACAGGCTCAAGAAGAGGCCTTTCGAAAAGACGTCCGACTACGACCTGGGCGATGTTCACAGATGTCTGGAAGAACTCTGACATACCCGTTCTCCGCCGTCGCCGGGAAGACGGCCGCCAAAAGGGCGCTGATGTGCCTCCTGGCCGACGACAGCCTCAACGGCGTCCTCATAAAGGGCCCCTCCGGGACCGCCAAGAGCGTCCTCGTAAGGTCCATGTCCGGCCTCACCGACAGGAAGATCGTGGATCTTCCGGCAGGGACCGGGGACGAGGATATATTCGGCGGTATCGATTTCGAGAAGGCAGTGAAGGACGGCACCTCCGCCCTCAAGGGCGGCATCCTGAGCCGTGCCGACGGGAACATCCTCTGCATCGACAACATCAACCTCCTGGATTCCAGGACCCTCAATTCGGTCATGTCCGTCCTGTCCTCCGGCACCGTGAGGATCGAAAGGGAGGGCGTATCCGCCGAATATCCCTGCAGGACATCTGCGGTCGCCACGATGGATCCCCTGGAGAGGGACCTCCCCGAATCCGTCGCCGACAGGTTCGACATCTGCATCTCCATGGCTGTGGAGACGGACGTATCCGTCCGCGGAGACATAGCCGAAAGGGTCCTGGAATTCGACAGGGAACCGACGGAATTCACGGAGAGATTCATCGGGGACGATGCGGAGATAAGACGGAAGATCGAATGTGCCAGATCTCTGATCCCGAAGATAAGGATCACCCGCCGCGACATACATGACATCGTCACCGTATGCACCAGGATGAATGCGGTGGGACACCGCGGCGACCTCGCCTGCGCCAGGACGGCCCGTGCGCTGTGCGCCCTCGACGGCAGGGACAGACTCACCGCGGAGGACATCCGCGACGCATCGGTAATGTGCCTCCTCCACAGAAGGAAACCGAAGGCGAGAACCGGGGGTGCCGGGGACGCATCCATACAATCCGACGATGTGCCAGATGCGGAAAACTCTGACGGGGACGGAGAGATCTCCAATGCGGAGATCGCGAAACTCACCAAGATGTCGAAAGACGGCGATCTCGACATCCAAAAGGAGATCGAAAGGGTCGAGAACCTGCAGAACGGGGACACCTCCGAGGGGGAAGAACAAAAGACCCAGACATCCGAAAATGATGAACAGGAGGAAGACGGGGAGGACCTTGCGATTCCCGACGTGGACGTCCTCACCATGGTCCTGGACGGCGTGAAGAACGATCTCGACGAGATCGACCGCATAGAATCGATCCACCTGAACAGTGTCATCGGACACGTACCCAGAAGTGCGGACGGCAGCACCCGCGGAGGGCGCGTGAGCGGATTCCGCATCCCCGAAGGGAAAACCTCCGACCCTGCACTGGGAGCGACCGTACGCGCCGCCGCCCCGTATCAGAGGAACAGGGAGAAGAACGGCCTCAGCATCTCTATCCTCCCGGGCGACATCCGCGAGAACATAAGGACGAAACAGAGCTCCTGCTCGTTCCTGTTCGCAGTGGATGTCAGCGGATCCCTTGTCAACACGGGGGCCCTGGATGAGGCCATCAAAGGCGTCAGGGCGATGCTGGAGGACGGATATGTCCGCAGGGACCGCGTGGCGCTCCTGACCTTCGGACAGAACATAGTCAACCTGGCGGTTCCGTTCACCCGCAACGTGGAGAGCGTGATAGAAAGTCTCAGGAGAACGGCCACCGGAGGCTCCACCCCCATCGGGGAGGCCATGCTCATGATACAGAAGTATCTGACCAACTACACCAGGAAGAACCCTGACGAGAAGTGCTTCGTGATCCTCATAACGGATGCGGAGGCCGACAGGGCCGTGGTGGAAGGTTACGAACCGTGGGCGGAACTGAAGAGAATCGCAGCCACCATGAAGATCCCCAACACCGAGTGGACGGTCATCGACAACGGGAAGAGATACCGCCGTGTCAACTATGCGAAAAAACTGTCTGACATACTATGTGCCAGATACCTCGTTCTCGACGACCTGACCGGCCGTTTCGAAGAGTGAACGGTCCCGGGTTCCCCCGGGACCTGAAAGGTTTACTGCTTGTCGCTGAGGTTGTAGACCATCACGCGTCTGCCGTTGTAAGTCTGGCCGAACACCTCGTCCACGACCTCCTGGGATCTCCATCTCACGACCTGGATCCTGGATTTCTTCTCGTAGATGTGTATGTTGCCGATATCCTGCGGGCGGATGCCTGCGGTCTTGGTGACAAACTTGGCCAGTTTCTGCTGGTCCACGCCGTCGTCGGAACCGATGCTGACTTCGATCCTGTCGAAGGACATGTCCTTCTCGGGAGGCAGGGCCTTGTCGATCTTGACGTAGGAATGCAGGGGCCTCGGGTGCTCCGGGATGCCCTGGGGCTTGGGATACTGGGTCCTCTGCTGCCCCTTGGATTCGTCTTTTCCGGACTGCTGGGTCTTCTGCGCTTTGGGCTGGGCCTGTTTCCTCGGCTCGGCCTTCTGCTTCTGTTTCCTGGGCGCGACGGCCCCGTCCTCGATCTCGGCCTTGGTGGGTCCCTTCCTGTCGAGTTTCCCTTTGAGGGTGCGGCCCTTGGCCGGCTCCTCTCCCGTGAATTTCTTCTTCACGGGGACCAGTTTGGTCTCCTTGGGTGCGGCATCCGCCTTCATCGCAGTCTCGGCCGCGACCTTTCTGGCGGCGTTCTTCTGCTTGATCTGCTTCGCCCTCGCCTTGGGGGTGCTGTCGGATTTGGGGCCCTCGGAGTACTGAGGGGATGTCGGAGCGATCTCGACAATCCTCCTTCCTACCTTCTTCTCGATGGCGTTGAGCGCCTTCACGTCGTCCTCCGTGACGAAGGTGACGGCCCTGCCGTTCTTCCCGGCCCTGCCGGTCCTTCCGATCCTGTGGATGTAGGTTTCCGCATCGGCCGGAACATCGTAGTTGACGACAACGTCCACGTCCACGATGTCAAGACCCCTGGAGGCCACATCGGAGGCGATGAGCACTTCCACGTCGCCGTCCATGAACATGCGGAGCATCTTCTCCCTCTTGTTCTGGAGCATGTCTCCGTGGATCTCGCAGACGCTGTATTCGTCCCTCTTCATCTTACGGAAGAGGTAGTCCACCTTCCTCTTGGTCTTGCAGAAGACCATCATCTTGGGATACCCGTCCTCGATGATGCGGATGAGTTCGTCCCTCTTCGATTCGCGGGTGGTCATGATGTAATACTGCGCCGTGAGGTCGAGGGTGGGCTCGTCCTTGGAGACGAGGATCTCCCTGTGGTTGATCATGTGCTTCACGGCCAGCTTCTTTATGTCCTCCCCCATGGTGGCGGAGAACATCATCGTCTGTCTCTTCTTCGGGACCTTGGACAGGATCATGTTGACGCTCGGTGCGAATCCCATATCCAGCATGCGGTCGGCCTCGTCGAGGACGACGATGGATACGGAGGAGAGAGCGACTTCTTTCCTCTCCAAAAGGTCTTTGAGTCTTCCGGGGGTCGCGACGAGGATGTCCGCCCCCTTCTTCATCTGCTTTACTTGGTTCTCTATGTTGACTCCGCCGTATACGGGGAAACACTTGTGACCGCTGAACTGGGACAGAGCGTCGATCTGATCGCACACCTGCGTCGCGAGTTCTCTGGTAGGCACGAGAACCAGGGCCGACGGGTCCGTCCCGTCCGGCGCGGTTTTACTCAGGATGATGGAACCGTAGGTCCCGGTCTTGCCGGTACCGGTCTGCGCCTGTGCGAGGAGATCGACCCCCTCAAGGCCCACCGGGATAGCGGCCGCCTGAACCGGGGTGGGTTCCGTCCACCCTATGGACCTGACGGCTCTCAGAACGTCGTCCGAGATGCCTAGGTCCTCAAACTTGCCTTCTGCCATAGTCTTCACTTTTCTCTTTTTGAGATGAATAGAAAATTAAAACGGTCCGCGGAAACTGCGGTACCCTTAACGTTCCAGACCTTCGGTAATAAGAACCTATTTATAATCATTTTTAAACGGAACCTAAATCCGGCCGTCCGGAGGACGGGCGGAAAAGAACCGGGGATCGCTCCCCGGAAATGATTTCACTGTTCCAGTTTCGCGAGGTCCAGATGGAGCACGCTGCCGGGACAGACGCGTTCGCAGCGTCTGCAGGCCGTACCGCCGCAGCGGTCGGAACTCACGCGGCAGTAGACGGAATCCCCCTTCCTGACCATCTCGAGGGCCTTCTCGGGACATTCCCTGACGCACTTCCTGCAGAACAGACACCCATCCACCCTGTAGGAGAGGTACGTACCGGACTCGATGACCTTCACGGGGCACTTGTCGGTATCCGGGAGGTCCGTCATGGACTTCCTCTCGACCTGCACGTTCTCCGAAGGCTCGCCGAGGGGCGGCAGCTGGTAGATCCCCAGCATGTCGTCGTACATGGACATGGGCATACTGGTGCACCACACGGAATATTCGATCGAGTAGATCTGCTTGAACGTCTCCGAAGTGGCGAACATGCAGTGCTCGGCCTTCAGCTTCCCTGCGAACGCCCTCAGGAAGTCCATATCCACGGTCCCCATGGCGATGCGGCGGGCCATCTCGATGGATGTGTTCCCGAACTGGATGAGACGGGTCGCACCGGGGACCACCATTCCTATGCCGAGGGCCTTCACGGCATCCACGTACAGTCCGGATGCACCGGACATGTATGCGGTCCTGACGTCGCCGGTCCACATGCCTGCCTCGTGGAGGAGGGTGAGGAAACCGGCTCTCATGGCGCCGATGGCCTTCCCGGCCTCGTCGACGTCGCGGGACGAGATGTTTATGCCGTTCTGCAGGTGGAGTTTTCCGTCGGAGGTGTTGATGTTCGGAGGCGTGATGACCCCGGTCTTCATACCGCAGTACAGGGCCGCAACGGTTCCGGTACCGGTTATGCCGACAGCCTCCTGCGTCCCCTTCTTCACAGCGGCCCCGGTCATGGGATCGACGGTGTCGCCTTCCCTGTCGATCATCGAACCGTCGAGGACCGTGCATTTCCACCCGTCCTCCCCGATGTCGATATCGGATATGGCGCCGGGGGCCGCGAGCATACCTCTCTCGATCTGCTGTCCCTCCATGGCGGGTCCCGCGGCGGCGGAACCGGTGATGATCCTCCCGTCCCCGCAGATGAGGGCCATCTCGGCGTTGGTGCCGTAGTCCACCACGAGGCACGGTTCCTTGGAATCCGCCACCCCCGTGATCAGGAGCATGGCGATGGCGTCCGCCCCGATCTCATGTCTGACCGCCGGAGGGATGATGACCTCCGCATCGGGCATCCCGACAAGTCCCATGTCGGACGCTTTGAGTACGGCCCCGTCCCTCTTGGGAGGGACGACGCCGAGGGACTTGAGCATGTTCTCCCCGGCGTACGCCAGATCCCTGATCTCGATGTTCTGGAAGAGGGAGAGCTGGAACGTGTTCCCGCAGACTCCGATCCTCTTCACCTTGGTCAGGTCGATCCCGAGGGAACCGAAGAGTTTGTTCGCACACCCGACGAGAAGTCCGTTGGCGACGTCCTCCCCGGATTTCAGCGCGAAGTTGACATGGTCGATGACATTCATCCCGGGAATGGGATGGCGCTGGGTGATGGCCGTGGCCACGGTCTCCCCCGTCGCAAGGTCGATGGCCTGACAGCGCAAACCGCTCGTTCCGATATCCAATGCTAATCCGTATTCTTCAGTCATATCCTTCCCTCCTTCTCCAGAGAGTACATGATGCACTGGGCCACCATGGGTGCAGTCCCGATGGCCAGCGGATCGTGTATGAATTTGGCCTTCGCCAGGGTGGCTTCGTCGTAGACGTGCGGAATCCCTGGGGTGGAGACCACCGCGCCTTCCCTGATTAGGTCACCGGGTATCGGCACGGGGGACGCATTCAGGATGAGGTCCGCCTCGGCGGTGGCCTTCTCCAGATCGTCCGCCGCGACCGTGCCGGGGTTGGCCGCCGCCACTGCGGCGGCCTTGTCCCGTATGACGTCCGCCACGGTGACCTCGGCGCCCTGAGCACGGAGGAGCGAGACCATGTTGCTCCCGACCCTTCCGGCCCCGCGCACGAACACCCTGCGGCCGTTCAGCCCGTTCACGGCCCCCCTGAGGGCCTCGACGTACCCGGCCGCCGTGCAGAATGAATTGTTGGCGTACTTCCCGGCGGCGACGCTGTATGCCATATACTGTTCATCGTCCGCCATGAGTATTATATCTGCGCCCCTGTCCAGGGCTTCTCCGAAGCCCCATACATCGGTGTGCTCCGTCACGAAGCACTCGATCCCCATGTCCCTCACGATATCTGCGACGGAACGGGAGAATCCGCCGATGATCCCGAGACCGGAGGTTATGGGCACGGAGGCCGCTTTGAACCTCTTCACATCTATCCCCGACACGTCCGCCCCTATGGCGCGGAATCCCAGGGTCAGGAGGTTCATCCCCGTGTCCCTCATGAGCATCCTGTCGATGTCGCTCAGGCCGTCGGAGAGGCCCGATATCATGTTGGGGGTGAGTCTGGTCGTTCAGACCACCTCCGGGGAGAGATCTATGAATTCGTCGATCTCGCACTCGTCCATGATGGCCTTGATGGCGTCCTTCCTCTTCCAGAACACGTCATCCTTATCCTTCCCGGAAGTGATCATGGTGCATCTCCACTCGCTCTTCCCGGGAGCGTAATCCGTGATCATCTCGTCGGATCCGAAGAGACCGCATACGTACTGCGGGTCGCGGACATGGGAGAACTCCTTCTCGCCGGTGGTGTAAATCCTGTCCCCGACCACATGGAAATGCTCGTAGGACGATGCCCCCGGCTGCCTCTTCGCGGAGGACTCCTTCCCGCTGAATGCCAGATACAGCTCCTCCAGCAGGTTTATGCCCGTCCCGGCAAGGATGCACGCGGGCGTCTGACTCGGAATGCGGGCGTCGATCTCCAGGACGCGGAATCCGTTCGGTGTGTCGATGGCCTCCATATCCATGAGTCCGCGGAGGCCCATGTCTTCCGCAGTCATCTTGGCGCACATCCCGAACCTCGTATCCTCCTCGTCGGACAGTATGCCCGGCTGACAGAGGACCTGTTTGCAGTCGTAGTTCCGGTCGAGGACCACCTCGGTCGTGATGTACGAAGCGGCGGAGGTCCCGTTCCCGATGACCTCGATGGATACACTCTTACCGTGCACGAACTCCTGTATGACAGGCGTATCCCCCAGCGCCTCCACCTTCGCGAGGGCGGCGTCCATCTGTTCCCGGTTCTCCACTTCGGAGACTCCGACGGAACCGCTCTGACATGACGGCTTCACAATGGCCGGGAACCCACACTCGGGCCACGGCCTCGGCATGGGGACGCCGTACTTCCCCATGATTTCGTTCGACTTCTGTTTGGAAGACGATATATTATATGCTTTCAGATCGAAGAGGAACGGTCCGCCGAACTCCCCTTTCATGGAGTCGAGCACCGTCAGGGCGTCCGTCTCCTCCAATGCAGGAATGACGGCGTCGCAGTCGGCCAGTATCTTCTTCGCTTTCTCCGGATCCCGGACCACATCCACGGTCGCGGAACTGTCGGCGAGGGAGCGCGCCGGGGCGTCCTCTCTCCTGTCCAAGACGACGGTCTCGTAACCTGCCTTCCTGGCCAGGTAGGCCGCCTCAATACCCTGCAGGGCACCTCCTACAATACCCAATCTCAGTCTACTCCCTCCTCACAAGCATTGTTCATTCCTTCTTCGGTATACTTTATTCCGTCCCCCGGCAGGGGGCCGTATGAGATTCAGTTGATCTTCGCACCGTTGAGGTAGCTTATGCTGGCTCCCCCTTTCTTCACGGTGCTGTATTTCTCCCTGATCGTCAGCAGACGCTCGAGACCGAATCCGGCCCCGGACCAGGGTTCGTGGACATCGTGGGCCGCGTCGAGATAATGCGGGCCCACGGCCGCGGAGCAGACCTCCTGCCCGCCGATCTCCACATCGATCGTCTCCTTGTAGACGTCGGACTCCTCCTGCACGAGTTCGTAATCGGGGAGGCCGGCGGCCTTCATGACGATGGAGATGTATTTCTTCAGAACTTCCGTGGCGTCGCCGGCGGGTCCCATGTCCACCAGATTCAGCATGGTGAACTCCTCGAGATGCATCCCGCTGTGGGACTCCTTCCTGAAGCAGGAACCCATCTCGAATATCTTGACAGGGCCGTCCGTGTGGTCTCTGAGATCCCTCATGACGGAATAGAGGTTGGGTGCGAGCATGGGTCTGAGGGCGCGTTTGGAGTCGATCCAGAAGACCTGTTTGTAAAGAGGCTTGTCCTCGGTCACAGTCATGCGTGCCAAGGCATCCTTGGAAATGAAAATGGGCGTGCGGACCTCGATGAAACCGTCGGCCACGAGGGCATCCGCAATATCGTTCATGAGTTGCGTGAGACCGTGGCGGGTCGGGTTGGCGATCATCCCCCTAAGCTTCTTCTCGTTCTCGGAAGAAGCGGCGGACATCTCCTTGGAGAATGCGGCATCCCTCGAGGCGAGGTCCTCGAAGAGTTTCTGTTCGTAAGTCGCGTTGCCGTATTCCCTTAGACGCTGTATCTGTGCGTCCGTGTACTTCACCGTCATGATATCCCTTAAGATCTGAGAATGGCGAGAGACCGGGGCGTCGAACCCCGCTGGCTAGGTTTTAGAGACCCGCTGGTCGCCGGACCGTCCCCCTCTGGATACATAATCTGTCCCAATGTCTATATACCTTTCCTCGGCTGGATTGAGAAAACCCGGGCCGGCAGGCCCGGGGCTTCCCTCGGAAACAGCCTTCAGAACGTCACTGAGGACGTAATGAAGTATGCAAGGAAGACCAGCGAAAGGATGTACATTATCGGACTTATCTCCCTCCACTTTCCTCCGAGGAGCTTGCAGACGCTGTACATGATCACTCCGAAACCGAGTCCGTCGGTGATGGAGTAGGTGAGGACCATCATCATTATCGTGGTGACCACGGTCACGGCCGCGGCGGGGTCCTGCCAGTTGATCTCCCTGAGCGAACCCATCATGATGACTGCGACGATGAACAGGGCGGCCACGGTGGACGTACTCGTGACGACGGTGAAGACGGGGCTGAAGAACAGTGCCACAAGGAACAGCAGACACACCACGAGGGCGGAGAAACCCGTCCTCGCACCGGATTCGATACCGATGGTGGATTCCGCATAACTGCTCACGGTGGATACGCCGATCGCGGCACCGGTCATCGTTCCGACGGCGTCGGAGAGGAACATCCTGCCCCCGTCCTTGATCTTTCCGTCCTCGTCCATCGCACCTGCCTCCTTGGAGACGGCCATGATGGTTCCGGTGGTATCGAACATGTTGACCATCAGGAAAGACAGCACGACGATGACGAACATGATATCGAAGTGCACGGACTGGAGTCCGTCGATGAATGCTCCCCAATATGGCGCCTCCGGCATCGAGACGATATCGGACGGCACATCGGTTATCCCGAGAGCCATCGCGATGACCGTGGTCACCAGGATTCCGATGAAGATCGCGGTCTTGAATTTCCTGACGTACAGCGCAGTGGTCAGAATGATTCCGAAGAGCGCCACAAGCACTGCGGAACTCGACATGTCTCCCAGCGCCACAAGCGTGGATGGGTTCCCGACGATGATCCCCGATCCCTGGAGACCGATGAACAGGAGGAACGCACCGAGTCCGGCGGCGATTGCCAGTCTCAGATCCTTGGGAATGGAGTTGACGATCATCTCCCTGAGTCCGCTGATGGTGATGAGGAAGAAGAGGAGACCCGACAGGAACACCGCCGCAAGGGCCTCCTCCCACGAATAACCCATCCCTAAGACGATGGTGTACGTGAAGAACGCATTCGTACCCATCGCAGGCGCCTGCGCAATGGGGAATTTCGCATACAGCGCCATTATGCCTGTTCCGACGATCGTAGCGATGACGGTTGCGGAGAAGATCTGCTCCTTCCCCATACCTGCAGGTTCCAGGGTGATCGGCATGACCACGAGCACATACGCCATCGCAAGAAATGTTACAATTCCGCCTCTGATTTCGGTCCGGAAGGACGAACCCCTCTCCGAAATCTTGAAGAAGCTGTCCACACGGGCCGCGACATTCATATCGGGGCTATCGCCGATGCCCTATTTAACAATGCTAAAACATGAGGTTACAAAAAATGCCTTCAGATGTTCAGGCCGCACCTGTTCAGGGAATCGATGGCCTTCTCGTAGACCTTCAGATACTCCTTGCTGGGAGTCACAGTCGTGACATCGTAGCAGTCCTGGAATCTCTTTCCGGCCGGAGGGCGGGAGAAGTTCTTCTCATACATGGAAACGAGATTCTCCAGGACGGCGTTGGCCTCCGCGATACCCATGCCTGCGGCGGATATGGCGGCCTCGCCCATTATGCGGGCCTCCATCCCGGTGGTCCTGTCCTTGACGACACCCTTGGACGATGCCGCTCCGGAGATGAGCTCCCTTCCCGAGACCGTGTCGGTGATCGCCTGTGCGGCCGTCTCCAGAAGGCACATCTCCGTACAGGGACCTGCGAGCGTGTAATATTGGTTCCCCAGGAGGAGATCCGTGTTGAGATCGATGGCGGCGGCCGAATGCGCCGCAATCTGCAGCGTCTCCCTGGTCGTCGTGGTACCCCACCTTATGTGGATCGGACCGTCGAGATGCAGGTCGCAGTCCATGAGGGCGTAGGACGCCAATGTGGCGGCCACGTCGCAGATGGCCGTCTCCTCTATCCCTCCGCAGTACCCCCCGAACATAGGCATCTGCTCCACCATTATCAGATCCCCGGCGGTCTTCCAGCCGGCGATCATGTTCATGAGGGACATATCCACCTTCATCTCGTTCAGCTGAGAGCACTCATGGAGGTCGTGTTTCCTGAGGCCGTACTCCGTGAGGTCCGACGACAGGCGTCCCGCCGCCGACAGAGGGGTCTCCGGACCCTAGATGCCCATCCCGGGCCTGCCGCACATGGAACATGCCTCCCTGACGTATCTGATCTCGGCCAGAGTGGCGCGTATCTCCCAGGGGGTGTTCGTGGTGGCGGATTCCCCGCATACGGTATTGAGGACACCGCTCACGAGGGCGTCAACGACCGGCTCCTGCACATAGGACTGTATCATCGCAGGGAAGATCTCCTCGGACACAGGGGCGCCCGTGGGTCCCGCCTCTATCACAGGAGGCCTGCTGTCGCCGCTGTGGCGGGATTTGCATTTGACCTTGTCCTTCCCGGAACCGATGGAGATCTTGCGTGGAGCCTTCCTTATGCCCTCGAGTATCTCATCCTCTGTGAGATACATAACCCTGCCCAGATTCGTATTGTAGAAACCGGTGGTCACGAGCATGTCGAAACCTGCCTGGAAAAGACGGTCCGACAGGTCGTCATCCTCGGGGATGATACCGCTTCCAAAGGTGATTCCGTATTTCTCCTTCATCCTGAGGGCATTGGTGGGAACGGTGACGTAATCCCACTGATCCTCTCTGAGCCTCTTACCTGTGTTGAAACGGGAATAGGCTTCGAAAATATCCACAGGTCTCGAGGCGGTCATATCGATCAGATTCCGTATTGTTTCTATAAAAAATTTGGCCGACCGCTCCCGATTGGGAAAAATCTCCCGAAACCGTCAGCGCAGGCTTCGGAAGTAAGCCGGAGGGGACCGTCGTCCCCTCCTGTTTCACGGGTTTTGCGATCAGTGCTTTATGGGCAGTCCGGCGTCGCGGAGCTGCTGCATCGCGTTGTCGTAGACCTGGAGGTATTCCTTGGTGGGCTTGACGGTCTTGACGTCGTAGCACTCCTGGAACCTCAGTCCGGCGGGAGCATCGTTGTAGTGCTGCTCGTATCCGGAGACGAGGGTCTCGATGATCTCGTTGAGGTCGGAGACCTTCATTCCTGCTGCGGTAAGAGCGGCCTGTCCCATGGCGCGGGCCTCCATTCCGGTGGTCTTGTCCTGGACGACTCCCTTTGCGGCTGCGGATCCGGAGAGGAGTTCCCTTCCGGCACCGGTGTCGTTGATTGCCTGGCAGGCGGTCTCGACGAGGCACATCTCGGTGCAGGGTCCGGCCATCGGGTAGTACTGGTTGGCCAGGAGCAGGTCGGTGTTGGCGTCGACGGCGGCTGCCGCGTGGGCCGCAATCTGCAGGGATTCCCTGTTGGTGGTGGTTCCCCACCTGATGTGGATAGGTCCGTCGAGGTGGAAGTTTCCGTTGAACAGTGCGAAGGATGCGAGGGTGGTCGCAACGTCGCAGATAGCGGTCTCCTCGAGTCCGCCGCAGTATCCGCCGAAGATGGGCATCTGCTCGATCATGATGGTGTCGCCGTTGACGGTCCAGCCGGCCAGCATGTTGAGTCCGGTCATGTCCATCTTGAGCTCGTTGAGCTGGGAGCACTCGTGTGCGTCGGTGACCCTGTGTCCTGCGTGGACCATGTCGGCGGCAAGCCTTGCAGCCTCGGTCAGAGGGGTCTCGGGTCCCTATACGCCGAGTCCGGGGCGTCCTGCCCTCTCACGTGCTTCCCTGGTGGCGCGGAGCTCCGCCATGGTGGCGCGGATCTCGTAGGGGGTTCCGGATTTCGCGGGGTGTCCCTCGATGGTGGTCATGACACCGTCCACGAGGTCGTCGATGACGGCTTCCTGGGCGTAGGACTGCATGATCTGTACGAAGACATCTTCGGAGATAGGGGATCCGGTAGGTCCTCCCTGGATGATGGGCTTCACGGGGCTGTTTCCGTGCCTGGGGTAGAAGCGGGCGATGTCCCTTCCCTCACCGAGGATGAGTTTCGTGGGGGTCTTCTTGATTCCCTCCCAGACTTCCTCTTCGGTCACGTGCATGACTTTCTTGAGATCCATGCAGTAGAAACCGGTGTTGACCAGCATCTCAAGTCCGGCCTGGAACAGGTCGTTCTTGGTCTTGTTGTCCTCGGGTATGAAGGTCTTGCCGAAGTCGAGCTTGTACTTGTTCTTCAGCTCAGTTGCGTTCTGAGGGATGATGGTGTAGTCCCACTCTGCCTCGTCGACTTTCTTTCCCTTTACGAACCTGTCGTAGGTGTCGCAGACGGTAAGTGCTCTTGTTGCTGCCATTTTATATCACCTTAAATTGGTTGAACGTTCGTTCTCTCTCGATTCACATGAGGGACTTTACGAGCTCGATGATCTCGGAACCAGTGGCGGAGTATCCGTCTGCTCCGATCTCGTCGCACCATTCCTTGGAGCAGGGTGCTCCTCCGAAGATGCACTTGTATTTCTTGCCCTCTTCGTTGTTGGCGATGACGAGCTCTCTCTGTGCCTCGAGAGTGGTGGTCATGAGCGCGGATCCTCCGAGGACCTTCGCGTCATTCTCCTCGGCTGCGTCCAGGAAGGTCTGGGAGTCTGCGTCGGGTCCGACGTCGATGACGTTGTATCCGGCTCCGCGGAGCATAGCGCAGCAGACGTTCTTTCCGATCTCGTGGATGTCTCCCTCGACGGTTCCCATGACAACGGTTCCCTTGCTTGCGCTGGCGCTGCCGGTCATCAGGGGCTCGAGCATCTTGAGGGCGACTTCCATGGTCTTGGAAGCAGCGACGACCTGGGGGAGGAAGATCTCGGCGTCGTTGAACTTCTGTCCGATGACGGCCATTCCCTCTCCGAGACCCTTGTCCATGATCTCGGAAACGGTCATCTTTGCATCGATGGCCTTCTGAGTAGCCTCCTTGCAGAGAGCTACATTCCAGGTCTCGATGGACTTTTTCAGATCAGCAATAATTGCATCGTTTGCCATTTTATACCACTCCAGACGACAGAATGCGCTTCAGCCACAGAGTATGGCGGCCGCAGCTTTTTCTTGTCTGAAATATAGATGTGTCTGGAGCGTATTTAATTATTTCTACAAACGATGTTTTCCTGTTAAAACTTATATTTATATCTTACTATTTTTTCTTAATTTCTAACGTATTTCGATAACAATAGACAATTGTCTAACGAAATTAGAAAATAATAGTCATTAGACTTGATATAACCGAATATTGAAAGATATAACATATATAGGCTTGAAATAACAAAAAATACGATAAGATAGTTTTAAATAATATATTATTGGAGTTTCAAAACTGTACGTAGAAACATTTATAAACCGATAGAAAACGGGACCTGGGCGGCAAATCGGGATCTGCATTGCAGAAAAAGTCGGCGCACAAACCCATAATCATATATTATATAGGAAACAGGGCAACGGGCCGAAACATTCTCGCCCCAACCGTGATTCGGCGCCCAATCGGACACGGGACTCCTTTACACGATAGGTATGAAAATATCAGACAAAGGAAAGGGGGCGGAGCCCCCTGTGTTTACCGGGAAACCCGAAGGTCTCTCAAAGCTGGTTGTACATCCACCTTGCGACGACAACACCGATGGCGCACAGTCCGACGATGAACACCGAACTGACGATATCTCCGGCGGGTATGCCGTCGGCGAAGTACGCTGCGTACTCGCTCCAGTCACTCATAGTGCCTCACCTTCTTCTTCAGGTCGTCCACGGTCGCGATGCCGAGAGGGGTGATGGAGTACTTGGTGAGGAGGTGTCCCTTGTTGAACTTCCCTTCCTCGTCGATCACGGACTCGCCCTCATTCAGGAAACCGGCGGAGACCATCTCGATCAGGTCGTAGTTGACCATCTGCTGCTCGTGGTGGGATTTCATGTTGTACTCCCCCATGAGCTTGGGAACGATCTCGTAGTTCCACATCTCCCCGCCCTCCTCGAGAATCTCGAGGAGGCGGAACTTGATAGGTGCGTCTCTTATCATTCCTTACCGCCTCCAAGTATGGCAGACGTGTCCTTCAGACTGACCATTCCCTCGGAATCCTCTGTTGCGATGAGGAAGCTTCCGATGAGACAGATCACGAGACCGATCAAAGTGGAAGCGATGATCATCCACTTCTCGGTGTCTCCGAGACCTCCGTATCCGAGACCTGACTCGGGACCGAAGAAGATGACCAGGAAGACGACCGCACAGGCGGCGTAGAGACTTCCGACAGCCTGTCCCCTTGCGACTCCCAGGAACGGGAATGACTTGTACCAGGTGACGTAGCACCATGCGAACGAGAGTCCGATCATGAGCACTGCGACGAACACCGCGGGGTTGGCGATTGCGGAAATGGTGTCGAGCATCGGGAATCCGAGGCACAGCAGGACTGCCATGACGATCCACCAGAAGACGGCTTCGAAGCAGAACCTGAGGTGGAGACCCACATCGGGCTCGCAGATATCGAGTGCCTTTCCGGCAACGACTCCTTCGAATCCCCATCCTACGGCGGCCATGATACCTCCGAGACATCCGAGAGTGGCGTTTCCATCTCCCAGGCCCTTGGCGGCCATGGAACCCACATACAGGGTGATTCCTCCGGCCAGCAGAACGATGATAGCCAGATATCCTCTCTTGGAGACCTTCTGCTTGAGGTACAGGACAGACATAGTTGTTCCGATGATCGGGTACAACAGTCCTGCGACTGCGGCGAATCCGGGGCTGAGGAATGCGGCTGCGATGTACGTACCGTACACGGCGCATGCTCCGCACATACCTGCGAGCATGAAGTATTTGCTTGCGGCCCTGACTTCGACGAGAGTTCTCTTCCACTCGCGGAGCTTTCCGAGGGCACCGTTCCAGATGAACAAAACAACCGCACAGGCGGTCGCATTGATGCAGGTCAGGAACAGACACTGCAGAAGATACGCTGTATCTTCGCTGACGCCCTTCTCAGCAATTATGTTAAATCCCAGAGGTACGAAGAGATCTGTAAAATTCCAGATTGCATATCCGGGAACATACCACACGCCCCAATAGAGGGCGCAGAATATACCCATGATTAATCCGAAGCGGATCTTCTTCTTGTGATCCGCTTTCTTGAATTCTTCTATACTTACCGGCATACCTGCCGGTACTCCGTTTAATGCATCCACTACTTTCACCTCCATCGCACATCCGTACGACGGATTATGTAAGGAAAATTGAAGCCGCATCCATCGGATGCGGCCATTGGTTGAAAATCAGCCTTTGACAGCCTTGACCATCTTGGCTGCGCAGTCCTGCGCGTTCTCGGAGTAGACATCCGCTCCGATCTCGTCGGCCCACTGCTGGGTGACGGGGGCGCCTCCGACGTTGGTGAGGCACTTGCCCTTCAGGCCCTGCTTCTTCATGATCTCCTCGAAGGCCTTCTGGTTGACCATGGTGGAGGTCATGAGGGCGGAGGTTCCGACGGCGATGGCTCCGTTGTCGGCGCATGCCTGGGCGATGTCCTTGAGCGGGATGTCGCGGCCGAGGTTGATGACATCGAATCCGGCGACCTTCAGCATGATGGCGACGATATCCTTTCCGATGGAGTGGATGTCGCCCTCGATGGTGCAGATGACGAACTTTCCGAGGTTGTCGGTGGTGGCTGCTCCCGCACCGAGGTGGGGGGTCAGGAGGTCGACTCCGGCGTTCATAGCGTTGGCTGCCGCCATGATGTGGGGCAGGAACAGTTTCTTCTGCTCGTAGAGGTCTCCGACCTGGTTGATACCGACGGTGAATCCGTTCTGGATCAGGTCGACGAGGTCCGCCTTCTGGTCGAGGGCGTCCTGTGCGACTTTTTTGGACTCGTTGATGTTGTAGGTCAGAACTGCTTTCTTTGCTCTCTCGTTAAGCTCTTCCTGGGTCATTTCACTCTTCTCCTCATATTTTGCCCCGGCGTTTTACCGCCGGGGCGGGTAAATGGTTTGTTTACAGGGTTTACTCGTTCTCCTCTGCGGCGGCGCGGGCGAGGTAGGCGTCATCGGCCTTCTTCGCAATGGCCTCCATTTCCTTGAGGACATCTGCGTCGATGGGCTTGACGACATGGTTCTTCAGGACGTCGACGACGATCTCGTGGGCGACATCTGCGGCGTCCTTGTATCCGTTGTTCCTCCAGTCGCCGAGCATGAGCCTGTCGAACACCAGGGGATCGGACGCGAGGTCGATGTTCTCCATGGTGGAGGGGTGGGCGATGAAGTCGTTTCCGACTCCGATCTCCTTGATCGCATCGACGGCGAGGGTCTCGTCGGTCACGGGGACTCCCTCCATGACCTTCCTCTCCATCCTGATGATGTCGTTGTCGATGACCATCTGCTCCATGGAGAAGGTCATTCCGAGCTCCAGCATTCCGGAACCGTAGATCATGTTGACGCCCGAGAGCGCTGCGAGGAGGGAGGTGATGGTCTTCTCGTGACCGGCCTGTCCGTCGGGCACCTTGGCGTCGGTCTACATACCGGCGGTGAAGACGGGGCACCTATAGTACTGTCCGAGCTTTGCGACGGATGCGGAGATCAGTCCGAGCTCGGGGGATCCTACAGGTGCGGTTCCCCTCTTCAGGTCGAAGGTGGTGGTGGAGGATCCGTACCATACCCTTGCACCGGGGCGGGTCAGCTGGGACAGGACGATACCGGAAAGAACCTCGGCGTTGTGGGTGACGAGGGTTCCCGCCAGGAAGACCGAGGATGATCCTCCGGCCATGGCCATGGACAGGACGTTCACGGGGATTCCGTACCTTGCTCCCTTGATGATGCACTGGGAGGCGTTGAAGGAAAGCTCCAGAGGCGAGGTGGGGCAGACCAGCATGGACATGATGGGCTTGTTGTATGCCTCTTCCGCGTTTCCGTGGTAGTACGCGAGCACGATGTCACGGTACGCCTCGACGTTCCCGGCGACGGGGTCGATGTGGTGGAAGTGCATCGTGGTGTTCATGATGGAGGTCAGGCACTCGTGGACATCCTCTGCTCCCTTTCCGGCCCAGTTCCTTGCGGAGACAGGCAGGGAGAAGTAGGAGAGTCCGTCGCACCAGTCGCAGAGCCTCGCGATGTTGGCGAGGTCCTCTTCGTTGGAGTCCCTGGTCTCGTATTTTCCGTGGCCCTTGTAGTCGCAGACCTGGATACCGGTTCCGAAGCAGGTGTAGTGCACCTTGCCTTTCCATTCCTGGGTGAAGGTCCTGCTCTCGTCGCGTCCGTAAAGGTAGAACTTCTTGGGGACGGTGGCGAGCGCCCTGTCGAGAACGGATCCGGGGATCTTGACCATCCAGGTCTTCTCGTCGACGGGGCATCCGGCGGCCTTGAAGATCTCCCTTCCCTCAGCATCGGAAACCTGGACACCGTATGTCTCGAGGACATCCCTGGTGGCCATGTCGATCCTGCGGATCTCGTCGTCGGTGAACAGTTCGAATTTGATTCCGTTCAGTATGGTCTGAGCGGGATACTCGGGTGTAGTTACTCCCATTACTCTCTTCCTCCTTTGTTTTGTAAGTGTTTTACTCCTCAGTTCTTCAGGGACTCGCGGAACTTCTCGCAGCTGTTGATCTTGATGTCGAGCAGCTTCTCGATGTTCATCTTCGCGGCGATTCCTCTGGGTGCTCCAGGAAGTCCTGTAACGACGCCGATCTTGAGCTCTTCCCTGAGGTCCCTCATGATGTGCTCATCTGCAATGTCGAGCGTCGACAAGCCTAATTTCTTCGCGACGTACTCCTTCGCCTTGCCGACCTTCATGTTCTTCGCGTACTCCATACGCGCAACGAGGTCTCCGGCGGTGCGGATTCCGCCCATTCCGGATGCGATCATGTGGGCCATGTCCATTCCGACAGGGTCCCCGACTCCAATCTATACACCGTCGCAGTGCGCGATCTCGACCATTGCCTTGCTGGCCCTGGTGACCGCATCTATCGGAGGGGTCTCGAACATGGGGATTCCTCCGACACCCATTCCCAGGTCGCAGTGGACAGGGATCTCGGCGGCCTTCACGCATTCCTTGACGAAGGTGACCGCCCTTGCCATGTTCCAGGCGAGGGATTTGCTGGTGTTGGTGTTGCAGACGGCTCCGAAGACGTTGGCTCCGGCCTCCTCGCAGAGTTTGACCTGCTGGTGGGGGAAGAGTCCTGCGACGACCTTGCCGTGGAACTCGATTCCGCCGTGGATACCCATGACGGACTCTCCCGCCATTCCGGTGTTGATGTATGCCAGGGGGTTGGCCTTCCTCAGTGCCTCCACTCCCTTCAGTCCACCGACGAAGTCGGCGTCTCCAGCGGATGCCATGGTGTCGAAGTCGAAACCGTCGGCTCCGGCGGCGATGATCTTGTTTCCGACGTACTCGATGTCCCTTGCGAGGTGCTCGGAAGCGAGTTCGGACTGCTGCATGGACTCGTCGATCTTGAATTCCCTCATGAGGTCTGCGGGGTTTCCGTAGGGTCCGTCGGGGGCGTAGTAGAGTCCCATGTTGGGCATCGCACCGTAGAAGTAAGGTGCGACGATCTCCTGCTGGATCTCCTCCATGGTCTGCATCTCCATGGCGATGACCGGCTTCACGGGTTTGATGGAGTAGTCGGAGTGCGCGAGCTCGAAGGTGTCGGCGCCGAGTGCCCTCTCGTGGAGGAGAGCGGCCTCGAGCCTTCCCATGTCGACTCCGTTTCCGGAGTTTCCGTTGTCTCCGGTGAAGTCGAGCTGTCCGATGTCGTAGGTGAGGACGACTTCGTTTCCGGGCTCGACGGCGACGACTCTGTTCCTGTCGCAGATGATGTCGACGAGTCTCTCGAGGTCGTCGGCGGTCAGAGCGGGGATGCCTCCCATGTCTGCCGCATCGGCGGTTCCGGCCTGGAGGTCCGCCATGATCTGCTCTTTCGTCATGGTGACTCTCTTTCCGTCACCCATTCTGGTATAGAATTCCTGTGCTGCCATTGGATTTCCTTCCTTGAATAAAGAAGCGTGTTTTTTCTCAGAGGTCTTTTACCTTGGAGGTGGTCTCGGAAGCGGATTCTCCGTAGATGTCCGCGCCGATCTTGTCACACCAGGACTGGGTGACAGGGGCTCCTCCGACCATAACGATGACCTTGTCGCGGATTCCCTCTTCCTTGAGCATCTCGATGACGTCCTTCTGGACGACCATGGTGGTGGTCATGAGGGCGGACATGCCGCACATGGTGCAGCCGGCCTTGCACTCGTCGATGAATTTCTGCTTGGGTACGTCCCTTCCGAGGTCGTGAACATCGAAACCGGCGCACTGCAGCATGGTGGAGCAGATGGACTTTCCGATGTCGTGGACGTCTCCCTCGACGGTTCCCATGACGACGGAGGCCTTCTTCGCTGCGGAGGCTCCTCCCTGTGCTTTGAGATCCTCGCCGAGGACTTCCATTGCCTTGGTCATTCCGGCCGCTGCGGACAGAACGTGAGGGAGGAACAGTCTTCCCCTCTCGAAGAGGACTCCGACCTCGGTCATTCCGTCGCCCATAGCGTTGATGATGTCGTTGGCGGGCATCTTTGCGGCCCTGGCCTTTTCTACTGCCTCGAGAATTCCGGGCACCTTGTATGCGACCATTGCATCGTTCAGTGCCTTTTTCTCTGCTTCAAATCCTGCCATTTTTCTCTCTCCTCACAATCGGCTGCTCTGCAACCGCTAATTCTTGCAAACACGTTGGACGTATTTAATAGTAATTAGCGGTCCGTAGAAATATTTATATACTACATCTTTCAGGCCATGGTTAACTGTAATAGACACATATTTATATGAGTGGTTGGACAAATGAAAAAATACTTCAAAACACACAAATCCGCACAGGAAAAACAGAAAACGGATCTGCACGGACACATATATGTAAAAAGGGAAGAACACCCGAAAGAATGATTCTTTTCTCTATAATATATAGCAACGATGGAAACAGCATGTGCGGAACCGTCACTGCAGGATCCGGCGGATTCCGGATTACCGGGAGGAGGCGCCGCACATCTCCCGCATCCGATGGGAATGAGTAACATCCAAATAAAAACCGACTCGTTGGATGTAACCATAATCCAACCGCGATAAGCCATGTGCGCAGTTGGTTTTATAAATGATGGGGGTTATGCGCCCCCCTCGTAAAGTGTTTTTTAAGAAGTTTCATTCCTTGACAGCACACATTTACTGAGCGCCATCTTCCTTGTGATCCTGAACATACCACCACAGCGGTATGAACAGTGCGAGGATGACTCCGCCGAGTATGGCGGGCATGTATCCTCCCGACAGATTGTAGCTCCAGTAGATGAGGCACGGCAGCCAGACGAAGAACTGGATTACCACCATCACGGAGATGACATACTGCCACCCGGCGGGCGCCCTGAAGGGTCTGTCGAGATCCCTGAACTTCGCATCCCTCCTGGTCTTGACGAATGCCGCGAGGGCGATTCCGTTGGCGATACAGTATCCCATGGCGGAGGCCGAGAGGATAGTCATGTTGGTATCTCCGGAACCGGCGACGCATCCGCTGTATCCGACGATGGCGACGAGAAGCAGATTGAACACGCTGACGAACAGCATGGCGTTGGTGGGCATGCCGTACTTGTTGACCTGGCGGAACCAGGCGGGAAGGTTCTTCTCCCCGGCCATGGAGTGCAGAGTCCTGGAGGATCCAAGGAATCCCGTCTGGATAATGAGAATCATGGCGACGATAAGAAGGAACAGGGCGACATACTTGCCGAACTCTCCGAACACCTTCTCGGCGATGGGGACGAGTGCGGCGTTCCCGTAGGCATCCAGAACCGGAACGGATCCATACACTCCGACGGAGACGAAGAAGTACATGAACAGGCAGATGAGTCCGCAGCCGAACAGGGCCTTGGGGACATCCTTACCGGGCTCCTTGTATTCGGGACCGTAGATGGCGGCCGTCTCCCATGCACATGCGCTCCACTGTGCCAGACCGAAACATCCGAACAGCAGGACGAGGTCGACCGCGTCCCAACTCCACCCGGGAGCTGTCATGCGGTCGGTGATGAGGGAGACATCGAACATCCCGGTGACGAACGCGCCGGCGATGATTATGACAATAGGTACGATGGAGACGATGGCGAGGATGGTTCCGAGCTTCGCTCCGCCCTCGAGTCCGCGGGACCCGAGGATGTACATCAGAATGACTATCACGATACCGATGCCGAGATAAAGACCCAGATAGGACCATCCGGAGATGTCCATCTCGAACATCCTGACAATGTAATCGCCGATGAGCATGGTGAAGATGGCGACGACGGGGCACCATGCGAACCAGTAGCACCAGGCACTGAACGCACCTATGAATTTCCTCAGATCGTGAGGATTGCTCCGGTCCTTGGGCTGGAAGACGGTCTGCGCACAGCCCGGAAGGCCGGTGGCATCCGGAAACACCGTAACCATTTCCCCGTAGGCGAGGTTCTGCACGAACCCCTGTATGACGGATATGCACCATACGAAAATACACAGTCCCCAGACGATGCTGCTCACATCGTACAGAGACGGAAGGATCAGCAGCGGGACACCGAGGGCGATGAACATACCCTGTTTCCAGCTGACGGAGCGCTTCAGTCCGCCCCCGACTTCACCTGTTTCTTCGGACATTTTTAATCACTTTTTTGCATCCCTGACGGAGTTTCGCGACTGTCAGAGAGTAAGAGGACAGTCGCGGCCAGCCGTCAGACTGTCGACAGCAAGAGTTAAATACACTTGGGAAGAGCGATAACTCTGATTTCGCTGACAGAAATAAAAATTCAATGTCATATATTTAAAAACTTTCGGTTGTAAGCAATAAATTTTAAATATTGCTTTTTTGGGAAACATCCAACATCGGGGCAGCAGACGCCGAATACAATGTATATTAACTATTCGTACATAAAACTAAATACAGAATGCAGAAGGCTTCATAAAACCTCCATAAAACACGGTTGCGAATGTGTCAAATATGCGCCTTATTATGCAGAATGACATGGCTGACGAAAAAACCGAGAAGAGCGCCGGTCAGGAACTCGAAGAGAAGATCCTGATGAAACCCAAGATCCTCGGAGAGACCGACAGCGGCCTCCTCGAAGAAGCTATGGCGTACGGAGAGGAGTACAAGAACTTCCTCAGGTACAAGACGGAACGCGAGATCCTCGACTACACCCTTCCCATCGCAAAGAAGAAAGGCTACACCGAATTCTCGATCGGAACGAAATACAAAGCGGGAGACAAGATATTTTTCAACAACCGCGGCAAGAATCTCATCCTCATGACCTTCGGAAAGAAACCCGTCAAAGACGGCGTGAGGATCAGCGTCGCCCACGTGGACAGCCCCAGGCTCGACTTCAAGCCCAACCCGCTGTTCGAGTCCACCGACATGGCATACTTCAAAACCCACTACTACGGCGGCATCAAGAAGTACCAGTGGACCGCCATCCCCCTCTCCCTCCACGGAGCGGTCACCCTCACCAACGGAAAGACCGTGAAGGTGAAGGTCGGGGAAGACCCCAAGGACCCTCAGTTCTGCATCACCGACCTCCTCCCCCACCTGGCCCGCGAGCAGGTGACGAGACCCGGGAACAAGATCATCGACGCCGAACAGCTGAACATCCTGATCGGTTCCTGGCCCTTCAAGGACGACAAAGTGTCCCAGAAGGTCAAACTGAACATCATGAACATCCTGTTCGAGAAATACGGGATCACCGAGACCGACTTCCTGTCTGCAGAACTCTGCGCCTGTCCCGCCTTCGAACCCAGGGACCTCGGTTTCGACAGGTCCATGATCGCGGCATACGGTCAGGACGACAAGGTCTGCGCATTCGCACAGTTCAAGGCCGAACTCGACACCGAGAAGCCCGAATTCACCACCATGATGGTATTCGCGGACAAGGAGGAGACCGGATCCGACGGACCCACCGGCATGAGATCCGTCTTCTGGAAGGACTTCCTCGAGGACGTGGCATCCGCCTGGAACTACCCCATCCGCCATGTGCTCAGGAAATCCATGTGCCTCTCCTGCGATGTCAATGCAGCGGTGGACCCCGCATGGCCCGAGGCATTCGAGGCGAACAACTGCTCGTTCCTCGGAAGGGGGCCCGTGGTATCGAAATACACCGGAAGCGGAGGAAAATACTCCACCAACGACGCCTCTGCGGAGGTCATGGGATACCTCAGGACCATCCTGGAGGATGCTAAGATCCAGTGGCAGGTCGGAGAGCTTGGGAAGACCGACGTGGGCGGAGGAGGCACCATCGCCGTCGACATCTCCGTGCACAACCTCGACACCGTCGACATGGGTGTGCCGGTGCTTTCCATGCATGCACCCCTCGAGGTCACCTCGAAGGCGGACGACTACATGCTTTACAAAGCCGTCCTGGCATATTTCAACTACAAGAAACCCAAAACCGTTTGAAAAAAAGGATGGCGGCGGGGGTCCTCCCCCGCCGGAACATCCGGATTTATTCTTTCGTCCCTTCGTAGATGTTGACCGCCCCGAAGTTCTTGGAATGGGCCTTCACTTTGCTGAAACCAGCCTTCCTGAACTTCTCCGCCATGACCTCGCCGTAAGGGAAACCCTTGATCGAGTTGACGAGCCAGTCGTAGGCGGGCATCTGTCCGTCGATGCTCTCGCCCTTATCGTACTTGCGGCCGATCTTCTGGACGCGGTTCTTCATGTATATATCGTAGAAATAGCGGATGAAACGGTTGCTGGGAGTCGCCATCTCGGCCACGACCACCTTTCCGCCGGGACCGAGGACGCGGTACATCTCGTCGATGGCCTTCTGGACGTCGCTGACGTTCCTGAGCATGTACCCGGAGGTGACCAGCTGGAACGAGCCGTCGGGGAAATCCATGTTCAGGGCGTCGCCCTCGACGAATTCCACCTCGGGGCGTCCGTTCTCCCTCATCTTCATGTCGGCGTATTTCAGCATCTCGGGGGTGATGTCGAGTCCGACGACCTTCCCCTCGGGGCCCGCCTTCTCCTTCACGAGGAACGCTATCTCCCCCGTACCCGTACCGACATCGATGCACCTCTTCCCGGAGATGTCGCCGGCCAGCTTCAGCATGTACCTGTGCCAGCCCTGGATCATCCTCAGGGACATTATCTCGTTCATCTCGTCGTAGTACTTGGCGATCTCCGTGAAGACGTCCTTCACATAGACCTCCTTCCCCTCGAACTGGGTGCCGTTGGGTTTGATCTCGTCCTCTGTCATTTCGGAACCTCACAACGCATAGTACGCTATAATGTATCCGATTACCAGAAGGACCCCGAAATGCCAATTGAGTCTGAACGCCATGGGGACCAGGAGCCTGTTCCTTCCGGGATCCGTCGGTGCCGCCCTGCTGTTCGCGTACAGGAGACGCAGGTCGTAAAGCGTTATGAACGCGAGGGCGCAGGGCCACGGTGCGACTCCTGCGGCGATCAGAAGTGCCAGTATGACGAATGCGGCGGCGTTCTCGAATAGGTAGAGTCTCATGCTGTTCTCGTAGGACAGGTGGGACGAGAGCGTCCTCGCGCCAGCCTTCTTATCCTCGTGGTAATCCCTCGTCTCGTTGCCGCTGAGGACGGCGGTGATCATGAATGCGTTGGGAAGGGACATCAGGAAAACCTCCTGCGACAGCTCCGCAGACATTACGTAGTAGGTCCCGAGGGGCATCAGGACGCCCATGAGGAAGAACACCCCCGCCTGTCCCATACCGTGATACTTGTAAGCCACCCCCACGGTATACAGTCCCGCCCCGGCGAGCCCGGCGATGCCGAACGGGAGTATGCCCCATCCGATGTGCCAGATGAATACGACCCCGCACAGTGCGACTATGCCTAGACATGCGAGCCCGGCCATGAACACCTTCTTGGGTGACAGCGCCCCGGTGACGAGTTCGGGGGAACGGGTCTCGTTCTCCACCGTATCGGTGCCCTTGACGAAATCGCCGTAAGTGTTCAGGATGTTGGCGGCGGACTGCAGAAGACAGCCGCATACGACCACCATGAGGAATATCCACCAGCAGAAGAAACCGTCGGCGAAAGCGACGGCGCCGCCGATGAGGACGGGGACGACCGCACCGTGGAGAGTCCACGGTCTGAAGACATTGAACCATCCGGCCTTCACCGGTTTCACATCGGCCATGTAAGGCCCGAATGACGGCGCAATAGATAAACCCCTGACACGGAACATCCTTTCGTGAGGTGTCCCGGCATGCGTTCCGGGAAGATGGATCATAGAGAACCGCAAACATCCATCGGAGGGTGCCAGCATACCAACCCGTATATATCCAATGGATGTGGGATTCCCGATGAAAGCGATAAATCTGGTCTGCAGCACCGCATTTATGATGGGCGCCGCCCTCGTCATATCGCTGCTCACCAATGTATCCGGGGTGTTTCCGGATGAAGTCCTCACCTCGGACGTGCGCAGCAATGTTACGATATTCCTCCTGGCAGTAATGCTTACGATCACCCTCTCCAGGATCCCGTTCAGGAACCTCGACCCCGTGAAGAATTACAGATCGGTCGCGAGGGCCGTCATCCTGGGACTCGTGTTCGCCTCCGTGATCCCCCTGGCGGCGTACTACATCCTCGAGAACATCGACGGATACGAGAAGTACGCCGAGGGGCTTGTATTCCTGGCCGCCACTCCCTTCGCGGCGTCCGTCGGACCCCTCTCCCTCATCCTCAGAGGGGATCTGGAACATGCGCTCAGATCCACCATCATCGTCTACATCGTATCCCTCGTATGGATCCCGTTCATCATATGGATCACCCTCGGCGAGCTCGTGGACATGACCAAGGTCGTCATCACCGTGATCGAACTGATCGGGGTGCCCCTGCTGGTCTCCAGGCTCATAACCAAGGTGAAGATCAACAAGACCGCGATGTCCGTGCTCCTCAACTGCGTCATCGCGTTCCTCGTCTGGCTCTCCGTGAGCGCCACCAACTTCCCCAAGGAGATCGCCATCCTGGTCGTCTTCATGTTCATCGCGTTCCTCAGGGACTTCGGACTCGGTTCCGTCACGGAGGTCGCAGAGAAGAGGGCCGGGATCGCATGGTCCCAGAGGGTCACCGACATCCTCATGATATCCTACAAGAACAAGGGGATAGCCATCGCCCTCTGCGTGTCCGTCCTCAGCGGCCCCGCCATCGGCAACGCCATGGTCCCCATCGCCGCATCCATCGTCGTGGAGATCATATGGGTGGCGTTCATGGACTCCGTCCTGTTCTCCAGGAAGAGAATGGAGAGGGAACTGGAATCCGACAGGGAGGCCGGGATCAGGCAGACCTGGGAATGATTCGGTACTGTCTGTAATCGAAAAAATCGGAAAGACGGGGTTCCTCCCTCCCTTTCAGAGGGACGACCTCGTCCCCGGGGGCAAGGGAACCGTACAGCAGTTCCCCCTCCGGGTCGAACGCCATACCCTCCCTCGAGGAGGGGTCGTTCGTATTGGCATAACAGTAGAGACAGTCGTGCCGGCAGGTGTTGTACTCGCCTATGTCGATGTTCCTGACGCACCTGCATCCCTCCCTGAGAGGGGTGTCCATCTCCTCGAAAGGAATGTCGAGGGACCTCATCATCTGACGGTCGAGACATCCGCGGGGCTCTATCCCGTATTTGGAAAGGTCGCGGTGTGCGCAGCAGTAGCTCAGTTTTATGCCGTATTTCTCCGCGACCGGGGCCATCCCCGCCGCCAGGGCGTCCATCTCCGAGAAGGAGACCGGACGCAGGAGGTCTCCGTACTTCCCGAGTTTGCCGTACATGTCTATGAAACTGAACGTGCAGCGGCGGGTATAGCCTTCCAGTTCCCTGCAGAAGAGTTCGAACTTGCGTATGTGCCAGTCGACCGAATATTTTCCGTTCACGATGATGGGGTCGTACCGCCAGACCATCCGGTCCTTCCCGATCCGGTCGGAGATCTCCTTGAATGAATCGGCCACGTCCGCCTTGAACGGGACGCCGGGCTCCAGATCCCTCCCGTAGGGATTCAGGGTGATCTGGAACATGTACATGTGTCCCATGGAGCCGATCTCCTTCAGATGGGGGACTATGGGGCGGGGATCCTTCGTGATGAACACGATGGCATCGGTGCTGCGCCGGGTGAGATCCACCCTGTACACCAGTTTCTTATAGACCGGATTGCGCACGAGACAGTAACCCGCCCTGAGACGGTTCATCATCCATTCCGCATGGAACGCAGGGATGTCGGTACGTCTGCTGGCACAGATTATCATCCCCGTCCAATCGGCGGAATGGCATAAGTAGTTTTCAGGATGATACGGGCCCGATGGAAGGAGAGCATATCCACACCTACATGACCGCCATCGGGATGGTCAGCATCAGCAGCGACGGCAGATGCGTGACCGGCATATATCTCCCGTGCGAGAACCTACCCGCAATGGAGGACAGGGAGGACGGGATCATGTCGCAGGCGGCGTCGGAGATAGATGAATATCTGTCCGGGAGAAGGAAGGAATTCGATGTACCGGTGCATCAGGAAGGCACGGAATTCCGGATGAGGGTGTGGGATGCCCTTAAGGCCGTTCCCTACGGAGAAACGGCCGAATACGGGAAGATCGCCGAAGCCGTGGGGCACCCGGGCGCCTCCCGCGCCGTGGGCACCGCATGCAGGATGAACAGGATACCCATCATAATCCCCTGCCACAGGATCGTACCGAGCGACGGGACCGTAGGAAACTACGCCGGGGGAAAAGCCCTGAAGATAAGACTTCTGACGATAGAGAAGGAATACAGATGAACAGGAAGGAACTGGAGGAGATCCTCGAAAAGAACTCCGACTCCGGATTCAGGGAGTTCAATATGAAGATAACTCCCTGCGGCGGAAAGATGTACGGGGTGCGGATGCCCGTCATAAGATCGATTGCGAAGGACATCGCAAAAGGGGATTGGAGGACTTTCATGGAGGAGGAATCCGGAAGTTTCGAACAGTCCATGATAAGGGCACTCCTCGTCGCAGCCGCGGAGATGGACGGGCCGGAGAGGCTGGAAAGACTGTCGCGGTTCGTCCCCGAAGTGGACAACTGGGCCGTATGCGACCTCCTCTGCGGTTCGTTCAAAATCGATTCGGAGGACACCTATTCCGAACTCTGGCACATATGCACCGGACTCCTGGATACAGGTAAGGAATTCCCCATGAGGGTCGGTGCCGTGATGATGCTGAGCCATTTCATAGACGGACGGCATGCGGACGATGTGATCGGCCTCATGTGCACGGTGCCTGGATCCGGGCACTACTACGACATGGCGGCCGCGTGGGCCCTCTCGTACTGTTACATCGCATATCCGGAGAAGACCGAGGACCGCATGTTCCGCGAATGTGCCAGCATGACGGTTCTCAGGATGGCGGTAAGGAAGATCCGCGAATCCTACAGGGTAAAACCCGCGGATAAGGAAAGGGTTAAGGGAAAACTGAAGGAGATCGCTGCGAGATCGAGACGATCTCTGCCATGACCGCATCGGCGTTCTCCGAACCCACGCGGGGTCCGCGCCTCTCGAGGAACATCCAGTCCCTCGCCGCACATCCGTCCTTCAGTTCCGGACTGGTGACGGCGATGACCTTTCCGTTCGGGAGGATGTTCCTCTCCATTATCATCTCCATCATATGCTTCGGCACGCAGACGACGATCCTGTCGAACATCTTGGAGGTGTAATTGATCTTCCCGAGGTAGTCCTTCTGCTCCTGCACGCGTTCGTAATCCTCCGGGGAGTCCATGACCTCCTCCGCAGGATATTTCATGACCGTGTAGTCGGCCGGGACATAACCGAAACGGCTCGATACGATGCCGAACGACACCTCGCACAGTTTGGAACCGTCGTCCTTCTTCGCCAGATCCAATCTGGCGACGAGATTCTTGACCTCCTGCGCACGGCCGCCGAAGAGCTCGAACGCACTGCATATGCCGTTCTTCAGCATCACCGTGGAATCGTTGGTGATCACGAGCACCATCGTCGGCGCCTTGGGATAGGCCTTCGGGAGCATTCAGAGCTTCCCCCTGAACCTGTATGCGATGTTGCAGTTGCCTTCGGAGGAGACCATGCACGGTCCCATGGGGGAGGTGGGTTTGCACCCGGTCCCGAACATGGGGCACTGCTCGGAATCGATCAGTCCCCTGAGGACCGATCCGCAGTTGCATCCGGCGGCCTCGTCCTCCACGTCGGGGGACTTCTTCAGGATATCCTCATGGACCTTGGTGGCGTCGTACGCCTCGAACTCGGGGCGGAGCGCCATGCCGGAGCCTTTTATGACGGGGAATCCCCTCCACTTCACATCCACCGGGCGGAAGGTGGCGTCCATGATGCTTCTGGCCTTCACGTTACCCTCGGGACGGACGAGACGGGAGTATTCGTTCTCCACCTCCGCACGGCCCTCGTAGATCTGCTTGCAGAGCATGTAACATGACATCAGCATGTCCAGGGGCTCGAAGCCGCAGATGACCTGGGGTATCCCGTATTTCTCCGAGAAGCGGTCGAAGGGCTCGGTACCGGTTATGACGGCGACGTGCCCGGGCATGATGAAACCGTCGATCCTGCTCTCGCCCATGCTGAGAAGGGCGTCCACGCACGGCGCGGTGTACCTGTGGCAGCTGTATATGCTGAAATTATCCGGAAGATGTCCCTTCTGCAGGGGCACGCCGGTGGACGGGGCCGTCGTCTCGAACCCGACCCCTACGAAAACCAGGGGTTTCGTCTGTTCGCCGGCCATCCTCACGGCGTCCTCCACGGAGTAGACGATCCTGACATCGGCGCCGTCGGCCTTGGCGTCGAAAAGGGAGCCGATGGTCGTGGGCACCCTCATCATGTCCCCGAACGCCGTGACGGTGACCCCGTTCCTGGCGAGGGTGATCGCATCGGCGATCTCGTTGCTGGTGGTGACGCACACGGGACACCCGGGCCCCTGATGCACCTCTATCCCCGCCTCGTCCATCATCGGTTTGAGACCGAAGCGCACGATGGTATCCTGATGGGTCCCGCAGATGTGCATGAATCTGCCTCCGACCCCCATGTCCTTTATGGCGGCCACGATCTTCTTCGCGGTCTCCCCGTCCCTGTACTTGAACATCACTCGTCCCCCGTTTCGATATCCATATTCTTCACGCGGCAGGTCTCCCCTTCCAGGATGCGGACGTGTCCTCCGCATTTCGGACAGACGAGCACCGGTATCCCCGATGCGTATTCTGGGTCGCCGAGGTCCACCGTATCCGGAGGTCCCTCGTATCCGCACACGTCGCATCCGAGCACTATGTGCTCCGGCTCGATGATGAGTTCGGAGCCTTCCAGTACGGTGCCCTGCGTAATCACCTCGTATGCGAACTCCATCTGGTCCGCGCCCAATTGGGTCAGGTCCCCTACCAGTACGGTGACGGCATTCACCTTCGTGACGTCGTACTTCTCCAGTTCCTTCAGGACGGCATCCACCAGGTCCGCCACCATCGAGGCTTCGTGCATTATTGGTCCGTATGGCAGGTTGGATTAAAAAATGTCCCGCTGGCACTCACTCCGTATGCTCCTTGGCGTAGGCGCACATGTCGCGGACCATGCATTCCCCGCAGTGCGGACGGCGGGGAAGACAGCAGACCTGCCCGTGGCGGACGAGATATCTGTTTATGTCCGCCCATCTGCCGCGGGGGACGATGTCCATGAGTGCATACTCCGTCTCCTCCGGAGTGCGGGTGTCCACGATGCCCATGAGATTGGCGATCCTGTGGACATGGGTATCGACGCACACCGCCGGTATCCCCATGGCGTAAGACTGCACACAGGCAGCCGTCTTCCTTCCGACCATAGGGAGGGAACAGAGTTCCTCCGTGGACTCCGGGACCTTTCCTCCGTACCTGCCGCGGATGATGCCGCAGCACTCCACTATCGCCTTGGCCTTCTGCGTCGGAAAACCAGCGGGGCGGATCAGCACCGCCACGTCGGCGGGGTCCGCATCGGCTATGTCGCCGAGGGTCGGGTATCTGCGGAACAGACTGTCCGATGCCCTGCGGGTGTTGTCGTCCTTGGTCCTCTGGGACAGAATGGTGGCCACGAGGACGTGGAACGGGTCGGCGGGCCATTCGGGGTTGAGCCCCTCCGAATTCCTGCCGGGGTAGGCCCCCTTGTTGTAGACTTCGGACATCCTGTCCAGAATCACACAGACGTCCTGCCCATCCATCTGAGCGCCTCCTCCGCCATGTAGAACGAACCCGCGACGAGCACGGGTCCGCCGTCCGCGATCTCCTTCGCCCTCTCCATCGCCTCGCCCACGGAATATCTGATTTCCGTATCTGGCACATATCTTCTGACAATGGCGAGGACCTCGTCCGCCGGCTTGGCGCGGTCGCACGAGGGCTGCGTCACCACAATCTTCCGGGCCATACCGGAGAGGTTGCGGCAGATATCCTCCGCATTCTTGTCGGACAGGATGCCGAACACCAGCGTCACCTTCCCGTATATCTCGGTCACGTCCGCGGCCAAACCCATGGACCCGGCAGCGGTATGCGTCACATCCACGATGTACCCGTTACCTAAGTCCTCGAGTCTGCAGGGCCACCTGACCGATGCGAGACCCTCCCCGAAGGCATCCTCTATGCGGGGTCCGAAGCCGGGGAGTTTCCTCAGGGCTTCCATCGCAAGGGCGGCGTTCTTGGCGCCGTTCCTCCCCGGGATCGATACGAAATACCGATGACCCAGATATGTGAATTCAGGCCCCCGGGGAGTGTTCTTCGTGACCGTTATGTCCGCGGGATTGACGCGGGTGAGGGGCGAATGCCTCCCCTCCGCAACCGATGCGATCACGCCGAAGGCGGGCTCCGGATTGATCGTCACGCTGGGAACGCCCTCCTTGATTATCCCCGCCTTCTCGAAGGCGATCTTCTCGATGGAGTCGCCCAGGAAGGCCGTGTGCTCCATGCTGATGTTGTTTATCACCGACACCTCCGGAACGACGGTGTTGGTGGCGTCGAAACGTCCTCCCATGCCGACCTCGAACACGGCGAAATCCACCTTCCTGTCCCTGAAGTACTGCATGGCCATCGCGGTGGTTATCTCGAAGAATGTGCAGAACATCCCGCTCTCGCACATGTCATCCGAGAAATGCCTCACATATCCGGTAAGCTCGGAGACCTCCCCGTCGGATATGTCCTTCCCGTCCACCTTTATGCGCTCGTTGAATCTCAGTATGTGGGGGGACGTGTAGAGGCCCACCGAATAACCCGCTTCCATCAGGACTGATGCGATTATGGCGCTGACGGAACCCTTCCCGTCGCTTCCGGCCACATGTATGCACCTGTACGAGTTCTGGGGGTTCCCAAGCCTGCGCAGGAGTTCGTTTATATTCGAAAGACCCAGTTTTATACCGTTCTTCTGAAGGCCGTACAGCCACTTCAGATGGCGTTCCACATCGTTCTCTCCGTTCCCGGCCATCGTTCACATCTTCCGGTATTCTTCCGACTCCCTCACCAGTTCTGCGACGAGCTGGTTGTATGTCGTTCCCCTCTTCTTGCAGATACGTTTGACCGCATCCATCGTCCCGGATCCGTACTGCGCCGCCTTCTTGGGACGGTCCGCCAGATAGTCCAATCCCAGATCGCATGTGGCGTCGGAGAGGAGTTTCTTCCTCACGTCCCCGACAGGACGGATGGCCTCGGAAGGCACGCTCCTCATGAGGGACACCAGGTCCTTATCCAGGAACGGATAGACGATCTCCTTCCCGAAGTGGGCCGCGACCTTCTTCTCGTGCGGCAGGGTCTCCTTGTAGAGTTTGGCCATGTCCCTGACCATCTCCTCCCTCATCTGGACGTCCCCCTTACCGACGTATTTGGAGTATCCCGCGAACTGCTCGTCGGAACCCTGTCCGCCGGCCACACAGCCCTCCCCGCACGCCCTCATGACGCAGAACAGGGGCATCTCGAAGGCCAGGGTCAGCGGGCTGTCCGTCCCGGTGATGCAGATGGCCTCCCTCAGATTGTCTATGATGTCCGAGTCGTGTATCTCCACTGTCTCGATGTCCGCCCCTATCAGGGGGGCAGTGGCAAGGGCGGCCTCCAGGTCGTGGGACCCCGATGTGCCAGCAGTGTAGAGTTTAACGTTCTTCGCATACCTGGCGGCGAGAGCCGCGGTTATCCCGGAATCGATCCCTCCGGAGAATGCGACCGCCACATCCTTCCCCGTGAGGAGCCTCCGTGCGGAGGAATCCAGGGCGGATGCGACTTTTTCGGACAGTTCGGTCATAGACGGCAGATGTCTGCGTCCCGTTTAAATCTGACTGGACGGATATATGCTTCCGTATGCATAATTCCGCATACATCGTATGCGTTCGCAACACATTTAACTAGCAATATGCGCATAAACCGCTTATGGAAGGCGTAACGCGCATAGGCGTTTCCCTGGAACCCGAACTTCTTGCGGAATTCGACAGGATAATCACCAAGAAAGGATACGTCAGCAGATCCGAAGCAATCCGCGACCTCGTCCGCGACTCCCTTGCCGAGAACGAATGGAAGAACGACAAGGAGTACATGTGCGGCGTCATCACCATGATCTACGACCACGACACCACCGGCCTGAGCGAGAAGATCACGGAGATCCAGCACGCATCCATAAGCGAGATCAGGACCACCATCCACATGCATCTCGACCACGACAAATGTATGGAGATCATCGCCCTGGAAGGGGAACTCGGCAAACTGAAACAGGTCACCAACGACCTCGGTTCGCTCAAGGGAGTCCTCAGGTGCAAGCTGACGATGGCATCGAAGGCCACCGGCCACCTGCACTACATCGGTGTCAGAAGCGATTGATCTGGCACATTCGTTTTACACTTTCCGCAGACCTCAGCGGACGCCCTGCTCACATCTCGTCGAAGGCCACAACGGCCGTGGCGTACTTCGGATCGTCGGGAATCCCGTACCTCTCCCTTATCAGCCTGTCCGTCGAAGGGGACGGATACATGACAACGGGGTCCTTCACCCCGTCCTCCTCCCCTATGAGATCCAGTTCCTGTGCGATAAGGACGGTCCTTATCTCACCCTCCATCGCCGCCGGGTCGATGACGAAGTCATCGCCCATCCATATCAGGTCGTCCCTGCCCTCGATCTCATGTTCGAGTCCCGGAGGTACGTCCCATCCGACCGTCCTCCCCGTCCCGTCCCTCATCACGACCTCGTGGTGCGGAGTATTATCGAAACCGTCGAGAACAGTCAGGATAAGATGGTGCTTCCTGGATCTGGAGACCTCCATCGCCTCGTTCTCCAGCGGCATGTCGGCGATCGATTCGACATTCCCCTCCTCGGTATAGAACACCTCGAGGTCCGATGCTTCGGGAATCTCCACGGAGATGACCCCCGGGAAGGAAGCGAGCTTTTCGGCGACTTCGGATATCCGGAACATGCAGTATGCATCGGAACACGCGGTTAAAACGTCTGCGTACCGGAATTGAACGCCACTATGGTGGTCGTCAGGTCCCCGCGCCCGACGAAACCGAATCTCTGCTTGAGGAGGCAGTCGGTGGAGAATGCGGGATTGTACGATGTGGTCTCCATATCCAGGAAGTCCACGGGATGGGGCAGCACCACGAACCTCGGTTCGGATTTGGGGATCCTGTCGGGATAGATGACGAAATCGTCCGCCATCCATACGGCCCCCTGCCTCACCGCGGCGGAAGAGAGTCCGCCGTTCCTCGGGACGCTGTGTCCGTATATGTCCCCGGCATCGTCCATCATGACGACCATGGGGCCGTCCGGATTCGTGATGAAACCGTCGGAGAACACGCACACCTGCGTATCCATCCCCCTGCTCCTGTCTATCCCGAGATTCTCATAGGCGAAACCTCCGGAGGTCCTTATCTCCGATTCCTCCGTCTCGATCATGGCGCGTACGGAATCGTCGATGACGAAGGCATCCCGGACACCTTCATGCGATTTGATCTTCTTCAGGACTTCCTCGGTTCCCATCTAATGGATGTTACATCCAACCATGCATATAAAGTTCACTGAACCATGGATTCGACATATGTCCGGATACATATCCTCCGTCCGCGGTTACGTTTTTATTTATAATTTTAAAAATAAGACGGAGGGCCTCCGCCGAACGCCAATCAATAAATAAAAAATACGGACTGACGGGAGACAATGAAGAAGCTCATCATCACCGAGAAGGCGAACGCCGCCAGAAGGATCGCCACCATCCTTTCGGACGGTAAATCGCACTCGGCATCCGCAGGAGGCGTGACCTCCCTCACATTCAGCACGGGTACCGACGACTACAACGTCGTCAGCCTCCGCGGACACATCATGGAACTGGATTATCCCGAGGAATACAGCGACTGGAGGGCCACCTCCCCCGTCGACCTCGTGAACGCGCCGCAGATCAAGACCGTCCGCGTGAAATCCATCCTCTCCAAGATCATGGAACTCTCCAAAGAGGCCGACGAGATCATCATCGCGACCGACTACGACCGCGAAGGAGAACTCATCGGGATGGAGACCGTCAGGGCCGCCGGCGTCGACATGAGGAAGGTCAGAAGGGCCAAGTTCAGCGCCCTCACGAAAGGCGAGATCGAGAACGCATTCGCAAACCTTGTGGAACCCGACGAGAAACTCGCGGCCGCAGCCGAGGCGAGGCAGGTCGTCGACCTGTCGTGGGGAGCGGTCCTCACGAGACTCATATCCCTGTCCGCCGGACAGGTCGGGAAGAACTTCATGTCGGTGGGCCGCGTCCAGAGCCCTACCCTCAAACTCCTGGTGGACAAGAACGAGGAGATCGAGAGCTTCGTCCCCCAGCCCTACTGGGAGATAAACGGCAGGTTCGGCATGCTCGCATTCAAGGGGCAGCACGAACTCGGACAGATCTTCGACAGGGAGAAGGCCGAAAGCATCTTCGCGAAGACGAAGGATGCGAAGGAGGCCGTCGTCTCCGGCTACGAGAAGGGCATCAAGGAGGAGTACAGGCCCCCTCCGTTCGACACAACCATGATGCAAGTGGAGGCGAACAAGATCGGGATACCCCCGTCCGCCGCCATGAAACTGGCGGAGGACCTCTACACCGGAGGATACATCTCCTACCCCCGTACCGAGAACACCGAATATCCCAGGAGTCTCTCCCTGAAGGGCGTCCTCGAGAGGCTGAAGGATTCCGATTTCGCCGAGGAGGCGACCGAACTCCTGCAACAGGAGAAGATCTCCCCGTCCAGAGGAAAGAGGAGGACGACGGACCATCCGCCTATCTACCCCACGGCAGGAGCCACGTCCGCCAAGATCAAAGGGGACAAATGGAAGCTCTACGAACTCATCGTCAGGAGGTTCCTCGCCACCGTCGCCCCCAACGCCGTCGCGGAGGTCTCCGAGGTGAAACTCGACGTGGCCGGCGAGACGTTCAAAGCCAGCGGATACATCCAGAAGGAGAAAGGGTGGAAGAAGTACTACGGGAAGTACCTCAGGGCCGCCGAGAGCCGTATCCCCGACATGAAGGTTGGGGACAGGGTGGACGTCAGGGGCATCACCGACGACGAATCCCAGACCAAACCCCCCTACAGGTACAACCAGGGATCCCTCATCCAGGAGATGGACAGACTCCAGCTCGGTACCAAATCCACCAGGCACGACATCATCGGGAAACTGTTCTCCAGGAACTACGTCCAGGGGAACTACCTCATCCCGACCGCCAGCGGAATAGCCCTCACCAAGGCCCTCGAGAACCACGGCGGAGGCATCACCGAACCCGAGATGACCGCCAAACTCGAAAGGGACATGCTCAGCATAACCGACGGCGGAAGGACCCTCGAGGAGGTCGTGAACGAGTCCCAGAGCATGCTCCGCGACGTCGCCGTGAAGATCGATTCCGAGAAGGTCGCGATAGGGGACGAGATCAAGGCCGCCCTGAAGAAACAGCAGTTCGTCGGCATGTGCCCCAGCTGCGGAAACAGCATGACCATCAAGAAATCGAAGAACGGGAACTTCATCGGGTGCAACGGATACCCCGAGTGCAAGCGCGCCTACCCGCTCCCCAAGGGAGCCCTCATACAGATGACGGATTCCGTCTGCCCCGTCTGCGGACTCGCTCAGATCAAGGTCATAAGGAAAGGCGTCCCGCCCTCCCTCCAGTGTATCGACCCCAAGTGCACCAGCAACACCGAGAAGAACGATCTGGGTCATTGTCCCACATGCGGGAAGGGAACCATCCGCATCATGTATTCCAAGGCAGGCAGACGCTTCGCCGGATGCTCCGAATGGCCCGCCTGCACGCAGACCTATCCGCTGAGGCCCAGAGGGACCGTAACCCCCACCGGGGAGGCCTGTCCCGAGTGCGGCGCACCGGTCCTGCAGATCGGCTCCATGAAGGAATGCATCAACATGGACTGTCCCCTCCGCAAGAAGAGGAAACAGACGGGGACGGAAACCGAGAAAACCTCCCCCGCACCCGCCGGCGCATCGGGCGACGACAGGGTCGGAAGGGTCGTCACGGTGGTGGTATCCGACCGGAAGAAGACAGCCAGGAAGACGGCCAAGAAGGCCTCTCCGAAATCCAAGGCATCCTCCGGAAGATCGGAGAAGCCCGTCCTGGAATCCACCGACGAGTGATCAGAATAGCTTTCTGGCCAGGAAAAGCTCGGCCTGCGTGTTCACGTTCACGGCCAGCTCCTTCCAGTCGGTCTTGAGGCAGCATTCGTTGAGATATCTGCCTTCCAGGGTGCCCACCCTGTCCATGACGGACACGCCGGAGAGGACCCACTCCTCCCCGTCTATCTCCCTCGTGTACGACGGGACTATGCCCATCTGACGGACGATCCCCGCCTTCACGAGGACGATCATGGATTCCATCTCCGGACTGAAACTGTCCAGGGTGCATTCTATCACGGAAGAGGTCATCAGCGGGACGTCGGACGGACTCGTCATCACATAATCGCCGTTCATGACGGAGAATGACTCGTGGAGATCCATCATATAATCCTCCCCGGAGGTCCTTATCGTCTCCACCCCTATGCTTTTGAGATACTCCTCCGTCTTGGGGGTATTGGGGCTCACGGACACGAGGACGCGGTCTATCCCTTTCGCACCGCGCATGGCCTCGACCACGCGCATGACCACGTGTTTCCCGCCGATCATCTGCATCGGTTTCTCGATGCCGCAGGGGCCCATGCGGGTCCCTTTCCCTCCCGCGTTGATCAGAGCCTCCATCAGACCCACATTCCCAATACTGCGGCCGTCATGACGAGCATGACGGCACGGGAGATCTCGTTCGCCGCCCCCAAGATGTCCCCGTTCACGAATCCGAAGGTCCTGTTGGCAGTACGGGCCATCAGCCACCCGGTGAGTACCGAAAGCAGAAGACCCAGCACCATGCATGCCGCGATTGCGTCCCCGCAGAAGGCGTATCCTCTGATATCGGCGGCGGAACGGTAAATGAAATACACCGCCGCAAGCAGGACGGCGGAAAGGACCGTCGAACCGGCGAGGGATTTTCCGCCCGTCATCCCGACCTGACGGGACGCCATGCCGTTGCCGGGTTCCCCGAAGGCGGCCGCCGCCACCTGGGCGTTCTTCACGAGGATCTCCGCGGCGAAGACTGCCGCAGCGACGGCTCCCCAGCGGACGGCGATGTCCGTGTAGCAGGCGACGGATATCAGGACCACCGTGAGCGCGACCCCGAACCCGCCTGCGCCGATGAGACTGTCCTTCAGGGCGCGTATGTGATCCTCCCGGTTCCCGGAAGAGACCACCATCCCGTCCCCGAAATCGGTGAGGCCGTCGAAATGGAGGAATTTGGAGAACACGAACACCGTGACGAGAGCCGCGACACCCTGCAGGAGCGGACTCACGCCCGCCTCCGCCAGCAGAATGCATATGACCGCGGCGATGAGGCCGTTGACGAATCCCACCATGGGGACGGCCCAGAAATTCCTCTCCATCGCATCGAATTCCTTCTGTCCGACATCCAGACGCACTATCGTAAAGAAGGAGAACATGCACTTCAGGGCCGAAAGCACCCCGCCCCTGTCCGCATCCGAACCGTCAGTCATCCGAAAACCCCGTCATGTATCCGACCACCCCTGCGACCAGTCCGTACGCCGCATTCTCGGCGCATTCGCCTACATTCTCGTCCCTCAGGGGCCTCATCCTGATGAGATCCACGGTGGAATCCCCGCCCCGGGTCTCCGATATCTTTCCCGCCAGGAACATCGCCAGGGTGCCGTCGGAGAGGGCCTCGGGGATCCCAGTCCCGTCCTGACCGTTTATGCAGCCCTTTTCCGCCATGTCCCCGGCCGCCAGCATCCCGTATGTGAGGGCGCAGATGTCCGGGTCCGCGGCCATCGCCGCGAGGGTTTCCGAGAACCCGTCCCTCGAACAGTCCTCCATTCCGAGGGCGGAAGCACACGTCCACAGCATCTCGCCGTCTATACCCTTCTCTCCCAGCATCCTCAGGGCGTCCTTGGGCTCGGGCGACTCGCCCCTCTTCCTGATGCATTCGGCCACGGCCTTCCTCACGCAGCATGCGGCGGCCATGCCGAGTTCCGTGCCGGTCCCGGCGAACGGGATCCTCTCCCCGGATACGGGGGAGACGACCGCCATGGCGTCCGAAGTGGTACCCGTCTCAGTATAACCCAGATCCCTCATGGCGAGGGTCTTCGCCTCCACCAGCGGGATCATCATGTTGATCTTCCCGGCATCGTCCAGCGGGACGGAGGACACCGCGAGGATGTTTATCGTCCCTGCGATCAGTCTCCTGTAGATCTCCGCGGAACGGGCCGACTTCTCCTCCCAGCGGTCGAGGGCGTTCCCGGCCTCGACGCAGTTCGTGACGCCCGCGGTGGCCGCGACGTACACCTCCCCCGTGCCGAACGCCTTCTCCGCCTCCGAGAAGACGTACTTCACCTCGGCGGCGGTCATGAATCCCACCGAATCCGCCGGAAGGCCGTACTGTCCGACCTTGACGGCGAGATCCTTCCTGTAATCCCCGCTGTAGTCGTGGGGCACCTGCATGATGAACACCGTATCCGTGACCGCATGTCCGCCGTTATACGGCGCACTGCTCAGTACCTCCATCTTCTCCGTGAAACGGATGATCGCGGTAGCCTCGAAGTTCTCTTCCTCACGGATCTCGAAACCTTTCACATATCTCATATCAGAATGCCCTCCAGAATGCGGTGTATAAAGTCCTCCGCGAACACCTGGACGTGGATACCCAGGAATATGCAGAGAGGTATGGTTACTATAATCAGGAACAGGACGGACGTCAGTTCCACGAGGTGATAACAGCGGCGGATGTCGTCCACCGACGGGAGGGGACCCTCGCCCATCACGTAGACTCCCTCCTTCTCGAACGACACGCCCATCGCAGCCGCCACGGCCGTCATCGGCCACCCGCTGTTGGGGCTGGGCGTCTTCCTGTGCTCCTCCACGGCGGCCCTCACCGCGCTGCGGCCGCTCCTCCTGCGGGAGAACCGGGCGGCGAATCCCACGAAGAACGGCGCAAGCCTCGAAGGTATGAACCCGAGGACGTCGTCGAGCCTTGCGGGAAAATGTCCCAGCACGTAATATTTCTCGTCCGTGTGACCCCACATGGCGTCCATAAGGTTGGAGCATCTGAACATCACCGCCCCCGGCAGACCGAACAGTCCGAAGTAGAAGAGCGGGGATATGACGCTGTCCACCAGATTCTCCGACACCGTCTCGCAGCAGGAGGATGTGATATGGGGGAGATCCATGCCTCTCATCTTCCTGTTGACCATCATCTGGGTCTTGTCGGCCGCGGCCTCCAGGTCGCCCCTGTTCAGGTCGTCCTCTATGGGAGCGCAGAACTTCCTGAACGCGAAGAGTGCAAACGTGACCTTCACGAACAGCGCCGACACCAGGATCCATATCAGTTCCCCCGCGCTGCAGGATACGCCGGATATCCCGAATTCCCCGAAACCGCCGAGACCGTAGCGGACGGCCATGGTGACCGTGAGGGCGATCCCCCCGAACACGAGCAGAACCAGGACGTATGACAGAAATCCTATGACGGCGTTCTTCTTCGAACGGCGGTCCGTTATGCGTCTGTCGATGCAGTCCAGAAGATTTCCCAACCACCTGAGGGGGTGATATCTGTTGGGGACGTCGCCGATATAGCGGTCTATGAGGAATGCGAAGACCGCGATCAGAACAGCGTCCGCCCACAGTTCCACGGTCTCATCTTCCCCGGAGTCCGTCTACGACGGCCTGTGCGGCCGCCAGGAACCTGTCGTTCCTGCCGCCGTCTTTCACACAGTATCTGATGTATCCAGCGAACCTCTCCCCGAAGGAGGCACAGTCGCGTATCAGTATACCTTTCTCCTGCATGAGCGCGGCCATGCCCGCACCCGTGAGTCCCGGGATCCCGGTCGGGACGAAGTAGAAGAACGAATCCGAGAGGTTCCCGACGGGGAACCCCATTTCCTCCAGTGCCGAATGCATGCGCACCGATTCCGTCCTCAGTTCCCCGGCCACCCTGCGCGGATAATCCATGCGGTGTCCGACCAGGTACGCCGCGACGGCCTGCTCCACTGTCCCGAGGTTCCACGGAAGCTGCACCTTCTCCATCTCGGAGACTATCTCCGGGGAGGAGAGGCCGAACCCTATCCTCATCCCGGGGATGGCGAAGGTCTTGGTCAGGGAGTCGGCGATGATGAGGTTGGAGAACTTCCCGACATACCCGGTGAGGGACACCCCGTCCGCATCGGCGGAAAGACCCAGAAGGGTCTCGTCAAGGAACACCATGGTCTCCAGATCCTCGCATTCCCTCACGATCCCCAGTATCTTCTCCCGGGGCTCGATGCGCCCGGTGGGATTGTTGGGGTTGCAGATGTACACCGCCTTGTAGTGCGTCCCGCGGATCCTGCGGGACAGTTCCTCCGCATCTATGCAGTAGTCGTTCTCCGGAAGGAGGTCCATGAATTCGACCGAGGCCCCCGCGATCCTGCACTGCTGCGCATACTCGGCGAAGGAAGGTCTCATCATGAGGACTCTGTCGCCGGGCGCGGCGAAAGCCGCAGGGAAATTCCGGATGATCTCGGACGATCCCGCACCCATGACGACGCAGTCCTTCCCGACGCCGAAATATTCGGAAATCACGCCTCTGGGTATGTCGTTGGAAGCATCGGGGTAATGCCCGATCTCCGACACGGCGTCGGATATGATCCGTCCGATATCCTGCGGAGGGCCGAGAGGATTGAGGTTCTGACTGAAATCCTCCACTCCGGCGAGTCTCCACCCCTGCCCTCCGTGCACGGTCTTAGGCAGGCCCGTAAGCTCGCTCCTCGGTATGATCCGCATTGTATCGTCTCCACATGCCCGCGGCAGATAATAAACTTCTGTTGGATTGGAAAAGGGGCCCTTGGGCGATGGATATTACAGCCATCTTCGGCGCGCCTTTCCGGTACACATATCCAGAATCATTTAGTCCGATATTAATGTAAGCGGGATGTAACGTACCACCCCGATTATGATTTAAATACATTGGATTTGGTTTTATCCTCATGGAAGGACCGTTCCGGAACGGCCCCGCGGTACGTGAAATGGGCAGGAAGATAGCGATATACGGAAAAGGCGGCATCGGCAAATCCACGGTGTCGTCCAATCTCACCGCAGCCCTCGGCAACATGGGCGTGAAGGTCCTGCAGATAGGCTGCGATCCGAAGCACGATTCCACCAGGGGACTCATAGGCGGGCGGATCCAGAACACGGTCCTGGACTATCTCAAGAACACTGTGCCAGACGACAGAAAACTGGAAGACGTGGTCACCGTCGGATACAAGGGATGCATGTGCGTCGAGGCAGGAGGGCCGGAACCCGGCATAGGGTGTGCCGGAAGAGGCATAATCTCCGCCTTCGACCTTTTAGGAACCCTCGGGGCCGAATCGCTGGATGCGGATGTCACCCTCTTCGATGTCCTCGGGGACGTCGTCTGCGGAGGATTCGCCGTCCCCCTCAGGAAGGATTACGCGGATACGGTCTACATCGTGACCTCCGGCGAATTCATGTCCATTTATGCGGCCAACAACATCCTCCGGGGCACCGCCAACTACGACCCCGACAGGATCGGCGGGCTGATATTCAACAGCAGAGGGGATCCCGCAGAGGAGGAACGGGTCGAAAGATTCTCCGAAGCCGTGGGCGTACCGGTCATTGCGAAATTCGGGAGATCCCCCGTATTCATGGAGGCGGAGAAGCTCGGAAAGACCGTCGTGGAGATGTCCCCCGACTCCCCCACAGCCGCATCGTTCAGAGATCTGGCACATAGGGTTTTGGAGGGAAAGAAATACAAAGCCGGATTCCTCCCGGAGGAGGAACTGGAGAAGATCATCCTGGGAAGGGAGAGTGCCCGGGTGCATGCGGCGCCTGCGCACCCCGTCCCGAAGACTGTGCGCAGCAGGCCCCGGCCGTACTCCTCCGGACGCATCGTATACGGGGAACCTCTGCACGGATGCGCGTTCAGCGGGGCATCCTCCGTATGTACTTCCGTGGAGGGGCTGACGACCGTCCTCCATTCCCCGAAGAGCTGTGCGCATTTCACGATACAGCTGGATGCGAGCAGCGTGAAGGGCGCCCTGAGGCGCGGGCATCGGACGGTGAAGGCGTTCGAGGACCCCGACGTCGTATGCACGGATATGGACGAGCATGACATGATCTTCGGCGGGCTCCCGGCCCTGGAGGATGCTCTGAGAAGATGCGCCGAAGCCGGGAAGAAGGATATCGCCGTGATAACCGCCTGTCCCCCGGGAATTATCGGCGACGACATCGCCGGAGCGGTGAAGAAGGCTGAGGCCGGGTATCCCGGAATGCGCATATGCGTCCTCGACGAGGACGGCAACGGCACGGGAGACTTCATGCAGGGCGTCATCGATGCCGGGATCGGCCTCGCGGAGAGGTTCTCCGAGCCGGGGGAGAAGATACCTTACTCCGTCAACCTCGTCGGATCCAAAACAATGTCCAGCAACATGGGGAGCGAACTGGCGCACGTGTCTGACCTGCTCTCGACCATAGGGATTACCGTCAACTGCGTCCTCCCTGGGATCACCGACATGGAAAGTATCGGGCGCATACCGCGTGCGTGCGCCAACCTGAAACTCAACCCCGACACATTCTCCTGCAAGATATGCGCATTCCTGGAGGACAGGTACGGCATGAAGACGCTGGACGAACCCGTCCGCGGAGGATTGGAGGGGACCTCCTCGTGGATCCGCTGCGTATCCCGGTTCTTCGGCCGGGAGAAGGACGGGGAGGAACTGATATCCTCCCTCCGGAAGAGATTCGCGGAGATGATGGAAAGACCCAGAAGCATACTTTCCGGGAAGACCTGCTGCATCCTCGCAGTGGGCGACGACGTCTCCTGGATCACCGAGGCCGCGGACGGGGCGGGTCTGAAGACCGTCGGTGCATACATATTCGTCCGTCCGGACCACACCTGCGATCTGAACTGCACTGGCCTGAAGAACGGTTTCAGAACGGTGACGGAAAAGGATATCCCGGAGATCATGAAGGCGATAGATTCCCTTCATCCCGACATCCTCCTGTCACCTGCGGCGGCGGATGTCGACCCCTCGATATACCAATCGAGACTGCCCTGCGCACCGTCCTCCGACACGTTCGCCGCCAAAGGCCTCACCGATGACTGGATAAGGGGGATGCTCGCCCCCGAAAAAGAAGGATGGAGGGAAGATGCCGCTGGAGAATGAGAGGCCCGAGAGCCTTCTGGGAGTCATCGCGGGATTGGAAGGAGTGGCGGACGGGTACACCGCCGTCCACGGCCCCACCGGATGCAAATACTATCCCGCATCGGTATCGGAGATCTGCTACAGGATGAGGGACGGCGACCCCGTCGCCCGCAATATGTTCGGGATAGGCGGAAAGTACTTCTTCGGCCAGCCCCGCCTTCCGTGCACCTACCTCGACATGGACACATTCGTCACCGGCGGAAAAACCCGCCTGGAGGATCTCTGCGCGAAAATAGAGGCGATGAAGCCTTCGATGATAGGCATCGTCAGTTCCCCCGGGGCCTCCCTCGTGGGAGAGGATATCCGTTCCGTGGCCGCAGATGTGCCGGTGGTGGCCATAGACCATGCGGACTACTCGGGGACCTGCTCCGACGGTTTTCAGGATGCGGTCCTCGCCATCCTGGATACTGTGAAACCGGAGAGACGGGAGACCGTGAAGGGAACCGTGAACCTCGTCGGGCTCTCCGTCCTGCACCTGAACTGGAAGGACACCGCGGAGGACCTGGAAGAACTGCTGGCACTGTGCGGGATAACGGTGAACTGCGTCATCGGCGCAGGGTGGTCGGTGGAGGACATAAAGGAATCCGCCTCGGCCGAGGCGAATATCCCTGTGTACCCGGAATACGGGGACAGAATAGCGGAATTCTACCGGAAGGAGTACGGCATCCCCTGTGCGGAGAACGGATACGGAGCGCCGATCGGATTCGAAAGCCTGGAGAACTGGGTGAAGGAGGCGTGCCGGATCCTGGATAAAGATCCGTCCGCGGCCCTGTCGGAGATAAAGAAACGCAGGAGGAGGGCGGCGGACTGCGTGAAAGTCATGGAATCCTGCCATATCCTCCCCCGCGGACACACGTTTTCGCTGTACTGCGACGGTTCGACGGCCTATGCCGTCTCCGTCTTCCTCTACGCATACCTCGGGATGGTGCCTGTGGCAGTCACGTGTCCGAACGGAGACATATGGAAGGAAAGAACCGTCTCGTTCTTCGGATCCAAAGGCATACCCCTGTCGGACGATGCGATGCATACGGAGGCAGACATCATCATCGCGGGAGGGGCCCTGTGTTCCTCCGCGGTATCCAGAGGCGTTGCGCTGGCACATGTGGATATCGAATGCCCGGGCGACAGGTCCGTGAACGTCCGCCCCGAACCCGCCGTTGGTCTCGGCGGGACGGTGAGACTCCTTGACGGCGTCCTGAACTCCGTGGCCGACCGCCAGAGGTTCCGCTGACAGATTTTATTAGCACGGAGACGATTGCGTTCCCATGGCAATCCTATCGGACAGGGACATCCTGTACGGCATGAAGAACGGGCGCATAGGCATCAGCGACTACAGCGAGAAGAGCCTCACCCCCAACGGCTACGACCTGAGGGTGGCGGAGATCTCCATCGACGGGAAGGTATTCAGCGAAGGCACCGTGAAGGTGCCGCCGAAGACCATGTTCTTCGTCTCCACCGTAGAGAGGGTCCGCATGGCGGACGACGTCTGCGGCAACCTCTGGCTCAGGACATCCTGGATAAGGAAAGGGACCATCGCGGCCTTCGGGATGGTCGATGCGGGCTTCGAGGGGACCCTCACGCTCGGATCATACAACAGCTCGGACAGGGAGTTGGAGATACCCATCGGGGAGAGGTACTGCCAACTGGTCTTCCAGACTATGACCTCCGCCTCCGAGAAGAGTTACGAGAAACGCAGCGGCCACTATCAGGGTCAGACCGGCGTCACCCTCGATCCGATCAGGAAGTGAATTCGGGACAGATATCGAAGACGTACACGCTCATAGTCGGCGAGTACGTCTTCAGTTCCGAAATGCGGACGATCCTCATGCCGAGGCCCTCGTCCGCCATCCTTTTACACAAGTCTTCCTTGAAATGTGCCAGATCATCGCGTTCCATGATCTTGTGCATATGGATTGTCCCTGTGGGCTTCACCGCACGGAGCGCCGAATCCAGGAAACGGTCGGCCATCTGCGGAAGGTTCATTATGATGCGGTCGGCCTTCGGGAGGGTCTTCACGATCTCCGTCGAATCGCCGATCATGCATTCCATGTCGGAGATATGATTGAGGCGCATATTCTCCTTCATGAAACGCTCGCAGTCGGGATTGAGGTCTATGGAATAGACCTTGGCGGGCTTCGCATGTCTGCATATGACCGTCCCGAAAGGTGCGACGCCGGCGAACATGTCGATGACGACCTCCCCGTCCTTCACCATGGCGGCCACCCTGGACCTCTCGGTGGCCAGACGCGGATTGAAGTAGACCTTGGAGGGGTCGGTCATCATGCGGGTGCCGAACTCCCTGTGGATGGTTTCGGATGTGCCCGAACCGGCTATCCTCTCCAGTTCGCGGATCCTGAATTCCCCTTTCACCCCGCCGTCCAGGAAGACGGCGCGGATGTTGGGAGTGACCTTCATCAGGGCCTCCCCTATCTCCGCCCCATACGGGAGAAGCAGCTCCTCCAGTTTGAGAATGGCTATGTCGCCAACCACGTCGAAGGATTTCGGGAGCAGTTCCTTCAGATCCTCCGGCACTGCGGCGATGTTCTTGTAATCCGTCTCCCCGTGCTCAGAGGGCCTGAGTTCCGCATCGACGGCGGGATATCCCCTGAATCCGTCGCAGAGTACGGGGATGAGTATCCCGTCCCTGTCGGACCCGATGCGATGTGCCAGATCGAGAAGTCCCTCGTCCATGAGGGCCTTCCTGATGCTCTCGCCCTCGGCCCTGGGGACGCGGATGCAGCGGGCCATCATTCATCATCCTGTATGATCTCTTCCGGGGCCCCGGCGAAGTCCACGAGGGCCTCCGCCTCCATGAAGTGGAGGTCTCCGGGCAGGACGAGGGTCTGCAGCGGGGCGCCGAGATCCATCTCCAGAAGGTCCCTGGGATATCCGGCGGTGACCTTCTCGTCGTCGGCGCCGGCGTGGGATACGACGCACAGGAGGGTCTTGTCCGTAATGAGTCCCTCTCCCCACTTCTCCTCGCCCGCGAGGAGCCACTCGATGGCGTCCTTGGCGGTCATGTACCTGAGTTCCTCGGCCCTGATGTCCAGAAGGATCATGGTGTGGAGACCGCGTTTCTTGTTCTCCATGATGTGGTCGTAAGGCGATTTGGGCTGGTAGTTCCTCTCCAGGAACGGAAGGGTGACGGCCCTGCCGAACTTGTAGGGCTGGAGGCCGAGGCATGTGGGACAGGCGCTGAATATGGACACGCCGTTGAAGACCCTCACAGGAATGCCCTCCATGACAGCCTGGATCCTCAGGTCCACGTGGGTGGTGGCGAGCATGGTGTCGCCGGCGGTGACGAAGGCCACGCGCATGTTCTTCGCGTCGCTGATAATGTCGTGGCCCTCCTCCACCTCGGAACGGTAGACCACGTGGATCTCCTTCCCGACGGCTTCCGCAAGGTCGGAGACCTCGGTGCCGATGAGAGTGGATGTGTAGAATTCGGCGTAGATCTTGTCGCATTCCTTCAGGGCTTTCAGTGCCCCGACGGTCATCCCGTCGGTGCCGCTGAGGCCGAGTCCCACGAAAACGAGCTCGGATGTCATGACCATTGATATAACGGGCCGTTTAAAATATGTTCCAGAAAGGAACCGGTCCCCGGGGGGACCGGAAAGGTTTTTTCCCTCACTGCTTGAGGGTGCACAGGCAATCGACGGCCCAGCAGCCCTGTCCCTTCCTGCCGACGAGCACGGGGTTAATCTCCAGCTCGACGATCTCGGGGTTCTCCTGGGCGATGAGGACGATCCTCTTGATGACGTCTTTGATGGCGTCGATGTCGGAAGCAGGCATTCCCCTGGCTCCCGACAGGAGCTTGTACGCCTTGGTGGAGGTGATCATCTCCTCCAGCTGCTGCTCGGACATGGGGACGTGCATCTGGGAGATCTCCCTGAGGATCTCCACATAGATCCCTCCGAGTCCGAAGGAGACGACGGGACCGAACTGTACGTCTCTCATCATGGAGAGGATGACCTCCTGTCCGGAGACCATCTGCTGGACAGACACTCCGTCGAGCCTCGCTTCGGGCTTGTTCTTCCTGCAGTTCTCCATGATCTGCGTGTAGGCGGCCTTCGCGGCGGCGGAGTCCTTGACACCTACGACGACTCCTCCGACGTCGGTCTTGTGGGCGATGTCGGGGGACACGATCTTCATGACGACGGGGTATCCGATCCTGTCGCAGGCGGCCTCGGCCTCCGCCTCAGAGTTGACGGTCGCCTCTCCGGGGATGGGGATGCCGTATGCGTTGAAGATCTGCTTCCCTTCCGCCTCGGTGAGGGATTTGCGTCCCTCGGCGCAGGCGGCGTCGATGATGGCCTTCACCTTTCCGCGGCCGTCCACCTTGGGCACGGCGAGTGCGGCGCATTCCTTCTCGAGTCCGATGTTATACTGCCTGAGGATGTCCAGGGCGCGTACGGCCCTGTCGGGGGTGGGATAGCAGGGGAATTTGCCGGCCTTGAGGATGGCGTCGGCCTCCGCACACTTCTTCCCGCCGGCGAAGCAGACGGCGGTGGGGTAGGGGATGTCGTCCATGATCTGGACGAGGAGTTTCGCGACTGCGACGAGGTCTGCGGTGTCCAGCGGGGACCCCATGATGACGAGTCCTCCGACGGACTTGTCCTTGATGACGGCGTCGATGGCGGTCTTGAAATCCTGTGCGGCCGCGTCCCCTCTGATGTCGATGGGGTTGGTGATTCCCGCGAGCTTGGGGAGTCCCGCCTTGAGCTCGGAGATGGTCTCGGGCGCGAGTTTCGCAGCCTCGATGTGCTTGGCGTTGAATGCCGCATCCGCAGACATGACCCCGAGTCCTCCGGCGTTGGTGATGATGCCGACCCCGTCCTTCCTCATGGGGCTGCAGCAGGAGAACACCAGGAGGGCGTCGAACAACTCGTCGAGGTCGAATGCCCTGTGGATGTTAAGTTTCTTGAAGATGACGTTGTTGACGGCGTCGGAACCGGCGATGGAACCGGTGTGGGAAGATGCCGCCTTGGAACCGGCCTCGGTCTTCCCGGACTTGAAGATGACGATGGGCTTCTTCACGGGCATCTCCTGGACCGCTTTGATGAACTTCTCCCCGTTGGAGATACCCTCGCAGTACATTCCGATGACCTTGGTGTTGGGGTCCTCGGAGAAGTACCTCAGGAAATCGGCCTCGTCGAGGTCGCACTTGTTCCCGAAGGTGATGAAGTTGGCGAGGCCCACCCCGTTGGCGCAGGACCAGTCGAGGATCGACGATCCGACGGCACCGGACTGGGACATGATGGAGATGTTTCCGGCCTGGGGGAGGAGGTGCGAGAAGGTGTAGTTCACACCGCCCCTGACGTTCATTCCGCCGAAGCAGTTGGGTCCGCAGACCCTGACGCCGAGTTTCTTCGCCTCGGCGACGATCTCCTTCTCCATCTCGGCGCCCTCGGGACTGTCCTCCTTGAATCCCGCGGTGAGGATACTCATGTGGTGGATCCCCGCCTCGGCGCAGTCCCTCACGGCCTGCAGGACGAGGGTGTTCTTGACGGCCACGACGGCGAGGTCGACGGGCTCGCCGATCTCCTTGACGTTGGTGTAGGCTTTGAGTCCCTGTATCTCTCCGCCCTTGGGGTTGACGGGGCAGAGTTTTCCTTTGTAATCTGCGTCAAGCATGTTCTTGACGAGCATCCCACCGAGCTTGGTCACATCGTTGGATGCGCCGATGATTGCCACGGATTTGGGGCTGAAGAATTCCAACATGATTGGCGGTATAAACTTCCCTTTAATAAACCTAACCTACATGAATGTGAAATTCGTAAAATTGCATTCGAATATTGTACCAAATCCATGTTTTTCGTAATCAAACTGGCATAAATCGTATGAAATTCATCGTTTGACGAAGTTATAGTCAATAATCGTACTAAAAAATCGACATATGACGGATACAGGTGCGCCGTCCGCGGGGTGCCGAACAGGTCGAGGAGGATCATTCCGACAGCGGCCGAACACGGTATCCGGATGCCCTGCCCCGTGTCCGGGACCGCGTCTTTTTCCGATTCGAAAACGCACGGCACGGGCCGATTGTGCGGAAGACCGGCAGAGAGCCTGTCCGTCGTATATGATTAATAGGGGCGGGTGCGATATTACTCCATTGGCGCAAAGGAGTCGACGCTATGAGAAAAATTACAGCGCTTATCCTGACCGCAGTCCTGGCTGCGTCTTTTGTGATTGTTTTGGATTCCGTCTCGGCGGAT